>CAJUKN010000001.1:0-103772 GCA_910587485.1 uncultured Lachnospira sp.
CAGAAGAACTGAATTTTTTGGCAGATGAGATTTATGAAATTGCAGAGGGGAAAATTATTGGACATATAGAGAATTTATAAATACATATAGGCAATGTAGTCTGGAATGATAAGTTGATTGATAAGGAGAAGGAAGCTGTTTTTAGAGTCCTTCTCCTTATTTTATGTTTTACTTAAAATTGTATTAATTTCAAGATAATTTCAAGATAATTAATATTAATATTGACAAACTTTAAGGGGGGGGGTAAAATACAAAAAATAGTATGTTTATTTACAAATAATGTGAAAAAATGAGTTTATTATTTTTAAATTATTTGTAAGTAACAAGTACAAAAAGGAGGTTTAAGACAATGAAGACAATGAAGAAATTTTTGGCAATGTCACTAGCTTTTATTTTAACAGTGACATTTTTGCCAATGGTAGGAAAGGAAGAGGCAAGGGCTGAAGGTATATCTGGATATTACAGATGGTATATGGACCGCAATGGGAACAGTGTGTTTGAGATTGAGGGAAGTCCGATTGTTTCAGGATTGGCTGATTATGTGAAAACTGGAGGAAATGGACGATTGTATGCATCGGATTATTTGGATGAATCAGGTGTAGCTTTGAAAAATATATCCGTTACAAGTCATGGTGTAACAAAGCAGTATGAGCGTTCTTGCAGAATTAATACAGGTTCAACTAGCTATGTTGAATTTACAGCACCATGTGATGGAACGATTGAAATGTGTTATAAGCCAGGCGGAAAATCAGCTTCAAGTACATATTTAAGAGTGAATGGAGAACAAGTTGGAGAAACGATTGAGAAAGAAGAAGGAAAGGAAAATTTTCAGTACTTGGCGGCAGACCAAACATGGATATATGAAATGTCTGTTTCAAAAGGCAAGTCCTATAAAATTGATGCCAATGCAGATGTAGCTTTATCTCAGTTAATCTTTGAACCATCACCAGTTAGCGCACTTGGTGCATCATACCGTGAGACAACAGAAGAATATCAAAATGGCATTCGTTTTGGTTCAACAATAGATAAGACAACAGTTAATGGTACAATTACAGAAAGCGGTACATTGGTTGCTTTAAAATCTACAATGGAAACAAAGAATGTGACAGAGTTGACAATGGATTCTGTTGAATCTGTATGTAAAAAGGTTATTCGCAGTACATATATTAAGGATGATGACAATACATTGCAATATGCAGTAGCAATTGTTGGTATTTCAGAGGAACAAAAAGATACGATGCTTGTTGCAAGACCTTATGTAGTTGTTGATGGAGTTACATATTACGGTAGTCAGATGGAAAATACATGGAATGGAGTTCAGGCAGCAGTAAAGGCACTTCAGTAAAATGATATCGTATATAAATATAAGAAAGGAATAAATAAAATGATAAAAATAGAATATGAAGCACCAGAATTAAAAATTGTGAAATTTGAAACACAGGATTGTATAACAACTAGTGGTGATGATATACTAGATATGGGCGATTTGCCAAATGGTAATGAATAATCTGTAAAGTTTTTTCTTTTTAAAGATTTAGAAAAATCCTTGCATTTATTGCCACATTTTGATACAATATCCAAAGTTGTGACAAAATGTCCAATGAATAAGGAGGTGTAATCATGGCAAAATGTGCAATTTGTGGAAAAGGCGCTCACTTTGGTATCGCTGTGAGCCATTCTCATAGAAGAACAAACAAGAAGTGGAGTTCTAACGTAAAGTCTATAAGAGTTAAGACAAACGGTGGAGCAAAGAAAATGTATGTATGTACATCTTGTATGCGTTCTGGACTTGTAGAGCGTGCATAAAACAGACTGGAAAGTAAAGAAATTTTTATGAAGGGGCAGGTTGTCATTGACAGTCTGCCTTGATTTTTTGTAAAATTTGGAGTATAATATAATAATGTAATGTTTCGCGATGATACGTGAAATGCAAAATCCTCACAGCAGTTGCCAAAATGTAAAAAATTGGATAACAAAGATTATACAAAAAAAGAATGATTGAAGTATTTAGTTTTTGAAAATACATGGATTGGTTTCTTGTTTGTGAGAATAAATGGAGGGCCTTTTATATGAAGGGATATTTAAGCAGCGAATTAGGTACAATATCTATTGATTCCGAAGTGATTGCCCGATATGCTGGCACGGCTGCAATAGAATGTTTTGGCATTGTGGGTATGGCGGCTGTAAGTATGAAGGATGGGTTAGTGAAGATTTTGAAAGGCGATAGCCTGACAAGAGGAGTACGTGTAGATATAGATGACAGCAACAAAATATCAATTGATTTTCATGTGATTGTATCTTATGGAGTCAGCATTATGACAGTGGCAGATAATCTTATAGACAATGTTAAATACAAAGTAAATGAATTTACAGGTTTAGAAATTAAGAAGGTTAATATATTTGTAGAGGGCGTTCGAGTAATTGATTAAAATCTATATTAAAAATATTATTATCTGACAAATAAGGAGGATATTGTGGCGATTAATACAATAGATGCAGCACTTGTACAAAAGATGTTTTTAGCAGGTGCTAAGAATCTTGAATCAAAAAAAGAATGGATTAATGATTTGAATGTATTTCCTGTTCCAGATGGTGACACAGGTACCAATATGACAATGACAATTATGTCAGCAGCAAAAGAAGTAAGTGCGATTGCAAATCCTACAATGGAAAATCTTGCAAAAGCAATTTCAGGTGGTTCTCTAAGAGGTGCAAGGGGAAATTCAGGTGTTATTTTATCGCAGTTGTTGAGAGGTTTTACAAAAGAGATGACAAATTGTCGCTGTATTACTGTTGAAGCGATTGCAGCGGCTACACAGCGTGCAACAGAAACGGCATATAAAGCTGTTATGAAGCCAAAAGAGGGTACAATTCTTACAGTAGCAAAAGGAATATCAGAAAAAGCTGCTGAGTTGGCAGCAGATACCGATAATATAGAGGAAGCATTACTTGCAATTATTGAACATGCAGAGGCAGTGTTGGCAAAGACGCCAGATATGCTTCCTGTTCTTAAGGAAGCAGGGGTTGTCGATTCAGGCGGACAGGGGCTTGTTGTTATTTTGCGAGGCATGTATGATGCATTGACTGGCAAAGTTATCGATTTCAATATATCCGACCAGCAGTCGAAATCAGATAGTCTGACATATGTATCAGGAAACAAAGCTGCGATAGACAATGTAGACATTAAGTTTGGTTACTGTACAGAATTTATTATTATGTTGGAAAAAGAATTTACCAGTGAGACAGAAAACGCTTTTAAAGAATATTTGTCATCAATTGGTGATTCGATTGTCTGTGTGTCCTTAGATGATATTGTTAAGGTGCATGTGCATACCAATCATCCGGGTCAGGCATTTGAGAAGGCACTTGAATATGGGCAGCTTACAAAGATGAAGGTTGACAATATGCGCGAGGAACACAATCAAAAGGTCGTTGCACAGTCTGAGATGCAGGCAGCGATTGCTGCGGAAGCGCAAAAAAAGAATGAATCATCAAAAATACCAAATAAAAAGTACGGATTTATAACGATTGCAGCAGGTAGTGGTCTTGCAGATATCTTTAAAGGGCTTGGTGTAGATGAAGTCATTGAGGGTGGTCAAACCATGAATCCAAGCACACAAGATTTTCTTAATGCAGCGGATAAAATTCATGCAGATGTTATTTATGTTCTTCCAAATAACAAAAATATTATTTTGGCAGCACAGCAGGCAGCATCGATTGTTGATGATAAAAAGCTGATAGTCATTCCTTCAAAGACGGTTCCGCAGGGAATATCAGCTATGATTAATTTTGAGGAATCAAGAAGTTCTAAGGACAATGAGTCATTTATGTTGGATGCGCTTAAATCCGTTGCCACAGGACAGTTGACTTATGCCGTGCGTGATACCACCATTGAGGGAAAAGAAATTAAAAATGGCGATATTATGGGGCTAGGGGATGTAGGACTTATTGCTGTCGGTAAAGATATTGATGCAACACTGATTGAGATGTTAGAAAAAATGTTAGAGAGTAATAAAGAGGCAGAGCTTATCAGTGTCTATTATGGAGAAGATATTACAAAGGCACAGGCAGAATCAGTTGTTTCTATGCTGGAAGAAAAATATCCAGACTTGGATATAGAGCTTCAAATGGGTGGTCAGCCAGTATACTATTATTTGGTTTCTGTAGAGTAGTGTAAAAAAATTTTTAATTAAATATATATTATCTAATAAAAAGAATATATTTTAGAAATAATTATATATTGTAATAAAATGAAATGTTTTGATTTTATTCAGTAAGTTCCCGCTTCGATATCGTATAGATATAAGTAAAAGGAGCGGGGATTTGTCCTGTGATAGTAATTAGATAGTATATATTCAATAAAACTATAGTTTCAATAAAGTAATGTATTAAAAAAATAACAAAAATTTTATAAAATAATGAATATTACAACATTAAAAGGAATTGGAACAAAAACGGCAGAATTGTTTGCAAAACTTGGTATATATACAACACAAGACCTTTTAAAATTTTATCCAAGAGATTATGATGTGTATGAAGAACCTATACTTGTCGATGAACTGACGTCGGACTATGAAGCTACGGTTCTTGCAGTATATGGTATTATTGCAAGAAAAATAGATGTGTATGATACAGGAAAATTATCAATTATCAGTACCGTAGTTCGCGATGAAAAAGGAGAGGGAATAAAATGTGTATGGTACAATATGCCCTATCTAAAATCATCGTTAAGACAGGGAATGAGGTATATATTTCGAGGCAGAGTAGTTATCAAAAATAGTCAAAAAATTTTAGAGCAGCCACAATTTTATACCATTGCACAATATAATGAAATAAAAGGAATGATGCAGCCTGTTTATCCGCTCACAAAAGGATTGTCCAATAAAACAGTTACAAAAGCGGTAAAACAGGCTATTGAATTGTTTGATGCAAACTTAGAAATGGAGTATATACCAAGAGAAATCCGCATCAAAAATAAGTTGGCTGAACATAATTTTGCTGTAGTAAATATCCATTTTCCAAAATCGATGGAAGATTATATACAAGCAAGGAAAAGACTTGCTTTTGAAGAGTTTTTTATCTTTGTACTTGCCGTTAGAAGTTTAAAAACCAGCAATGCCAGACGTCCAAACACGCATATAATACCCAATGATTCAAGAACGGATGAACTGATTGCAAAATTGCCTTATAAGCTGACCAATGCGCAATATCATACATGGCTTGAGATTCGAGAGAATATGGCGAGTGATAGATTAATGAGCAGACTGATTCAGGGTGATGTAGGCTCAGGAAAGACCATTATTGCTGTGCTTGCTCTTTTAAATACGGTATATTCAGGAAGTCAAGGTGCGCTGATGGCACCTACAGAAGTTTTGGCAAAACAGCATTTTGAATCTATTACAGCGATGTTTGAAAAATATGGCATAGAGATTCAGGTCTCTTTATTAACAGGTTCTATGACTGCAAGTGCTAAAAAGAAAGAATATGAAAAGATTGCAGCAGGACAGACGGATATTATTATTGGAACACATGCGTTGATTCAAGAAAAAGTGGTGTATAAGGATTTAGCGTTAGTGATTACCGATGAACAGCATCGATTTGGCGTAAATCAGCGAAAAGATTTTTCGGATAAAGGAAAAGAACCACATGTGCTTGTTATGAGTGCTACGCCGATTCCTAGAACCTTAGCAATTATTATCTATGGCGACCTTGATATTTCCATTATTGATGAACTTCCTGCAAACCGTATTCCAATTAAAAATTGTGTAGTGGATACATCGTATCGACCAAATGCCTATGAATTTATTAAAAAACAAGTTGCACTTGGACATCAGGCATATATTATATGTCCAATGGTAGAAGAAAGTGAGTCCATAGAGGCAGAAAATGTAGTCGATTATGCCAATAAAGTAAGACAAGAGATGTCTAGTGAAATCATAATAGAGATTCTTCATGGAAAGATGAAGCCTACACAAAAAAATGATGTGATGCAGCGATTTTCAGATGGTGAAATTCATATTTTGGTATCGACCACAGTTGTTGAGGTTGGTGTAAATGTTCCGAATGCAACAGTAATGATGGTTGAAAATGCAGACCGTTTTGGGCTTGCACAGCTTCATCAGCTTCGGGGAAGAGTAGGCAGAGGCGCGTATCAATCGTATTGTATTTTTGTGGCGGGAAATAAGTCTAGCAAAAATATAAAAAGACTTGAAATACTAAATAAAACGAATGATGGATTTAAGATTGCTGAGGAAGACTTGAAACTTCGAGGACCAGGCGATTTTTTTGGCGTGCGGCAAAGCGGTGAGTTGGATTTAGGTATTGCTGATATATATACGGATGCAACGATGTTGAAGGCAGCCGCCGATGCTGCCGATAAGGTGATGGAAAAAGATATGCTTGCAAAACCAGAAAATGCGATATTGGCAGAGAAGGTTCATATGTATACCATCAAATGCTTAGAGAAGATAAATTTATAAAATATTGTATAATATTAAAACAATATTGATTTACAATAAATATATAAAGGAGAACAATTATGGCATTAATTCAATGTCCTGAATGTGACAATAACATAAGTGATAAAGCAATAGCATGTCCTCATTGTGGCTGTCCTTCAAGTGAGTGGAAAAATGCAGGGCAAATTGTTAGTCCAAATAAGTCACATTTAGAAGAAGATAGTTCCAATCAAATGATTAAAGAAATTGTTGGAAGATATCCTATAACGGAAAAAGCAAAGATGATTCGTGATTTAAGAGAAGAAGCAGGAATGAAGTTAAACGAAGCAGCAGAGGCAATTGATTCTTATTTGTATTTATTAAGTAAAAAAGAAAATAAAGAAAATGATGGTGTGTATCGATATACTTCATTTGGCAAAATAAAAGTATATTGTCCTCGCTGTAAAAGTGAAAATTGTTCTTATATTCAAGAACAGACTATTAAACAAGGAGAAACTCAAACAAGATATACAAAAAATCTTAATCCATTGAGACCATTTACTTTAGCAAATAAAAAGGAAAAAGTAATAAGCGAAGATAGAACTATTACAAAAAGTAAGTTAGTTTGCAATAGTTGCAGCAATATATTTGATTAATATATAATTATTAGAAAAATAAGGTTTGATGCAATAATAGAAATGGTTTTTGCAAGTTTTTACTGTGCAATTTCTATGTTACATTTTGAAGTGAGGGATAGTGTCAAAAAGATTAAGTAAGAATGAGGATTTGTATGAGAGATATGGAATTTACAATGAGTAGACCGGGGCTTGTTGAAGTAGGACAGGAAGTAGAGATTACAGAAGGCAAACTTCCAAGCAGTTTTTATTATACCATTGAACCAGCCGTTGCTATGTCAGGCAACTATGCAACACCAGACCGATTGAAGTCAAGAACAGGAATTATTAAAGAAATTGGCGAAACCAGTCGAGGATATTATGTAATTGCAACTTTTAATGAATGATTGAAACCCCTTCTGCATATACATTTACCAGTATATTCAGGAGGATTTTTTTAATGGGTGAGTTTGATATTTATACAGATATTCAAAAACGTACAAATGGAGAAATTTACATAGGCATCGTTGGACCTGTCCGAACAGGAAAATCAACATTTATAAAACGATTTATGGATTTGGCAGTGATTCCGGGTATTGAAGATGAAAACGTAAGAAAACGTACCATTGATGAATTACCTATGAGTGGTGCGGGCAATACTATAACTACAACAGAACCTAAATTTATACCCGGAGAGGCACCAGTTATCTGTCCATTTGATGGGGCAGATATTAAAGTTCGCTTAATTGACTGTGTAGGATTTATGGTTAATGGTGCATTGGGCTTGTATGAAAATGAGAAGGAACGCATGGTAAAAACGCCTTGGAGTGAAGATGCCATACCATTTACAAAAGCGGCAGAAATAGGTACAAAAAAAGTTATTGGAGAACATTCTACGATAGGCGTTGTTGTCACTACAGACGGTTCTTTTACAGATATTGCACGCGAGGCGTATATTGAGCCAGAAAGCAGAACAATCAAAGAATTAAAAACACTAGGCAAGCCATTTGTTGTTTTGTTAAACAGTGCAAAACCCCATTCTGTAGAAACAAAAGAATTAGCAGACAGTATGAGCAAAAATTATGGTGTGTCTGTGTTGCCTATTAACTGTGACCAGTTGAAAAAAGAAGATATCAATCATATCTTAGAGCAGGTTCTCTTGGAATTTCCAATTAAAGAAATTGATTTTTGCGCGCCAAAATGGGTAGAAATATTATCTTCAGAACATTGGTTAAAGAAAAGTTTGTGTACAACAGCTTTGGATATATTAGACAGTTTTACGTATATGAAAGATACAAGAGAGAGTATGAATGATATTACCGAATTAAAGGAAGCGATTGACAGTGTAAATTTAAGCAGTGTCAATCTCGCAAATGGCAAGGTGGAAGTTACATTTGTAATGTCGCCGGGCGTTTACTATGATATATTGAGCGAGCTTACCAATACAGAAATTCATAATGAATATGAATTAATTAGCATCATTAGAAGTTTATCAGAGAAAAAGAATGAATTTGACTCCGTAAAAGAAGCACTATCTGAGGTGAATTTAAGCGGATTTGGCATGGTAAAGCCAATTAAAGAAAATATTACGCTTGATGAGCCAATATGTTTTAAAAATGGCAATAAATATGGTGTAAAGATAAAAGCACAAGTACCTTCTATTAATATGTTAAAAACTAATATTAATGTAGAGATAGCGCCAATTGTTGGAAGTAAGCTGCAAGCGGACGATTTGGTAGAATATATTAAAGGCAATACAAAAGATAATCCGCAGGGAATTTGGGATGTCAATATATTTGGAAAGACAGTTGAGCAGATTGTAAGTGATGGCATAAGGGAGAAGACAAAGAATATAACAGGTGAAAATATGGAGAAAATCACTTCTACATTGGAAAAGGTGATGAATGATAACAGTGGATTGGTTTGTCTTATTGTATAAAATGTAAAAATGTGCTACAATAGCCACAGCAAAGCTGTGGCATTTTTTAAAAAACTGCTGCAAATATAGACTTAACAGCAGTTTATAAGTAAAAAATGGCATAACAAAGCTATAGTATTTTCATGTAAAAAGTTTGGAGGTAGACAACATAATGAAAAAAGTTGAAGATTACGTAAGAAGTATTCCCAATTTTCCAGAGGAAGGTATCATATTTAGAGATATAACAACTGTTTTACAGGATGCAGAAGGCTTAAGACTTGCTGTTGACGGCATGGATGAATTGATTGGCGATGTAGACTATGATGTTGTAGTAGGACCAGAGTCAAGAGGATTTATATTTGGCGTACCAATTGCATACAAAAAACATAAGGCTTTTGTACCAGTGCGAAAAAAAGGAAAACTGCCTTGTGAAACGATTTCTCAAGAGTATGATTTAGAGTATGGCGCTGCGATAATTGAACTTCACAAAGATGCTATTTTGCCAGGACAAAAGGTTGTGATTGTGGATGATTTGATTGCTACAGGAGGAACGACAGAGGCTATTATCAAACTGATTGAAAAATTGGGCGGAGAAGTTGTAAAAATTGTATTTCTTATTGAATTGAAAGGATTAAAGGGAAGAGATAAATTACAAGGATATAATGTAGATGCACTGATTCAGTATGATGGAAATTAGATGAGGAGGAGATTATATGGCAACACCGCATAATAGTGCCGCAATGGGAGATATTGCGAAGACTGTTCTTATGCCAGGCGACCCACTTCGCGCAAAGTATATTGCCGAAAATTTTTTGACCAATGTGAGCTGTTTTAATGAAGTCCGTAATATGTATGGTTTTACAGGCATTTATAATGGGACAAGAGTATCGGTTATGGGCAGTGGTATGGGTATACCCTCAATGGGTATATACAGCTATGAACTTTACAATAGGTATGGCGTTGAGCAGATTATAAGAATTGGCTCTGCTGGCGGACTTGCAGATAACATTGCTCTAAAAGATGTGGTGGTCGCACAAGGAGCATGTACTAACTCCAATTACGCCTCACAGTATCAGCTTGATGGTTTATTTGCGCCAATTGCTGATTTTGACTTGTTGGAGGCAGCCGTTTTTTGTGCAAGAAAAGCAGGTATACATGTCAAAGTTGGCAATGTATTGTCTTCAGATGTGTTTTATAATGCTAATCCAACCTTTAATGATTGTTGGAAAACAATGGGGGTTTTAGCTGTTGAGATGGAGGCGGCAGGATTGTATATGAATGCGGCAAGACTTGGTAAGAAGGCACTGTGTATAGCAACAATCAGTGACCATCTTTACAAGACAGAAGAATTATCGACGCAGGAGAGACAGACGGGCTTCAATGAAATGATAAAAATTGCATTAGAGACGGCTGTAAAGGTGAGTGATTAATGGACACAAAATGGATTGTAATGTTTGCTATTTTTATTGTGATAGCAATTTATGTAAGTATAGACAGTAAGCGTAATGCAAAGAAAAAGATTGATGAGCGATTGACAAAAAGCTGGGGAAAGGCTGGAACAAAAAAATTATCCAAAGATGAATTGGAGGTTATTACACATTATTATGAGGATTGTTGTGATGGCACCATACAGTGTGATGAAACCGATGTAATTGATGATATTACATGGAGTGATTTGGATATGAATGCAGTCTTTGCAAAGATGGATATCACTAATTCCTCCATTGGCAGAGAGTATCTTTATAAGATGCTTCGTATGCCATTTAACAGTAAAGAAAAGTTAAATGAGTTAGACCGCGTGGCAGATTATTTTGATAAGCATGAAAAAGAGAGAAAGTCCTTTCAAAAAGAATATGTCAATATGGGGTTTGTAAAAGGCATATCCATCAGTGATTATATTAGTTTAGTGATGGAATTAAAGTCAGGCAGCAATCTATTTCATTATATTTTACTCATTTTGCTAATTATTTCATTTGTTGTAGGCTTTACAGTCCATGCTTTAGTAGGAACAGGCGCAGTTATATTAACTATCAGTGTTATGGTTATATCATATTATCAGTATAAAGCAAAGGTTGAGCCTTATTTTGTCTGCATTAAACAGGTTGTTAAAATGGTTTCCACAGCAGATAATTTAGCAAAATTGAATATTCCAGAATTGGAGCGCTACAATGATGATTTTAGGCAGATAGCAAAAGAATTTGCAAGTGTTGTCAGCAATTCAAGTCTGCTTACAAGTGCTAATGTCACAGGTTCTTTGACAGAGATGTTAATGGATTATATCCGAATGTTAAGCCATTTGGATTTGATAACATTTAATAATATTGTTAAAAAATTAAACAACAAAGATAAACAAATTTTTCAGTTAATGGATAGGCTGGGATTTTTGGAAGCAGCTATCTGTGTTGCTTCGTTTAGAAGACAGCTTCCATATTGGAGTAAACCGAAATTTGAAGGCATTGCATATGAAGCAAAAGAACTTTATCATCCGTTGATTAACGAGCCTGTTGCCAATTCAATTCAGTCAAGCCGACATGTATTGCTTACAGGTTCCAATGCATCAGGAAAATCAACATTTTTAAAGACGGTTGCTATTAATGCTTTATTATCACAAGCTATTTATACAAGCTTGTCAAAAGAATATTATGCGCCAATGTATCGAATTTACTCGTCTATGTCGCTTCGAGATGATTTAGGCAACAATGACAGTTACTATATTGTTGAGATTAAGGCACTCAAACGAATTTTAGATGCCATTGATACGAAAGACATAAAACCTGTATTGTGCTTTGTTGATGAGGTACTACGTGGAACAAATACCGTAGAGCGAATTGCAGCATCATCAGAAATTTTACAGAGTTTAAATGGTAAAAATGTATTGTGTTTTGCAGCTACGCATGATATTGAACTCACTTCTATTTTAAAGCATTGTTATGATAATTATCATTTTCAGGAGGAAGTGACAGAAGATGATGTACAGTTTAATTTTAGACTGCATAGCGGACCTGCTGTAACAAGAAATGCAATTAAATTATTAAATATTATTGGCTATGATAAGAAAATTATTGCAAAAGCAGAGGAGCGAGCAAGGGATTTTCTTGAAAAAGGCGTGTGGAAGTGATAAAATACCTAATAAATTAAAAAATATTAATATAATCATAAATTGAGAATGAAAAGGGGTGGAAGATACATGTTGTTATCAATGGGTTTTGTTGGTGAAGTGATATTTGAGGCTGTTAAATTTGTTGTGATGATATTGTTGCTTGTATTAGCGGTTATTGCTGGCGGCAAGTTAAGAAAGGCAAAGGATGCAAAAAAGGCGGCAACACAGACAAATGTTACGACAGCACAGGGAAATGACAATTAGTTCAATATATACAGCAAGCAAAACGAAGATTATATTTTGTTATGGTTGCTGAGTGGGTAAGTTTATTACAAAAAGTCACAATAAAATGTGTTGTTTTTATAGGAAAGAAATTGTAAATATATATTTTTATTTAGTATGATAAACATATTTACAGTATGGGTTTAAATATTAAAAGAAAGGAAAATCTACTAATAAAATGATTTTATAATTAAAATCATTTAAAATATATTGATATAGAAATATGTTTTTAGTAGCAGGATTAAGAAAGTGCAGTACAGAGGCGTAAACGAATTGAGAAGACTATTTCTTGATTTCTTTGAAAGTAAGGAACATCTCAAAATGAAAAGTTTCTCGCTTGTTCCACATGGTGATAATAGTTTATTGCTTATTAATTCAGGTATGGCACCGTTAAAGCCATATTTTACAGGACAGGAAATACCGCCAAAGCGCAGAGTGACAACCTGTCAGAAATGTATCCGAACAGGAGATATTGAAAATGTAGGAAAGACCGCCAGACATGGCACATTTTTTGAGATGTTGGGTAATTTCTCATTTGGCGATTATTTTAAAAGAGAG
Source organism: uncultured Lachnospira sp. (assembly GCA_910587485.1). Classification (GTDB taxonomy): domain Bacteria; phylum Bacillota; class Clostridia; order Lachnospirales; family Lachnospiraceae; genus Lachnospira. Next base: position 12,910 of record CAJUKN010000001.1, read on the forward strand.
GCAATCCACTGGTCTTGGGAATTTTTGACAGAATATGTGGGACTAGATGCCAACAGGCTATATCCTTCTGTGTATGAAGAGGACGACGAAGCGTTTGAAATATGGAATAAAGAAATTGGCATTGCTGCTGAACGAATTTTCCGTTTTGGAAAAGCAGATAATTTTTGGGAGCATGGTGCTGGTCCATGTGGACCTTGTTCAGAGATATATTATGACAGGGGAGAACAGTATGGCTGTGGCAAACCAGACTGCACAGTAGGGTGTGACTGTGATAGGTACATGGAGGTATGGAACAATGTATTTACACAGTTTAACAATGATGGAAAAGGTCATTATACAGAACTTGAGCAAAAGAATATAGACACAGGTATGGGACTAGAGCGACTTGCTGTTGTTGTTCAAGATGTAGATTCTATATTTGATGTGGATACGTTACAGACACTTCGCAATAAAGTTTGTGAGATGGCTGGTGTGACGTATAAGGAAGACGAACAAAAAGACATTTCAATTCGTCTTATAACAGACCATATTCGTTCTGTTACGTTTATGGTGAGTGATGGTATTATGCCGTCCAATGAGGGCAGAGGATATGTTCTTAGAAGATTACTGCGAAGAGCGGCAAGACATGGACGAATTTTAGGAATTAAGGATAAGTTTCTATCAAAGCTTTGTGAGACAGTAATTGAAGGTTCTAAAGATGGTTATCCAGAGTTGGAAGAAAAAAAGGATTTTATTCTCAAAGTGTTGTCTGAGGAAGAAGATAAATTTAATAAGACCATTGACCAAGGCTTGACGATTTTAGCGGATATGGAAGAACGCGTAAAGGCAGCAGGCAGTACGGTTTTATCAGGTGATGATGCTTTTAAGCTCTATGATACGTACGGTTTTCCACTAGATTTAACAAAAGAAATTCTTAGTGAAAAAAATATTACCGTTGATGAAGAAGGTTTTAAGAGGTCAATGGATGAACAGCGCAAAAAAGCGCATGATGCCAGAAAAACGACCAATTATATGGGAGCCGATGCAACGGTTTATGATAAGATTAATCCAGTAATTACAAGCACATTTATAGGCTATGATACATTTAATTGTTCTTCTAAGATATCGGTTCTTACAACGCAAGATGAAGTTGTTGAGGCATTATCAGAAGGTATTAGAGGAACAATTATTGTTAATAAGACACCATTTTATGCGACAATGGGCGGTCAGGAAGGTGATACGGGGCTTATAAAGACCGAAGAAGGCGAGTTTCGCGTTGAGACAACGATAAAGTTAAAAGGCGGAAAAATTGGACATGTCGGCATCATTACAAAAGGTATGATAAAGACAGGTGATGTAGCACAGCTTTTTGTAGATGAGCCTGCAAGAATGGATATATGTAAAAATCACAGTGCGACCCATTTGCTTCAAAAGGCGTTAAGGACAGTGCTTGGAAGCCATGTTGAACAAAAAGGTTCGTTTGTCAGTCCTGAACGTTTGCGTTTTGACTTTACACATTTTCAGAGTATGACCAATGAAGATCTTGCAGATGTTGAGGCAATCGTCAATGAAAAGATTGCGCAGGCAATTCCTGTTGTCACCGATATTATGTCGATTGAAGATGCAAAGAAAACGGGTGCAATGGCTCTTTTTGGGGAAAAATATGGAGAGACTGTACGCGTAGTGTCAATGAGTGATTTTTCAAAAGAATTTTGCGGTGGTACACATGTTTCTAATACGGCTGCCATAAGATTATTTAAGATTGTTTCCGAATCGGGTGTTGCTGCTGGTGTTAGAAGAATTGAAGCATTGACAGATATGGGTGTTATCCATTATTATGCAGAGCTTGAAAACACACTAAACAGCGCAGCAAAGGCGGCCAAAACAGAAAGTTCACAGCTTGTTAGAAGAATACAGGCTATGAATGATGAGATAAAAGCATTGTCAAGTGAGAATGAGAAGCTAAAAGCAGAACTTGCCAATAATGCGTTGGGTGATGTTACACAAAAAGCAGTTGATGTCAAAGGTGTTTCCTTTATTGCAACAAAGGTTGAAAATGTAGATATGAATGAGCTTCGCAATCTTGGAGACAAGTTAAAAAATCAGATTGGCAGCGGCATAGTATTGATTGTCAGTGTTCAAGGAAGCGATAAGGTCAATATGATTGCGATGGCAACCGACGATGCAATTGCCAAAGGCGCTCATTGCGGTAATCTGATAAAGGCAGTTGCGCCAATCGTTGGCGGCGGCGGCGGTGGACGTCCGAATATGGCTCAGGCTGGCGGAAAAAATCCGGCAAAGACAGATGAATTGTTAAAGAAAGCTGTTGACGTGTTAGAAGGAATGTTATAAGCAGTAAAGAATATTATAAAGAAGTATTAAAGCGGATTGTAAATATTCGTTTGACAAAGTAAATTGTATAAGAGACATGATAAAGAGGCTGTCATAAAATGGCGTTCTTTTGCAAGATTAAGATGCAGTATAGTTTAGTTGGCATGGATATCTTGTATAGAACATTCATTTTATGGCAGCCTGTGTTTGTGCGAAGTTATAAGAATAGTGATTGATTTAATAATACTTTTGTAATACAATAGTCTACATAATACATTGCACTTTGTATTGAACGATTTTAACAGAAGGGATGAAGAGATTAAGATGGCAATTTTTAAATGTAAAATGTGTGGTGGAGATATTGAAGTTTTGGAAGATAAAACTTTTGGCACATGTGAATATTGTGGCAATACTCTTACTTTTCCAAAGGTGGATGATGAACAAAGAGCTGCATCGTTTAACAGAGGCAATCATTTTAGAAGAATAGGAGAATTTGATAAGGCATTAGCACTTTATGAGCATATTGTGAGAGAAAATGAACAAGATGCAGAAGCACATTGGTGTTGTGCGCTCTGTCGTTTTGGTATTGAATATGTTGAGGACCCTACAACATTTGACTGGATACCAACATGTCATAGAGCAAGTTTTGATAATTTTTTAGAAGATGTTGATTATCTTGCTGCATTAGAGTATTCCGATGGATTGACAAAAAGGCAATATCAAAAGGATGCGGCAAAAATTGCAGAAGTACAAAAAGGAATACTTGCAACATCACAAAATGAAGAACCATTTGATATATTTATTTGTTATAAGGAATCCGATGCAGAAGGTAATAGAACAAAAGATAGTACATATGCACAAGATATATATTATCAGCTTACAGATGAAGGTTATCGAGTATTTTTTGCACGAATAACACTTGAAGATAAAGCGGGTTCAGAATATGAGCCATATATTTTTGCAGCTTTAAATTCAGCCAAAGTAATGATTGTTATTGGCACAAATGCAGAATACTTAAATGCTGTTTGGGTAAAAAATGAATGGAGCAGATATCTTGCAATTATGAAGAAAGATAGGAATAAATTATTGCTGCCTTGTTACAAAGAAATGGACCCCTATGATATGCCAGAAGCATTATCGATATTGCAGTCTTATGATATGAGTAAAATTGGTTTTATACAAGATTTAATTCGAGGTATTAAAAAAGTTGTTAATACATCTAGTGAAGAAATCAATAATGAGAAAATAGTTACTCAATTAAATGATACAGATAATCAGATTATTTCAACATTAAAAAGAGCGCAATTAGAGCTTGCTGATAGAGAATGGGAGGTTGCCACTAAATTTGCAGAACAAACATTAGCTCTTGATCCTGAAAATGCAAAAGCGTATTTATATGAATTTTTAGCGCAAAATCGTTGTGTAGATGCCAATGAGTTTATTAATAAAAGAAATAGTGAACATATGAAGGCATCGGACACAGAATATGAAATTAATTGGTTTGAATTGGTAGATAAAAAAGAATTGATTGAAAATTATAAAGTTCCATTATATTTTGAAGAACAAGAAATTGTTTCAATGATGCCAGAAACATATAAATATAAAACAAAAGCAGATGATTGGAATAGACAATTAAAAAAAGAAAAGGAGTTTCTTGAAGGAAATAAATTGTGGAGAAGAGCTGTTTCGTTTGCTGATGGTGAGGACAAACAAATTGTTGAAACAATTGAAAAGTCTATTTTTAGTCATATTGAAAATAATATAATACATGAAAATATAGAAAAACATAAGAATTTATTTATGAAAGACATTAAGGCTGCCATAGCAAGAATAAATGAAGTTAAGAGTGAACGTGAAAATGAGCGAAAAAATGATTATGCTCAGATGTTAGAAACTTTAAAAAATACAGATATGGATACAGAAGAAGGCTGTGAAATATGCTTGAAATTGATGAATAAGATTGGTGATTATAAGGATTGTTTGAAGTTAAAAGAAGAATTAGTACCAAAGTATGAAAATATCAAATATGAAAAATATACATTAGGTTATCAAAAAGCTTGTAGTCAATTAGAGAAAGCAATATCAGAAAGTGATTATAACAACCTTAAAGAAATGTTTAGTTCTTTAAATGGACATTTGGATAGTTCAAAAAAAATATTTGAAATAGAAAAGAAAATCAAACAAATTAAAGACCAAAAGTTACAGTTGATTGTTGAAAGAACAAAGTTACAAGCTGAAATTGAAAATGCAAATGCGATTATATACCTATCAAAAAAATCAATTTATCAAGCTAAATTTAAGCAAATAGAAGCTGAATTGAATCGACTTAAGTAGCCATTTGTATAAAGCTTAATTAAGGAGCATAATGTGATGACAGAACCATTAAAGATTGAAATAAAAAAATATAAAGAAGAGTCTGTAGTAGTATCTGCCAGAATTCCAAAGGATATGCTACAAGATATAGATTATGTAGCAAAAGAGTCTGGTAGAACAAGAAATGAAATTATTACAATGTTTTTAGATTATGCACTTAAGAATACAGAAATTATTGAAAAAAGGTAATATACGGTTATGGAGGTTATTATAATGTCAAAATTTATAATTGAATGTCCTAGCTGTGGAAAATTCGCAGAAGGAAAAACAGGATTTTTTGCAAGTAAAAAAATTAATTGTGTATGTGGAAATATAATAAATATAAAAACGGATAAATTGACAAGTCAAGTATGTGAACATTGTGGCAATAATGTTGTATTTGACCAGACAAAAGGAGATAAAGCACTTTGCCCTGTATGTAAAAAAACGGTTAATTTATTTACAGATAGGACAAAAGTAGAAGAAATATCATGTGTTCAATGTGGAATTCAATTATTCGTTCAAAAAGACATGATAAAATATATATGTCCAGTGTGTGACTGTGAAAATGATGTAGCCGAACGAGTAATGAGCAAAAAAATTAAAAGTGATGGTTTAGCAAGTATAATAAAATATGAAGGGGATGCGGATACATTGGTTTGGAAGCATCCGATTGAAGATTTTAATTATGGTTCACAATTGATTGTCCATGAAAGTCAGGAAGCAATATTTTTTAAAAATGGTCAAGCATTCGATACATTTGGTGCTGGTAGGTATACGCTAGAAACACAGCAATTACCATTATTAGAAAGATTATACCCATTGCCAACGGATACAGAATCTACTTTTCATTCAGAGATTTACTATATCAATCTTGCCACGATTATGGCTGTTAAATGGGGAACAGACTCAAAGGTTCGTTTATTTGATTCGGCTTCAGGTTTACATATTGAGATAGGGGCAAGTGGTGAATTTAATATTCATGTTGTCAATTCCAGAAAGCTATTGACAAAACTTGTTGGTACAACAAGTAATCTTAATCAGAGTCAATTAATTGGAACAGATGGAAAAGGATATTTTCGTGCAATGATTATGACTCAAGTAAAATCCTATTTAGCTCAAGCAATTAAAGAAAGTAATATTAATATTTTAGAAATTGATGAAAGAATCATAGAACTTTCAAACGCATTAAGAGAAAAATTAAATACTTATTTATTAGAGTATGGTTTAGAGATAACAGAGTTTTTTATAAGTAGAGTGTTGACTCCAGATGATGACCCTAATTTTAGAAAGATGAAAGAACAATATGCAGAGCAATATCTGTTAGTTCGTCAGGAACAAATTAGAAAGAGTGAGGCAGAGGCAGCACAACAAAGAAAAGCTGTTGAAGCACAGACTGCAGCACAGATGAAAATTATTGAAGCGCAAGGTAATGCACAAGCATTAAGATTGAAGGCGCAGGCAGAAGCAGAAGCATATAAGATGCAAGCAGAGGCAGAAGCTACAGAAATGAAAATGAAAGGGTATTCTTATCAACAAGAAACAGCACGACAAGTTGGAATAGAGGCTATGAAAAATGGTCTTACTGGAGGAACACAGAATTTGGGAACTTCTGTGTTAGGTGATATTGCAAGTTTAGGAATAGGATTAGGAGCAATGGGTGGCATGATTAATATGACTAAAGATGCAATGTCTCCAGTTATGGGCAGTGTATTGCAAATGGGACAAAATGTATCTGATACAATTCAGCAATCTTGGGATTGCGTATGTGGAAATAAAGGAATTGTAGGAAATTTTTGTAGTATGTGCGGATTAAAAAAATCAGAACCAGTAGCACAAGATACATGGGATTGTACATGTGGGAATAAAGCAATTGTAGGAAAATTTTGTAATATGTGTGGCTTAAAAAGACCAGAACAGGCAACAAAAGATGTATGGGACTGTGTATGTGGGAATAAAGGAATTATAGGAAATTTTTGCAATAATTGTGGCAGGAAAAAAGGGGAATAAATATGACGAAAAATTCTAAAAGGGTATTTGTGATATTAGCTGCTATTATAATAGTGTTTTCTGCAATAGCTTTTGTTCTACCATTACCTAAAAATAATGTGTTTTGGGTATCCTATTTGTTTGGCATTATTTCAATAGTAGTACAAATATATGTGTTAAAAACAGCTTTTAGTGGTACGATTAGCGTAAAAAGTAAGTTTTATGGATTTCCAATAGCAAAAATTGGAATCATTTATATGATTATACAATTGTTGTTTAGCATAATTGCTATTGTGTTATCACAATACATACCAATGTGGGTTGTAATTATTGTATTTGTTTTTATGTTTTGTGCTGCTTTGATAGGTTTTATAGTGACTGATGCCGCAAGAGATGAAATTGAACAACAAGATGAAAAACATGTTACTAATATTAAATGTATTCAAGAATTACGTTCAAAAGTACATTCTTTAATATTACAAATAGAGAATGCAGAAGCAAAAAAGATTTTATCTGAATTAAGTGATGCCTTTAATTATAGTGACCCTGTAAGTAATAGTTCTTTAGTTGAGATAGAAAGTGAACTTAAGGTTATGGTTGATGAATTACAACAATGTGTTATAGACTCAGATATAGAAAATACAAAAAGGATGTGTAAAAAAATAAGCATCACATTGACAGAACGAAATAGATTATGTAAATTAAATAAGGCGCATTAAATATAGAAGGCAGTTAAATAAGTCATTTTAATGTTTAAAATAAGATAGTAGATTAAAAAAATTTAAAAAGAATTTGGCTATCATTTAAGGCATAATAATAAATGAAAGGTGACTTATTTGACCTATATTTATTGATAGGGCTACATGGTTATGGAAATTGGTTTTTTTTTGTATTTTTTGGTTGACTATTGGATATAATATGATATAATGTCTATTGTGCGATTAGTTAATACCCTAATTACGTATTGCCCAAGCACAATTTGCTACAGAAGGGTGGTTATGAGCAGATATGTCAAATGTCATCGTTAAAGAGAATGAATCTCTGGATAGCGCATTGAGAAGATTTAAGAGAAATTGCGCAAAGGCGGGCATTCAGCAGGAAATTCGTAAAAGAGAGCATTACGAAAAACCAAGCGTTAGACGTAAGAAAAAGTCTGAAGCTGCTAGAAAACGTAAATTCAATTAATATGTTACTTTTAAATGTCATCACAATATTGTGATGACATTTTTTATGCACAGCTTTGTGCAGAGGAAATAAGACGCAAAAGCGGCGCATGGGTCGTGTGGAAGTAGGGGCAAGTCTTCACTACTCGATTTTTATAGGATAAAGTTCAACAATTTCCTGTAATTTTTCTAAAAATCGCTTTGTTGCTTTTGTAAAGATTTGATATTTTTTCCAAATAATACTCATACTGGCTTCAAGTTTGGGTTCAAGAGGTCTAAAACATAGAGGACTATCACCTGAAACATTGATGAGTTTATCAAAGCTAATGGCATATCCAAGACCCTCATCAACCATCACCGAGCCATTAAACAAAAGATTGTAGGTTGCAACGATATTTAATTGCTCTTGACCACATGGAAAAAACTCACGAAAAGTTGAGTTTTGAAATGATTGACGAGAGATAATAAGGGGTTTATCTAATAAATCCTTTGCAGTTATTTTTTCTTTTTTGGCAAGAGAAGAATCACGGCGCATAATAACACCCCAAGTATCTTTATAAGGCATTTTTATATACTCATATTTTGAGGTGTCAACATCTCCAAAAATAAGACCAAAATCAATGAGTCCCTTGTCTAAATTTTCTGTTACAGTAGCTTTATCGCCACTGACAATATGTAGATGAATGAGCGGATAATTTTTTTGAAGCGCTTTTGCCGCTTTTGCTAAAAAGCGAATCCCATCCGTTTCACCAGCACCAATGGTGATATTTCCCGCAATTATATCATCGGACAAAGAAATTTCATCTTCGGCTTTTTTGACAAGTTCCATAATTTCTTCAGCTCGTTTTCTTAAAATCATACCTTCTTCGGTTAACGTAATCCGTCGATTTCCACGAATCATAAGCTGTTTGCCAAGTTCTTCTTCCATCTCTTTTAGCTGCCTAGAAAGAGTTGGTTGAGATAGATGCAATGATTCAGCAGCACCCGATATGCTTTGTTCTCGTGCAACTGCAAGAAAATATTGTAAAACTCTTAATTCCATAAAAATCCTCATTTCTTTGGTTGATTTTATTATTGATATTTATTATACACTTATCTGATAAAATCAGCAAGAATAAGGTTATTTTACCTCCTAAATTGGACAGTTCACATCAAATTTATGAAAAGTTTGTATGGATTGTCGATAAAGTAAATATTAAAAGTTATCAATAGGAGGACAGGTTGATGAATTATTTTAATGATTATACAAACTATAATAATAGGGGAAAAATATCATCATACAGGATAGATACCAATAAAGTAAAACAGCATTTACAACAAACCAATAAAAAAAGTACTACAAATCAACAACAAGACGATAATATATCAATTTCAGAGGAAGGACGTCGTGCTTTAAAAGAAAAGCTGTCTGCAATAGAAGCACAAAAGATTGGAGATATAAAAAAGCTGCCCTCTTTAAATTCTGGCTATTCTGGAATAATGAATGATTTTGAAAAAATTATGTCTGAATTAGGAGGAGGTTCCGTTTCAGATGACTTTGTTACAAAAGATTATTCGCAAAAGAGCGTTGATGCATTAAAAGCAAAGTTTGAAAAAGAGGAAGGAACAAGAAGCGATACATTTGATAGTTATGTAAATAAAATGGCATCGACCTATCAGTTGATGAAAGACCGTATCGAAGAAAAATATGCATCATCAAACAGACAGAAAGAATATTATATTGCAAACGATGGAAGTACACAAGAATTGACAAAAGAAAAGGAATTAGAAATGTTGGATAAAGCTTATGAAACACATAGTCAGCTTATGGCAACATCAACACAGATTTGGAGTGAATTGAAAGATTTTAAAGTACACATAGTACATCATTCTAGTGGAAAAGAAACGAAAGTACCTACAACAAAAAATCAAAATACAGGCATAAAAGAACAAGCTTATCATGCGTTTATGTCTGCAATTAATGAAGAAAACAGTCAACTGTTAAAGCAAAAAACAGGCAGTTTAAATCATTTTCGTTTAAACTTAGGGCTTTCATTTTTTGAAAGAAATACTCTTAATGGTATTTGGGATTATTATGCCAATGTAAAATAACAGGTAACATCGTTTTTAAAAATTTTTGTAGAAAGAAAAACAGTGGTTTTGAAAGAACAATCAAAGCCGCTGTTTTTCTTTTGTAAAAAATTATAAAAAAATTATAACTATTAGGCATAGTAAAATATTTAATATAAGTATTTGTTATCTGTAAAGTAACTTGGTAAACTACAGACATGAAAAATAGAGATAGGAGGTTTTCAATGAAAAGAAAAATGATTATTTTAACTAGTTTATTATTGGTATTCATGTTTGTAATGCTTGGGTGTAGTTTAATCAACAGAAATGATAAAGAAAATAATACACAAAATAATATAGAGATTCAAAAAAATCAAAATCAACATAGTAAAGAATTATTACTTACATCAAAAATAGTAGAGCTTGAAGAAGGCTTGTCAGGTGTGAAATATGAAGGAGATTATGGTTTTGATACATTTCTTGAAAATGGTGGTGCCATATCCGATGCACAAGTAGCTGCATTTTTGACACAAAATATATTATCCAATGCAGATAAAATTGTTTTTGAAGGACTGCCTTTTGGGTGCAGTACAATTTCAGTAAAAGATGAAAAAGGGAATGCGCTATTTGGTAGAAATTTTGACTGGAATACTTGTAATGCCATGATTGTGCAATTAGTGCCTACAAATGGATATGCTTCTATTTCTACAGTTAATACCGATTTTATTCATATGAGTGGTATTTCATTATCTGATATTGCAGACCAAATACAAGCACTTCTTTGTCTGTATGCACCGCTTGATGGTATGAATGAAAAGGGACTTGTCGTTTCTGTTAATATGATTCAAGATTCGGCAACGATTTCACAAAATACAGACAAACCTGATATTACGACAACAACAGCCATTCGACTGCTTCTTGATAGGGCAGCAAATGTAGATGAGGCAATTGAACTACTTGAACAGTACGATATGCACGCTTCAATGGGCTATATGATGCATTTAGCATTGGCAGATACAAACGGTAAAAGCGTAGTTGTAGAGTATATCAATAATGAAATGACTGTAGTACAGACCCCTGTTGTTACAAATTTCTATCTTGCAGAAGGAGAAAAAAATGGTATTGGTACGCAGCAGTCTCATAAGCGATATGATATTTTAATGAAAGCTCTATCTGATAGTAAGACAATGGATATGGAGAATGTTCGAGATGTTTTGGATAGTGTAAGTAAAGATAATTTTGGTGAGTTTGAATCGACAGAATGGAGTATTGTATTAAATCAAAGTACAGGAGAGGTACACTATTATCATCAAGAACATTATCAAAAAAGCTATGTATTTCATTTGAAATAGAAAAAGGGCTTGTCACATTAAGAAAATTTGCAGCTGTATATTGCTGGTCACAAATTTTTAAAAATTTTTAATTTTTTATATAAAAAGCAGCATAGAAATGAGGGATTATGAATTAGTTTCAGATTTAAAGCAAGAGGAGCTTCGTCGTTTTGATTTGGAGGAAACGACAGACCGCAGACCATTTAAGGGAAAATATCATGTTGTACATTCGTCAGGCAGTACAGGTAAGCCCAGTTATTTTATATATGATGAAAGTGCATGGAATACAATGTTATTAGGTATTATCCGCGCTGCTCTCTGGAATATGTCTATGCCACAAATATTAAAATTGCTTTTCAAAGGTGTACGCATTGTATATATTGCTGCTACAGATGGGCGTTATGGTGGGGCAATGGCAGTGGGAGATGGTATTGATGGCATTCATGCCCATTCCTTATATTTAGATATTAAAACACCTCTTTCCAAGTGGATTCGACAAATTAACGAATTTCGTCCTAATGTGATTATTGGCTATCCTTCTGCTATTAAAATTCTTGGTGAACTTATCGAAAAAGGCGATATTCAATTAAATATTTTTCGTGTCATCTCTTGTGGAGAGCCACTTGGAGCAAGCTTGAGACATTATTTGGAAAAAATTTTTCAAGCGGAAGTAATTAATTTTTATGGTGCAAGTGAGTCCCTTGCACTTGGTGTAGAAAGCAATTCAAAAGAAGGTATGATTTTATTTGACGATATGAATGTGATTGAAGTACATAAAGGCAATATGTATTTGACATGTCTTTACAATTTTGCACAGCCATTGATTCGCTATTGTCTTACAGATAGCCTGACTTTACAGAAAGCAGACTCTAAAAGCATTTGTCCATTTACAAGGGCAGTAGGCTTGCTTGGAAGAAATGAAGATATTTTGTGGTTTGATGATGGAAATGGAAACCATGAATTTTTACATCCATTGGCAATTGAAGGATTTTGTGTTGAAGGACTGCAGGATTATCAATTTTTGCAAATTGGAAAGGATGCTTTTGAAATGCTTGCAGAAGTTTCTAAAACAGTCTCACAAAGCAAGATACAAAAGGAAATATTACAACAGATGAAAAGAATTTTAGAAGAAAAAAAACTTTCTTATGTACAATTTTATGTGCGATTTGTTGATGAGATTTTACCAGATATGAATACAGGGAAAAAACGATTAATTGTAACACAAGCAGAGTAAGCAATGGAGGATATGATGAAAAATGTAATATTAAGGGCAAAAAATGTCTGTAAATCATTTTATCAGGGCAGTGAAGAAACACAGATACTAAAATCTGTAACAACAGATATTTATGAGGGGGATTTTACAGTAATTATGGGTGCTTCAGGAGCTGGAAAATCCACATTACTTTATGCACTGAGTGGAATGGACAGTATAACAAGCGGTGAGGTGATTTTTAAAGAACAAAAAATAAATAATTTTTCAGAAAAAGAGCAAGCAGTACTTCGTGCAAAACAATTTGGCTTTATTTTTCAGCAGATGCACTTGGTAAGTAATTTAACTTTATTTGAAAATATTGCTGTGGCAGGGTATGCAGGTGAGTCAAAAAATATAAAGGATATTCAAGAAAAGACAATGAAATGGCTGCAACAAATGAATATAGACGGTGTAAAAAATCATTTACCTTCGCAAGTGTCTGGTGGAGAAGCCCAGAGAGCAGCCATTGCAAGAGCAATGATAAATAATCCGCAGCTTATTTTTGGAGATGAACTTACAGGGGCATTAAATAAATCAAGCAGTGAAGAAGTGTTAAATTTGTTGACAGGATTCAATAAGAATGGGCAAAGTATTTTAATGGTAACACATGATATCAAAGCTGCCATTCGTGGAAATCGAATTTTATATTTAGAAGATGGAAAAATTCTTGATGAACTTGATTTGGCAGCCTATCAAGAAGATAATGCAAAGACAAGAGAAGCTAAAGTAAATGATTGGCTTACCGCTTTACAATGGTAAAGGAGAAAAACAATGAAAATAGTGTTATTATCCAACCTAAAAAAACATAAGGGCAGTTTAATAGGTATTTTTTTATTGATGTTGTTATTGTCAACAGCTTTTGGAACGGTGTTGACTGTATGGGCAAATTCAAGTGCTTATATTCAAGAGCAAATGCAGCGTTCTGGTTTTGGAGATTTAACTGCGTGGATTTCTGGTATTTCACAAGTATCCCAATTAGCAGATGATATAGAATCATTAGAGGAAGTAGAAAGAGTAGAAGTACAACGATTCATATTTTCTAATTATACGATTGATAATCAAGAGTCGGATAGTGAGGGTCAGTTGATAGTCTATAAGTCAGAGGAGAAAAGATATCGCTTTTTTACAGAAGATTTGTCTGATTATAAAGAACAGCCAAGTAAAATTGCAGAGAGAGAAGTGTATGTGTCACCTTCTATGGTGTCGATGTTTGATATTCAAATTGGCGATGAAATTATATTTCCAATAGCAAGAAACCAAAAAAATATGATATTTACTGTAAAAGGATTTTATGAAGACCCTTTTATGGGAAGCTCAATGATTGGGATGAAAGGTTTTTTAATAAGTGAAGATGATTATCATACAGCATGTACTATTTTGCAGAATGCAGGAATGGATGCGCTGGCAAGAGATGGAAGTATGCTTCATATTTTTTCGGCAACATCAATGACAACTTCAGAATTAAATCGTGTTATCAATGAACATACAACACTTGCCCAATATACAGAGTTTGTCCACAGTAAAGAAGCAATCGCAGGATTTATGGTTGTTTTGCAAAATGCGTTCAGTGGCTTGTTGTTTGCATTTGCACTTGTTTTACTTATTGTCGTTTTGGTAGCAATCAGTCATAGCATTAGCAGTACCATTGAGACTGATATGGTTAATATGGGTATTTTAAAGACGATTGGTTTTACTTCTATTAAGATTAGAAAAATTCAATTATTGCAATATAGTATTCCTATCATTATTGGAATGGTTTTGGGAATATTTTTAAGCATTCCTTTTAGTAGTCTTGTTCGTAGTATGACATTGACTACTACAGGAGTACGTATGCCAATTTCTTTGCCTGTAGTATGGACTTTATTTTCTTTTGGTATGATATTACTTTTAATGATAGAATTTATTTCTTTACGAACAAGAAAAATTGGTAAAATTAAACCTGTACAGGCAATTTTGGGTACAACACAAAAAATATCTATAAACATGCAAAAAAGAATTTCTGCTTTTGGCACAAAAATTTATTTTAGACTGGCTTTTCGTCAGCTTATTACAGAGAAACGTCGCTATATTAGTGCATTAATAGTGGCAATTTTGCTTGTGTTTTTTGTTTCTCTAATTGGGCGTATAGATGCTTGGCTTGGTTCAGATGGTAAAGGAATGATGGATGCTTTTAACCCAGTAGACCATGATATTGGTGTTCAGACATTTGGAAATGCAGATAATGCACAGGCAGAAACAATCATTCGTTCCTATTCGGATATTACTGATATATATTTGCTTGCAATGCCAAGTGTAGCAGTCAATGGTGTGGATTATACGGCAAATGTAATTGACCAGCCAGAGCGTTTTCATATGTTAGAAGGTAAAACTTGTATCAATGATAATGAAATTGTTTTGACAGAGTTTGTCGCTGCCCATTTTGGTGTTGCAATTGGTGATATTGTGACCGTTCAAGGCGAGCGAGGCAGCAGTGAATATATTGTTTCTGGTATTTATTCTTGTGCCAATGATATGGGAGATAATGTAGGAATGAATAGAGAAGGTTATCTAAAAATTGCAGATGATAATCCACATATTTGGTGTTGGCATTATTTTCTTGCAGATTCTTCTAAAAAAACAGCAATTACAGAGGCACTAGAAAATACCTATGGGGGAGATGTTCATGTCCATGAAAATACATGGTCAGGACTTTTTGGGATTATTTATGCGATGAGGGTGCTTGTTGTATTTATGTATATGATGGTAACCTTATTTATTTTGATTGTTACAGTGATGACTGGCAGCAAAATTCTTATGGCTGAACAAAATGATTTTGGAATTTATAAAGCTATTGGGTTTCCACCAAATCATTTGCGCGCTACATTTGCTCTTCGCTTTGGGATAATAGCGGTTATTGGCTCTATTATTGGAACGATTCTGGCAGCTATTTTTACAAATCCATTTGTTTCATCTGTAATGAAGTTGGCTGGTATTAGTAATTTTGCATCGATGCCTTCTATGAGAAGCATTCTTGTGCCATCAGGTGTGGTAACAGTATTGTTTCTTCTTTTTGCTTATCTTGCGGCAGGTAAAATTAAAAAAATGAATTTAATACAATTAATTCGTGAATAAAAGAAAGATAAAATTATGCTTTAAAGTTATAGATATCTATTTAATATAAGTATTTGTTATATGAATAGAAAGATTATATAATATGAATAGAAGTTATATAACAATTTTAGCGCATCGCTCACAGAAATAAGGGGGCAAGAAAGGAACGAGTATGAAAAAAAATATGTTAAAAAAGCTTTCTCTTTTACTTACAGTTATGCTTGCATTGATACTGACATTGACAGGATGCAGTCAATCAAATAATAATCAAAGCAGTCGTTTAGACACTAGACCCAATAGTACACAAAGTACGATAAATAGTGCTTCCAATTCAAATGCTGCTGCAAAAGCGACAGAATTAGAAGTTTGTTTTGGTGATGAAGGGAAGTCTTTTATCATGCATTTATATGATAATGATACGGCAGCAGCTATAGCAAGACATGTAGGAACAGCAAATTGGAGACTTCCAATTTATCACTATAATGATTATGAAAATTGGGAAGTGATGCAATATTATGATATTCCGTCCAGATATGATATTCCATCAAATCCAGAAACAATTACATCAGAAAAGGCTGGTGAAGTTTATTATTCGGCACCAAATCGCATTGTTCTCTTTTTTGGTGATGCACAAGTTCATGGTGAGTACACAAAAGTTGGCTATTTTGACTATACACAAGAATTTAAGACAGCTGTTGAAAATAATCCTGTGTTAGAAGGCTGGGGAAATAAAATTGTGTTAATTAATAGTATAAATTAGTTCAATAAAAAGAAAAGAGATGTTATAATGAATAATGAAAGTAATGAGAATGCTATTATTCAAAATCTAAAAGATGCAGGCTGCAATCAAGATATGATTACTGCTTTTATAAACGATTTAAAAGAGGGCTGTATAGATGATGGAATGAAGCTTTTAGCAGCACATAGACGTTTACTTTTAGAGGAAATTCACAGAGAACAAAAAAAAATTGATTGTTTAGATTATCTAGTTTATAAGATGAAAAAAACGAAACAAGTAAAAATATAGCATAAAATAAACAGTGCAGAAATGAGGGTAAATATGATTATTGATAAAACATTTGATGAGGAAAGAGCATTATATGGAGTACAAAATCTTACAGTAAAAAATTGTAATTTTGATGGTCCTGCTGATGGAGAAAGTGCTTTTAAGGAAGGAAAGCACATTTTTGTTGAAAATTGTTTTTTCAATTTGCGTTATCCGTTTTGGCATGATAATGAATTAAAAATTTCTAAGTCTGAAATGACTGCAGCTTGCAGAGCAGCACTTTGGTATTCACATGATATTGAAATAATAGATACAAAATTACATGGCATTAAAGCATTAAGAGAATGCAGCAAAGTAAAAATGAGCGATTGTGATATTATTTCTCCTGAATTTGGCTGGTCTGTACAAGATATTACAATGAAAAATTGCACGGCTGAAAGCGAATATTTTATGATGCGTTCAGACCATTTGAATTTTGAAAATGTACAGATGAAAGGGAAATATTCATTTCAGTATATTACAGATTCAATCTTTGAACACTGTGTTTTTGACACAAAAGATGCTTTTTGGCATGCAAAAAATGTGACAGTGCGAGATAGCATAGTAAAGGGAGAATATCTTGCATGGTACTGTGAAAATGTAACCTTTGAACGTTGTAAAATTATTGGAACACAACCACTTTGTTATTGTAAGGGATTAAAATTGATAGACTGTGAAATGATGGATACAGACCTTTGTTTTGAAAAATCAGAAGTAGAAGCAAGTATTACAACACCTGTTATCAGTATTAAAAATCCATCATGTGGGCATATATATGTGCCTTGTGTAAAGGAAATTATTTGCGATGATAAAGATGCTTGTGGAGAAGTTATTGTCACAGGAAAGTGTTATTGTGCATAATGATAGGCAATTTCATAAAAGGAGTTTTAATCGGACTGCTTTTTGATATGCCAATGGGCAGTAGGAACAAAAATAGAAACAAAAAGCGGATATTGCAATCCGTTGCTCTACTTGCTCAAACCATCTAGCTGCTATCGCAACGCCAGTCCCCCACTCATGCCTTTGCGGCATTGAAGTGGGGGACTTCCTTGATGCGGTTAAATTATGATGTTGTTCATTTAAAGTGTATATCATTGTTAAGATTTGATGATATATTCAAACGCAATATCACCTCGGATGTATTCATAGTCATCAAGTTTTATTTCTTTAAAACCATATTTTTGATAGATATGCAATGCAGGTTTTAACTTGGAATTGGAAAGAATGAATAACTTTTTTGCATTCTTTGCGATTGCATAATCCATACATTTTTTAAATACTTTACTTCCAGCACCCTGTCCTTTGTATTGTTCATCTGCTGCTAATTTACAGATTTCCCATGTATTTTCACTAATTGGTTTTGTCATGCAGGTCGCTAAAACAATGTTTTTTTCTACTGCAAAAAAAATCATTGCCCCTTTTTCAATTTCCTTTTCAATTTCTTGAAAAGTTTTAATATCTTCTTTTTCTAAAGAGCCGAAGTTGTTTTTAATCCATGTCGTATTCAATTTGATAAAATTTTGTTTATATGCTGGGTCATAATTTACTAATTCCATAATAGCACCTTTCTGACTTGTTTTTCTTGTGGTTTTATTATATACTTGATAATATTATAAGTAAAACGAAAATATCTAATGCTAATATTAGAGAAAGTGAATTAAAAGATGAAACGCTTTATTGCCTTACAAAAAATTGTTGAACTTGGCAGCTTTTCAAAGGCAGCTGAA
Organism: uncultured Lachnospira sp.; assembly: GCA_910587485.1. GTDB lineage: Bacteria > Bacillota > Clostridia > Lachnospirales > Lachnospiraceae > Lachnospira. The sequence continues at coordinate 31,218 of CAJUKN010000001.1, forward strand.
AATTTAGGATATACACAATCTGCACTAAGTCAAATGATTTTTTCATTGGAGAGCGAGTTTTCAATTAAGCTGTTAAATCGTTTTCGAACGGGGACAAAATTGACATTAGAGGGAGAAAAGATATATCCATTGATAGAAAAAACAGTCAATCAGTATTTTACAGTAATAGAAAAAGTAAAGGAAATCCGTGGTTTAGAAACAGGCATTATTCGTATGGGTACATTAGCAAGTATATCAGCGCATTGGATACCTAATGTGTTAAAAGGTTTTCAAAGTTTATATCCAGAGGTAGAATTTGTGATACATCAGGGAGATTATACTTCCATACAGGAATGGATTAAAACAGGTGCAATAGATTTTGGGTTTGTTAATCCCAAAGCTGTCAATGGATTAAAGATAATTGAGCTAAAAAAAGGAGAAATGTTAGCTGTTTTACCAGAAAGTCATTTGTTGGCTAAAGAAAAAATCATTCCATTAGATAGATTGGCAGAAGAACCATTTATTTTATTAGAAGAAGGGCATTATTATGAACCATTGGAAGTGTTTAAACAGATTGGGAAAAGTCCAAATATAAAATATACAATACATGACGATTATGCAATTATGACAATGGTGGAAGCGGGACTAGGTATCAGCATTTTGGCAGAGTTAGTGTTACGCCGTACAAATTATCATATTTCATTGCATCAAACGAATCCACCAGTTTACAGAATGTTTGCAATTGGATATAAGGATGAAGAAAGTTTACCTATTGCAAGCAGAAAATTTATTGAATATTTAATAGAACATTTGGATGAATTACCATAATTTTTTTAATTGACATTTTGCTAAGATTCCAATAAAATGATAGTGAACACTTGCATGGAGGTTGTATGATGGATGAGACAAGTCAAAAAATCATTGATGCTACCATGTCACTGATACGTGATAAGGGATATGTAGCTACTACTACAAAGGATATTGCGCGTTTAGCGGGAGTAAATGAATGTACGTTATTTAGAAAATTTCAAAATAAAAAAGATATTGTATTACAGGGAGTGGCTCAAGAAAAATGGAGAGCAAATGTAACACCCGATATTTTTCAAAATGTACAGTGGGAATTAAAGCCTGATTTAGAAATGTTTATGAATGCTTATATGGACAAGATAACACCGGATTTTGTCAATTTGTCCATTGGATTAAGAGCGCCACAACTTTATGATGAAACAGCACCATTGATTATGAGAGTGCCACAAGTTTTTGTATCTTCTTTAATAGAATATTTCAAAAAAATGCAAGAATTGGGAAAAATAGCCCCTTTTGATTTTGAGAGTTTGGCAATGACGATTTTTTCTTCCACATTTGGTTATACTTTTTTAAGTGCCTCTTTTAATCAAAATCTTACAAAGGTCAGTAGAGAAGAGTTTATTAAATGCAGTGTTCAAATTTTTTTAGAGGGAATTTCAAAAATTTAACCTCTTTGACTAGTTGAAAAAGGAGGCTGTCGCATTAAGAAAAATATGTAGTCTTTTATGCGACAGTCCTTTTAAATAATATTTATGAGTGCAAGTACATGCTTTAAAGGAGGGTTAATATGAATGTGACAGGAGCAGAATTATTTGTAAAAGCACTGAAAGAAGAAGGAGTAGATACGCTGTTTGCATATCCGGGAGGACAAGTAATTGATTTATTTGATGCTTTATATGGAGAAAGGGATATTCACATTATTTTGCCAAGACATGAGCAGGGATTGATTCATGCTGCTGATGGATATGCGCGTTCTACTGGAAAAGTTGGTGTTTGTTTGGTTACGAGTGGTCCCGGTGCAACCAATTTGGTGACAGGAATTGCCACTGCTAATTATGACAGTGTTCCACTCGTTTGTTTTACAGGGCAAGTGCCAACCAATCTTATTGGAAATGATGCATTTCAAGAAGTTGATATTGTAGGAATTACAAGGAGCATTTGTAAGTGTGCCATAACAGTTCGCAGAAGGCAAGACTTAGCAGGAATTATCAAAAGGGCATTTTATATTGCAAAGGCAGGAAAGCCGGGTGTTGTTGTAGTTGATTTGCCAAAAGATATACAGCAAGAATATGGAAGCGATGAATATCCAGATAAGATTGAAATTAGAGGATATAAACCAAATACATGTGTTCATACTGGACAGATAAAAAAGGCAATGGAGGTATTAAATAATGCACAAAGACCCATTTTTTTAGTTGGTGGCGGGGTAAAGAACAGTCATGCAGCTTTAGAAATGCAGAAACTTGCAGAACTTACAGGTGTTCCTGTTATTACCACCATAATGGGAAAAGGTGTTCTTCCTACTGTGCATAATCTATATATAGGAAATATAGGTATACATGGCAGCTATGCAGCCAATACAGCCATCAGTCAGTGTGATGTGCTTTTTTCGATTGGGACAAGATTTAATGACCGTATTACAGGAAAAATTGAACAGTTTGCTTCCAAAGCTACAATTATTCATATTGATATTGATTCTGCCTCCATATCAAGAAATATTGTTGTGGACATTCCAATTGTGGCAGATGCCAAAAAAGCAATTCATTTATTGATAGAAAAAGCAATGCCTTTGAACATAGAAACATGGGTAAATCAGATTTATAAGTGGAAAAAACAGCATCCAATCACTATGAAAAAAGAAGGGATAACGCCTGAAAAAATTATACAAAATATCAATCAGATTTTTGACGATGCAATCATTACTACGGATGTAGGACAAAATCAATTATGGGCAACACAATTTCTGGATTTAGATGATAAGAAACAAATGTTGACTTCTGGTGGCTTGGGTACAATGGGATATGGTTTTCCGGCAGCGATTGGAGCCAAAATAGGAAACCCACAGACTGATGTAGTGGTGATTTCTGGTGATGGCGGCATACAGATGAATATTCAAGAAATGGCTACTGCCATAGTATATGAGCTGCCAATTACGATTTGCATTTTTAACAATGGTTATTTAGGAAATGTAAGACAATGGCAAGAATTGTTTTTTGATAGACATTATTCAAGTACTTGTATGCGTTATAGAAAAAGTTGTGCCATAGATTGTAATACGCCGACAAAAAGTTGTCCTAAGTATACACCTGATTTTATAAAATTAGCACAAAGTTATGGCGCAAATGGCATTCGGGTGACACAAGAAAAAGAAATAAAAACAGCATTACAAACAGCAAAAAACACAAAAAAAGTACCAACAGTTATTGAATTTGTTATTGATAGGGAAGAAAATGTTATGCCTATTGTTCCACCCGGAAATGCTTTAAATGAAATGATTATAGAAAGAGAGGAGCTGTTGAATGATGAAAAAACGATGGATATGCCTGTTTGTTGAAAATGAAATTGGCGTGCTTGCTAGAATTTCTGGATTATTTTCTGGGAAGTCTTATAATATAGATACCCTGACAGTAGGCGTAACAGAGGATAAGAGCATTTCTCGTATGACCATTAGTTTGACAAGTGATGACCAAACCTTTGAACAGATAAAAAAACAACTTAATAGAAGTATAGAAGTTATTAAAGTAGTGGATTATACAAATATAGATATACATATAAAAGAATTGATGTTTGTTAAAATAAATGCTTGTTCAGATAGGGATATAGAGGAAATTTTTAGAATAGCACAAGTGTTTCATGTCACAGTAATGGATTATAATCAAGAAACAGTATTGATAGAAAGTGTGCAAACAGAAAATGAGAATAATCGATTGATTGCTTTGTTAGAAAAATGTTATGTGAATCGTATTGAAATAGTAAGAGGAGGAAATGTTGCTGTTGAGGCATTAAAACAATAAGTTTCCTTACAGTTGACAAAATAGAATTAAATATCGTGTTAATCCATTGTATTCTTTTTAAAAAGAGATTATAATTCTTGTATAAAATATAGAAAAAGCCACATAAATAATTTAACGTTATCAAGGAAATCCCCGCTTTAATGATATCGTTTTACTTAAAAAATGGAGGGAGCAATGAATCATTTTAATATATCAGAAAATATTGGAAGGCTTCGCCATGAAAAGAAAATTACGCAAGAACAGTTGGCATACTTTTTGGGCGTGACAAAGGCTTCTGTCTCAAAGTGGGAGACGGCACAAAGTCTTCCAGATGTAAGTCTGCTGCCATTAATTGCTTCTTTTTTTGATATTTCCATAGATGAATTAATTGGTTATCATCCGCAGCTTTCCAAAGAAGAAATCATGCAGTTATATTATGAATTTTCAGAGGATTTTGCAAATAAGTCTTTTGAGGAAGTAATGGATAAAATTAATGTTCATATAAAAATGTATTATGCTTGTTATCCTTTTATTTTTCAAGTATGTATATTACTGATAAATTATTATATGCTTGCAAAGGAAAAAGCACAGCAAACAGAGGTTTTACAGCTTATTATTACGTTGTGCGAGCATGTTCAATGCGATTGTAAAGATATGAATATATGTAGCAATGTTGTCATTTTACAAGCCATTGCAAATTTGCAGCTGGGAAAGGCAAAAGAAGTAATTGAACTTTTGGAAGATGTAACAAAACCATATAAATTAATTAATCAAGGCAGTATATATTTGACAATGGCATATATGATGTTGGGCAATACTCAAAAAGCAAGAAGTTTTACTCAGCTAAATTTATATTATGATATTTTATCCTTAGTTGGAGATGCAAAACAATATCTTTCTATATCCATTGATAATGTTGATGTCTGCAATGAAACGGTAAAGCGTATTGATAAAGTGATTAAAGCATTTGAGTTGATAAGACTTCACCCCAATGATGCCGCAGTATTTTATTATCAGGCAGCAGTGTGTTATGCGGCAAATGATGATATAACAAATACATTGCATTATTTAAATCTTTATGTGGATTGTCTTGAAGAATTATTAAAAAATGATAAGATAATGTTACATGGAGATTGGTATTTTGATAGTATTATGGAAAGTTTTAAAGAATTTGGTATTGGCTTAAAGGCACCAAGAAATAGAAAAGCAATCTTAGAAGATGTATATTGTTCGCTTGAAAATCCTGCATTTGCGAATCTTCAGAAGGAGACCAATTATAAAGAGATAAAAGACAGACTAAAAAACATCTCATAAGATGAAAATTTTTTTGCATAAAAATAATACAGAAATGAGGATTAATATGGAAAATTTTAAGTCGTTATTACCATTTATCATTCCGATTGCCATTGCTGAATTGGCATTGTTAGGGTTTACCTTGTGGCATATTCTTACACATAAGAATTATAAATATGGTAATCGAACATTATGGGTAATTGTAGCTATTGTTGGTATGCAGTTTATTGGACCTGTTTTATACTTTATTTTTGGGAAAGAGGATTAATAATGGATATGTTACAAATTTCACATATTAGTAAGGCATTTGGAAAAAATCAAATATTAAAAGATTTAAATATCTGTGTTCCACAACATTGTATATTTGGTTTTATTGGGCAAAATGGGGCAGGAAAAACCACGACAATGAAATTGATATTAGGTTTGCTAAAGCCAGATAAAGGAGATATTTTTGTCAATGAACAAAAGGTGCAGTTTGGTGAAAATTCAACAAATCAATGGATAGGGTATTTGCCAGATGTACCAGAATTTTATGGTTTTATGACGCCAAGTGAATACTTAAAAATGTGTGGCGAGATTACAGGAATGAAACCAGATTTTATTAAGAAAAGAAGTGATGAACTGCTTGAAATGGTAGGTCTTGCCTCACAGCAAAAGCGTATAAAAGGATTTTCAAGAGGAATGAAACAACGTCTGGGCATTGCGCAGGCACTTATCAATAATCCAAAACTTTTAATATGCGATGAGCCAACAAGTGCATTAGACCCTGTTGGCAGAAAGGAAATATTAGATATTTTAAAATCCGTAAAAGAGCATACCACGGTTGTATTTTCTACACATATTCTTTCTGATGTAGAAAAAATTTGCGATAGAGCAGCATTTTTGCACAATGGCAGTATTGTGCTTGAAAGAGATATTGCTGATATTAAAAATGTAGAAAGAGTGAGTAATGTAGAAATTGATTTTATTCAACAAGAAGATGCACTCCATTTTATAAAATTATATGGTGAAGGTGAATTAATTGAAACCAATAAAGTTGTTCTATCTGCCCAAAATCAATCGAGTATGTTGAAAATTCTTGGATTTTTGTCAGAAAATCAGTTTCATATCGTTCGTGTGCAAAAGCAGGAACCTTCACTAGAAGATTTGTTTTTGACAATTATAAAGCAGGATAAGTCATAAACTTGTAAAAAATTTTAGGTCTTTACACAAAAACAGTGCAGAAATGAGGAATAAATATGAAACAATTTACAGGATTTACAAAAAAGGAAATTTTAGAACAAGTTAGAAGTGGGAAATTATTTATTATTTTGCTTATTTTTATTGTTGTTGGTATTATGAATCCTGCAATTACAAAATTAACACCATGGATTATCGATTTATTGTCAGACCAGCTTAGAGAAACAGGTATGACAATACCAGAAATAAGCGTTGATGCATTAGCTTCATGGGCGCAGTTTTATAAAAATATGCCAATAGCATTTATTGCATTTATGATTTTTTTTAGTGGTACATTTATTGTAGAATTTCAACATAAAACATTAATTAATATGATTACAAAAGGAATGGTACGATATAAAATTATATATGCAAAAATGCTGATTATCGTGGTTCTTTGGACAGTTGGATATTGGATATCTTATGGCATAACTTATGGATATAATGCTTATTTTTGGGATAATACAATCGTGAATAACCTTTTATGTTCAGCAGGAATGTATTGGCTTTGTTGTGTGTGGATTATCTCTGTAATTCCACTAGCTTCGGCTTTATTTAATTCATTAGGAGCATGTCTTCTCACAGAAGTAGCAGCATTTCTTGTACCTTATTTGTTGCAGATGATACCCAAATTAAGCAAATATATGCCAACACATCTTATGGATTCTGTAAATTTATTGATAGATGCAACGAAACCAGATGATTATTTGTGGGCAATAGTGATTTCAATAGGACTTATTATAATCAATATGATAGTGGCTGTATTTGTTTTTAATAAAAAGGAATTATAAGATAAAAAATTAAGGATATTTGTATTTAAGCAACCACAAGAAAAAGCCGTAATGAGATTTACTACATTACGGTTTTTTTGGTGTTTTGGTATTGTTTATAAAGGTTTTTAAGTTGACCATTTTTCATAAATTTTGTTATAAATTCATTTCTCAATAATATCTAGTATATCATTTTTATATTATTTTTACAAAACAAGTGGATTAATCATTTATTGCAATATTTTGCAAAAAAATCATAGCATACCCATTTTTCAATATATGCGATAATTTCTTTTTTTGATTTTGATGAAATTTGTTCTAATGGGCAATCCCACTGAAAATTTTTGACAAGCAGCAAAAGATAATTTCCGTTTATGTCATAACTTGGATACCAGCCCAAATCAATAAGTAAGTTGGCTTTTTCATTATAAAGTTGTAATAAATCTTCGTGTAATTCAAATAAATCCTTTTTATTATGTATATTAATATCATATTCTGTAAAATGATTATATTCTATTTTCCATCCTGCCTGAATCCGCAGTGGCTGTAATTCATAATACATTTATTTATCAGTTGTAAAGTGTTTCTTTTTCAGTAGAAATTTTAAGAAATCACCATAAACTTTTCCTTTCATCTTCGTTCTATTATTGTATTAGTCAAGGAAATCTTTGTCAATCATTCTCTCAAAATTTCATAAATCGTTAAATGGTTTATAGGGACTGTTCTGATTTGTTGTAAACAATGAATTTTTGGACACACTATAATAAATTATTTTTTTTTATTGACATATACCCCATATGGGTATATTATGTTGATATAAATATACAAGGAGTGAAATATGGTGAGCAAACAGCCAAATTTTCCTTTTGACATGACAGGTTATACCTGTTTTTCCATTATCAATTGTCCTGTAGAACAGGCAATTCGGCTTTTAAAGGAGTATCCTGACCTCTGCGTCGCAGAGGATAGAGTTCCCTTTTCTTTTCAAATCGCTGTTTTGCCAGAGGATACAAGGTGGACTCTTCTGCGCTGGTCTCGACCGGGAAGATTTTACGATTTGATGAACTTAACCATGTGGCTAATGGGGTATCGTGCTGGTCTGGGTGGAGAGAATCCTATTTTTGTAGCCCTCCCACCCATAGAGCGAACTATGGAAGGTGTGTTTCTAGCCCGACCAGACTACGACAACCAGTTTGGCGATTCGATGTTGGGTTTTTGGCAAAACTGGAGTTTCGATTACACAATACCAGGAGAGAACCTTCGCTGGATTGGCGAGAACGTGTTTCCACAAGAGTATTTTTTCAACAGTCGTGGTTATTCCTCCACGGGCTTTCAACTGGAGTGGTTGAGTGATTTAGAACGTATTTCAAGTTGGGTGGAGTGTTCAATTCCAATGGAAAAATAACATTTTCAAACATTTCAGTTTGTGAAACTGCCAATTCACTGTAATTTCTGTGATTATATATAAAAATATGCGTTATATGTCAGATTTTATATACTGGGAATCTTTTATCAAAAAAGATGATTTATTATAAATAAAATAAGGAGAATATATGGATTCTTGCTGCAACAGAAAAAAAGAGAGAACAGATAAAGAGTATAAAGCACTTATTAATAGGCTTAATAGAATAGAAGGTCAGATACGAGGGATTCGCGGCATGGTTGAAAAAGATGCTTATTGTATTGATATTTTAACACAAGTGGCGGCTGTCAGTGCAGCACTCAGCGGGTTTAGCAAAGAATTGTTAGCAAATCATATAAAAACATGTGTAATGAATGATATCAAAGAAGGCAATGAAGAAACAATTGATGAGCTTTTAGAAGTGTTAAAAAAATTAATGAAGTAAGTTGTTACCTATTTGTGTTGAAGCGTCGCAAATGGGGTTTAATACGATAATAGAAATTGATTTTGCAGCTACTTTAGCAGTTTTTCTATTGCGTAATTTCTATACTGCGCTTCAGAATGGATGGAATTATGGAACAATATCAAGTAACTGGTATGAGTTGTGCAGCATGTAGTGCCAGAGTGGAAAAAGCAGTAAATAAAGTAGCTGGTGTAACTGCATGTTCAGTAAATCTTCTTACCAATTCAATGGGCGTGGAGGGAAGCGCAAAACCTTTTGATATTATTAAAGCAGTAGAAGATGCAGGTTATGGTGCATCAGTAAAAACAAAAGATTCAACAAAAAATAATGAGGCAGATTCCCCAATGGACTATGCTGCACAAGAAGAAGCATTGCAGGATAAAGAAACACCAAAATTAAAAAAGAGATTTCTTTTTTCAGTTGCTTTTTTATTGATATTAATGTATTTTTCTATGGGACATATGATGTGGAACTGGCCTGCACCAGCCTTTTTTGCACAGAATCATATCGCTATGGGCTTGTTGCAGATGTTGCTTACTATTATTGTAATGATTATCAATCAAAAATTTTTTGTAAGTGGTGTTAAAGGATTAATACATCGAGCGCCTAATATGGATACGTTGGTTGCATTAGGTGCAGGTGCCGCCTTTATATATAGTACATTTGCATTATTTATGATGACCGATGCACAGGTAAAGGGCAACACAGCTCTTGTAATGGAATATATGCACGAGTTTTATTTTGAATCTGCAGCCATGATTTTAACATTGATTACTGTTGGAAAAATGTTGGAAGCAAAATCAAAAGGAAGAACAACGGATGCCTTAAAAAGTTTGATGAAATTAGCACCTAAGACAGCAGTTGTCATAAAGGATGGGCAGGAAGTTACGATTTCTGTAAGTGAAGTGTTTGCAGGAGATGAATTTATTGTAAGACCGGGAGGGAATATTCCCGTTGATGGTATTGTGGTTGATGGTATAAGTGCTGTCAATGAGTCTGCTCTTACAGGTGAAAGTATACCTGTGGATAAGCAAAAAGGAGACCGAGTTTATGCGGGAACAATTAATCAATCTGGTTTTATTCGCTGTCAGGCAGTTAATGTTGGCAAAGATACAACGCTTGCTCAAATTATACAGATGGTAAGCGATGCGACAGCGACAAAGGCACCTATTGCAAAGGTGGCAGATAAAGTGTCTGGTATCTTTGTGCCAATGGTTATTGTAATAGCCATGGTGACTATTTTAATATGGCTTGTATCAGGAGCAGCTTTTGGATATGCACTGGCAAGGGGAATCTCTGTTTTGGTGATAAGCTGTCCATGTGCTTTGGGGCTTGCAACACCTGTAGCGGTCATGGTTGGCAATGGCGTTGGAGCAAGGAATGGGATTTTATTTAAGACGGCTGTTTCTTTGGAAGAAACAGGAAAAGTCGGTGTTGTTGTTTTAGATAAAACGGGTACGATTACAAAAGGAGAACCAAAAGTTACCAATATTATTCCTTATTGTACAAAAACACAAGAACAAGAAAGCAAAGACATGCTGGTTAAAATGGCATATTTATTAGAGCAAAAAAGTGAGCATCCATTGTCAAAAGCCATTGTGGAATATGGCAATACAAAAAATATTTCATTGGAGGAAGTACAAGATTTTAAGGCGGTTGCGGGAAATGGCTTACAGGCTGTGTACAAGGGAAAACAAGTTGTTGGAGGCAATTCTTTATTTGTAAGTAAACATGTTGCCATTTCAGAAAAAGTAAAAAATTATGCAGATATACTGGCACAAAATGGAAAGACACCATTATATTTTGCCTATGATAAGAAGCTTTTAGGTATTATTGCAGTTGCTGATGTAATGAAACAGGAAAGCCCACAAGCAGTAGAAGCTTTAAAAAATATGGGAATTGAAGTGGTGATGCTGACGGGAGATAATAAAAAGACAGCCAATGCCATTGGCAGACAGGTTGGCGTAGATAAGGTGATTGCAGGGGTGCTTCCAGATGGAAAAGAAAATGCAATAAAAGATTTAAAAAAACGTGGTAAAGTAGCAATGGTTGGCGATGGAATTAATGATGCGCCTGCATTGATTCAGGCAGACATGGGGATTGCTATTGGTGCTGGAGCAGATGTTGCCATTGATGCTGCTGATGTGATATTAATGAAAAGCCGATTGACTGATGTTGTTACTGCAATTAAACTTAGTAAGGCGACATTAAGAAATATCCATGAAAATTTATTTTGGGCGTTTTTTTATAATATTATTGGGATACCTCTTGCAGCGGGACTTTGGATACCAATATTTGGCTGGGAACTCAATCCTATGTTTGGTGCAGCAGCGATGAGTTTATCAAGCTTTTGCGTTGTGACCAATGCGCTGCGTCTTAATTTTTTTAAATCGTTTTATAAGACACAAAATGCAATATCGTCAGACCCAATAGAGGTGAAAGAGCATGATTTTATTGAGATAGAAAATTCATTGTCAGAAAATAATAGAACAATGGGTGAATTATATTTTGTAGAAAACAAAAAACAATATGGTTCGCAAATGGACGATATGTTTAATAAAAAGGAGGTTATTATGGAAAAAACAATTACAATTAAAGGAATGATGTGTGAACACTGTGAGGCAAGAGTAAAGAAAGTGCTTGAGAAGTTAGAGCAGGTAAATGAAGCAAAGGTAAGCCATGTTGATGGAAAAGCAGTTGTCTCTTTAAATGCAGATATCGACAATGATATTATAAAAAATGCGATTGAAGAACAAGATTATACCGTTGTCGATATTTGTTAAAATCAATAAAGAATTGTCCTGCACAATAATTCTATAGTTGTGCTTATATTTTCTGAACTTAAAGCGGAGTAATTAATAACAATTATTCCGTTTTTTGCATAGATGGAATTTTCATAATAATCAGAAAGACAAGATAGTTTTAAACCATTTTTGCAAGCACATTCTATTAGTTGTTTATCAGACAAATTTGTATTTATTTTTATTAGAAAATGAATCCCCGAATCTGCCTTGTCAATCACTATTTTATCCGCTATAGGGCTATGTTCTAATGCATTGATAAATTGATTTCGCTGCTTTCTATAATAAAGTCTCATTCGGTTTATATGTTTTTCAAAATGCCCCGTTTCTATAAAACGAGCCAATGTGTACTGTTCAAAATTTGATACAGTACAAGAATAAAAACCTAATTTTTTGTTAAAAAGATTTAAAAGGTTGATTGGTAAAATCATATAACTAATTCGTATCGTTGGTGTCAATGATTTTGTAAAGGTATTGATATAGACAACACGTCCTGTTTTATCAATACTTTGCATGGAAGGAATGGGCTTCCCTGATAAACGAAACTCACTGTCATAGTCATCTTCAATAATATAGCGGTCTTTGTCATTCATTGCCCAAGATAAAAGTTCATAACGTCTTTTAATGCTAGTGACAACACCTGTTGGAAAATGGTGTGAGGGTGATATATGTATAATATTGGCTTCACTCTTATAAAGGGCATGGATATCAATACCTTGTTCGTCCATTATAATGGATTTACATGGAACATCATTGCTTTTATAAATCTTTCTTATTTTGCTGTAGCAAGGTTCTTCCATAGCAAAAGTATGGTTTCGTCCTAAAAGCTGTATAATAAGTCCATAGAGATATTCCGTTCCAGCACCGATAATAATTTGTTCTGGATACACATTCATTCCACGAAAATCTCTTAAATGGTGGCTGATTGCACATCTTAAACCATAAATTCCGCCAGAAGGAGAGGATTGTAACAAGGCATCGCTTTGATTTGTTATCACTTCACGAAGATATTTTGACCAAGTATAAAAAGGAAACATGGCAGCAGGTGTTTTGTTTGATGTTAAATCAATCGTATAGGGTTGGTGCATGTTATCATTTGAAGGAAGTATATCTTGTGTAATCGTGCATCTGTTGTTTGGTATTATTGTATTATAATGTTTATGAATATCATTAGCAGAATTTTGAACAGTATTTGAAGCTTGAAGTGGGTGTAAGGCTTCAATAATTGTTATATCAGCCACATAATACCCTTTTTTGGCAACTGAATAAATATATCCTTCTGCAATTAATTGTTCATAGGCATTTTCAACAGTGATGGTACTGATTCCAAGATTTTTAGCAAAAGACCTTTTAGAAGGCAGTTTTTCACCAGATGAAATAACACCATTTATAATGTCCGTTTTAATACAGTGATACAGATATTCATATAAACTTTGAGAACCAATATTTTCAAATGAATATGTAAGCATTTTTTTCCTCATTTCTGTGCTGCGTTTTTGTACAAAGAACTAAAGTTTTTATGGGGTTGTGGCAAGCAGCACGCAGACACAAATATTATGTTTCCTTATATTCTTTAAAAATATTGTAACATTTTTCTTTAATAAAATAAATACAATTTCCAAAATAGAATAAAAAAATTACATTTAGTATATTGACATAATAAAAGTAAAGATATATACTCTTTGTATATTAAAGATTTAATATTGATATATATAATTTTATAGTACTAAAAGTTATAATTCTTTTTCATAGGATTTGCAAATTTATTTTTGCAAGCAATAAAATAAATGTCTATTTTAAGTTAGTCATTGGTTGTCTTAGTATATTGGCGAATGTTGCTAGGGTAAACTACGTCATAATTTTGCTGTGCATTATGCAATCTATGAATATTTTACAGATATTTTAATCTGTATCCAATATGAGCATATTAGAATAATATGTTCATCTATGCCATCAGATTATGTGAAATATCATTTTTAAATAGGTATTTTCAAAATAATAGTATGGTTTCATGTTCCTGTTTTAATCAATTTCCACTTAATAGTGGTCTATAAAGTATTAACTAATGAGGTATAAGATTGAAAGTTAAGATTTTCAACAATAAGATTTGTGTCTGTGCGTTGCTTGTCACAAATTCGTTATATAAAAAGCAGCGCAGAAATGAGGAATAAAAATATGAATTATTATGATTTTTTAAATAATGTAAAGGAGGGAGTGGCAAAGCTTGCTGACAAAAAGGATAGTATTACAATAAACCATATTATTAAAAATAATGGTAAAGAATTAGATGGTATTGTAATCATGGAAGAAGGGAGTAAAGTTGCACCTACCATTTATGTAAACAATTATTATAAGGATTATGTAAATGGATGCAGTATTGAGACAATATGTGGTGAAATTTATAGTACCCATGTAGAAAATAAGAGTAATATAGATATCAATACAGAATTTTTTGAAGATTATAGAAATATCAAAGATAAAATTATATATAAGGTGGTAAATTATGATAAAAATCAAAAGCTTTTAGCTGATGTACCACATCGAAAAGTACTGGATTTAGCAGTAGTTTATTATTTTATTATTGAACATTGGGACAATATTAGTGCTTCAGCGATGGTACATAATGAACATCTTACAACATGGGAAATTACAGAGGAAGATTTGTATTTAGCTGCAGTAGATAATACACCAGAATTGTTTGAGTGTATTATAAAGCCAATGAGTTCACTATTAAATGAGTTTGCTAGAGAATGTCAGGGTACTACAGGGGATAAGTGTATCAATGTATTTAATCGAGATTATGAAATGTATGTAATGACAAATAAAACTAGGATTAATGGTGCTTCTTGCATTTTTTATGATGGTGTGTTAGAGCATTTTGCAGATTCAATTAATTCGGATGTCTATATATTACCATCTTCTGTACATGAGGTTATTCTTTTGCCAAAGTCAAAAGGGTTTGACAAAGAAATGCTAAAGAAAATGGTTCGAGAAGTTAATATTGAAGGTGTTTCAGCAGACGAAGTTTTATCCGATAATATTTATGAGTATGTAAGAAAAGATGAAGAAATTATTATGCACGTTTGATAAAAATTTCATTAAGAATTGTTATCAACTACAAAGTCGTTATAAAATCAATAAACTTTTTATCTAGTTTTATAAATCAACATGTTGTGAGGGTCATAATGTCAATGTGCTTTTAGTACATTTTATTTTAATTAAAAGCATTTGACCCTCAAACAGCTTACATAATAAATTTGTAAAAGAAGTTATTTTATTATAAATAATGTTGAGATAAATGTGCATGATGGGAGTTGAACCCACGACTTTTTGCTCCGGAGGCAAACGCTCTGTCCACTGAGCTACATGCACGAAATATAAAGAAGCGCAAATCCACCATTTGGACTTACGCTTATGATTTCCTTACTAGGAAATTATAGTTTAACAGCAAGTTTGTTATGAAAATTTCAAGAGTTGGTTACAACTCTTTTTTATCTTATAGGAAATTATAGCTTAACAGCAAGTTTGTTATACAAACTTACAAGAGTTTGTTGCAACTCTTTTTTTACTAAACGAATACTATTATATCAAAGAATAGTAAAAAGTCAATCCAATAAATCACAAATTTTCTTTTTAAATTTTTTCCTTATATTTTTTCGCTATTACTTATCTGTTAATGTATCAATAAAGCCTTGTTGGATTTTTTTAAAGATGGATTTTTCCACTAATTTGTTCTACAGTGAGCTTTAATACCGTTGTACGCAGCATTACAGATGGATTAAATGAACAGTCTTCTTTATGATAATGTTTCATTAATAAACATAAAGCATGATATTTTTCATCCTCAGAAACAATTTCAATTCGACCATATCCGATAACACTTTCATACGCCATAGTACAAGAACAGCCTTCATTAGATATATTAGTAACTAAGTTATGTGAGCAATCCATTTCAAAACTGGCGTGATTATCTTTTTTAATCAATTCATATTTTTTCCCTTCGTTTGCTCCATGAAAATATAAAATAATTTTTCCATTTTCTGTCTGCATACCAAAATTAAGCGGCAGAATGTATGGATAATCATTATCGTTTAAAGCTAAACGACATACCTCACATTTTTCCATCACTTGAATTATATCATTTATATTTTGAATCTCTCTATCATGGCGTCTCATATTTTTTCTTTATCCTTTATTCTTTGTTTGATTTATAGATTTATCTGGTAAAAATTATATCGCAGATAATTGTAAAAATCAATTATAGTTTGGATAAATAATATAGATTGAAATGATTATTTAGTCATAAGATTTATAAGTCGTTAAAATATATTTTTTATTAAATATAGTGCGAAAAATAAATTGTTTCATAAGTTAAATAAAATTGAACGAGTAATTAGAGTCTGTAAAATGCTTGCTACAAAGTTATAAAAAATCTAAAGATTTTGTGCAAAAATGGGGTTCAATGATTATTTATTGACGGATAAATTAGTATTTAAAAAAAATTTTAAATAGTTATTGACAGTAAAAATGTAGAATTGTATAATCTATTTAAAGAAAATTTGAAATACTTAGGAGAGTGATGGATTGGCAATAAGCGAAATTTTAGCTGCATTGGCAGATGAAACGCGTAGAAATATTTTATTGAAATTAAAGGAAGGGAAAATTAGTTCAGGTGATTTGGCGATTGAGTTAGGAATGACACCACAAGCATTGTCATATCATTTATCAAAGTTAAAAAAAGCGGATTTGATTTATGAAACCCATTATAAAAATTTTATATATTATGAGTTGAATTTATCTATTCTTGATGAGGCAATACTTTGGATAAACCACTTACGAGGAGGTCAAGAGTAAAAAAATTCTTTGTGCAGAAATCAGCACAGAAAGGAGGAAAAAATGAAAACGAAAAAAATTATACTTTACATTTTTATGTTTTTACCATTAATAACCGTTTTGATTGCATTGCAGTTTTTGCCGGATACAATACCAGCACATTATGATTTTAATGGCAAAATTACTCGTTGGGGGAGTAAATATGAATCGCTTATTTCTCCTATATGGACAATACTTTTTGGCTTTTTTATGCTTGGTATGGCAAGATACTGTGCAAAGAAAGAGGAAGATGGAAAAAATAATGAAAATATCTGTCTGATTACAGGTATTGCCTGCCTTATTCTTTTTAATGCACTTACAGGATATTCTTTATATACCGATTTCACCAAAGTTGAAAATCTTTCTTTAGTTGTTGTTGATATTAATCAAATTACATTTGGGATTCTTGGAGTATCTATGATTATTATAGGAAATATTATGCCAAAAGCTCGTTTAAATTCCATATTCGGTTTGAGAACAAGTTGGAGTATGAAAAACGAATTAACTTGGAAAAAAAGTCAACGATTTGGGGGTATTTTATTTATTATAGCAGGTATTATTATTTTTGTAGTTTCTTGTTTGACAAAAGGAATGACCTGTTTTTTCTGGGCGATGGGAATACTTGTTTTTGTTGCAATGATTAGTGTTTATTATACTTATAAAATTGCTAAAAATAGCTAAAAATATTAAAAATAAAAAATATTATAATTAATATATTTTGTTACATAACTGTGATTAAGAAAGTAAGAGTAGGACTTGAAGCCACTAGACACTACATTATGAAAATGAAAAATTATATTGGAACAAAAATTGTAAAAAGTGAAAGGTGCTTTTACATTGAGGAAAAGAACCTTCCACTAATTTGGAATAAAAGACGGTTCATTATTCTGTTTGAAGTTATGAGTGATACATAGTATAATATTCAGAAAAAGAAAAAGGTGGCAAAACCATGAAAAATAAAATGCTTTCCCAAAGTGTTGCTGATAGTATCTTATCTATGATAACCATAGAAAAGCGTTTTTCTATTGGGGACAAGCTTTCAAATGAAATAGAATTATCACAGAAGCTTAATGTAAGCCGTACAACATTGCGGGAAGCAATAAAAATATTGGTTGCTTATAATATACTGGAAATTAGACGTGGAAAAGGTACTTATGTTACAAAAAAGGCATTTGAACAGCCGCAGGATTTGGAACAACTCTGTGCGGCTAAAGTAAATGCAAAAGACCTTTATGAAATGCGGCTGATTTTTGAGCCAGAAGCAGCTTATCTTGCGGCTATTAGGGGAACAGATGCGGAGATAAAAAGGATTTATGAAGAATACTTCAAATCAATAATAGACATTGTGCATACGGCTTTTCGCATAGCAATATTATTTCTACTTACATCTATTTTGTTAATAAGTTGAAATAAAAGATAAATTGAATTTAACTGTTGAAAAAACAGCAAAATATAGCAATATTGAAATATGTAAATTAAATGAGATTTTAAAGAAGTCTAATTGTCCTTTTGTGCTTTACATCGGAAGAAAGAAACTAATTAAACGCAAGGAATTTGAAAAGTATCTTATGAACACAATAGAATTATGATATGTTAGTTAAAAAATATAGAGTATCTATTAAAAATGGTGTAGTAATTGGTGTAAAAGAATGGAGGAATAACAAATGCGAAAACATTATATTGATAATTTGCGCAACTTGACAATTTTATTATTATTTCCAGTACATACCTTGATGATTTGGAATGACTTTGGTACAAAGTTTTATATATGGCAGGCAGAAAATAAATTGTTAAGTACACTAATTGTATCAGTCAATACATGGTTTATGCCAATATTATTTGTATTAGCTGGTATCAGTGCAAGATATTCTTTAAATAATCGGTCAAATAAAGAATTTATAATACAGCGTATTTATAAATTATTCATTCCATTTCTTTGTGGTATGATTTTTTTAGTCCCTTTTCAAACCTTATTTGCAAGAAAGTTTTTTGATAATTATAATGGGGGATTGCTGGCACATTGGAAGTATTTTTTCTCACATTGTACTGATTTTAGTGGGTATGATGGAGCATTTACGCCGGGACAACTGTGGTTTATTTTATTTTTATTTATTATTTCAATGTGTTCTTTAATGATATTTCGATGGATTCCTTATTCAAAAGTAATAAAAAAAATAGAAAAATTCCCTATATGGGGAATTTTATTGCTCTTTATTCCAATAGGATTGATGTATTATTTGGGCAATTTTGGAGGTTTTAGTCTAGGAAAAGATTGGGCGTTATTTTTAATTGGGTATTATTTTTTAAGCAGTGATATTATAATGGACAAACTAGAAAAAAAGATAAAGGTGTTGTCTGTATTGTGGTTTGTAGGGATAATAACTTTAGTATTGATGTATTATAATTTTTCTTACTATGGTGATTGGGGCGTTCATTTTATTGGTTGGTGTTCCATTTTATTTTTACTTGCTTTTGGAAGGAAATTTTTAAATAAAAGAACAAAATTTACACAATATTTTAATCATGCATCCTATCCAATCTATATTTTACATCAATCTATTTTAGTAGCATTGGCATATTATATGGTACAAGTAATAGATAGTTTATTGCTGCAAGTATTGAGTGTTGGCATTGGCAGTTTTGTATTGACCGTATTGGCATACCATTTGATTCGATGGATACCTGTTGTCAGAAAGATGATAGGAATTTAGAGAGACTATTTGTATTTCAAAATCAACCAGTTATTGTAAATAGGTTGAAAGTAATAGTTGCAAGAGTGAAAAAATACAAGTTTTATTAAAATATTAGCTTCTATGTTGCTTTTAAAAATTAGTCGCAGCATAAAAGCTAAAAATGAAATAATAAAAGATATCATTTAGAAAATTTGCCGTTTAAGCATTTTTTGTATAATCAACAATCAATAAGGTAAGAGCGCTGATAAGAATGATTCCAAAAGCCAATATATCCCATGCATCAAACATTGGCTCTAAAAGGATTTTTGCGAGGATTTGCTTGATTGCAAGATTTAAAGGTATGATAAGTAGCAAAGAAAGTGATATTGCTCGTATTTTTCGTGTTTTCAATTTTTTAAAAAGAAAATAAACAATCCATAAATAAAGAATTGAAAAGAAAGAAGTACGAATACCTATAGGCATAATTAAGGTGTCTCCTCCAATGATTTTGCTAAGTACATATAGAAATGGGATAATTAAAAGGCTAGAGGTTATTAAAGAGCCTAAAATGCCTTTCTTTTTATAGTGTATTATAGGCATTAGTACGAACCATGCAAAAATAATGGAGCTAATTGGAAAGAGTGACCAAGTAAAAGTGCCTGATATGGCAATATCACAAATAGAACATATAATAATGCTAAGCAACAATACCAAGGAAAAAGATAGTGTTAATATATTTTGAAAAGACATCATTTTTTTTTGTGTTGATTTTTCTGCATAAGCTAAAGCATTATCAACATTTTTTTTAATGTCTTTAGAAATCTGTTCATTGGATGGCTGTTCATTTTTTCGTCCATTAAGCAATTCGCTTGTAGTGATACCAAGAATATCTGAAATAGGATTTAAAAGCGAAATGTCAGGGCAGCTTAAGCCTCTTTCCCATTTTGATACTGCTTTGTCTGTGATATGTAATTGATTGGCTAACTCTTTTTGTGTCATCTTTTTTTCTTTTCTTAATTGTGCAATAAACTTGCCAATATTTTGTTCCTGTTCCTTTACATCCATTATAAAAGTTCCTTTCTAGTTTTGTATTTATAAATGTATAAGTATTATAAATGATATATTTTCTAGTCTTTGTGAATAAGTATTTAAATCATTTATTATCTTATAGGATTATTTTGCCATAGCTTTTATAAAATGCGCAACCGACTAACCGTTTATTATACTAAACATACCAAAGTAAACTGTTGGTTTACAAGCGTATATCTTTAATATCCCCATATTTCAACGGCAGTATAGGTATGACTGTAATGGTAACCAAGTTTTTTTGCTAAAGAAAGAGAAATTTCATTTTGTGCATCCCAGCTTGGATATAACTGTTGTTTTAAGCATTCCAATATCAGTTGTGCGCCACATACAGAAGCTAAGCCTTTTTGCTGATATTCTTTTTTTGTGTCAATTTCGATTTCGATGCCTTTTTGATATCTGGAATAAGAGGAAGCACCAGACACCATGATATGGTCTTTTAAAATAATTATTCCCAATCCTAGTTTACAATACTCTTTATAATCTTTAAATTGGGATACCAAATCGGCACTCCATTTTTCGGATTTGCACATATGATAAAAAGTTTCATCTATTTTATGTATAGTGTATTCGTTTGATAGAGAGGCAACCATTGTTTTAAGTTTTTCTTGATTAAAAATATCAGGTTCTTTTTTCGTTGCATAGCGTGAAATGATTTTTGCTTTATTACCATAAAGCTGTATAATCATTTTTTTCCATTCTTCATTTTGAGGAATCATAATCATAAAATCTTGAGTACACCAATCTGGTTTATATGCTGCTAATTCTGCACAAGGTTTTCCTGCAAAAAAGGTAAAGTCTCCAATGATAGCCATTGCAGATGTAGGACAAGTTAAATGATTGGCATAAATCTTACCCATAATTTTCTGTAAACAAGACCAAATGAGTGTTTCGTCCCATTTATCAAACAGGAAAGCAACATTTTTTGTTTCTGTGATTTCATATATCATAAAAATACTCTCCAAAGTGTAAAAATTGCGTAATAAAAATTTATAAAGCAAGTCCTGACCTCCCACTTGTGCCGCTGTGGCAGTGAAATAGGGACTTCATTGATGAGGTTAAAATATTTATATTACATGTCTTAATTTTATCACATCATTATGTCTTTATGTATAAAATAAAATAAAAAGATAGAAATGTAGGGGTGAAAAAATGGATTTTACGTCAGAAAAATAGAAAGTAAAAGAAATGGTGTAAATTTTATTTTAAATAGCAAAGGAGAGATAGAATGGGCAATCAATTAATATGGCATGAACGATTTAATATTGGTGTAGAGCTCATCGACAAGGAACACAGGAAACTTTTTAGTATTATAAACAAGTTATTTGCGTTCACAAATCAAGAATTAAAAAGTCAATGGGCTTGTCAAGAAGTCATTAAATATTTTAAAGACCATGCCTTAAAGCATTTTGCAGAGGAAGAGGCTTATATGGAATCTATTTATTATGAAGGCTTAGAAACGCATAAGCGTATTCATAATGATTTTCGTAAAAAAATATTGCCAGCTCTTGAGAAAGAATTAGAACAGACAGCGTATTGCACAGAATCTATTAATCATTTTTTAGGTGTTTGTGCAGGTTGGCTTCTTGGACACACCTTGACGGAAGACCAAGCAATAACACGAAAAGGTGTGCTAAGTAAATGGGATGAACTTTTATCTGATGAAAAGCAAGACACATTGATACAGATAATAATTCAGCTTTTATATGAATTATTCCAGTTAGAAACAAAGGTAATCAGTGAATCGTATGGCGGAGAGCGATTTGGAAAGGCTATATATTACCGTTTAGTTTATGGGAAAAATAAAGATGAAAGATTGGAAGTTATTTTAGCTTTTGAGGAAAAGTTGTTGACAGGTACAGTTGGCAAAATTATTGGCGACCAATCTGGTAAAGTTGATGTTATGATGTTAAATGTTACCCGATATATGGCAAAGCAGTTTATGAATCGAATTGGAAAATATTTTGCAGATGGTAATTTTTTTGAAGTGAAAAAAGAAAATCTATTAACTTATAATCAGTTTAAGAATATTTTTGATGAAAATCATATGCAGTGCAGTTTGCTGTTTGATACAGGAGAAGGATATTTAGCATATTGTGTTATTGCATCACCAGTACTTCAAGATAAAATTGAAAATTCCATTAAGACCGACAATGAGATGATAGAGATGAAACAATATCTTAAAAAGAACAAAATAAGTAAAAAAAAGAAAATACTTGTGGTAGATGATTCTAAAATGCTAAGGCAGGCTATGAAAGAACTGTTAAAGCAAGACTATGAGGTTGAGTTGGCAAAGTCAGGAATTGCTGCAATTCAATGTATTTCTTTAAACCGACCGGATTTAATTTTATTGGATTATAATATGCCAATTTGCAATGGTAAACAAGTGTTGGAGATGATTCGTTCCGAGGAAGATTTTGCAGATATTCCTGTTTTTTTCCTAACAGGAAGGGTAGATAAGGAAAGTGTAATGAAGATTATGCCTTTAAATCCAGAAGGGTATCTGTTAAAAACATTAAAACCAATGGAGATTAAGAAAAATATAGATGATTATTTTAAAAATAAAAAAATATTGTAAAAAATATATAATATAACAAAAAATGAAGGCTGTCATAAATCAAGCTTCCTTCTATGTGTTCAGTGTTTTATTTTTCACTTGTCTACCTAGAAGGAAGCATTTTTCATTTTATACCAGATAAAATAATATTTGGTAGTCAAAGCGGATATTCGCAATCCGCTTTGATTTATGATAAAAATTCTACATGCCCATCATCAATATGGTAAACAGCACCAATTACTTTTAAGCCTTCTTCTGTATCTTGAATGTTGAGGCTTTCTTTAATCTGTGCAACACTGTGATTGAGGTTTAGACAGCAGGCTTTGTAAGGATTAGTTTCATTTCCAATAGCCGTTTGAATTTCTTTGGTAATGGATTTTATGTAACCTTTTGCTCCACCTTCTATTGCAGCACCAACTGCACCACAGTTTGTATGACCAAGAACAACAACAAGATTACAGCCAAGATGGTCTGCCGCATATTCTACACTGCCTAGTTGATGATTATCAATGACATTTCCAGCTACACGTATAACAAATAATTCACCAATTCCTGCTGAAAAGATACTTTCAGGTATTACACGAGAATCGGAACAAGTAATAATAATAGCGTAAGGATGCTGTCCGTTCTCACAGGTATCTTTACGGATTGCCAGTGAGACATCTCCTAAACTGGTCGTTGTGTTTAAATAATTTGCATTTCCATCTTGAAGTTTTTGCAATGCTTCTTTTGCAGAAATCATAATATAAACCTCCTTTTTTTGTAAAAAGAATATCATTTTTAATAAAAATTGTAAATATTTTGTTTTGAAAAAAAATAAATAATATGTATTAATATAATCTGTTTTATTACCAATAAAATAAGTTTTTAAAGGTCAATATGAGCGCCAGAATTTGTGTTTAATTTGTTAAACTCTCCTATTAGTG
This sequence comes from uncultured Lachnospira sp., assembly GCA_910587485.1. Taxonomy (GTDB): domain Bacteria; phylum Bacillota; class Clostridia; order Lachnospirales; family Lachnospiraceae; genus Lachnospira. The sequence goes on from CAJUKN010000001.1 coordinate 55,057, forward strand.
TATAAGCAGAAGCAAGGTTGTTCATTACATCAAAACCAATATAGGCTAATTCATTTTGATTGTTCATATAAGTAATAATTAAGTACTTTGTGACGGTTTTAATTTTTTTTGTTTTAGCCCTTCCTCCGATAATTGCACCGAGCGTTCCAAACATAACACCTCCAGCAATAGCTCCACCAACGCTAGAAACAAGCTGTTGTTGAATTTCAGTATCGGTTTTGATACACATATATGTTATTTTTTCTCGCATCAAAGTGATACTGGTCGTTCCAGACTTAAATTCAATTCGATTAGGAAATGAAAATATTTCACATAAAAGATTTTCTGCAATAGGAAGTCCATTGACATGTGGAAATGTAGCATGCACCGTTAATCCTTGCTCTTTGAGAGTATTTAATTGTTGCGTGTCTCTCTTTTTTGCTTGAGAAGTGAGACGTATCATTTTAATACAAAAGATAACAAAAACAAGCAAAACTCCTATAATGATTAAAAGCGGCAAAATATCCATAATATCTATCCTTTCTTTATTAATATTTAATTTCTATTTTATAAAAGATGAAATATAATGTCAATAAAATATTTAATAAGAAATATTTTTATTGAAAAAGAAATTGATACCAATCAAATAAGTGTGTTTGCAAATTTTTAGTATAAATTTATATTGATTTATGTTACAATAATTCAATAAAAAAGACAAGAACGCATATAAATGAAGCTAGAAGGTGAAAAATTAGACAAAGAGATTGAGAGTATTTTTGATTTGGAAAATGAAGTGTATGATTATTTATTTTTAGAGAACAATGTATTTTTAGTTGTCAAGTGGGAGGTTTTCCATTTTTTACACAAGATGACCCAAAAGAATATCAACAAAATGAGGGAAAATATGGATTTTATAAAGCAAATCAATTCGCAACAATATGATTTTTTAAGAACCAATAAAAGACTTGGAAATCGCATTATTTTAATGGGACTTGGAGGCAGTTATGCCTATGGGACAAATAATGAAAACAGCGATATTGATTTTCGAGGAGTGACATTAAATTTGCCATCAGACTTGCTGGGATTAACAGAATTTGAACAATATGAAGATGCAAATACAGATACGGTTATCTATTCTTTTAATAAGATGATAAAATTATTGCTGGAATGCAATCCCAATATTATAGAATTGTTAGGCTTAGATGATAGTCAATATTTAATAAAGACAGAATTGGGTCAAAAATTATTGGATAATCGGCATTTGTTTTTATCCAAGAGAGCAGCAAAGTCTTTTGGCGGATATGCAGGCGCCCAGCTTAGAAGATTACAAAATGCGATTGCCAGAGATTCTATGCCACAGCAAGAGCGAGAGCAGCATATTTATAATTCTGTAAAAAATGCTTTGGAAGATTTTGCACGAAAAAATGATATGTTTGACAAAGGAACCATTCATATTTACATCGATAAGTCGGACAATCCAGAATTAGAGACAGAACTATTTGTGGATGCACAGTATACACATTTGCCATTGCGTGATTATGAAAATATGTTAGGTGCTATGAATAATGTTGTCAGAGGTTATGATAAAATTGGAAAGCGCAATAAGAAAAAAGATGATAATCATTTAAATAAACATGCCATGCATTTGATTCGTCTGTTTATGATGGCGATTGATATTTTGGAAAAAGGCGAGATAAAGACACATAGAATAGATGATTTAGAACTTCTTAGAAGCATAAGACGTGGTGATTTTCAAAAGGAAGATAAAACATTTTCAGATGAGTTTTATGCAATATTATCGGATTATGAAAACCGGCTGAATATAGCAACAAAGAATACTGCTTTGCCAGATAATCCAGATATGGCAAAGGTTGAGGCGTTTGTTGAGTATGTGAATAGGAAAGCAGTAGAAATGGAGGATTTTTATTGAACATTAGACAAGAGATTATAAATAAGCTTTTAGAGATAGAACAAAAAGAACAAGTGAAGGTTTTGTATGCGGTGGAGTCCGGCAGCAGAGCATGGGGTGTGGAATCACCAGACAGTGATTATGATGTGCGGTTTGTATATGTCAGACCAATGAAAGATTATTTAAGGCTTCAAGAACAAAAAGATATTATTGAATGGCAGCTTGATGAAGTATTTGATATGAATGGCTGGGACTTAAAAAAGACGCTTATACAGTTTCATAAGGGAAATGCAACGCTGTTTGAGTGGGCAAATTCGCCTATTGTCTATAAAACAACCAATGAATGGAGTTTTATTTATAAATATGCCAAGTCATATTTTTCGGAAAAAATAGCATTGTATCACTATTATGGAACAGCAAATAGTACATTGAAACAATATTTGCAAGACGATAAGGTTTGGTATAAAAAATATATTTATGCTTTAAGACCACTTTTAGCTTGTCGTTTTATTGAGGATACACATACAATTCCGCCAGTTCGTTTTGAGGATTTATTGTCTTGTGTTTTGTCAAAAGAATTGTTAAATGAGATTGAAACCATGCTTGTTATCAAAGCGGCAAGTGATGAAAAGGATTTGCATCCAAAAATGCCAATAATACAACAGTATATAGAAGAACAGATTGTTCGCTATGAACAGTTGGCAAAGTCTATGGAAGATGACCGTGTTGCAGATTGGAAAGCATTGGATAATATTTTTTTAGAAATATTAACTTCATTAGAAAACTCTTTTACTTGTTGATGTTATGAATAAGCAGTTTTTAATTTAAATTAAAGTAAGATTTTTAAATGAAAATAAGTAATGTAAATAACTTATAATATTTAAAAAATTTATAATATAAAAAATAAAAGGAGAAAACAATGTTAGATTTTGAGCGTTTATTAAATGATGCAGAAAATGGTGTATTGCCAGCATTAAAGTTTTTGGGAGATATTTATCTGAATGGATATGAGGAAAATAATATTGAACCGAATCTTAACAAGGCAATTGAGTATTATGAAAAAGCGGCTGATAAAGGAATGGAAGAGACTTTATTAGATTTGGGTTATATTTACTGTTCAGGCAGATATATGGAGCCTGATTATAAAAAAGGATTTGTATATTATGAACGTGCAGCAGCACTTGGAAATACAACAGCACTTGGAAATATAGGTATGGCATATTGTCAGGGTTTTGGCGTTAAAAAAGATGCGAAAAAAGGATTTGAATATTTTATGAAAGCGGCTGAAGGTGGACATCCTTTAGCGATGCAGCAAGTATCCGAAATGTATCGTGATGGAGTTGGTGTGGAAAAAAATGAAGAATTATCAGCATATTGGCTGCAGCGGGCGGAGGAGCAAAAAAAGAAAGATGAACTTGAGGAAGAGCAGCAAAAAAATCAAAAAGAGAAAAATGATTTTGAGACAGCATTTGAAAAAAATTTGAAGTTTATCAGCAAGGATACGATTGAAGTGGATTTTGTAAAAAGTATTTTTGGAACCTCAAGCAATTTAAAACAGTTTACAATGGGAGAATGTGAATTTAAAACAGGTAAAGTTATCACAGCAGACCCATTGTACTATTTGAAAAATTTAAAAGAGTTTTTTATTAAAGAAAAGTCAATAGCTCCGGGAAAATATCCTGTTCAGATTGCTGTTATGGATTCCGATATGGCAGGACTTAGAATTGTAGGGGCAAGATTAAAAGTAAAGGAAAAGGAAGCGGTGCAATATGAGCTTGCAAAATGTCTTGCTGAGAAGAATGGGCAGCTTATGACGACATATGCAGGATTTCCGGTCGAATGTGGCATGGGCTGTTTTTGTGACGAGCAAGCTGCAACAAGCTATCGGAATTTTTTGTCAACATGGTATCAAGAACATGAAAATGGAAATATTTATACCGATTATTTTGCACAACTTTTTGAGGAAAGTTATCAAAAAGAGCCTACATATCAAAGGAAAGGCGGCGATTTGCTGCTTTGGAATAATCCGCTTGACCATTCGCAGATAGCAATGTTTGCTTCTGGTCTAGGCGATGGTTATTATACAGACTTTTGGGGAATCGATGAAACTGGAAATATCTGTGAATTAATCGTTATTTTTCTTAACCCTGAATTATTTAAGTAAGAAGATTTGTTGGTCTATATTTTTTCATTTTAACCATGAAAGAAGAGTTTAAACTTGCCTGTTAAAAGAATGTCGCGAAGTACCAATGAATCTATAAGCAAGTACAAAGTAGACAAGCAGATTGAAACTATCTGCTTGTCTTTCAACAAGAACAAATCAAACCATGCTATTTGGAGAGCAAGAAAGAGAAAAAGTTGAGTGAAAATGTAAAATTAATACCAAAAAAAATATTGTTTTTTGAGTGGAAGTTTGCTGAAATTATTAGCTGTTATAGTAATGTTAATAGACCATACTGCAGCATTTGTACTATATTTATATAAGCCAGCAACACAGCCTATTTTGTTTATAGGAAGCTATGAACTTTCGTTATATAAAATTATGAGATATATTGGCAGAACAGCCTTTCCAATATTTGTTTTCTTATTGGTGGAAGGTTTTTGTCATACCCATAATAAAAAGAAATATGGCAGAAATTTATTGATATTTGCAATGATTTCAGAAATTCCATGGAATCTATTACATTCAGGAAATTTTTTTTATGATAAACAAAATGTGTTTTTTACGTTGCTACTAGGTTATATAGGAATGGTTGTTATTGAATCTTATCAAGATACAAAAACTGTTTTATGTAAAATCAAGCAGGCAGTAATTCTTTTTGTTTTGTTACTGTTATCTATGTTATTGAAAGCAGACTATGGGATTGTAGGTTTTGGTTATGTACTTCTTATCTATATATTAAGAGATAATTGTATTCTTCAAGCTGTACTGGGAATTTGTTTTTTGCCAAGCAAATGGATAGGAGGAGCAGCATTTATTCCAATCAATCTTTATAATGGAAAAAGAGGGTTTATAAAGGGAAATATTGCAAAATACCTATTTTATGGTTTTTATCCGCTCCATCTGATTTGCTTGTATATCATTAGAAGGATGATTTTTGGTGTTTAACATTATTAAGTAGGAAAACACCATTTATGAAACATTGCAAAACTCAAAGGTTAGAAATAGATAGATTGATTTTAAGAAGATATGTGAACGAAGATGTTGAGGCAATGTATAAAAACTAGGTGTAATATTTTAGCAAATAAAAGAAGAGATAAAATTCCAGTCATAATCCCATCGGCAGTCAATATAATGTCCAAACATAAAATGGGCATTAGACAATGCGCTGCCGATTTCTTTTTGTTCGGGACATAAAACGAAAGAGTCAACTATTAATTGTTGACACATATCGTCAGGAGTTTGAGGAATGACTGAATCTTTTTTGACAAAGAGATGTTTTTTAATAAATTCGTAATAAGATGTATGAAATGCTTGTTTAATCAAAAAGTCAACGTTTAAAACGGCGTATTCTAATTTTTTTAAATAAAATGCAATCAGTTCTTCATCAATGAAGGCTTCTTCCTGAGGGTTCATTGTAAATATGTAATAACCATATGGCTCCGAAAATGGATTGATAAAACGACGATGGTTGCCAACGATTTTATAAATGCTGTTGCGGTCAATATCCATAAAAATTCTCCTTTTTTGCTTAATCTGCCAATTTAAAGAACCGTTTATTGGTGATAAGCAAGGTACAAATTTTTTGTTTCTATACTCTTTTTTGTGCATAGAATTTTTAAAGGGTTTGTGTCCAATAACAAGTAAGAAGGGTTTTATACAATCCTATTTTTTTGATAGCCTTCTTTAATATCTTCTTCGTAAAATTTTGTGTCTATAAAAACAATTTTATAACAATCATCACCTATAGATTGAATGTTTTTTTCAATATTAAAAAAATTGTAAGAAAGTGCTTTTCGTATTTTACTTGGAGATGGCTTGATAATACCATCACTTCTCCATTTAGGTATCTCCATTTTTTTATAAAATTCTTGTATATCTTTAATGGTGAATGTATCTATTTGATAATAGTAAAACAACATAAGCAAATATTCAATTTGAAGGCTAAAGGTGAGGCAGTGAAAATTAAATTCTGCATATTTGCAGCAGTATGTCACTTCTTTTGTGTTTAGTTTTGTCCAATCCATCTTTTCCTCCGTTCTGTACTGTTTTTATATAAAAAACTAAAATTTTATGACTTTATAACAAACAGCGTCCAGATACAAATTCTGCAATTAAAAATGTTAATCACAACAATAGAATTATTACAAAAAGTAATTCTATTGTTTTCAATCGTAGTCTTCTGTATTTTGTGGACAATCTGTCATTTATAGTAAAATTTATACTTTTTAATTATAAAATAAATTGTAACATAAATAAAGTGATGGTTAAAGTTTCATTTCAATTAAATTTTTAGTTTTATTATATAGACATTTATGGTAAAATAACCACAGCAAAGCTGTGGTATCATAGGTTCATTTACATAAAGAGCGTTGTTTTAATTGAGATTCAATCATATATCCAAGTGCTGTTAAATTAGCAGCAAGCAGTTCAAGTTCTTTTTCATCAAGACATTCTGTTAATTGGCAGGCTATTGTTGATAATAGATAAAGATTAGTGCAGTTGTTATTCATAGATGTACCATTTGCTTTTTAATATAGTATATGCAAAAGAAATGGAGGCGGTGAAAGCTTGTTGTATATCATGTATTTAGACAAAAGAAAAAATAAAAGTAAAGAAAAGACAATTTTAAATGAAGATGAGGTTCTATAAAAGATATGAATAAAATACAGATATTTATAAAATCCATTTATGCAGGCTGCATGATTGGTGTGGGCGGCATTGTTTATTTGTCCGTAGAAAATAAGTTTTTAGGGTCATTGCTGTTCTCTTTTGGATTATTAACGATAGTAACACAAGGTTTTTGGTTATATACAGGTAAAATTGGCTTTGTTAAAAAAGTAGATGAACTTTTGGATATGGTAATTACCATTCTAGGAAATTTTACAGGTACGTTGATTATGGCATTGCTATGTAAGGCATCTCATCTTAATATTAGCAGTGTAGAATTGGTAAATAAGAAGCTAAACAATGATATAATACATATTTTTATTTTGGCGATGTTTTGTGGTGTTATGATGTATTTGGCGATTGATAATTATAACAAGGCAAAAAATATTGTATTTATTATAGCACCTGTAATGATATTTATATTATCAGGTTTTGAACATTCCATTGCCAATATGTTTTATTTTAATCTGACTGGTCAATATGATTTAAAATCACTGGGATATATTTTGGCTATGCTGCTTGGCAATGGTATTGGAGCGAAGCTTTTTGGTTTAAAGCCACAATAGGTATTTAACCTTATCAGAAAAGAATTAGAATGGCTAGTTTAAAAAATGACATAATGAGGCTATGAATAAATAGTAAAGCAGATTGCAAATATCTGTTTGATGCAATTTATGCAATAATATCTTAATAACCATATTGATGTTGAATCATATTATATAACAAATTATATTGGGAAATTTTAAATATGAGTCAATATCATTCCTGTGATAAAAGGATAAATTGTGATAAGGACAGTACAGCTTTTCCACCACAACATCAAGATAGACAGCCCGGATTGGAATATATTATGAAGCCTAGACCAATATCGGAATGCAGAAAGATATGCCGCAAGTTAGAAGATAAGGTTGCGCTGATTACAGGCGGTGACAGCGGCATAGGGCGTGCCGTTGCATACGATTTTGTCAAGGAAGGAGCAAATGTTGTTCTTGTCTATTATGATGAAGAAAAAGATGCAAGGGAAACTGCCCAGAGAATAGAACAATTAGGCGGCAAGTCCTTGCTTTTATGCGGTGATTTAAAAGAACCACAATTTGCAAAATATTGTGTAGATAAAACAATAGAACGTTTTGGAAAATTGGATATCTTAGTCAATAATCATGCAGTCCAATTTATTCAGCGCAGTATTATAGATATATCCCATGAACAATTAGAATTTACATTTAGAAACAATGTATTTTCCTTTTTTTATTTGATACAATATGCGTTGCCTTGTATGAAAAAGGGAGGCAGTATTATTAATACAACGTCTGTAACAGCTTATGAGGGAAACAAAGATTTAATTGATTACAGTTCAACAAAAGGTGCTATTGTAGCTTTGACAAGGTCGCTTTCTTTATCGCTTGTAGAAAAGGGGATTCGAGTAAATGGCGTTGCGCCAGGTCCCATATGGACGCCGTTAATTCCAGCTTCTTATTCGGCAAAAGAAGTTGCCACATTTGGACAAAAGACCTCCCATGTACCAATGGATAGAGCAGGGCAGCCTTGTGAGGTTTCCCCATGTTATGTATTTCTTGCCTCTGATGATTCAAGTTATATGACAGGGCAAGTGCTTCACCCTAATGGTGGGACGATAGTGGGGTCATAAAAAATAAGAACATTTTTGTTTATAAGTTTAGGAGAGGAAATTTTGATATACTTTATTGCAGATACACATTTTTCAGAAGAAAACATAATATTGTATGAAAATAGACCATTTAAAGATGCAGCAGAAATGGATAGCACTCTTTTAGAGCGATGGAATCAAGTTATTCTAAAGGAAGATGAAGTCTATGTGTTAGGCGATTTTGGCGCACAGGATAGAGAGTCTTTTATAGTGAGTCAACTAAAGGGAAGAAAATTTCTTGTAAAAGGAAACCATGATACAAAATCCAATTCGTATTATCGTGATTGTGGATTTGAGGAAGTCTATGACTGTCCTATTATACTTAAGAATTTTTGGATATTGTCCCATGAACCTTTATATGTAAATACCAATATGCCATATGCCAATTTGTTTGGACATGTACACAATTCGCCTATAATCAAAACATACAGTAATCAACATTATTGTGTTTCTGTTGAGAGAATCAATTATACACCGATATCATTTAATGATATTATATCAAACATTCAAAATCAAAATTATAAAGAATAAAGATTAATGGAACTGCCGCCTATATATAGTCTTTATTGCGGCAGTTTTATTTGATTGTAATAGAATAAATTGTTCAAGGTAAAATTATAATAAGTATAAAATTTGTATTGAAAATATTTTACAAGGATAGTATAAATAAGATTTGATATAATTTTTATGTTGTACTTTAGAATGGAGGATTTTTATGGAATGTATTATCAGACAATGGGATATATCCGATGCAGACAATTTAGCCGCAATGTTAAATAATAAAAAAATATTAGATAATTTACGTGATGGGCTGCCATATCCTTATACAGTAGATGCTGCAAAAGAGTATATTGATGCCATGATTCATTGTGATAAGACAAAAACATTTCCATTTGCAATTACAATAAAGAATCAAGTTATTGGAAGTATTGGTGTATTTCGATGTGAGAATATCCATTTTAGAACAGCTGAGATGGGGTATTATATTGGAGAGCCTTATTGGGGACAAGGGTTTGGAACAAGTGCAGTAGAACAAGTCTGCAATTATATATTTACAAATACAGACATTATCCGAATATTTGCAGAACCATTTGCCTGCAATACGGCATCTTGCCGTGTACTTGAAAAGGCAGGTTTTCAGTTAGAGGGGATTTTGCAAAAAAATGCAGTCAAGAACGGTCAAATAATAGATATGAAAATGTATGCTAAAATAAAAGGTTTGTGATATGAGGTGAATATATGATTGATGCAGCACAGATAATGCCTTTAAATTTTTTTGCTTATGGCGGTGTATATACAGGAGAACATGAGGGAATGCGGTATCGAATTATTCGAGATGGCGATAAACCAGACTATCAATTAAAAGTATATATATGGCGCGCTCCATTTGCATATGACTATATATCAAAACAAAAGGATAGTGATTCATTAATTGAAACATCAGTGTTTGAATTTAGTGAAGAAGGCAGGATTTGCGCAATTGACTGGCTGCTATTACAGTTTGAAACGCGCAAAGCATACTGGCTTGCAAAACCTGCCTTAACAGATATTTCAATTAATATTTAAAGTACATGATTAAAAATAGTATTCCAGCCACAGCAGCACTGATAATGGAAGCAATCATAGAATCGGTTGTATTGGTCATAATGCTTTCAAGTATAAGGGATAATGTTATAGAAATAATCCCTATTGCCAATGGTTTTACAATCCAGTCATATACATCGGATTTAATGTGAAGTGTGCGGCTGATGGAAATATAATGACTGATACATACAAAAATTTGTGATATTAGTATTCCTATCAAATAAGCAGGAATACCATATTTTGGTACAAATAAGATAAGACATGCCAGTCTTATAATAATACCAACAATATTTTGTATACAGGTCGTCGATGTTTTTCCCATGCCATTTAAGGTGCTTCCAAGTGTTGCTGTAAGATATATAAATGGACATAGCCATGCAAGGACAGTGATATAACCATATACATCAGGTTCCTTAAAAATAATTGCTCCGATGTTTGCACCATAAAATATAAATAAAAATGTGCTGATAATGCCCATTGCAATACACAGAGCAATACATTTTGAGATGGTATTTATCAAGCCTTGTTTATTTTGCGAATCACAGTCTGATGAGACGGTTGGCAGCAGTAAGACGGATAGTGAATTTGTAATAGCGGTAGGAAACATAATAAATGGCAGTGCCATTCCTGTCAGTACACCAAAGTGAGAGAGTGATTCGCTTTTGCTGTAGCCATATATAATAAGCTGTGCAGGCACAAGGATTGCCTCGCCGCTTTGCAAAAGATGCATTAAAATTCGATTGGCAGTTAAAGGAAGAGAGTAAACAAATATTTTTTTGATGCCCATCATTGAAATAGCTGTTTTTGCTGTATGGCGATTGGATAGGGCTATTGACAGACAGCAATAGAAAGCTGCTGCAATTTCCCCTGTCAGGTTTCCTATGATAGCACAAATGATAGTTACAGGAATATGGTTGCTTTGGCAGTAAGATATGTATAAAAATACAGTTAATATGCGTACTATTTGTTCAATTAATTGTGAGGCAGCAGGTATAACTGATTTTTTCATTCCATAATAGTAACCTACAGTGCAGTTATGTAGAGTAGAAAATATAAATGATATAGAAAGTATTTTTAATAGTGGTTCACATTCAGGTGTCAATAAAAGTCTTGTTGATATAAATTCTGCTTTGCTGTATGTAAGTACAGATAGTATTATGGTTAATGGAATACTGATAGTTAATCCACATTTGAGCCAATAAAGCTGTGATGTGGATATGCCATTTGCAGAGTTCTTGTCTGTATTATTCATATGTTTGTTGTTTTTAAGATAAAAATGGGTACTGGATACATATTTTGAAATGGCTGTCTGAATAGAGGCAGAACATATCGCATAGACAAGCCCAATAACAGGCATCACAATCTGCATAAGTCCAATACCTTCTGAACCAATGACTCTTGTAAGGTAAATTCGATAAAAAAATCCCAAAACACGACTGATAATTCCAGCTATCGTAAGAATTAATGTTCCTTTGATTAAAATGTTGTTTTTTATATTTTTCACGTTGAACCTTTTAGAAAATATAATAATTTAATATCATTGTATGTGCCTTTTGAATATATTATTAATGATAGATAGAATCCTTTTTGAGGTGTGTTTTTAATGATATACATGGACAATGCTGCAACAACAAAAATTCATCCGGAAGTGGTTAATGCGATGCTTCCATATTTGGGAGCGAAGTTTGCGAACCCATCAGGTATATATACATTTGCTAAAGGGGTAAGAAAAGATGTAGAGAGAGCAAGATATATAATTGCATCTACAATAGGAGCCATGCCGGAGGAAATTTATTTTACTTCAGGTGGAACAGAAGCTGATAACTGGGCGTTAAAGGCTGCTGCCAGAGAACATGATGGCGGTAATGTGATATCCACTCAAGTGGAACATAAAGCAATATTAGAGTCATTAAATGACTTGGAAAATAATGGAATAAGAACAACGAAAATGCCTGTTGACAAATATGGAATGATTGAACTTGACCGCTTGCAAAAGACATTGCGTTCGGACACTTTTTTAATATCCGTTATGGCAGCCAATAATGAGATTGGCACCATTATGCCATTTGCACAGATAGGTCGAATTGCAAGGTCAAGAAAGATATTGTTTCATACCGATGCCGTGCAGGCATATACCAATATTCCAATCAATGTAAATTCGATGAATATTGATATGCTTAGTGTCAGTGCGCATAAGATTCGAGGTCCAAAAGGTGTTGGCTTTTTATATATTAGAAAAGGCTGTGTAAGGACATCTTTTATTAATGGTGGAAGTCAAGAGATGGGCATGAGAGCTGGAACAGAAAATGTTGCGGGTATTATTGGGCTGGCAAAGGCGGCAGAAATTGCCTACAATAATATGAAAGCAAGAACAAATAATGAAATTCGTAAAAGAGATTATATGATTGATAAGATTCTTACAAATATTGATGGTGTTACATTAAATGGACACCGCAGTAAGAGGCTTCCAAACAATGCTAATTTTACAATTAAAGGAGTAAATGGTGCTTCTATGGTACTTATGCTTGACCAGCAGGGAATATGTGCTTCTGCAGGTTCAGCATGTACGTCCGCTTCTGCAAAACCATCACATGTGTTAAAAGCAATCGGTATGAGTGATGATGATGCACGAAGCACGTTACGATTGACAATTAATGAGGAAATAACATATCAAGATATTGATTATGTAGTGCGTTGTATAAAAAGTAATGTAGAACGTGCAAGAAGAGAAATGTAAAGAAACTGTCGCACAAAATACAAGGAATAATAAATACAAGAAAGTATCCTTTTTTTATGAATAGGATAGTATTTTAAATATTGAAGGTTTTGTGCGACGATTATTAATATAATTTAAAAGACTTGTAACATAAAATAAAATTGAGCAAAAAAGAAAGAAAATAATGTATAAGATGTTGTAAAATGAATATGTATAATGGTATAATTTTAATATTCTTTGAAAGTGAGTTGATTTATATAAGATAAAGGAGATGATATTATTGTAAAAAAATAATTTATATTGTATTCAATATGTGTTTATAGCGAAATTTTCAAAGGGTGATGTTATTTTTAAAATCTATAATATTATGGATAAAACTTAGACAAGATAGGAGAAAAAACTATGAAAAAGAGAAAAATAATTATAGTTACTACAATGTTGTTATCTTTTCTTTTAGTTGCAGTTACAGCTGTGGCAATGCAAGCTTCTTCAGGAAAAATAATAAATGATAAACCAAAATCTGTACAAAATTATACAGAAGTACATTCTAATTTTACACCATCAATCATAAGAAGTGCAGTGCTTTCGGGAAGTTCTACTACTTCTAATGAAAATGAACAGAATAAAGAACCCGTTTTAGAAGAAACATATACAGAAATAAATCCTAATGCTACACCATTAATTGTAAGAAGTGCAGTACTTCTGGAAAGTTCTACTATTTCAAATGAACAGAACAAAGAGCCTGTTTTAGGAGAAACATATATAGAAGAGAATCCTATACAAAAGTAAATCTTAATACATATTCTGTTATGCTAAAAAAATAATTGATTTATATTTTATTATAGATTGATAACCTCTTTTATAGACTGCTACAAAGTTAAAAAATAAATTTTGCAGCAGTCTATAGAAGTGTTATAATTCAAAAAAATGCGGTTTTCTTTGAATAAAGATGGTGTAATAATGAAAACCACAATCTTTTAAAATATCCCTAGCAATATCCATATGACTTCCAATATCTGAAAGTTTATGAGCATCAGAACCAATTGTTATAAGTTCTCCACCAAGTTGTTGATATCTTTTTAATATAGTTGGTTCGGGATTGGTATTTATTCCATATCGTATGCCAGCAGTGTTAAGTTCAATGCCTTTTCCTTTTTCGATTAAGTTTTTTAAAATGGTATCTATATAATCCATAAAATTATAAATATCATAATTATAATTTTTATCAGGAATATATCTTGTAATATAGTCAATATGACCATATACATCAAAATTAGAACATATGTTGATGTTATCAATAATGCTTTGATAGTATGCTTTGATAGTGTCTGTGATATTTTTATCTTTCCAAAATTTAGGATAGTAAGGGTCTTGTCCATATACAAGATGTGATGAACCGATAATAAAATCTAATACATGGATTGAATCATAAGTATTAATCATATCGGCAGCAGCAGGAAGAAGACCTTGTTCAATACCAATATAAATAGGATAATCTTGATATTGTTCTCGTGTTGTTACAATATCATTATAGTAAGTATTGAAATTAAGCTGAAATTCAGTTATGCCATTTTCTAGTGGGAATAAAAAGTCGTTGTGGTCTGTAAAACAAATGGCAGGAAGTCCAAGTTTAATTGCTGTTTGAATGATATCGTGTGGAGAACAATCAGAATCGCTTGAATGGAAGCTGTGCAGATGACAATCAGGTAAAATATTCATAAATATAACTCCTTTAAATTATAGTTATTGAATGCTAGAATAACCTATAGAGTTTATAGCTAACAAGTTCTATTATTTAAAAATGAGAACTTAAGTATACTGTGTTATTTAGTATAACAAAAGTATATAAAAAAGCAAGAGGATAAGAGAATGGAAGTAATCCGATATATGCAGATGAGTGACCAAAAGTTTTGGTATAGTCTGGATAAACATTTGCCAGAAGCAGAATTTGCAAATAAGGTTCGCAACAAACGAGGGTATGTTTTACTAGAAAATAATAAGCCAATTGGATTGTTAAGATACAATTTATTTTGGGATAATACACCCTTTTGCACGTTGCTTTTTATAACTTCTAGTTTTCAAGGCAAAGGCTATGGCAGAAAACTTGTAGAATATTGGGAAAACGATATGAAGTCACAAGGTTATGGTATGGTTTTGACTTCTACACAGGTTGATGAAGACGCACAGCATTTTTATAGAAAGTTGGGATATAAAGATTGTGGTGGCTTTGTTATTGATATTGCAGGGTATGAACAACCAATGGAATTATTTTTGATAAAACCTCTTTAATAAAAGTTCATTCATTGAGTTGGTTTATTGTGGATTATCACCTGTTTGTATAATGAAATACTGCAAATAATTGTGCAATTTTGCTACCAATAGCTTGACAATTCTTTACAGCAATAATATTATAATAGTAACTTTTATAAAGTACTTTAGCAAAATATCATTGCAAATGTTATGAAAGAATGGAGGGTAACTTATGTATGTTTTAGAAACATCACAGGGAAGGGCAAAGAAAAGGCAAATGAAACATTTTAAGAAAAAAAGAATGTTTAAAAAACTGACTGCTTTATCACTAACAGGCTTGTTGGCTTTATCGTCTTTGGCTGTTCCTAGTTTAAATGGAGTATTAGCAGCTGATGATACTTCAAAGTTGTTGGCATTTTCTACAGCAGAAGGTGGTGGCAGATTTGCTTCTGGTGGGCGAAATTATGACGTTTATATTGTAACTTCACTGGAAGATTATGCAAGAGATGAAGAACCGATAGAGGGTACATTGCGTGATGGCTTAGAGGAGTTTGCCAAACCAAAAGAAAATGGCGGACATGGTGGTGCCATTATTGTTTTTAATGTGGGTGGCACAATTCATTTAAAACACAAATTAATTATTGGTTACAAAAATATCACTATAGCTGGACAGACAGCACCAGGTGATGGTATTACAATTGCAGGATATGATACGGATATAAGCGGTTCAGAAAATTTGATTATACGATATATGCGTTTTAGACCGGGTGCAGAGAATGTATTTAATGGCGGCGATTCAATGGATGCGCTGTGGGGCAGAGATAATAAGACATTTATTATTGACCATTGTTCATTTAGCTGGAATACAGATGAGACATTATCTACATATCGTGGTCAAGATGGAACAGTGCAGTGGTGTATTATATCAGAAAGTCTTACCGTTTCAGGACATTCTAAGGGCAGACATGGATATGGTGGTATATTTGGCGGAGATAATGTTGTGTTCCAATATAATTTGATGGCAAACCATACATCACGTAATCCAAGAATTGGCGGTGGTTTTATGGGAGACCCTGCAAAGCAAGACGCAGCAACTGGAAATCCTAATATTGCAAGAGTTCAGATAAGCAACAGTATATTGTATAACTGGGGATATAACACATGTTATGGCGGTGGTTATACATGGTCAAATTATATCAATAATTATCTAAAAGCAGGTGTAGGAACAAGAGATAAGGTAAGAGATCAAGTTATTGATGCTGGTGAAAAAACAAAACGTGGCGGGTTTTATGTAAATGGCAATTATCTTGAGGGAAATGATGCCATATCACAGGATAATTCTAAGGGAGTTAAAAAATCTGGTGCTACTAGTGGTGATAAGAAAACCGATTATGTGACAACACCATATGAGGCAGAAGGCTTTAATAATATTACACTTGTTCAGGCGCAGGATTGCTATGAGCCAATCTTAAATAGAGCTGGTGCTACATATCCTTATAGAGATGCTGTTGATGCAAGGGTTGTTTATGAGACAAAAACAGATACAGGAAGATATATTAACACAGAAGATGAAGTTGGCGGTTATCCTGCTGCAACAGTGACAAGAGAAGCTGATTTTGATAAAGATAAAGATGGTATACCAGATGCTTGGGAGCTTGCACATGGATTAAATCCAAATGATGCTACAGATTCAGCAAAAATTAATCCAAATACAGGATATGCTTATATTGAAGAATATTTTAATGGATTGGTTGAAGAAGTTGAAAAGACAGATTATGAAGCTCCAAATCCAATCATTACATTGGATTTAAAAGACAATGCTCAGTATGATGTGGGAAGTGATGTTGCTGTCACAGCTAATGTTACACCAAGTGGTAATAATACAGTAACAAAAGTTGAATTTTATAATGGAGATAAATTAGCAGGTACAGTGACACAGGCACCATATACATATGTATATACAGGACTTGATGATGGTACTTATAATATCACAGCAAGGGTTTATGATAGCAATGGCAATAAAACACAAAGTTCTGTATCAAAATTGCATATGAATAGTACCAATTCTTCTGGTGATTGGATTAGTAAAGATATTGGTGTGCCAGAGGCTGCCGGAAGTGCAAGCTTGACAGATGGCGTACTCACTGTAAAAGGTGCAGGTAAACTTGGTTTAAGTGAAAGCACATCATCTTCTAGCGGTATGTGGGGCAAGGCTACTACAGATAACTTCCAGTTTACCTATCAAGAGGTAACAGGTGATACAGAGCTTGTGACAAAACTTGATTATGCAACAATAGTAGATAATCATGTGTTTATAGGTATTATGTTCCGTGACAGTCTTGATGTTGGTTCAAAGACGGTTGCATTAGGATTATCTTTAACAAAGCTTGATGAGAGTGCTAAAGAAAATACTGTATGGTCTGCTTATATGGTAAACAGAGCAACAACAAACGGTAATATTAATACAATATCTGAGACAATTGATTCAAAGGGTGCTGCAGATAAGGCAGGGATACCAATTGTTGAGAACTTGAAATTTAAAACTGCACAAACTTATAATGGAGTTTGGTTTAAACTTGCAAGAATTGGCAATGATTTTATCGGATACGTTTCAGAAGACGGAAGCAATTGGACATATGTTGGCAAAAAGACCGTTTCTATGAATGAAAAGGTTTATGTTGGATTTGCTGTCGATGCCAATAAGGTGGCTAATAAGCTTGTTAATTTAAGCACAGCAAAGTTTTCAAATATTAGTTTGGGTGCTAATTTTGCACAAATTAATCTGGATTTAGCAAATGTGACTGCTGATGGTGCTACAAAGGTTTTAGTAGGTGCAGATTATGAAGTACAGTTTAAGACAGCAGCAGGTTATAAACTTCCTGAAACGGTTGAGGTAAGTATAGGAAACAGTCAATTAGAGGCAAGTAATTTTGTATATGATGCAGCAACAGGAAAATTAAAAATATCAGGAAGTGCGATTAAGGACTCTTCTGCTATAACAATTAAGGCAGCAGGTGTTAAAGTACAACAGGGTGAAATTGTTTACAAGCCACAAACTGTAGGCGATACAGAAAATATCACAATTGCAGATGACAAAGATGGAATGAATATAAAACAATCTGCAACAGGTGGAAAAATGGTTTCAGCACAAGGTTCAGAAGGAAAGAATATTTCATATGTTGTCTTTCCTGAATCAGAAACTGTTAATAAAATGACTTTAAAAGTAAAGGTAAATTCTTTTGTTGAAGGCAATAAAAATGCAGGTATTTTTGTAGGAGCATTCCAGACTAATGGAGATTATCTTTATAATTCATTTTCAATTAGAAATACTGGAGATAATAATGCAGTATCTCCATATTGGGTTAAAGCTGATAAAGTAGGAAATGGAAGTCCAAAAGATGTTTTTACGGAAGGTAATACATATACTTTAACTGTTGAAAAGAAAAATGGATTTTATACAATATCATGGGTAGCCACAAAAGCAGATGGAACTGTTGGTGCAAAACAAGAAAAAACATTTAGTGATGGTGTTCTTACAGCAGAACAGGCTGCAAGATTTGGCTTGGCAGTAACAGGGGCAGATGTTACTATATCTGATTGGACAGTTTATGATGCAAATGGAAACAAGTTATATGAGCAGTCACAAGGAGAGAAACCAATTGACCCAAGTGAAGTGAAATATGGTGATGTAAATGGTGATGGTGATATTAACTCATCCGATGCTGTGTTGTTAAAGAAACATTTAGCACAAGTGACAGGATTAGATATTAATGAAAAAGCATGTGATGTTAATGCAGATGGTACACTAGATGTTCAAGATGCTATCATACTTTTAAAGCATTTAGCTGGAATGAATGTAACACTTGGTAAAAAATAAATAGTTACAAAAATAAAAGGTTTTTGTCGGCAGAATAATAAAATCTGCCGACATTTTTATGTAAGAATGAAGATTCATTATAATAATATTAATGATTTATAATTGTGTTTATTGTTTATAATTATGCTAATTAATTAGTTATATCTGTTGTTTTTGTATATTTAGATAATAGGTGAGAACATGCGTTCTTATTTTTAGTGCTTGAAAATTCATTTATCTATTGGTATTATATTGAAGATGTGAGGCGCATAAAAGCTAAAAATAGAAGAACTTAAAGAAAATAAAATTTTGAGGTAAAATATGGAATTAGTTGGAAATCTATTTATTTTCGCTGGTGGAATAGGAATGTTTCTGTATGGCATGAATCGTATGGCTGATGGTATGCAGAAATCAGCAGGTGGAAAGATGAAATCACTGCTTGGTTATCTTACAAGAAACAGATTTCTTGCGGTTGTTGTGGGAGCGTTAATTACTGCTATTATACAAAGCAGTGGTGCTACTACAGTTATGGTAGTGGGGTTTGTCAATGCTGGCATCATGAATTTGGTACAAGCTGTTGGCGTTATTATGGGTGCTAATATTGGTACGACAATTACTGCTTGGATAGTTTCATTAGGACAGATTGGCGATGCCGCTCAGGTTCTCAAGCCTGCTTTTTATGCTCCATTATTGATTGGTGTTGGTGCATTTATTAGCCTTTTTGCAAAAAAGGACCGGTTTAAGAATATTGGAGAACTATTTGTTGGTATTGGATTGTTGTTTGAAGGACTGGAATTTATGAGCTTGGCAATTTCACCATATACCGATGCGCCAATTTTTTCTGCTGCCTTTGAATTTGTGGGAAGCAATCCATTTTTTGGAATTATTATTGGTATTCTTGTAACAGCAATATTGCAGAGTTCATCAGCTTCCGTAGGTATTTTACAAACACTTGCAGCCAATGGAATCGTTACAACGAATGCTGCAGTGTTTATTACATTGGGACAAAATATTGGTTCCTGTGTTACTGCGCTTTTATCCTGTGCAGGAGCTACAAGAACAGCAAAGAGGGCTGCTTGTATGCACTTGTTGTTTAATATAGCAGGTGCAATATTATTTGGAACCATTGGATTTATTTTGTTTTGTATCAGACCAGATGTTGCCATTCATAATATTTCAGCAGTAGAAATTTCAATATTTCATACCCTATTTAATATAACCTGTACGGTTGTGATGTTCCCATTTGCAAAGCTTCTTGTTAAGATTTCAGGTATGATAATTAAAGAGAAGCAACAACCAGAATTGGATAATATTAGTGATGAGGTTGAGCTTGAGGTTGCAAGACATTTTGATGTAAGAATAATGGAACAGCCTTCTGTTGCGCTAGAGCGTGCAAAAAAAGAAACAATTGTTATGGCACGTCTTGCCTATGATAATATGGAATATGCTTCCAGAGCGGTTCGAGAAAATTCTTCTGAACTTGTGGAAAAGGTGTATGAGCTTGAAAAACGAGTTGATTATTATTCTAAGTATTTAACAGACTATCTTATTAAGGTAAGTAATCTGTCGCTTACAGATAAACAGCACTTGTTGGTAACGAATCTGTTTCATGCGGTGATTGATTTGGAAAGAGTTTCAGATAGAGCAGAAAATCTGGCAGATATAGCGAAATATAAGATTGAAAATAATATTGTATTTACTGAAAAAGGTTCTGATGAATTGTTGGATTTGTGGACTATGGTGTTATTATGCTTAGATAGAGCTATCGCTGCAAGAGAGCAGGAAGAGCGAAATGCAATTAAAGATGTGTACAGGCTTGAAGATAATGTGAATACGCTTGAGGAAGAGTTGAGAAACAAGCATATCCGAAGGTTGTCGGAAGGTAAATGCAGGGCAGAGAGCAGTGTGTCTTATTTAGATATCCTTACAAACTTAGAGAGAGTTTCTGACCATGCAAAGAATATTGCTGAGTCGGTGCATGAAGAGATATATTCCAATTAGCATAAATTATAGAAAAATGGTTATAATAGCCAATGAAAAGCTGTTGTAACCATTTTGTTAAACATAAGATAAGGACAGCTTGCAAAGAGTATTGTCTGTTATTTGACATAAGGACAACACCGTTGTTCGTTGTTTGATATGAGGACAACACGGTTGTCTTATATAAGAATATTTGCTAAAAGTTTGTTGAAATTAACGAAAGTAACAGATTTCAAGACATAGTTTTTTAACAATATGTCAAAAACACGTTTTGATGCTTGATATTTTTTTCCTTATTATGTAAAATACACTATGGTTAGATTTTTTTCACAAGCAATCTTATTTAGGAGGAATTAATTTATGTCAGTAAAAGTTGCAATTAATGGTTTTGGACGTATTGGTAGACTTGCTTTCAGACAGATGTTTGGTGCAGAAGGTTATGAAGTAGTAGCGATTAATGATTTGACAAGCCCAAAGATGCTTGCTCATCTTTTAAAGTATGATTCATCACAGGGAAGATATGTTGAAGTCGGTGATGAAGGTGCTGTTACTGCTGATGATGAAGCAGGTACAATTACTGTTAAAGGTAAGACAATTAAGATTTACAAGGAGCCAGATGCAAATAACTGTCCTTGGGGTGAAATTGGTGTTGATGTTGTTCTTGAGTGTTCAGGCTTCTATACATCAAAGGAAAAGGCTCAAGCTCATATCAATGCAGGCGCTAAGAAGGTTGTTATCTCTGCACCAGCAGGCAATGACCTTAAAACAATCGTTTACAATGTAAACCATGAGACATTGACAGCAGAGGATAAAATTATCTCAGCTGCTTCTTGTACAACAAACTGTTTAGCACCTATGGCTAAGGCTCTTAATGACCTTGCTCCTATTGAGTCAGGTATTATGTGTACAATCCATGCTTATACAGGTGACCAGATGATTCTTGATGGTCCTCAAAGAAAGGGTGACCTTAGAAGGTCAAGAGCAGGCGCTTGCAATATCGTTCCAAACTCAACAGGCGCTGCTAAGGCTATTGGTCTTGTTATCCCTGAGTTAAATGGAAAGCTTATCGGAGCTGCTCAAAGAGTTCCAACTCCTACAGGTTCAACAACACTTCTTTTTGCTGTTGTGGACAAGGAAGTTACAGTTGATGAAATCAATGCTGCTATGAAAGCTGCTACTAATGAGAGCTATGGTTACAATGAAGACCAAATCGTATCAAGTGATATTATTGGTATGAGATATGGCTCACTCTTTGATGCTACTCAGACAATGGTTTCAAAACTTCCTGGTGGCAAGTCACAGGTAGAGGTTGTTTCATGGTATGATAATGAAAACTCTTACACAAGCCAGATGGTTAGAACAATTAAGTATTTTGCTGAATTAGGTTAATTGTTATAGGTCTTGATTCTTTGGCAGGAGTGTAAGCTCCTGCCAAAGTGCTACAAAGTAGTAATAAAGATGGACAAGCAATAAAGCGGATTGCAAATATCCGTTGTTTGGTAAGTAATAAAATGGATTATAAATGTCCATTTGATTAATATGGAGGAAAAAAATATATGCTTAATAAGAAATCCGTAGATGATATCAATGTTAATGGCAAGAGAGTACTTTGCAGATGTGATTTTAATGTACCATTAGATGGTGATAAGATTACAGATGAAACACGTTTGGTTGCAGCTCTTCCTACAATTAAAAAGCTTATTGATGATGGTGGAAAAGTAATCCTTTGCTCTCATCTAGGCAAGCCAAAGGGACCCGATGCGTCTTTTTCACTTGCACCTGTTGCAAAGAGATTGTCTGAGCTGTTAGGCAAAGAAGTGAAATTTGCTGCTGATGATACGGTTGTTGGTGATAATGCGAAAGCTGCTGTAGAGGCTATGAATAATGGTGATGTGATTCTTCTTGAGAATACACGTTTCCGCGTAGAAGAGACAAAAAATGGAGAGGCATTTTCTAAAGACCTTGCTTCTATTTGTGATGTTTTTGTCAATGATGCATTTGGTACAGCACATAGAGCGCATTGTTCTAATGTAGGTGTTACACAATTTGTTGATACATCTGTTGTTGGTTATCTTATGCAAAAAGAGATTGATTTTCTTGGCAATGCAGTCAATAATCCAGTAAGACCATTTGTTGCCATTCTTGGTGGTTCAAAGGTTTCTTCTAAAATATCAGTTATTAACAACTTATTAGATAAAGTTGACACACTTATTATTGGTGGTGGTATGTCTTATACATTCCAGAAGGCTCATGGCGGCAAAATTGGCAAGTCATTAATTGAAGATGACTATGTTGATTATGCAAAAGAAATGATGGAAAAGGCAGAGGCAAAAGGTGTAAAATTACTGATTCCTATTGATACTGTTGTGACAAAAGAGTTTAAGAATGATACACCTAGTCGTGTTGTTGTTGCAGGTCATCAAGAAGATGATGATATGGGTATGGATATCGGACCAAAGACAAGCGAACTTTATCAAGAAGCATTAAAAGATGCCAAGACCGTTGTATGGAATGGACCTATGGGTGTATTTGAGTTTGATAACTTTGCTAAAGGTACGATTGCTGTTGCAGAAGAATTGGCTAAGTTAGAAGATGCCACAACAATTATTGGTGGTGGTGATTCAGCTGCTGCGGTTAATAATCTTGGCTTTGGTGATAAGATGACACATATCTCTACAGGTGGTGGAGCTTCACTTGAATTTCTTGAGGGTAAAGAATTGCCGGGTGTTGTAGCAGCAAATGACAAGTAATGTTGAAAATATATAAAAATTGCTGAACACAACTGACATATATAAATGATTATTTCAAAATAAAATATAATTTTTTTAATATAAATTTTTATTTAAAAAATAAGAGAATAAAAACGTGGCTTATTAAGATGAGTCACGTTTTTTATTGTATTAAGGAGAATTGATAAAAAGGATAAATCAATTCTCTATTTTAGATGCAGAAAATTTATTGGATAAGTTTAATTATGGTTATTATTATGTAATATGATTTGTAAACACTAATACAAAAAATGTTGTGCAATTTTATAAAAGTAGAAGCGAAAATTATATATATTGCATAAAAAAATGTATTTTAAATGGTAAAAAGGGAGAAAAGAAAGTAGTTTTGTAAAATGAGATTGCATAAGTTAAAAGTACATTTTATAATTATTTCATAAAATTTGTTAAAAAATTATCTAAAAAAAGGATTCGATTTTTTAACAGTAAAGGAGGTTGATTTAATGAATATGAAAAGACTGACGAAAAAAGGACTATGTATTTTTTTGTCAATGCTGATGGTTCTTACGTCCATTCAGTTTATGCCTGCAAGAGTTTTTGCAGAAGAAACGCCAATTCCAGTGGACGGAACCACAGTTGATACGCCTCAGATGGGAGAAACGTATTATTTTGATTTTCAAGATAAGACAAGTGACATCTGGGACAAAGGAGAAAGTGCAGAAGCAGCACAGGGAACTGCATTGAAAACTGGAACAATGGGAATGATGACTGTAGACAGAGCAGGAAAATTCCATAGTACAGACCATGGTATGAATGGTCAGGCACAATTTACCTTTAAAGTTCCGGGTAACTGTACGATTATGATTGGAGGCTGTTCATTTACAGGAGCTAATGATAAGTTTACAGTTTCGTCAACGACAGGAATCTTTGATGCCACACAAAAACTGAGCAAGACAGCAAATTGTTATAATGTGGCACATACCGATGGAAGTGACCGTGTAACATTTACGTATACAGGAGGAGCAGGAACGGTAACATTTACCACACCAGGCTCTTATATTCCAAGAATTGAGATTACATCAAATAAAGAAGATGAAGGTGTAATTACATATGGAGATGGTACAAAGGTTAACAATCCAGTAATGGGTGGAACGTATTATTTTGATTTTCAAGATAAGACAAGTGACATCTGGGACAAAGGAGAGGATACAGAAGCAGCACAGGGAACTGCGTTGAAAACTGGAACAATGGGAATGATGACTGTAGATAGAGCAGGAAAATTCCATAGCACAGACCATGGAATGAATGGTCAGGCACAACTTACTTTTAAAGTTCCGGGTAATTGTACAATTATGATTGGAGGTTGTAGTTTTACAGGCACTAATGATAAGTTTACAGTTTCTTCATCTACAGGAATATTTGATACCACCGAAAAAGCTTCAAAGACAGCAAATTGTTATAATGTGGCACATACCGATGGAAGTGACCGTGTAACATTTACGTATACAGGAGGAGCAGGAACAGTAACATTTACATCACCAGGTTCTTATATTCCAAGAATTGAAATTACATCAAATAAAGAAGATGAAGGTGTAATCAAATATGGAAATGGTCTTAATGTATCTAATCCAGTAATGGGTGGGACTTATTATTTTGATTTTACAGATACTAAAAGTTCTATCTGGGATAAAGGTGAAGCAACAGATGCAGTACAAGGAACCATGATGAAAACAGGAACAATAGGCATGGTAACAGTAGACAAGGCTGCAAAGTATCATAATGACCATGGCATGCTTGGTGCAGCACAGTTTACCTTTAAGGTGGCAGGAAACTGTACAATTATGATTGGGGGCTGTTTCTTTAGTGGTGCTAATGATGAGTTTACAGTTTCTTCATCTACAGGAACATTTGATACTACAAAAAAAGCAGCAAAGACAGCAAATTGTTATCCTGCCGCAAATGGAGATGACCGTGTAACGTTTACATACACAGGTGAAGCAGGTACAATAACATTTTCAACAACAGGAGGATATATTCCAAGAATTGAAATTGTACATGAAAAAGAACCAGAAGCTTTTGTAGCACGTCCAATTGAAGTATGGGATTTTGGTGCAAAACAGGAGAGTGATACAACACTTTACCATAACAATATCACAGCTGATGAATGGAATAAGACAGGACTTGTAGGTACAGATGGAAAACTTGATTCTGCTACAACAAAGACTATAAAATTCGGTTCATTGACAATGGTCTATGAAAATGGTGATAAGTTGTATGGAGCTGTTAATAATTTAACATTTAATAATTATAACCAAATAACATACAGCGATGGATATGTTTCAGATGGTCTTTGGTATTGTAATGGAAAAGGCGGCAATACTCGTCGATATGTTACGATTGATGATGTGAAAGCAGGCGATAAGATTATTGCATATCTAGGTTCACATACAAAAGAAGTAGATGAAGTTCATTTCTTATATAAGGGAACAGATGGAACGCAAGATGATACAGCTTCTATTGGTGAGCAAAAGTGCAATCGCTATGAGTTTGTTGCAGAGTATGATGGTACATATCAAATTTATGTTGGTGCTACTACTAATGTAAAGCCAGTTTGGCATAGAATTGTTCAGGTGCCAATGGCAGAAGTGACAGGTACTATTGATACAGCTTCAACAAATATTACAGATTATGGTGTAAAATTTGTTAATAATACAACAGAAAAAGAAATCAAGGCAGATGTAAAAGATGGAGCATTTACCGCTTATCTTACACCGGGATATAGCTATACAGCAGTACTTACAGGTGTTGTTGGTTTTGGTTTTACAAACGATACAAAGACTGTTACTGTAAAAGATAACAGTGTTTTAAGTGGTATGTCTGGCGTCGTGCTGACTGTGGAAGCAAAAGATGTCGCACAATTAAGCGGAAATGTAACCGGTTTTGAAAGTGGATATGATTTGTCAAAGGTAAAGATTGTCTTAGAAGCCGCACCAAATTCGCAGAAAGAAAATATTTCTTTCCAGATAAATACAGATAATACATATAGTGTATATGTGGAAACAGGTGTAGATTATACAATTACTATAACAGGTGCAAATGATTACGATGTAACAGGTGATAAGACAGTCAACTTAACAGCCAATGAAACAAGAGATATTACGGTTGCAAAAAAGACGGTTTATACAGTATCTGGAGATTTTATTGGATTGAAAGATGGTGATTCGGTTACTTCACTTACATTTATTAATATGGATGATAAATATGAATATCCTGCTGCCATTACAGGAAATTCATATTCAATTTCATTAAGAAATGGTACATATGAGGTGAAGGCAGAAGCAAGCGGCTATAATACACTTTCTCATGTAATCGTAAAGGATAGTGCTGTTTCAAGAGATTTGTTGTTTACAACAAATAGTTCTGTAATATTACCACTTGTAAAGGATATCTATGTGGGCTGTCCAGATAAGGAAAATAATTATGATACAGTAAGAGCAGCCGTTGCAGCTTGTAAGGCTATGAAACCAGCCAGCGAAGCGGATAGAATTACAGTACATATTGCACCGGGCGTTTACAGAGAACAGGTAATTATAGATACACCTTACATTTCATTTGTCAACACCAATCCAGAAGAAGAAGTACTGTTGACATGGTATTATGGTATTGGATATGTGTATTATAGTATTGGTTCAGATGGATATTATTCAGAGGCAGCAGCTTTTGATAAATATGAAAAAAATACTGCACAAAAGTGGGGAGCAGCAACTTATATTAAGGGAAGTGCAACAGCATTTCGTGCAGAAAACATAACATTTGAAGCATCATTTAACAAGTATCTTACAGAAGAAGAAATTGAAGATGGCGTAGAGCCGGGCGGAAGAGACATAAAGAATTATGATAGAACGGCGGCAAATGCAGATGTAACTTCTCGTAATGCTACAGAACGAGCAGCAGCACTTGCTGTTGAGGGCAATCATTCCGAGTTTTATAATTGTAAGATAGTCAGCAGCCAAGATACACTTTTTACAGGTAATAATAGTACTAGTTACTTTAAAAATTGTTTTATTGATGGTAATACAGATTATATCTTTGGTGGTGGAGACTTTATATTTGATGCATGTGAATTGAGTTTTTATGGATATAGTGATACAGAGGCAAGCGGATATATCACCGCAGCAACAGAGGCAATTTCTGCAGGATATGTTTTTAGAAATTGTTTTATTAGTGCAAACAGCAACTTAAAAAAGACACCAGGATTTTTAGGAAGACCATGGGGGCAACATGCAACAGTGGCATATATAAATACAAAATTGCAGTCTAGCACTGTACTTACACCTGTTGGTTGGAATAAGATGAGTGTTGAACCAGAAGATGCAAATTATAAGGAATTTAACACAACAATACTTGGTGGTGAAAAGGCAGATACATCAAAGAGAACTTCAGGAACCGTTCAAACTTCAAATCCATTTGCAGATATTGAGGCTGTATTTGGCGGTTGGACACCAGTGTATTATACAAAGGAAAGCAGTACAGTAGCATTGGAACAAGATTTAGTAATCGAAGGAGAGGCTACATCTGGAACAACTTTGGAAGCTGTTTTTTCATTAGGAGACAATGAAGGAGCAAATGCTTCAACTATTCAATGGTACAGAGTTGCAGAAGATGGACAGGAAACACTTGTAAAAACTTCATTAGCTTATCTTGACCGCACTTATACAATATCAGCAGATGACAAGGGCTGTTATATTAAAGTGGTTGTAACTCCAGAAACAATTGGAGGAGTATTGGGAACAGCAGTAGATTTTACAACAGAAAATATGGTTGATGTTGTAGTCGAAAAGGCAGATTATACAGAAGTAGATGCAGCAATAGCAGAAGCAGAGAAGTTAGTTGCTGAAGACTATGTAGACTTTAGTGGAGTAACAGAAGCGATTGAAGCAGTGGTAAGAGATTTGCCAAAGACAGAGCAAGACAAAGTAGATGCAATGGCAAAGGCAATTACGGATGCTATAGCAGCATTGGAAAAGAAGCCAGCAGTAGTTGAAAAGGCAGATTATACAGAAGTAGATGCAGCAATAGCAGAAGCAGAGAAGTTAAATGCTGAAGACTATGTAGACTTTAGTAAAGTAACAGAAGCGATTGAAGCAGTGGTAAGAGATTTGCCAAAAACAGAGCAAAACAAAGTAGATGCAATGGCGAAGGCAATTATGGATGCTATAGCAGCATTGGAAAAGAAGCCAGTAGTAGTTGAAAAGGCAGATTATACAGAAGTAGATGCAGCAATAGCAGAAGCAGAGAAGTTAGTTGCTGAAGACTATGTAGACTTTAGTGGAGTAACAGAAGCGATTGAAGCAGTGGTAAGAGATTTGCCAAAGACTGAACAGACCAAGGTAGATGCAATGGCAAAGGCAATTACGGATGCTATAGCAGCATTGGAGAAAAAGCCAGCTTCTATCAAGATTGGTGATGTAGATGCAGATGGTGATAGAGATACAACCGATGCTATACTTTTGAGAAAATATTTATCTGGCATGAGGAATTTAGATGTAACGATTAATGAGGAAGCATGTGATGTAAATAGAGATGGAATTATTGATGTTCGTGATGCCATTCTTCTTTTGAAACATTTAGCTCAAATGATTGATATTGATGTTCTTTATGGTCAAAAGCAAAGCCCTTTTATTAAAAAAGAACAAATGAATTTATAAGATTAAATAATTATTTATAAGACTTTGGGGACGCATAATATTTATGCGTCCCTAATTTTGAATGAAAAGTATTAATAATAATTGATAAAAATTATCTTAAGTAATAATTTACATATGCTCAGTAAAGGTGTAAAATCTTATTATCGAAAAAACAAGGGGACAATAATGATGATAGCAGATTATAAAAATAAGGGAATTACTCTTTTAAAGAAAGGACAAAAAGGGATAATTCATGTTATATTTAGCCGTTTTGGATTGATTTTACTGCTGTTTATTATACAAGTTCTCATTCTTTTTAGTATTTTTCAATGGTTTGAAGAATTTATACCACATATTTTTGGTGGAACAATGTTGTTTACTGCTATTATGATAATTTATCTTTTAAATAGCCGAATTAATCCTATAGCAAAAATTACATGGCTTATTGTAGTGATGCTTTTACCTGTATTTGGTGTTTTTTTATTTTTGTATACACAAAGTGATATTGGACATAGAGTTTTGAAAAAACGTATCAATCAAATTATTATAAATACAAAAGAAAATATATGTCAATCGAACGATGTAATGGAGCATCTGACAAAAGAAAATCCAAATATAGCAGCATTGGCACATTATATAAACAAAAGAGGCTGCCATCCAGTATTTGAAAATACATCTATTACATATTTTCCATTGGGTGAGAATAAGTTTGAAGAAATGTTAAGACAGCTTGAAACAGCAAAACATTTTATTTTTATGGAATATTTTATTGTAGGCGAGGGGCTTATGTGGGGCAGAATATTAGAAATACTTGCTAAAAAAGCCGCACAAGGGATAGACGTTCGTATCATGTATGATGGAACTTGTGAGTTTTCCTTGCTGTCTCGTGATTACCCAAAGCGTTTGAAAGCACTAGGGATTCGATGTAAAGTATTTGCACCTGTATCACCTTTTGTTTCTACCTGTTATAATTATAGAGACCATAGAAAGATTTTAGTAATTGATGGGCATACCGCTTTTAATGGAGGCGTGAATTTAGCAGATGAGTACATTAATGAGAAAGTAAGATTTGGGCATTGGAAAGATACGGCTGTTATGTTAAAAGGTGAGGCGGTCAAAAGTTTTACATTAATGTTTTTGCAGATGTGGGGAATTGACGAAAGAGAAGAAAAATATGCACATTTTTTGTCCTATCCATCATTATCAGCCAAAAAGGCAACAGGATATGTTATTCCTTATGGAGATTGCCCATTAAATAATGATAAGTTGGGTGAGCGTGTATATATGGATATTTTAAATCGTTCTGTAT
Organism: uncultured Lachnospira sp.; assembly: GCA_910587485.1. GTDB lineage: Bacteria > Bacillota > Clostridia > Lachnospirales > Lachnospiraceae > Lachnospira. The sequence continues at coordinate 85,550 of CAJUKN010000001.1, forward strand.
CCTATGTTCATATTATGACACCCTATCTGATTTTAGATGGTGAGATGGAAACAGCAATTAAATTTGCTGCGGAGAGAGGTGTGGAAGTTGTATTACTATTACCGGGAATACCAGATAAAGCGATACCATATGCGTTGGCAAAAACACATTATGCCTCCTTGTTGGAATCAGGTGTAAAAATATATGAATATACACCCGGATTTGTCCATGCAAAAGTATTTGTCAGTGATTCTATAGAGGCAGTTGTTGGAACAATCAATCTGGATTATCGCAGCTTGTATCATCATTTTGAATGTGCAACTTATTTATATCATGTGGATTGTATTGAGGAGATTGAAACAGATTTTCAAGATACGCTTGCAAAATGCAAGCCTGTGACAATGGAAACCATACGAAGGGAAAAATGGACAGTGAAATTGACAGGATATCTTATGAAAGTCATTGCACCATTGTTGTAAAAGCAGGTTGGTATCTTAAAATGGTTGGATTGCGAATATCCGCTTTGACTAGTTTCTTCAAAAGATTTGAATAAAAATTTATGGTAATATCTTACAAAGTATGCTATAATATTTCCGAAATTTTGTAGAAGTGAGGTTATCATGTGAAAAATAATGCCAATGGGCTTGTTTTTCACAAACAAGTTTATTGCTTATTTGTGCTGAAGCGTCACAAATAAGGGTTGATGTGGCAATAGAAATACTTGAATTTCTATTGTGCAATTTCTACGCTGCGCTTCAGAATGGAGGATTTTTATGCGTAAAAAGATGGTTGCAGGAAATTGGAAGATGAATATGACACCAAGTCAGGCTATAAAATTAGCAGGTGAATTAAAGAATACAGCAGTAAACGATGCCGTTGATGTAGTATTTTGTGTGCCAGCGATTGATATTATTCCAGTTGTAAATGAAGTAAAAGGAACTGCAATAAAGGTTGGAGCCGAAAATATGTATTATGAGGAAAAAGGTGCCTATACAGGTGAGATTGCTCCAGATATGTTGATTGATGCAGGTGTTGAATATGTTATTATTGGACATTCTGAACGAAGAGAATATTTTAAAGAGTCTGATGAGATGGTTAATAAAAAGGTTAAAAAGGCATTGGAACATCAGCTTGTGCCAATTCTTTGTTGTGGAGAGAGCCTTGCACAGCGTGAAGAAGGAATTACGCTTACTTTTATAAAAGGACAAATTGAGGCGGCATTTGCTGATATCAGCGCAGAAGATGCTGTTAAGGTCGTTATAGCATATGAACCAATATGGGCAATTGGAACAGGTAAGGTTGCCACATCAGAGCAAGCACAAGAAGTTTGTAAGGCAATACGAGAAAATATCAGGTCAATATATGGAGATGCAGTAGCAGATGTTATTCGTATTCTTTATGGCGGCAGTGTCAATGCTCAAAATGCGGCTGAATTGTTTGCACAACAGGATATTGACGGTGGTCTTGTTGGAGGCGCCAGCTTAAAGCCTGAATTTACAAATATTGTAAATTATAAATAATTACATTTTTGCAAATATATGTTATATTAATAATATCTGTAATAAAAAACACAGATAAAAAATTTTTTATCAAAAAAATTTATTGCCAAAAAAATTTGTTACCAAAAAAATTTGTTACCAAATTGGAAAGGTATAAGATTGAAAATTAGATTTTCAATCACAAGATTTGTGTCTGCGCGTTGCTTGTCACAAACTTGTAAGAATGTTTCGTTCTTTGTGTAAAAGCAACGCGGAAATGAGGATAATGATATGAGAAAAAAACCAGTTGTTTTGATGATTTTAGATGGATATGGTCTTAATGATAAAACGCAGGGAAATGGTATTGCGTTGGCAAATACGCCTGTTATGGACAAGCTGATGTCTGAGTATCCTTGTGTAAAAGGATATGCCAGTGGTTTATCGGTAGGTCTTCCTGATGGACAGATGGGCAATTCAGAAGTTGGACATTTGAATATGGGTGCAGGAAGAATTGTATATCAAGAGCTTACAAGAATTACAAAGTCGATACAAGATGGTGATTTTTTTGAAAATAAAGAATTGTTGGAAGCCATAGAAAATTGTAAAAAGAACCATTCAGACCTTCACTTATATGGATTGTTGTCTGATGGCGGTGTTCATAGTCATATTACACATTTGTATGCACTGCTTGAACTGGCAAAAAAGAATGGTCTTGAAAATGTGTATGTTCACTGTTTTATGGATGGAAGAGATACAGCTACGGATGGTGGCAAAGACTATATTGCTGCATTGTATGACAAGATGAAGGAAATTGGCGTAGGCAAGATTGCATCGATTATGGGGCGTTATTATGCAATGGACAGGGATAATCGATGGGATAGAATTGAAACGGCGTATAAAGCACTTACAGAGGGCGTAGGTAAGACAGCTCCTTGCGCAAACTGTGCAATTAAAAATTCATATGAAGAAGGAAAGACCGACGAGTTTGTTGTTCCTACAGTGATATGTAAAGATGGCAAACCATTGGCAACTATCAAAGACGGGGACTCTGTTATTTGTTTTAATTTTAGACCAGATAGAGCAAGAGAGATTACAAGATGTTTTTGTGATGACGAATTTACAGGCTTTGAGCGAGGTGCTAGAAAGAATGTCTACTATGTATGTTTTACAGATTATGATGTAATGATAGGCAATAAAGAAGTAGCATTTAAGAAAGAACAGATAACCAATACATTTGGTGAGTTTCTTGCTGCAAATAATCTTACACAGGCAAGAATTGCTGAGACAGAAAAGTATGCTCATGTAACCTTTTTCTTTAATGGAGGTGTGGAAGAACCAAATAAAGGTGAAAACAGAATCCTTGTAAAATCGCCAAAAGTAGCAACTTATGATTTACAGCCTGAAATGAGTGCAGAGGGTGTATGTGAGAATCTTGTTGAGGCAATACATTCTGATAAATATGATGTAATTATTATTAATTTTGCCAATCCAGATATGGTTGGACATACAGGTGTTCAAGATGCGGTTATCAAAGCTATTGAAACAGTTGACAGCTGTGTTGGCAAAGCAGTCAAGGCAATCAAAGAAGTTGATGGTGTGATGTTTATCTGTGCAGACCATGGCAATGCAGAACAGCTTGTTGATGAGGCAGGCGAGCCATTTACAGCGCATACAACAAATCCAGTGCCATTTATATTGGTTAATTATGATACAAGCTATACACTCAAAGAAGGAGGACGTTTATGCGATATCGTTCCAACTTTGATTGATATAATGGGTATGGAAAAACCAGCAGAAATGACAGGAGAATCGCTATTAATTAAAAAATAATAATGATTTTTATAATCGAATTTCCAAAAATTAAAAATTTACTTGATATAATGAAGTACCTGTGTTAGAATAAGCCTATTGTGTTATTATTCGGCAGGTAGGAGGTGTATAAGATATGTTTGGTATGTCTATTGCAGATACAATTAGAATTTTTCTTATGGGTGTTTTTATATTAGTTTGTATATTTATTGCGATTTTGGTGCTTATGCAGGAGAGCAAACAGAATGGTCTTCCGGGTGCAATAAGCGGTGCTGCTGATACTTATTGGGGAAAAAACAAAGGTCGTTCAATGGAAGGTAAATTAATTATGTTTACAAAGATATTGGTTGTGGCGTTCTTTGTTATCGCAGCTGTTTTAAATATCAATTTTTAGAAATGTTTTACGCTCTTAAGTGTTTACTTAAGAGCGTATTTTATACTATAAAATGAATATAAAAAATTTCTTAGTTTGATTTGTAAGTAAGGGGTGAAATTTTTAGTGAGAGAATATGATAAATCAGAAAGTAAGTTTAACGAAAGAAAAATGATGATTGCCGATATGATATTGAACAATAAAATGTATGTTCCAATGAAGGCAAAGGAAATTGCTAGTCTTTTGCAGGTGCCTCGTGATGAAAGGCATGTGCTGCAAGAAATTTTAGATGTGCTTGTCAAAGACGGAACAATCAGTATTTCAAAAAAGGGAAAATATAAAAAGCCTGATAAAAATAGAGTTGTTGGTGTTTATGAAAGTACAAAAAAGGGCTTTGGCTTTGTAAGGGTTGAAGGGCGAGAAAATGATATATTTATCAGTGCGGAAAATACCAATCATGCGTTTTATATGGACAAAGTTCAAGTTGCTATTATTGAAGAAGAATATGCTGACAGAAAAGCGGAAGGCAAAATTATTGATATTATTGAACATCAAATAACAACGGTTGTTGGAACATATCAACAGAATGGAAATTATGGTTTTGTAATACCAGACAATGCAAAGATATTGTATGATATTTTTATTCCACAGGGAAAGTCGCTTCATGCTGTAGATGGACATAAGGTTGTTGCATTGATATGTGATTATGGTAAAGGGCAAAAAAATCCAGAAGGCGTTGTAACAGAAATTATTGGGCATATCAATGACCCCGGCACGGATATTATGTCTATTGTAAAAGGTTATGATTTGCCAGTGGAGTTTCCAGAAAATGTTATGAAAGGTCTTTATAATGTGCCTGATGAAATTAATATAAAGGATTGTTCAGATAGAATGGATATCAGGGACTGGCAAATGGTTACCATTGACGGTGAGGATGCAAAGGATTTAGACGATGCTATAACGCTTACAAAAGATGGTGGTATATATCATCTTGGTGTGCATATTGCAGATGTAAGCCATTATGTTACAGAATATAGCGAGTTGGACAAAGAGGCATATAGGCGCGGCACAAGTGTATATTTGGTTGATAGAGTGATTCCTATGCTTCCTCATAAGCTTTCTAATGGAATATGCTCACTTAATCAGGGTTGTGACCGTTTAGCATTAAGTTGTCTTATGGATATTGATGAAAAAGGAAATGTGGTTTCTCATAAAATATGTGAAACTATTGTTCGTGTTGACCGTCGTATGAGTTATACCGACGTAAAAAAGATATTGTGTGATGAAGATGACGAGGTGAGACAGCAGTATGCTGAATTAGTTGAACTGTTTAAGAGAATGCAAGATTTGGCAGCAATTTTAAGACAAAAGCGTTATAGCAGAGGCTCCATTGATTTTGATTTTCCAGAAACAAAAATTTTGGTTGATGAACAAGGAAAACCATTAGAGGTAAAGGCATATGATAGAAATGTTGCTACTCGAATTATTGAAGATTTTATGTTGATTGCCAATGAGACAGTGGCAGAGGAATATTTTTGGATGGAATTACCATTTTTATATCGAAGCCATGACAATCCAGACCCAGAAAAAATAAGGAAATTAGGGGCATTTATCAATAATTTTGGGTATTCTATCAAGATTGGTGATGAGATACACCCAAAAGAAATTCAAAAGCTTTTGGGAAAGATTGAAGGTTCTGATGAAGAAAATATGATTGCCAGATTGACGCTGCGTTCCATGAAAAGGGCAAATTATACAACGGAATGTGTTGGTCATTTTGGACTTGCCGCTAAATATTATTGTCATTTTACCTCACCAATACGAAGATATCCGGATTTACAGATTCATCGCATTATTAAAGAAAATTTACATGGAGGCATCAAAGAAAAAAGGCAAAAGCATTATGAAGAGATACTGCCTGAAGTTGCAAAGCATACAAGTGCTATGGAAAGAAGAGCAGATGATGCAGAGAGAGATACGGATAAATTAAAAATGGTTCAATATATGGAACAATATATTGGAGAAGATTTTGAGGGCGTTATATCAGGAATTACCGAATGGGGAATTTATGTAGTGCTGCCAAATACAATAGAAGGCATGATTAATGTAAATTCGCTTAAAGATGGATTTTATAATTATGATGAATATCATTATGAGTTAGTCAATGGAATGACTGGCAGAACATTTAAGTTGGGACAAAAAATTACAGTGACCGTAAATAATACAGACAGAGTTCTTAGGACAATTGATTTTGTGCTTAGTGATAAAATCAAATAAATCAATCAAACGCTATAAAATAGCAAAGGTATGAGCAAGAATGGAGGATTATGGTGAAAGAAAGTAATCGTGACAAATTAATCTGCTCGAATAAAAAGGCATATTATGATTATTTTATTGAAGAAAAATATGAGGCAGGACTTGTGCTGCATGGGACAGAGGTAAAGTCGTTAAGACTTGGTAAATGTTCTGTAAAAGAATCTTATATACAGATAAATCGCAAAGAGATATATGTTATTAATATGAATATAACACCGTACGAAAAAGGTAATATTTTTAATAAAGACCCATTAAGACCTAAAAAACTGCTGCTACACAAAGAGCAGATTCAAAAATTGGAGGAGCAGACACAACAAAAAGGTTATACGATTGTCCCATTACAGGTATATCTTAAAAATGGAAAAGTAAAGATAGAGATTGGATTGGCAAGAGGTAAAAAGAATTATGATAAGAGAGCTTCTATTGCAAAGAAAGACCAGCAAAGAGAAGTGATGAAAGATTTTAAGATAAGAAATTTAGGTTAATAAATATTATTTAGTTCTATTTTATAAGGATTTCGCGCCGTTTTTGTTTTTTTATGCAAAAAAGTACCGATATAAATAAAAGTTCAATATTTTACAGATTGAATCAATGTAGTTAGCAATTAAGATTTGCATGTAAGATATTAAGTTGTTTATTAAATGCGTAGATTAAACAAAAATGGAGGGTTTTTATGAGTTCAATCAATTTTGTAAATGCAACATACCAAAGATACACACAAATTGCCAATGCCAAAACGACCGTTGGCAGTACCCAGTCATTTATCACAGCTAAGACCAATGCAGCGAATCGCAAAAATAGCATGGCAAATAATGAAGAAAGTGCTGTAGAAAACTATAAAAAAAGACATCCTGATTCAAGACATATTGTAGATAGTCAGGTCAATGCAGGAAAAGCTGTTTTGGAAAGAAATGGAGTAAGTGACGTCTCAAGAGAAGATATGACAATGGAAGAGTATAAACAATTTATTACAAATTTAATGAATAGTATTCCATTTGATGTAACACAGAGCAATAATATTGAAGTTTGGTCAATTTCAGAAGAAGGTTGGGAACAGATGAAAAAGGATTCCGACTATGAAGCGTGGGTATTAGGATATACTTCACAAAATAGAGCAGTTCGTAATCCATTTGCTGGATTAATGGGGAATATGGGCAGTTTTTGCACAGAGAAGTTTGGCGCATCTATTGATGAGCATATAGGTCAAGGTGTGCCAATGACTACCAATACAAATACTTCTGCAAAGGATAAAAATAAAAAATCATGGTGGCAGGAACGCAATGAACGTTATGAAGAAATGGTTGAAGAATTGACAAAAGCAATACAATTAAGACATCAATTTTTGAGGTCAAAGATGATGGAACAATATGAGATGCAAGGGCAAGGATTGGGCAGTTTTCAAATAACAAATCCAATAAGTGTTGATAATTTAAAATGGAAAACGTCAAAAGCATTACAAAGTTATAATTTTTTATAAAAAATAAATTGTTAGAAGATATTTTTGTGGGAAAATGTTTTCAAGAATAACAGCTTAATGCTGTATCCAATATAAATTTTGAAATCGTCATCATATTTGTTTTGAATGAATAGTTAAAGAGACTGTTGTAAAATAGAAATTTTGTATCAGATATTGCATGTATCTACATAGATTATAATGTTATCTAATATTGAACTTTTTTTTACAACAGTCTTTTGATTGTTATAAATCTAATAATTAATTTTTATTAATTCAATTCCTTCATTTTTTCCAAGATTGCGACTATACAGCTTTTCCAATGAATTATTCCAATGTTCATGTACGCCTAGATTCAATACATTATTTCCTTGATTATCGGTATAGACTGTACTAGATGGTGCGTTTGCTACAAGCCCAGCTTCATGTAAATAATTTTCACTGCTAATATCTTTTGCTGCATAATTATTTTCTATTATTGTAGGCTCGTTTGTCAGAAAATCTGCGCCAACGGAATCAATTGCAACAGGGTCTTGTGAAACAAAAATGCTAGAAGTATAATTTCCATTAAATGGTGCCTGCTGCCATTTGGAATTTTCTCCAGTAATGGAAGCACCTTCACTTGGAGCGCAGATAATGGCATCAAGCATATAAAAAACAGTTTTTCCACCCAAATCAGCATTTGCCATTAAATCTGTTAATGGACTATAAATATTCATTTCATTTTTTGTCAGCCATTGATGTAGGTTTGCGCCTTCTGGTGGTCGCAGGGCATTGCCATTAATAAAAGAACCAAAATGGTTTTTACCACAAAGAGTAATTCCATAACTATGTCCTTTTAGATTGGCAAGATTAATAATATAAGTTGCTTCTGTAACACAGGTTGGCAAATAATTAACTTTTCCACTAAATGAATAAGACCAGTGTATTGGGGCTTGTTCATCAGCAATACCATTATTTCTCCCTACAAAATGGATGCCCTGCAATTCATTTTGTGTACACATTTCTACCATATAATTCGGAAATATGCGTGAGACATCGTAAACCGTAATATCAGAAGGATTTACATCACCTTCCTGTACAAGAGAGAGCAGCAGTGTTTTTAAAAGTACAGGATTAGTGTAACTCATTTGGGTTTTGCCAGAAGAATCATCATCAAATACACCAGAACCATTAATGTTTGCTTTAATAGCGATTTTTTCTCCCTTGACATAACCACCGTTTTTATTCTGGGATTTTTTATTTTCTGTAAATAATGTATTCCAACCCTCTTTAGCTGTTTTGTTACCGCCAAGTGAAGCGATGCTTTGATTTACCATCTGTAATATAACATTTTCGTTAAAATGAGTTAGTTCCCACCAATAACCATTGCCATCCCATTCAACCGAATCAGGATTATGCGACCAAACGACCCGACCTGGCATGGCACCAATTCCTGTACCATAAGGTTCATGGTAAGGATATGCGCCATCGTAAGGAATATGCGTCTCAGATTCAGTTGGCTGCTTAGCAACACCAAGTTCAACATTCATACCAGCAAGATATTTCATAAGAAGGACAACATCGCTTGTATTAATAGTGCCATCAAGATTAACATCACCTGCAATGTTGTTTATATTGATATCCATACCAGCAAGATATTTTTTAATAACAACGCCATCACCTACATTGACAGACCCATCATCATTGATATCACCATATTGAACTGTAATTTTATCATTTTGATTATCGTTCATTACTTCATCTCCATATAAAACATTTGTATTTTTAATAGTTTCTATAAAAAATATAAGTGTAAACGATATTGTTATAAAAATTATTATAAATAGGAGTTTCTTTAAATATTTTATCATATATTCCTCATATTTATTCTCACGAGCAATAAGTCAATTTACAATTTTGTTTGGTTTAGCGATAGGATTTATCAAAGATGTCTGCACATTCCTCATCCGACATTGGGCAAGGATTTGCAAGAAATAATCCGCCCATAGTTTCTCTTGCATTGACAGCTAATGTCATCGACTCATCAGGAGTGAATCCATAATCGCTCATTTTTAAATGGTCTACGCCACAATCTTTTTGTAATTTTACAAGTGCTGTAATAAAGTCCTCTGGTTTATCAGCGTTTGGAATCCCCATTACTTTTGCCATCTTAATAAACTGTTCATCACAGGCATGTTTTTCAATAAAAAATTCGGCAAATGCTTTAGAAATCATAATAAGTCCAGCGCCATGCGGTAAATTGTGATGGTAGGCACTCATAGCATGCTCCATTGAATGTTGTGCAGTGGTGCAGGTAAGCTGCATAGTAATGCCTGCAATCGTGCTGCCATAGGCAATAGCTTCTCTAGCTTCTAAATCATCTCCATTTGCAACCGCTCTTGGAAGATATTTTGCAATATGTTCAATAGCAGAGAGAGCAATGGTTTCACTGAGAATATTAACACCATTTGAAATCATCACCTCAGTATTGTGGAATAGTGCATCAAAACCTTGATAAGCAGTGTATTTTGGAGGAACCGTTTTCATCAATTCAGGGTCAACAATAGCTAATACAGGCACTAATTCAGGATAGCCAAATCCTATTTTTTCATTCGTTTGGTGATTAGAAATAACACCCCAACAATTAATTTCCGAACCTGTGCCAGACGAGGTTGCAATAGTAACAATAGGCAGACCAGAATGAACAAGCGGTTGACCTTTACCAGTACCACCGTTTACATAGTCCCATAAATCACCGGGATTGGTTGCCATAGCTGACACAGCAACCGCAGAATCCAACACAGCACCACCGCCCAGTGCAACAATAAAATCACAAGCATTTTCTTTGGCAATGGCAGCAGCTTCCATTACAACCTCTTTTGATGGATTCTCATGGATATTGTCACAGACAATATAATCTACATGTGCTTTTTTGAGCTGTTCTTGAACACGGTCTAGTGTACCGTAGGTTTTTACAGATTTACCATTTGAAATAAGAAGCAAAGCCTTTTTGCCCGGCATTTTCTGATTGCTTAATTCATTTAATGAACCTGCGCCAAAAATAAGATTTGTTGGGTTGTTAAAATTAAACTTCATATTCATAATAAAAAATACCTCCAAATTGTTGATGCGATTTGCATAGTTTTTAACTTCATCAGAGAAGAATTGGACTTGCCTATAAAAAAATGCCATAAAGTGGCAATAAGGCTATGAGCAAGCACCAAACCAGATTGCAAATTTCTGCTATTATTGTATAAAAGAAGATATAAAATAGCAAATACCTAGTTTGAAAGTAGTGCTATACTTTATAAGTATAGCACAAGTGTGTATAATATGAAAAATATAAAAATAATAGATTAAATTAATATTTTTTTTTCAACCTCATCAAGGAAGTTTCCCACTTCAATGTCGCTGATTTCACTAATTGGATAGTATCATCTAGGAAAAATCAAAGTAATTAATGTTCCTTTCCCTACAATGCTGTCCACTTTAATTTTAGCATGATGTATTTTTGCCGCATGTTTTACAATAGACAGACCAAGCCCTGTGCCGCCTACTTCTTTGGAATGGCTTTTATCGACCCGATAAAAGCGTTCAAAGATACGTTCTTGATGTTTGGAGGCAATACCTATTCCAGTATCGTGAACAGAAAAAATAATTTCTGTATTCGTGTTTTGTATATTTACAGTTACATTTCCGTTTTCATGGTTATATTTAATGGCATTATCAATAAGGTTATAAATAATGCTGTATAGAAGCTGTGCAACACCATTAAGAACAGCTTGTGTACCAGATAACTTTAATGTAATATGGGCTGCCTTTGCTTCGGATTCCAAACTTTGAATGGCTTTTTTGCTTAATTCATAAAGGTCAACTTTTTCATATGGCATATCCTTTGCGCCTTCATCAAGATGAGAAAGACTGATAATATCTTCTACAAGTTGAATCATACGCTGTGCTTCATCATAAATTTTAGCTGCAAAAGGAATGCAATCTTCTTTTTGAACCATGTCATTTTTCAAAAGTTCTGCATAGCCAGAGATAGAGTGGAGTGGTGTTTTTAATTCATGGGAAACATTAGCAGTAAATTCACGGCGTATCTGTTCCGCTTTTTCTTTTTCAGTCACATTGAAAAAGCATAGTGCTGCTCCTTTTATAGTATGTTGTGAAATAATTGGATTGGCATCGATTTGATAGCTTTCACCATGTAATACAATAATTCGTTCTCCTGATTCACCCTGTAAAGTTTTTGATAGTAATTCTTGTAAATCGAGGTTTCGGTTTAAAGATAAAATATCGGCACCAACACAATCACCATTAGCATCCAATAATTTTTTTGCAGCAGGGTTTATGCTAAGGATTTTACCTTTTTGATTTAATAAAATCATGCCTTCTTTCATACTTTCAATAATGGTGTTTAATTCATTTTCTTTTTGAAGAAGTGTTATTTTTTGATGATGTAATTGTTTTTGTTGACTGTCAATACGTCTTAAAAGGGGTGAAAGTTCATCATATCCATTATTCAACAATGGGTGGTCAAGGTCAATTTCATTGAACGGCTTAACAATTTTTTTTGAAACTTGAGTTGCCAAAATAATAGAAAGAAGCAATGCGACAGTAAACACAATACAAATTGGTGAAACCATACCTAAAAGGAGCGTTAAAATAGAATGTTGAACGATGGAAAGCCGCAGTATTGTACCATCAGAAAGTTTTTGCGCAGAATACAAATAGCGTTCAAATAACGTTTCAGAATATCGTTTGCTTTCCCCATAGCCCGTGGCAATAGCTTTTTTAATTTCTTCTCGTTCTAAGTGATTCTCCATTTCGGTGCTGTTGGATTCGCTGTCGTATAAAACCATACCATCTGCATCAATCCATGTAATACGATAATTGGATATGTCTAAATTTTTGAAATAATCAATTCCTTCATTGGTAACGCCTTGTGCAGCAAGATTTGTCTGCATTTTAAGCTGTGCTTGCCCAATAGTTGAAAAATAGTTATATAATGCACCCATAATCAGTATGATAGAGGCAAGAAAAACTGTAATTGCAACAAGACAGATAGAACGAAAAATACGTTTAGTCATTTTTAACCTCCATTCGATAACCAACACCTCGCACCGTCTCAATATAATCACCGCATTTGCCCAGTTTTGTTCGGAGAGTGCCAATGTGAACATCAACCGTTCTAGTTTCACCGATATAGTCTATTCCCCATACGATTTCAAGAAGTTGGTCACGAGTAAATACTCGACCAAGATTTTCCATAAGCGTGCGAAGTAATTTATATTCTTTTAATGTTAGTTGAATGCGCTTACCTTCTGCAAGAACAAGATATGTTTCTAAATTCAACTCTAAATCGCCAATATGCAGGCATTTTGTTGTTTCCTTTGGACTTGTGCGACGCAGTACAGCTTTAATATGAGAAATCATTTCCATCATACCAAATGGCTTTGTAAGATAATCGTCAGCCCCCGAGTCTAGTCCGATAACTTTGTCATATTCGGTTCCTTTAGCCGTTGCCATAATAATAGGTATATCAGCAGTATTGGTCTGTGAGCGCAGCTTTTTTAAAATGGCGATGCCATCTTCGCCGGGAAGCATAATATCAAGCATAATAAGCTGTGGCATTTGTGTTTGAAGAGCATGAAAAAGGTCTACACCATTGACAAACCCTTTTGCTTCAAAGCCAGCAGAATGTAAAGTATATATCATTAAATCACGTATTCCATTATCATCTTCCACACAAAAAATCATTTATATAAATCCCTTCTTTTTTATCTTTATTAATTAGAGCGTTCATTAAAACAATAAATATTTATTATACAAATAAAAATATATAGATAAATCACCCTTCTTTATTTCCTGTAATAGAAAATAACACCCATTTTGCAATATTGACAGCATGGTCTCCAATACGCTCAAAGTATTTTGCAATCATTAAAAGGTCAATGGCATATTCTCCATTGGTTTCTGGCTTGCTAAATAAGTCAATCAGCATTTTTTTCACTTTATCAAAAAATGAATCTACAACATCATCATAATCAATAACTGCTTTTGCCATTTGCCTATCTTTTTTTACAAAGGCATCAATGCTGTCTGTTACCATTTTGATAACGGCTACGGACATATCGTGAATAACCTGCGTATTATCTGTAGAACAAATATTTGCTAATGTAATAATTTCAGCAATATCCGCAGATTGGTCGCCAATTCGTGCCATATCAGTTACCATTTTTAATGCAGAGGACACAATTCTTAAATCTTTTGCCACAGGCTGTTGCTGCAATAATAGCTTTAGGCACATATTTTCAATTTCTCGTTCTTTGTCCTCTATTTGGGCAGAAAGATGAAAAACAGTGTTTGCTAAATCAGGCTTTCCTTCAGTGAGAGCCTTTGCAGACATTTCAATAGCATTTTCGCAAAATGCTCCCATAGTAATTAATTCTTTATTTAATAAATCTAGTTGTTCATCAAATTTAGAGCGCATTATCCAAACCTCCCTGTAATATAGTCTTCTGTTCGCTTATCATGCGGCATAGAAAAGATTTTTTCTGTTTTTCCAAATTCAACCAATTCGCCAAGCAGAAAAAATGCTGTTTTATCTGAAATGCGGACAGCTTGCTGCATATTGTGTGTCACAATAACAATCGTATACTTTTTCTTTAACTGTGTTGCAAGTTCTTCTATTTTTGTTGTAGAAATGGGGTCAAGTGCGCTTGTTGGCTCGTCCATTAATAAAACTTCTGGTTCTACTGCCAAAGCACGAGCAATGCAAAGCCTTTGCTGTTGACCGCCAGACATGCTAAGTGCATTCTTTTTCAATCGGTCTTTTACCTCGTCCCAAATGGCTGCTGCCTTTAAAGAACGTTCTACAATTTCATCTAACGCTGCTTTGGAGCGAATGCCATGTATTCGTGGTCCAAAAGCAATATTGTCATAAATGCTCATAGGAAAGGGATTTGGTTTTTGAAAGACCATTCCTACACGTTTACGGAGTAGATTAATATCTATATTGTTATAAATATCTTCATCATCTAGCAAAATATTTCCTTTAATATGGCAGCCCTCCACTAAATCATTCATACGATTGATGCTTTTTAGTAACGTTGATTTTCCACAACCAGAAGGACCAATTAAAGCAGTAATTTCATTTGATTGTATTTGTAGATTGATATTTTTTAATGCTTGAAATGTATCATAAAATAAATTGAAATTTTCAATTAAGATTTTATTCATTTTTACCCTCATTTCTACGTTGCTTTTGCACAAAGAGCGAAAAAATTTTATAGGCTTGTGGCAAGCAACGCGCAGACACAAATCCTATGATTGAAAATGTTAAATTTCAACCTTTCCGCCTCCTATTTTTTTGGCTATAAAATTGGAAAGAGCATTTATTAAAATAACAACGATTAGTAGTACGACAGCCGTTGCATATGTTTGATTGATATATAATCCCTCCCCTGAAATAGCGTACATGTGTACAGATAGCGTACGTGCGGAAGAAAACATATTTGATACAACCTCTGCAACTGTTCCAGCAGTAAATATCAATGCTGCCGATTCACCAACAATTCGTCCAATACCAAGAATTACACCAGAGAGTATGCCCGGAATGGCACACGGCAAAACAATAGAAAAAATGGTACGCAATTTTCCTGCCCCAAGTCCAAAACTGCCTTCTCGATAACTATCTGGCACATTTTTAAGGGCTTCTTGAGTTGTTCGTATAATAAGCGGCAAAATCATAATGCTTAAAGTACATGCTCCAGACAACAAAGACAATCCAAAACCAAGATATTTTACAAAAAATAGTGAGCCAAATAATCCATAAATAATAGATGGAATACCAGATAGTGTCTCTGTAGTTAAGCCTATAATATGAACCAGTTTATTTCCGCGCTGTGCATATTCTGCCAGATAAATAGCAGCACTAATGCCCACAGGAACAGCAAAGAACAAGGAGAGTACGGTTATAAACAATGTATTGATAAGTGCGGGCAGCAACGACACATTTTTTGATGTGTATTTTATATCAAATAATTCTGGTGTCAAATGTGGAATCCCTTTTATAAGGATATATACAATAATAAATAATAGCGCAATCATGGTAATACATGCAGCCAGACACACCAAAAGAAATAATAAAAGTGATTTAGGGTCATGTTTATAGCGGCGCCATTTTTTACTTAAAATTTTTACCATTTATTTCACCTTCCTTTTTACGAGGGACAAGGATAAATTAATCATTAAAATAAATACAAATAAAACAACTGCTGTACCAATGAGTGCCTCTCGATGTAAATCTGTAGAATATCCCATTTCCAATACGATATTTGTTGTCAGTGTCCGAACACCAGACGTAATGCTTTCTGGGATAACAGCCTGATTTCCTGCAACCATCATAACAGCCATCGTTTCACCAACAGCCCGTCCAATTCCTAAGACAACGCTTGAAAAAATACCACTTTTGGCAGCAGGAAGAATGGTCAAAAATACACTTCTTTCGTGAGAAGCACCAAGTGCAATCCCACCTTCATAGTAACTTTTAGGGACTGCTCTTATTGAAGCTTCCGATATACTGATAATGGTAGGCAATATCATAAGTCCTAACAAAACAGAAGCTGTCAAAACACTCATACCACGTCCGCCAAACATTTCACGCATAAAAGGTACCAAGATAACTAAACCAAAAAAGCCGTATACAACAGATGGAATCCCTGCCATTAAATGAATTGCAAATTTCATAGGTTTGTAGATGGGTTTAGGGCAGAAGTGTGCCATAAATACGGCTGTTAGTATACCAATTGGCACACCAATGAACAGTGCGCCCGCAGTTACATAAAGTGAACCAATAATCATTGGAAAAATTCCATAAAGATTATTTGCAGGTTTCCATGTTGTTCCCAATAAAAATTTAAATATTCCAATTTCTTTAATTGCTGGAACGCCATTAGTAAACAAGAATATGCAGATTAAAATGACTGCTGCAATAGAAACACAAGCTGTCAGGAAAAAAAGAAATTTCATTATTGTTTCTTTTATATGTTTCATTCGTTTTACTCCTATGATTTTGCTTTTATACAGCAATTCCATTTAGCGACTGCTGCAAGCGTTAAATGTTTATGGGTTATGATGGGGTATTCGATTGTATAATATCGTCCCAGTTTGTAGAATTACCTGTAAAAATATTCTTCACTTGTTCGCTAGTAAGTTCGTTTATAGGGTTATTGTTATTTACAATCACTGTAATGCCATCCATTGCTATAACCATAGCAGTTAAGCCCTTTTTAAGTTCAGAATCTTTTAATTCACGAGAAGCCATACCGATATCACAAGTTCCGTCGATGGTGTCAGCCATTCCAGTAGAAGAATCGCTTTGCTGAATTTCAATCGTAACATCAGGATTTTTTTCAAGATAAGCTTCCTTGAGTTTTTCCATAATTGGCGTTACAGAACTTGAACCAGCTATCACAATTTTGCCAGAAACGCGCTTACTATTGTAGGGTTCTGTATTGGATATAGAAACATATCCATTATCCTCAATGATAGTTTGCCCATCTGTACTCATAATAAAATCAATAAAGTCTTGTGTGGTGTCGTTAATTTTCTTTTTAGTAGCAATGTTAAAAGGGCGGGCAATTTTATATGTGCCATTTTTGATATTTTCCATTGTAGCGTCTGCACCGTCAATTTGAACAGCTTTTACAGTATCATTTATTGAACCAAGTGAAATATAACCGATGGAATATAAATCTCCAGCTATGGTTGTCATCATAACAGAGGTTGAATTTGTAACGGCTGCCAAATTGGTTGTATAGTCTATCTTTTCACCTTCGTTATTTTTTTGTTCAATGCCAAATAGTTCTATAAATGCACCACGAGTTCCAGAGCCATCTTCACGGGTAAGGGTGTTGATTTCTTTTGTAGCGTTAAAACTGTCTTTTGCAGCATTATTGCCGCATCCTGTCAGTAAGCATAAGGTAAGAACACTTGAAAGTATAAGTGTTATATATTTTATTTGTTTTCTCATTTTTATCCTCATTTCTGCGCTGCTTTTTCATAAAGAACGAAAAATTCTTATGGGTTTGTGGCAAGCAGCACACAGACACAAATCCCGCGATGGAAGATTTTAATTTATTTTTCGTTTTGAACTTACAGTCATATCATATAAAATAAATATCAAATCGAATATCGTGTTATTGTAAAATCCATGTAAAATTTGAATGTTAAAAATAAAAGGAAATAATTTACAAATTATAATAATAAATAGAGTTGTTAAATAAATAATATTATCAAATAAATTATAAATAATACGCTTTTGATATATATATAGCTTGTGTTATTAAAATGTTTTATGTTAAAATAGCCACATTGTTTTTGCTTGCTGATAACAGGCGGAAGAATGCCACCAATAAGATATACAATAAAGGAGAATTTAATATGAAACATAAAAGCATTTTTAAACAAATGCTCATACCAATGATTGCTATTGTTGTTTTACTTTCTATGGTATTAGTTACGATTATTGCAGCATTTTTTATCTCTTTTTATAAAAAAGAGATTCAAATTAAAAATCAAGAACGTGCGGGATTGTTATCAGAAAGCATCCAAATATTTGTTGATGGTGCTTATAATATGGCAGAGGAATTATCCGTAAATCCAAGTATTTTGTCTATGGACACCCCAATACAAAGTTCCATTCTTAAGAGTTGTATAGATAGAAATCCTTACTTTGAACTATTGTATGTGCAGGGAGTAGATGGTATGCAGACAGGGCGTTCTACTGGAACATTGGCAGACCGTTCGCAGCGTTGGTGGTTTAAACAG
>CAJUKN010000001.1:103782-278231 GCA_910587485.1 uncultured Lachnospira sp.
AGGTAACACAATCGAAAAAATCGTTTGTATCAAAATCATATTATTCTGTTAATACAGGAATGCCTTGTGCTTCTATCTTTTTCCCAATGTATGAAAAAGAAGATTTTATTGGTGTTTTTGCAGCCGACTTAAAGTTGGATTATTTGCAAGATATGATTAAAGAGTATTCTAATACACAGGAGAAAGAGTTATCATTTGTTATTGATGGAGAGGGAATTGTTGTTGCACATCCTGATAGTGTACAGATTGAAGAACAGTATAATTATAAGACATTAACAAAAACAATATCTCAAAAAGATGCTAATGGAACAGTATTAACGGATGCCAGTAGCAATATTATTACAGAAAAGCAAAGTTTTGAATTGTCACAAGAATTTCAAAAGGTGATTCAATCTGTTATGTCTGGAAAAAATGGGGTTGAAGAAATTTCAGATAATGGAAAAGAATATTATATCAGTTATGTTCCTATTCAATTAAAAGGAGAGTCGGATTCATGGTCGGTTCTTACTTTACAGGAAAAATCTTCTGCCACAGCAGTATTAAATCAGGTGATAATGATATTAGTTTTTATTACAATAATCTTTATTATGACAGCCGTTGTCGTTATTATTATATTAGCACGAAAATTAACGAAACCAATTATATCATTAAATCAGTTAGTAGGTGTTGCTGCTGAAGGTGATTTTTCAATACAGGCAGATGAGAGTGGTCAAAATGAATTGGGTACGCTTTCTAAAAGTTTTAATTTAATGATTGCCAAAATATCGGGCGTATTAAACCGACTTACTGTTTTTTCAACAGAGGTGGTGCAAAGTTCTGGTCATTTAGATGATATTGAGAGAAATATGGGAATTATCAATGAGTCTGTACATAAAATATCAAAGGGAACAGAGGAACAAAAACGAGATTCCAAGCAGGTTCTTTTGAACACAAATGAAATGATTGAAAAATTTGAGCAGTTGATGAAACAAAGCGAAAAATTAACAATAGAAGCAGAATATTTTATAGAGACAGGCAAAAATGGGATTCAAGATATAGAAAAACTTAGTGAATGTAATGAGATTACTATAAAAAAGATGGAAAGCACTTATGGAACAATTACAAATTTAAAGGAACAGTCAAAAAAAGTTTCAGAAATTGTAAATACGATTAATGTGATTTCTTCTAAAACAAAATTGTTGTCATTGAATGCAGGGATAGAGGCGGCAAGGTCTGGAGAGCAAGGACGAGGCTTTATGGTAGTGGCAGAGTCTATTGGTAATCTTGCATCGGATTCGGCAGCAACTACGTTAAATATTGAACAGATTATTCAAATGTTTTGTACAGAAATTGAGAATATCGTTCAAGATATGATGCAGATGAAGGAAGATATTATAAACCAGTCAGAAGCTGTTATTGAGGTAAAGCATATTTTTGCAGGTTTTGAAGAAATGAATAGTAAGATTGCAAGTTCGGTACAAGAAATAGAACGTATGATACAAGAAATGCAGCAAATTAACCATTCAATCGTTGAAGCTGTTGACAGAATTAGTGAAGTTTCAACTAACACAGCACAGCTTACAGAAAAATCAAGTGTATCGCTACAGGAACAATACAATGGAATCCATGTAGTAGCAGAACGTGTAAAGAATTTGTCTAGTGCATCATCACATGTGGAGTAATAATAAGTAAGAAATTTTAAATAAAATTTTTTAAAAAGACAATGATTAGATTGTTATAAATGGATAAGGGGTTGTTATAAAATAGAATGTAACATTTATTTTATAACAACTCCTTTGACAGAAGGCTTATTTAAAAAGATAAATTATCCCAATGTGTTATAAAATCCCTTGCTTTAGCCATGGGCATTGTCAAGGTGTATGATATTCTCCAAAATGTCCTTTTGTCTCTCTTTTTATATCATAAAGGGCTTCATCTGCATAGTTTAAAAGTTCATCAATATCCGCATTAGAATCTGTTGTCCATACAAAGCCACCAGAAGCACTAATTGCTTTGGATTCTGTTTCAGACAGTGCTATAGGTGTTTTTTCTAATGTCTTATAAAATTCATCTAAATATTGAACAATCTCTTTTTTATCCTTACAGTTAAATAACATCATACAAAATTCGTCACCAGAACGTCTTGCACATAAAAAATGTTCAGATGGCATAGAACGCATCACATTAGAAAAATGTTGTAAATATTTATCGCCTATATCATGGCCAAAAGTATCATTAATCAATTTAAAGTAATCTAAATCCAGCATAACAATAGCGCAAATGCTTTTTGAAGGCATATTTTGTAATCGTTCCGATGCAAGTTGTTTAAAATAGGAATATTTATATAGTTTTGTTAAAGAATCATGTGTATTTTCATATTGCATTTGTTGTTTTTCAATAATATCCTTGCTAATATCAATAATAACACCTAAGTTTGTATTAGAAGATTCAGACATATGAATACGAACATACTTGGTATCATTTATTTGGAATATATCGGTTTCTCCTTTTAATGGATTATTGATAATATTTTTAATATATTTATCAAATCGAATAGAGTCTTGACATAATTCTTTTGCTTTTTGTTCTGAAATATCTAATAATTCTTTAAAGCCAGAAGTGACAAACACATGTTGTACATCAAGTTTATACTCAAAAGCTGCAAGAGGAATACCACTAATTTTAATAATAGCAGAGATGCGGTCTGAAATACTGATTATGCTTTTTACCATCGTATTGATTCCCGAACTTAATGCTTTTAATTCTGGATTATTGCCTGCTGCCACTGTTGTGTCCAAATTTCCGTTGGTGATATCCGTTAAGTTTTGTATAATCAAGTGAATACCGTTTACTACTTTTCGCTTTACAAGATAATTTAAAAGAACAAGTACAAGAATTTCAACTAGTAGGAGATACCATAATATATTAAAAGCTTGTTTAAAAAGTTGTTGGGTCAAATTTTTTTGAGGAATAGCAAGACCAATTAATGTATCACCATATTCTCGAACGACTACATACATAGAGTTGCCATTTTTTTCTTTTCTATAAGAGCCTTTTATACATTCTAAAAGCTGTTCTGGCTGATAGTAGTCAGCAGAAAAATCGGTATCCATGCCATTAGAATGTCCTAGAACAGCACCTGTAGAACGGTCTACTGCAAAAAGTTCTTCCCCAGAATCTGTAGGAAATCGAGAGAATATATATTCATACGTATTTCTTGCTTTAGCTTCTAGCTGTCTAGTTGGCTTAAAACCAACTTGAACAACGCCTTTTTTTCCTTTTCTAGTTACGCCAACATACTGCATAATTTTATTATCAGCGGCATTTGGTTGAACTTCTTGGATTAGGTAATCTTCTTCCTTATCATTTTCAAGCATAGCCAAAAAAGGGCGAGTTTGTTCATGTTGTGACATATCAAATCCAACATATCTTGAAACAGAAGCGGCTATAATAAAACCATTTTCATCAATTACATGTAATTCATCTACATTCAAAAGTTTTGCTAAATATGCCATCTCTTCAACATTCATAGTAATTTCTTCTTGTGTGTCAAATATATAGGCAGCCGCTTTTGCTCGTGTGAGATAATCTTCATCTAAATTTTCCTGTAAAATGGCAAGTTCTGCTTGATTGGTTTCAAGTGTATGAATCACTTGTTCTGATTTGGCATAAAATTTATTGTATTGTTGTGATTCAAGAGTATGCAGCGTAATTAAAAGATTAATAAAAAATATTAAAAAAATAGCTGATGTAATGATAACAAATGTATATCGAATAAAAGTTTTTTGCATTATAATTCCTCCATTATCAAGTTGTGATAATCTTCTTCATTATAACGCGTTTTCATTCATTTCATCAGATACAATATTTCGCAAAAAAATGCCAGATTATAACAAGATATATAAAAAATATAAAATATATATTTTGTATTGCTGCTTATTTATTTTTTATCTTGCTTTAAAATTTTGCAAATAGGGTAATATAGAAAACATGGTCTTTACAAAAACAGTCAATCGTACCATTAATTTTTTGACAAAAGGTTAAAGAACTTTGCATACCAAGACCATGATTTCCATTTTTTTTGCTTTTTGGCAGTCCTGTTAAGGAATCAAAAGTAAGTTCTTCTTTATATCTATTTTTCATTTGAATAAATAATTGTTCTTTTCTACAATGAATGATAATATCAATTTGTCGTTCTTCCTTTTGGAAATCTTTTACACAATGAATAGCATTTTCAAATAAATTGGCAATAATAGAAGAAAATTCATAATCATTAACAATAATCGTCTTTGGAATATCCACATCTAAATGCACCTCAATATCAAGAGAAGCTGCTTTTTCCATCATTTTTGAAAGAATAGTATTTGCCATTAGATGATTGCAATACTTAATGACTTTATTTTCATCTGCTACATCATTAATATATGTTAAAATGCTTTGTATTTCTTCATATTTTTGCTGATTTAAAAGTTTATTTATCATACTAGAATAATGCCTGATATCATGGCGCAGTACTTTTATATTTTTTTCAGATTGTTCTACTAAGTAATATTCATTTTCAAGTCCTTTAATATAGGATTCAAATAACGCATTTTTCCAGTATATCTCTTTTTGTTTTGAGTCCTTTTCTATATACTGTAATACCACCGTATAAGATACAATCATAGTCAACATAAAAAATAAGATGCCGGGAATATTGTTAGGATTATCATAAAGTGTGTATGGAAAAAATGCTATACAAGAAAAACTACAATAGAAAAAAATGGGAATAAAACATAATTTCCACCAATCTTTTGTGTATTCATTTTCATATTGTTTAATCCAAATATTGCGAATACTATGATATAAGGTAAAAAGAACAATAGCATGTACAGTAAAATTTCCAAGTAAAGCTAAAGGCATGTTTTGAGTATAAATATATAAAATTGCTGCTGTAACACTTCCTATAATGGTGTAGTTAGAAGCACTTAATCCTATAAAAAGTACCTTATTATTCCTTTTTTTCGAGATAAAGATTCCAGTAAATTGTGTTATAAATATTTGTAGTAAAGTGGTTATAAAATAACATAAATCACTGTCAGGAAAGATATTTAATTTTAAACAATCGGTTATATTAAGCAGTAAAAATGAAGTAAAACAAATCCATTTTGTTATTGTTTTTGAGTAGCGGTGTGTAATAAATAGATATATAAACAACATTAAAAATAGATGACTTATCATATAAGAAATATTATTAAAATAATTCATTGAAAATTCCTATGTAAATTGTTTTGACACAAATAAAAGATATTGTCTTTTTACATTTGTTGTATTTTTTTTACTAATAGGAACAATAGTACCGCTTCTCATTACCATATGATTCCCTTCTAGTCTTTGTATAAAATTCATATTTACTATAAAAGATTTATGAACTTTTATAAAATATGGATTATTAGATAGTTCATTTACCTCATCTTCAAAAGATTTTCGTATAAAGATGCTAGTTATAGTCTCACCATTGGTTTGATGAAGATGCAACATTCTTGAGGCATTTTCAATATATTCAATATTGGAATAAGGTACAGATATCAATCCATTTTTTGTTTTTATTGAATATATAGGAACTTTTTTAAATTTGGTATAAGATACAGCATAGTCCATTGCTTCAAAAAATTGATTTTCTTGAATTGGTTTTAGTAAATATCGTATAGCGTGAATATGATAAGCCTCCAAAGCAAAATCATCGGATGAAGTTGTGTAAATAATGGCGTTTTTATCATCATGTGTTCGTATGATATTGCCAAGTTCAATGCCTGTAGTTTCAGACATAAGAATATCAAGTACATAAATATCTGCTAGTTTGTTTTCCTGTATTTTATTGTATAATATAGATGGATTTAAAAATGTTTCTATTTCAAAATGAATATTAGAATGTAATTCTTTATATTTTTTTAGTAAAATTTCTAATTCGGTCAAATCTTGTATATTGTCATCACAAATCGTTATGTTCATTTATTTTTCCTCAAAATCTTGCAATATGTTTTTGATTATAGCATATTATTTTAAATCTACAAGATTAAATTTATTCTGGTTTTTATATAAATATATATTTTTTAAAATGCTTCTTTAATTCAATTATTTTAGGTAAGCATTTGATTTATTATATAAAAAAGTCAAACAAACTTGTTAATATTTACCGGATTATTGACAAAAATAGGAAAAAGTAATATATTTAAAATAAATTATTGTTAATATATAAATACAAAATTTTATAAACATTACTAAAAATTTTCATCATTTTAATTATAAAAAAATTTATATATATCGTTGAAATTAAAGAATAAATATGTTAGGAGAAATTTGGTTATGGATTGGAAAAATAAATTAGATGAATGTTGTGCTAATGAAGTAGAAGAAATGATAGTGAATAGTATAAAAGCAGGTTTTTTATCCAATGAAGAAATAAAAGATGACTGTGAATTGTATATTGAAGAAGAATATCCAGATGATATAGAAAAGAGTGTAGATATAGACTTTTATACGATTATTGCTGCATTGCGTGATGAATTTCAAAATACTGGAACACAAGAAAACTTTTTAAAACTTGACCTCGCTTTTAATAATATGGAAAAGAAAGGGATTGTTACAGAGCATTGTGCTGGGTACACGTTGTCAGATGGTATTGATGATTGCAACGAAGAAGCTAGAGAACGTATGAAGGAAGGCGAAACAATTATTGGTTATTGTTTTTATACTATGCAGGATTTAGAACATTTATTCGATGGTTCAACAACACTTTATTTTTGTTTTGGCAATTATTCCGATAAGGTGACTGCCACAGAAATTGGACAAATCATTGCCAATGAATTAGAAAAGGTTGGATTTTCTACAAAATGGGAAGGTTTGGCTGATAAAAGAGTAGCCATTTTAGATATGGTGTGGGATAAACAGTATTAAAATAACAAGTTATCAAAATAACAAGTTATTTGATAACTTATTATTTTGATAATTTATTATCTTAATTATTTGTTATCTGAAATAAAAAGGCTTCTTTTTTTGTGGCTTTTGTGATATATTATAAGGTAAAGCGTTTGTTTATTAGCTAGGTTAATATTTATTAAAAAAACTATTTTGCTAGTAGATTTTCACTAGGTCATAAAAAAGATTTCAGGAAAAGGAGAAAAAGACGTGACTAAGAAAAAAGCAGACTCCCATAACCGAAAAATCAAACGGAGCCTAAATGGGAGAATATTGAGAAGTACCACTTTTAACATATTGGTATTGGTTATCATATGTTGTGTGATTATGGCATTGTCCATGCAATCATTGGCAAATAATATCTTATTGGATAGCTTGCAGCCGATGGCTAGGCAATCGGCTAAAACGGTAGAGGCTAACATTCATATGTTGGCAGACCGAATGATGACTATTGCGGGAGATTCTCGCATGGGTTCCATTTTTATTGATGGTGAAGAAGATGTTTTGTTTGATGAGGAGACAACTCAAATGAACCGTGAGCAGGTTTTAGTGGAAGCTGCTGAGATATATGAGTTTTATACGATTGCTTTATATGATTTAAATGGACAGTTGGTTCAGGGAATTAACGACGCACCAGAAAGTTTAGATAATGATTTTTATGCACTTCTTCAAGAAACGGATAATTTAACGACCGATTCTTCCACTATTTTTCAAAATAAATTAGGCATTACAATGGGAATGCCTGTAAAAGAGAATGAAGAAACCGTTTTATATGTAGTGGGTATCTATAAATATGATACACTCAATGATGTTATTAGCAATATTAATATTGGTAAACATAGCACAGCTTATATGGTCAATCGAGAAGGAATTGTGATTGCGCATCCAGACCAGTCTATAGCGTTGGAAGAAAGTACACTTGTTGAATTGAATGGGAAAAATGAGCAGGTGCTTGCTCATGTGACTACAGGAGAGACAGGGGCTATTGAGTTTTCTATTGATAAAGAAAAGATGTTAGTTGCCTTTTCGCCTGTACGAGGTACGCAATGGTCTTTGGTTATTCAAATTCCAAAGTCCGATTATAATCAATTAATTAATGCAGCAATGGTTGTAGCAATATTGTCTACATTAGCAGTATTGATTTTTTCTATTTTGCTTGTTTTGCATTTAGCTCGGTCAATTTCGCGTCCAGTAAAAAGTGTAACGAGTCGAATTGTAGCTCTTTCAGATGGAGATTTACATACAAAAGTAGTTCCTGTTCATTCCAGAGATGAGTTGGAAGTGCTGACACAGACATTAGCGGACACAGTACAAACGATGAACCATTATATATCCGATATTCAACAGGTATTGACACAGGTAGCAAACGGTAATCTGTGTGTTGAGCCTCAAGTGGAGTATAAAGGAGATTTTACTTTAATTCAAGCAAGTTTACATACAATTATTCAATCAATGAATAAAACCCTTGTAGGTTTTTATGGGGCAGCTACTCGGTTGGCAAAGATGTCTGAGGAGATGAATGGACAGTCTAGTCAATTGCATCAAGCGTCAATAGAGCAAAATCAATCGACAGAAGCATTGGTTCAAGAAGTGTCTCATGTAAAGGAACAATTATTTAATGTTACAGAAAGTACAGACCAAACACGCACTAAAACAGAAGAAATTACACAGTGTGTTCAGGAAGCAAATATATGTATGACTTCACTTTCTGGTGCAATGGATAATATTAGTGCTAATGCTCAAGAAATTACTAAAATTGCTAAATCCATTGAGGATATTGCTTTTCAGACAAGTATTTTAGCTATTAATGCCTCTGTAGAGGCAGCTCGTGCCGGAAGTGCTGGAAGAGGATTTGCTGTTGTAGTTGATGAAGTTCGACAGTTGGCTACTAGAAGTACTAAAGCGGCACAAGAGGCTACAGAGATGGTAAGCAGCACAAGAACCATTATTCAAACGGGTGTTGAATTGACTGCTGCAACGGCAGGTTCTCTTCAAGCAATTTCGTCTGTATCAAACCAAATTAATACAATTTCAGAGCAGTTGGTGGATGCAGTACAAGGGCAAGAAAGTGCTTTGACAAGTATGGAACAGCGAATTGGAGAAATTTCTACCATTGCTGACCACAATCTGCAAAATGCCAGTGGAACAAAACAGTCAAGTGAATTATTAGCAAGAGAAGCAGAGGCTTTGCAGTCTCATGTGAAAAAGTTTAATTTGAAGGAGGGACGCAAGAGATGAAACGAATATTTTGTTTGATTTTAGTTTTATTGTTTATAGTGTCCTTGACTGCTTGTGGTGAAAAAACAGGTCTTCAGGATGGCTATTATACTGCTCAAGCTGCTGAATTTGATTATGGTTGGAAAGAATATATTACAATTATGGTTAAGGATAACAGTATTGTATCCGTAGAGTATAATGCGGAAAATGCGAGTGGTTTTATTAAGAGTTGGGATAATGCTTATATGCAGATAATGCTTCATTCTAATGGAACTTATCCAAATGAATATACCCGTAATTATGCTAATCAACTTTTAAATAGTCAGCAGGAAAATAAAATTGATGCTTTAGCGGGAGCAACGACTTCTTATCATTCATTTCAAAAGTTAGCAGCAGCTGTATTAGAGCAGGCACGAAAAGGTGATTCTAGTATTGTGCTTGTTGATACATTAAACTAAATATTATATAGTGAACGACTGTAGAAAAAATAGTACAAAATATGAATAGAAAAGGGTATCCTAAAAGTTATAAAATGACTTTAGGGGATATCCTTTTTTATTTATATGATGATTGGATAATGTGAATAGATATTTATTATTTATATATAATTTATTTTGTAAATAAAATTATTTGATAAATATATGGCTTATTATAACAAATTTAGTATGAATTTAGGAGAAAAGACTCTTTAAATTGTTAACTATTTTATTGATAAAAGTTGACAATTTAAGTTCATTTTAGGTATAATATTTTATTATTAAGACAATTATAGTTGTGAACTTTTTGATATATAAAAATTCTTGCAATCAATAGTGCAAAAAGTATCACAGAAATGAGGATTATGAATGGAAAAACAGATTTTAGACCAAATAGTAGAAGGATATATTCCAACAATGGATGAAGCATTGATGATGATGGAGTCCGATTGTATACCATTAAATGAGCTGATTCATACGGCAAATGTGGTTACTAAAAAATATTGCGGCAGTCAAGTGAAAATGTGTGCCATTTATGCTGCAAAAGTTGGCAAATGTAGTGGAGATTGTGCTTTTTGCGCACAATCCGCACATCATAACTGTGATGTTCATATTGTGAAAATTGAGGATATTTGTCCTGATAACATTGTAGAACATGCCATGAAATTACAAAAATATGGGGTAGAGCGATTTAGTTTAGTTACAAGCGGCGAGCGGTTAAGTGATTTGGAATTTGAGTATATTTTACAAATTTATCAGCGATTACATAATGAGACTGGTATAGGCTTATGCGCTTCACTAGGCAGTCTGGATAAGCAAAGAGCGCAAGCATTGGTTGAATGTGGAGTTACTCGATATCATCACAATATTGAAACAGCTCCAAGCTTTTTCCCACAGATATGCTCTACACATAGTTATGCTGATAAATTGGAAACAATCCATATAGCACGAGCAGCAGGCATGGAAATTTGCAGTGGTGGTATTCTATCAATGGGTGAAACACCACAACAACGTATAGAGATGGCGTATGCTCTGCGGGAATTGAATGTAGATTGTGTTCCAATTAATATTTTGAATCCTATTTCAGGTACAAGGCTAGAACATCAGTCACTTTTAAGTGCTGACCAAATTCTTCGTACCATTGCAATGTTTCGATTGATAATGCCAGATAAAATTTTATGTTTTGCAGGAGGACGACAAAATGCTATGGGGAAAGAGGAGTATGCAGGATATGAAGCAGGTATCAATGCGTTGATAGCAGGTGATTTTCTTACTACACGAGGAAAAGATTTAAAAGAGGAATTGTCTAATTTAATAACACTTGGATGCATGAAAGGATAATATTTATTAAATGAAGTAGGAGGGAGTTTATCACTCCCTCCTACTCATAGCATTATGTGTACCATTTGATACATGACACTTATCCGGTTAAGCTTTTTAAGAATTTAGTACCTTCATCTATAATTTTTTGATATCTTTTTGCATTGACGCTTTTTAGCCATGCAATTTTTCCTGAGATTTCATGTATGGTCTTATTGGATACCAAACCGCCAGAAGCTTTTAGTTTCTGTGCATTATGTATAGAAGCTTTTAATATTTTAACCCATTTTTTAGGAACGCCAATTTCTTCATTGTTAATTACAATGCCAGTAATATACTGCCTGTTGTTTTGTCTTAATATATGGGTTTTTTCTTTTTTCATATGGAAGCCTTCTGCTTCTATAATTTTATTAATGCTGTTTAAAAAGTTTCCTATGTCAAAATCCTCTGTGTTTCCCATATAGCTAAAACTCATATCATCAGCATATCTTGTATAAGTAATTCCTAGCTTTTTGCATAAACCATTAATACGCTTGTCTAGTTTTTTGCATATAATATTTGTAATCATAGGGCTTGCTGGAGAGCCTTGTGGCAATATTCTGTCCGATGTCTTGATATATTTTGTTTCCCCTTTTATTTCAAGCGGCATTCTTTCGCAGTAGGTACAAATCATAGCAAGCAGTGAAGCGATGTAGCCAGAGTAGCCAAAGGATTGGTATACGCCTCTTACACGTTCAAATGTAATAGTAGGAAAAAAGTTTTCCAAATCAATATTTATCAATAAATCAGGACTTGTATTATGTGCTTTTGCGCTTGTAAGGACAGACCTTGATTTGACAAAGCCATGTGACAAATCAGAAACTTCTACTTTTTGAAGAATCTGCTCTAATATTTGTCTCTGCGCTGTTTTAAGTTGTGTTTTAGGTGCAGCTATATGACGTGTCCCACCACTTTTTTTCGGAATATCAAAATGGTAATAATTGTCAAATGTAATGACGTCCCTATGGTATACCAAATAACGCAGTGTGTTGTAGTCTATCTGCAGAAATTCTGCAAGCTCTCTGTCGGTTTCGATAACAGGCATCTGGTTTTCTTTTAGTTTTTGTATATCGGTTTCTTTTTTTTCTAACAGATTGGAATAGCCCTTGCCAATAAATATAATATTTTCAGCTTTCCGTTTTTTCCATGCTTCCGATTTTAGTTGTTTTTGTCGTTCTCTTTCTGCTTTTTTCTCAGCGCGTCTAGCTATGGATTCCTTCATAATTTCCTGTGCTACAACAGCACGGATTTTTTCATAGTCCCATGTATTCTGATATTCTTTTTTTAAATGAGAAAGCTTTTTTTCAATTTCTTGTCTCTCCTGATAGGCATTCGATATTTTTTCGGAAAGTTTTTGAAATTCATCAAGCAGCTTTTTTCGATTTTCAAAATCTTGCTCTGTTTCATTTTGCTGCCGCTCGTATGGCGTTGGCAGATTACTAGGCCAAAACCCATATTCCTGCATTTTGAGGAAGGTAAATTCTTTTTTACCCATATTATTTACTAGATTTCTATATTCGGCTTTTGTATCCATTATAGCAACATCTCCATAATATCATTGATTTTATATTCTTTTTCATATTCCAAATTTTTTAACTTTAACAATTTATAAGAAGCAACGTAAAGCGCGAGAATATGCGCGCAAGGTTCTGAAAGATTCCTCTCGCCTCTTTTAAATTTTTGGCAGCTGCAATCAATTTTTGTAATTTGTCCATCTTGGTCAATAACGATTTCAGTAGAGGATAACTGGTTGCGTTCTTTGTATGTTGTCGTAAATACAAATTCTTGTTGCTGCGTGTATCGTACTTTCATATTATCAAATGTAAGCTTGCTGTATTTTTGTACATCCATTTCAATATCGGAGACTTCATAAAGATCTTCTGGAATTGGGGCATTGCATAAATGACGAAAACGTACTTTGTCATTTACAATATCAAAATAACCCTCACCTCGCCGAAATAGCATACCTATACCAGCTTTTATCTTATCGCTTTTTTCGCTTGGAAGATAGTCCGAAATTTCCTGCATAGATAAACAACGCTTATCTTTTAGTAATTTATAAATGTACGTATAACAACCCTTGCCTGTAAATCCAGCCATAATATTAAATGCAGTTCCTTTTACCCAGTCATTAGAAGACCATGCAGAAAAGCCAACCGTCATTTGCATTGTACCCATATCGGCACGGATAAACTGAGGCATTCCAAATCCTAGAAAGCGTACATAAAATGCTTTTGATAAAGGAATTAATTTTTCAACCACAAGCCAGCGTCTTCTTCCCCAAATTTTTTCTTCTCTTCTTTGGTTGCCTTGATAAATGGTGTTTAGAGTAAGAACTGTTCCAAAAGGTTCAAATACAATTTGTATTCTTTGTTTTGGCTCTAAAATCCATTTCATGTAACGTGGGCTTTTCTTCTCTTTGTGCTTTCTTAAAAATGCACATATGTCATACATGTCAGAAGGAGAAAGTTCTAATTCAATTCCAGATAATGCCGATGCAGAAGATACTTGATTAAAGCCTTTAATCCATGTCTCAGGCAAATCAATTTTCTTTTCTACATATTCTGGAACAATATCATTGTCTATTGTAAAGCCTTCTGGATTGACAGATAGTGTGACATCTGTATAGCTTCTAAATCGCTGCATTTCCTTCTCTAATTTAGCAGAAAAGTCAATATTTGTTGTTCCTAATTTTGGTGTCTGCAATAAATCAAATTCATTCATAGATACCGACAAACAACCATAAATGGATTCATCAATCGAAAATGCCTCAAACGAAACTTGGTCATTATGTACAGTAATTACAGGGTCTAATACAAACCATAAACTGTAATCTCTGTCTTTTATAAATTTCCAAAAGTCTCGTTCAATTTTATAATAATCCTTCCAAGCATCATACTGGTCAATTTGCTTTTGCAAATTTCTTTGTATATTTAATAATTGATTGATTTCATCTTTCTTATGGGAAAGCTCAAAATCATAAGAATCCATTTCTTTTTTTAAAGCTTCCCTTACATTTGGCATGTACTCTTTGTGTGCCTTTACACGACGTTCGATTTCTTCGTCAAGCCATTTAAAATAATCGGTTCTTTCTTTTGATTTTTTTCTCGTATCAGAAATAACAATTTCTCTCAGCATAAGCATGGCATCACGGAACAATAAAGGATGTTTTAATTTTCCGCAGAAAGAAACTTTTTCATCACGAGATAAGTCAGGGCTTAGCCCTAATGTTGTTTGATTATTAATCTGTGTACACCGAGAAGGGCTTGCATATTTATAACCTACTTTCATAAAGTGCTTACCTCCTTCTGAATTTGAGCAAATGTCACAAGCGCTCTTTCAGAATCTATTTTGCTGTTTGAGCTTCCAATATCAAGAAGTATATGCTCTATTTCCTGCTGTTTTTCAGGATAATATTGTAAAAACAAAGGAATTGTGTGGTATACATGCTCCTTGCTTTTTGAGACTTTATTTGGAAGATAAAGCAATGTTTTTGTATAATAAATATATAAATCTGGGTTTGTCTCCTTTAAGTCAGAAAAGGCATGCTTCATTTTTTGAGAAAGGTAAGCCTTTACTTCAACGCAAGGATGTTCCATCATACGTAAGATAAATTGTGTTGGAAGCTTATTTCCATACCAATCATCAAGTTTTTTTAGAGCATATTGATAAGCCCTTTCTATAGGAGAATCTAACAAAACAATATGTAATTTTTCTCTTTTTTCAATTTCTAAACCTTCAAATACAGACTGAGCAGTTTTGTTTAAATGATATACATTACATTCAAAAAGCAGCAGCAGAGTAGTTGATTGTTTGGCAAGTGTAGCCTGATGTCGGTCTATGATTTCTGTCAGTGTCTTTACAAGTCTTTTAGAACCAGTTTCCAAAATAGAAAGGATTAAGCTGTCTTTAGGAAGCACATCTTCTTTGCATGACTTTAATAAGGCTACGGTGTTGTATTCTCTTTCTGAAATTCTGTTATGCTGTAAGTCTATACTTTGAAGTGTATCTTTTAATATATCATATGGCATAAAGAATATAATATTTTCTGCTATATCAAAAAGGAAGTCCGGAATTTTCTTAAGGCTTAACAGCAGAGGTGTAAAATAGCGCAGCAGCTCTTGTTGTTCCTCTATTGTTGCGGTATCCAATTTGTTAACAGATTTTAGCAATAAATCTGTAATTTGCTCAGAAAGCTCGATTTGTTGCTCGAAAAAAAGCTCTCTTTTTTCAGCAATGGATTTTACAAAAGCAGTGTACTCCTCAATAGTAAAATGATTGATATTGTCTTCTAATACGCTGTACCATCTTTCTATTGTATCTAAAAAGAGAAAATCAGCGACATGTTCTGGCTGGAATTTTCCATTTGTCTGTTTGAAGTATTTTATTGCAGCATCCCATAGTCTTTCTGATGATACATTCATTAAGGTAATCATAATGTCTGCATCAAACTCTTGTAATGCTTCTAATTTTGGCATCAGTATTTTTTCAAATAATTGTGCTGTTATTTTATAAGGTATTGTTGAAAGCGTAATCAGTTCTTTGATGTCATAAGAATCAAATTGGTGACGAGCATCAGCCTTTTTTAATATGGCATAACAAAATTCATGTACTCGCAAAGCCTTTGCGTTTTGGGCTATAAAAAGAACATCTGCAAGATATCTGTGCCATATGGAATGTTCTGCCGCATCATTATGTTCAATTACTTCTTCAAAATATTTATCAAAAAAGAAATTATAGGAGAGGTCATTATAATAAGTGTCTAAAACATCAAGGTCTGTATAGCTTGTCAGTATTTCACGGGCAGCCGTTATAAATTTTGTCTCATCGGTTGCTTGGTATTCGTCAAGCGTTCTTCTAAGATAACGTACATAATAATTGTACGCGCTGCTTCTGCCGCTTCCTTTAAAATAATGAGCAGTTCTTGGTGCATCCAGATAGTAAGCTATTTTTCCGATAGCATCTGCCATTCCATATGCCTTTGCTGTCTGTATCGTATTTTTAAACGCAATATTATTTACATTTTTTCCGTCTGTGTACGTATTTTTTTCATAAAGGTTCTGTTCGCCAAAAACATATGAAGTACGAAGATTGTAGTAAGCATTTGGCTTGTTTAAATATTCCTCGAGTTCTTTGCCTTTTAGCGTGGTGCCATCATACAATGTTACTTTTTTAATATGAAAATCCATTTCAGGCAGTGTTTTGTAAATAAATTCCTTTTGCTTCTGTAGTAGCTTTTCGTCAAACAGGCTTATATATTGCTTAATACAACGCTTAAGTCCACTGTGATATCCAGCATTTGCCCATAATACATTGCTGTTGTCAATCTGTTTGGCAATTTCCAACAAAATAGGATTTTTTTGTATTGTAAGTTCCTGAAAAATGCCACACGCCAATTCTATACTTGCTATTTTTAAGATGCGTTCATAGTCTTCAACAGAAGGCTGCATTTTAATAAATTGGCTAAGGTATTTTCTTCTGGTGTATAATCGTTGTCTGGAAAACATATTTACAATCATTTCCATATAAGGACTATCTGCCTTAAAACCAAATAAATCACTAGGTTGTTCTATCAATTCAATGTCCTTAAAATGAATGTTGTTTTCTTTTAAATAAGCAGTATAATCTGTGTAATTCCTTTTTTCATAATAGTTAAAGGTAATGTTCTGCTCTATTTCATAAAATTCTTTAATAATATATTTTGGGTCAATTTCTGTAATTTCTTCCCAGCCTGTCATTCTATTATAATCCCAATATATTTTGGCAGTTTTATGACCTTTTGTGTAACAAAGCAGATTCTTTTGTTCCCAATAATATGTACTTGGGATAGAGGGTAAATGTCCGTTTGTTCCATAAAAAATAGCATAATTTGTATATGTTACTGTAGGCTTTAAAAGGTATGCCTCTGTGTAGTAGGAACGAGGGGAAGACTTTATTTCCCGTTCAACTTCTTGCTTTCCATACAAAATAAGCAAACATGGATTTTTTTGGCTGTCTAGTCCCCAAAGCAATATTTTGCGGATAGGGGGTTCGTCTAATTTCCAGAGCCGTTGTTGTTCCTCTGATGTTAAATTATTCATAGCTGCAAATGATTTCCTTTCTATCGATTCTTTCATCAAGTGTAAGGATGTTTTTATAATTTAAATTATAGTATAATTTTAACATATTTTCAAGTAATTTGCCAATTAATATATGAAATTTTAAGGAAAAATATATATTTTGGCAAATTATAAATAGGATGGTTAAATTGTTACTGATTTGGTAAAAATATAGTTGACATTTTTGAAATATATGATAAAATTAAGACAAGTTAGATTTTCTGGTCTAAATGCTTTGGGGAAGCTCCAAGGTTGTTATTTATAAGTCATTACACCACAATGTTCGGCGTCACTCGCACGGTAGTCGCTACTATGGCGTTTAGAAAGTAGCCTACGGCACAAACGCCATAGTAGCGCACCGTGCTAAAGTGTCCGAACAGAGTATATGTTTGTTTGCAGAAAATCTAATAGAGCATTTGAAGTAATAGACATCTGTATTTTATGTAAGAACAAGGCGAAGGAAACAACGCAGTGTTGACATAAAAGACAGGTGTCTATTATTCGGTTTATGCTAACACATATCTGTTATATGATAAAAGAATCATATCACAATGAAAAACGTCCCAAACAGAGCTATATTTGTAAGGACGTTTTTTATATACATGAAAAATAAATCAAAATGGTATTTAATAAGCGGTATAATTATTAATAAACGGTATTTTTAATTAGGAGAATTGGATATGGTTGTTGCAATAAATTTATATATTTTATAAAATATATATAAATTTATTTTATAGGAGAATTAATATTATGGAAAATACGGAAGAAAAAGTGTGTCCTAATTGTGGTAAGAAATTATTTAGTTATAGTTCTTTTTGTGACATATGTGGAACAAAAATGAATGTAGATGTAAAAGATACTGAAACGATAGTAAAAATACCTACTTTTTGGGATAAGAATAAAAAGAAAATTAGTATTGCTATTGTAGCAGTAATTGGAATATTGGCAATGATATTTATTATAAATACAGTTCAAGCATTCAGTTTAAGGAAAGAACTAAAACGAGGTTGGTCAAGAACAGAAGGAAGCATTCGTTGTGTATTAGATTTTTCAGATGATGAAATTGAATATAAAGCTAAGATAAGTTATACATGGATGGATACAACACTTGATATACTTGATTACAAAGTAGTTAGTGGTAATAAAATTAAAGTGAAGTATGGAAGTACATGGAGAACAATTACAATAGAATTTAATGATAGTAAAACGATGATGACAGTTAAACCAGCACTCACAAGTGTTGAGGAGAAAGAATACTGGTTTACTTATTAAAAAAAGATAAAAAGACAGAGATAGAATAAAATATAGTTTTATAATAACAGGCATCTGGAAAAATTCAGATGCCTGTTATTTCTATGTAAAGGTGTAGTTAAAAACCAAATATATGGTTGGATTTTAACAAATAATGGTGTATAATAACTCTGTTTGTAGAAATAAAGTATAGTTAAAATATAAGTGATATATGATTAACATTGGAGGATTGAATGAGAAGAAAAAAAAGAAGAAGATGGGATTTTATAGCAGTTTTATTGATAGCGATAATAGCATTAGGAATATTTGCATATATTAAGTTTTGGAACGGTAAATTTGTATATATTTCTACTGGATTTAAAGAAACTGAATTGTTTAAAGTAGATACAATGAAAGCAGATGTTATGGAAGCCAATTTATTGCTTTCTGATGCCAAAAAAGAATATGAAAAATTGTTTGGAACGGGGATTTGGAATCAAAAAATTGAAGAGGTTACATTTAATGATTATATTAAGGAACAAGTAAAAGCAAAGCTTATTCGAGTGTATTGCATGAATTTGATGGCAGATGAAACAGGTGTTGCCTTATCTCGAAATGTAAAAGATAGTATTGAAGCTGCCACAGATGAATATTTTGCTTCCCTTAGTTTAGGTGTAATTGATAAATATAGAATAACAAAAGAAAAAGTAAAAAACATGTTTACATGTTTTGCTAAAGCTGCTGCACTTTATGATGATTGTACACAAGATTTTAAGGCAGAGATTAGTTTAGATGATGCAAGAGTAATTACCATTCAATATATATGTGCCAATACTAAGGAAGAGATTGATGCAGCAAAAACTCGATTGGATAATAATGAGATTTTTTATGTAGTGGCAAAAGATGTAAATCAGGGTGAATATGAGCGAGAATGCCGCAAAGGTGAGCTTGATGAAGCATTTGAAAAAGTTGCTTATAACCTTAAAAGTGGTGAGGTGAGTGATATTGTTGAAGCTGGCGGAAAGTATTACATTATAAAATGCAATAGTGACAATGAGAAATCAAAAACAGAAGCGAATAAGACAGCAATATTAGAAAAGAAGAAATTAGATTCATTTAATGAAATGTTTGAGCCTTATGAGGCGCAAAAATATATTTGTTTTAATCAAGAATTATGGGAACAATGCAATGTGTCTGGTATGGTGATAATTGATAAAAGTTTTGAAGATATATTTAATTCTCATATAAAATAAAGAGATAAGAAACTGTCGCATTAAAGACTAAATATACAAGATATTGTTTAACTTCATCAAGGAAAAGTTTAACTTGCCTGTAAAAAAATGTTACAAAGTGACAATGAGGTTATGAATAAATAACAAAGCAGATTGCGAATATCTGATTGATTATTATATGTTACAATATTTTGTGTCTGGTTTTCTTAATACGACATTCCTACAAGTTTTTTGCTGCGCAAAACTTGAGTTACTAGCTGTTTTTTAAAATGAGTCGCAGCATGGAGGTTTACAATGACAAAGAAAAGTTATGATGCAAATAGCATATCAATATTAGAAGGACTTGAAGCAGTGAGACTGCGTCCGGGAATGTATATTGGAAGTGTTGGTACTAAGGGATTGAATCATTTGATATACGAAATTGCAGATAATGCAGTAGATGAACATCTTGCAGGATATTGTTCTCAGATTAATGTTACGTTAAATGATGATGGAACAGCTACAATAAAAGATAATGGGCGAGGTATACCTGTAGGAATCCACCCAAAAGCCGGAATACCTGCTGTTGAAGTAGTGTTTACAATGCTTCATGCTGGCGGAAAATTTGGTGATGGAGGATATAAAATTTCAGGAGGACTTCACGGTGTGGGTGCCTCTGTTGTAAATGCTTTATCTGTATGGCTAGAAGTGGAAGTACATGTCGATGGACAAGTCTATTTTCAACGATATGAAAAAGGCAAGCCAATAGAGCAATTAAAGCAGATTGGCACATGTAGAAAAAATGATACAGGTACAACGATAACATTTTTACCAGATGATGAAATATTTGAAAAAGTACGGTTTAAGGGGGAGTCTATCAAAAGTAGGCTCCATGAGACTGCCTATCTAAATCCTAATCTTACAATAGTATATGAAGATAAGCGCGTTGGCAGTGAAGAAAAAGTAACATATTGTGAGCCAGATGGAATTAAGGCTTATGTCAAGGAATTAAATAATGGGAAAGAAGTAATTAATGACCTTGTCTATTTTAAAAAGGTTGAAGATGGCATTGAGGTTGAGGTTGCTTTTCAGTATGTCAATGAATTTGAAGAGAATATTCTTGGATTTTGTAATAATATTTATACACAAGAGGGAGGCACGCATATTACAGGATTTAAGACAAAGTTTACAATGATTATCAATCAATATGCAAGAGAGCTTGGCATATTAAAGGAAAAGGATAATAATTTTACAGGTTTAGATGTAAGAAATGGTATGACAGCTATTGTGGCTGTTAAGCATCCAGAACCACGATTTGAAGGGCAAACAAAGACAAAGCTTGATAATCCCGATGCAGGAACAGTAGTAAGTATGATTACTGGAGATGAGGTTCAGTTGTATTTTGACCGAAATTTAGAGCAGCTTAAGGCAGTGATTGCTTGTGCTGAAAAATCGGCAAAGATACGAAAAGCGGAGGAGAAAGCAAAGACCAATCTTTTGGTCAAGCCTAAATTTTCCATTGATTCTAATGGTAAATTGGCAAACTGTGAAAGTAAAAATCCAGCAGAATGTGAAGTATTTATTGTGGAGGGAGATTCGGCAGGAGGCTCTGCAAAAACGGCTCGTAATAGAAGGACACAAGCTATTTTGCCAATAAGAGGAAAAATTTTAAATGTAGAGAAAGCCTCTATTGATAAGGTTTTAGCAAATGCTGAAATTAAGACAATGATTAATTCATTTGGTTGTGGATTTTTAGAAGGCTATGGAAATGATTTTGATATATCAAAACTGCGCTATGATAAGATTATTATTATGACGGATGCCGATGTAGATGGCGCACATATTGATACGCTTTTATTGACATTTTTCTATCGTTTTATGCCAGAGCTTATCAATCAAGGTCATGTATATATTGCAACGCCACCATTGTATAAGGCAGAGTTGAAAAAAACGGATAAAAGTAAAAAAGGCAGTAAAAAAGGAGATAGTCAATATCTTTATGATGATAAAGCATTGGAAAAATATAAAGCAAAACATGCAAGTGGCTCTTTTACATTACAGCGATATAAAGGTTTGGGTGAAATGGACCCTGAACAGTTATGGGAAACTACATTAAATCCAGAAACAAGAATATTAAAACAGGTAGAGATTGAAGATGCCAGAATGGCAACGGAGATTACATCAATGCTTATGGGTAGTGATGTTCCACCAAGAAGAGAATTTATATATGCACATGCCAGTGAGGCTGAAATTGATTCATAAAATTTGATTAGTAATTTTGTGATAGTGTGTTGTCGGACATAAAGTTACGAAATTTAAGGATTTTTTGTGCAAAAAACAGCATAGAAATGAGGATTAGAAGAATGGCAGAAAATATAATAAAAACAGAATATTCAGAATTAATGCAAAAATCTTTTATTGATTATTCGATGAGTGTTATTACAGCAAGAGCGCTTCCTGATATAAGAGATGGATTAAAACCTGTTCAGAGGCGTGTATTGTATGCAATGGACCAGCTTGGATTAAATTATGACAAACCTCATAGAAAATCGGCTCGTATTGTCGGTGATGCAATGGGTAAATATCACCCACATGGTGATAGTTCAATATATGAAACATTAGTAGTGCTTTCTCAAGATTTTAAAAAAGGAATGGCACTTGTGGATGGGCATGGAAATTTTGGCTCTATTGAGGGTGATGGGGCTGCTGCTATGCGTTACACAGAAGCAAAGTTAAAAAAATTTACACAAGAAGTTTATCTTGCTGATTTGGATAAAAATGTTGTTGATTTTGTTCCCAATTTTGATGAGACAGAAAAAGAACCTGAAGTGCTTCCTGTGAGAGTGCCTAATATATTGGTGAATGGTGCTGATGGTATTGCTGTGGGTATGACAACCAATATTCCTACACACAATTTAGGTGAGGTTGTCGATGCAGTGTGTGCTTGTATGGATAATGAAGATATAACAACAAAAGAGTTGATGGAATATATACCCGGTCCGGACTTTCCAACAGGTGGCATTGTTATTAACAAATCAGAATTACTTGATATTTATGAACATGGTACAGGAAAGATTAAGATTCGTGGCAAAGTGGAGTTTGAGCAGGCGGCAAGACGTGCGGATAAGGACAAGCTTGTTATCACAGAAATTCCATATACAATGATAGGTGTTAATATTGGAAAATTTATATCTGATATTGTCGATTTGATTGAATCAAAAAAAATAACCGATGTTGTTGATGTGTCAAATGAATCCTCTAAAGAGGGAATAAGAATTGTATTGGAATTAAAGAAAAATGCAGATGTAGAAAATTTAAAAAATATTCTTTATAAAAAGACAAAGCTTGAAGATACATTTGGCGTCAATATGCTTGCGATTGTAGATAAAAGACCAAAAACGCTTGGAATTAAAAGTATTATTCAACACCATATTGATTTTCAATATGATTTGGCAACAAGAAAATATACAACGCTTCTTCAAAAAGAACTTGATAATAAAGAAATCAAAGAAGGATTGATAAGAGCCTGTGATATGATTGATTTGATTATTGAAATTTTAAGAGGAAGTACCAATCTGAAGATGGCAAAGGAATGTTTGACCGATGGCGTTGTAGAAGGAATAAAATTTAAGACAGAAAAGTCAAAAAAACAGGCAATGAAGCTTGATTTTACACAAAGACAAGCAGCAGCAATCTTAGAAATGAGATTATATAAGTTGATTGGTCTTGAAATTCTTTCTCTTCAAAAAGAGTATGATGAATGCTTAAAAAAAATTGCAGAGTACGAAAAAATCCTGAACAGCAAAAAAGCAATGGCAAAGGTTATTAAAGCTGATTTGCAAAAAATTAAAAAATCGTATGGCTTTGAGAGAAAAACAGTTATTGAAGATGGTAAGGCAGCAGTAGTGGTTGAAAAGGAAGTGCCAGCTACAGAAGTTATGTTTATTATGGACCGATTTGGTTATGCAAAGACCATTGATATGGCGGCTTATGAGCGAAATAAAGAAGCCGTACACAATGAGTACAAACATATTTTTTCTTGTATGAATAATGATAAAATATGTATCTTTACAGATACAGGAATGTTTCATCAAATTAAAGTAAAAGATATTCCTTTTAGCACGAAATTTAGAGATAAAGGAACTCCAATTGATAATTTGGGAAATTTTAATAGCAGTGACGAGCAAATTATTTTTCTATGTGAGGCTGCAAGGATAAAAAATCAAAAATTATTATTTGTTACAAAATTGGGTATGATGAAAATTGTTCAAGCAGATGAATTTGATGTCGCAAAAAAAACGGTTACAGCCACCAAACTTACAGATGATGATAAATTGCTTGATGTACTGTTTACAGACGTCAAAGTTGAATGGCTTTCTAAATTTAACTATGATGGACAAATTGTGGAAGAGGAAGTAATAACAAGTGAACAAAATGTAATTTTGCAGACAACAAATGGTGTATTTTTAAAATTTCCGCTTACAGAGATACCAATAAAGAAAAAAAGTGCTGTTGGGGTAAGAAGTATTAAACTAGGAAAAGATGATTATTTAGATGAAGTCTATCTTATTGCAAATGGAGATGCACTTTCGATGGATTATAAAGGAAAAATGGTTGATTTTGGAAAGATGAAAATGGCGCATAGAGATACGAAAGGAACGAAGTTGAGAGTGTAGTTAAATAAAGTTTAACTAGCAATTTATATCTGTGCGTTGCTTGACATAAACTTGTAAGAATGGTTTATTCTTTGTGCAAAAACAGCGCAGAAATGGGGATTTATATGGATTATTCAGAAGTTCAAAACATTGCAAAACAGACGATGAATTATATAAAAAAGAGTATCAAATCAGGAATGAATCTAATGGATATTCGTCAAAAATGTGAAGAAAAGATGATTGAATTAGGTGCGGATTCGTTTTGGTATTGGGATATTGGGGCATTTTGTTTTTCTGGTGATGAAACAGCTATTTCCGTATCTGGCAAAAAATATCAGACATCAAATAAAATTATTCAAGATAATGATATTATTACAATTGATTTAAGTCCCCAAAATAATAATATATGGGGTGACTTTGCAAGAACGATTATTGTAGAGAATAGACAAGTTATAGATGATATAGAAGCTATCAGTAATGTTGATTGGAAACATGGCTTACAAATGCAGGAAAAATTGCATTTGGAAATGAAACAGTTTGTAACATTAAATACTACATTTGAAGAATTATATTTTTATATTAATGATTTTATTGTTCAAAATAGTTATATCAATCTTGATTTTCTTGGAAATTTGGGACATTCTATTGTTAAGGACAAGGCTGACCGAATTTATATTGAAAAAGGCAATCATGCCAAACTTTCTGATGTGGCATTGT
The DNA here is from genome assembly GCA_910587485.1 of uncultured Lachnospira sp. Classification (GTDB taxonomy): domain Bacteria; phylum Bacillota; class Clostridia; order Lachnospirales; family Lachnospiraceae; genus Lachnospira. The sequence continues at coordinate 128,682 of CAJUKN010000001.1, forward strand.
TTACTTTTGAACCGCATATTGGTGTTGAAAATTGTGTTTTTGGATATAAGAAGGAAAATATTTATTATTTTAAAGAGGGAAGGCTTATAGAATTGTAAGAGAAATTAAAAATAAATTTAATATAACAATATTTTAAGAAATCAGAGCTATTAATTGCAATGATGAGCGTTTTGGCACCAAAGTCAAAAGCAGATTTGGCATTTATTATGTACTCTTTGTCATGGTTTGCAACTAATAAAGTAGTTGCTATTGAAGCAGAAATAAACGTTTTATATAAGGAAAATGAAAAAACGATTATTGGACAATATATAATTTTTTCTAAAGTATATAATGAACAAAGGAAACAATATGGAAATACAAGACAGGCAGTAACAGAAATAATCCGTATCTGTAAAGATAGAAATGTACTAAAAGAGTATCTCGAGAGCAAAGAGCAGGAGGATTACTTAACTTAAAGATAGTATATACATACAGCCTGCTGATACATTGCTTGCAGATACCCCGCAGAAACTAAACCATAGAAGAAGAACCGACGATAGGAATTTGGGGACAACGGAATCTGGACTATCTGAAGCATTACCGCAGGGTTACATACACTAATCTTTTAACAAGCGGCAAACTTAACGCCTATCTTGCCGACATTGACAGGCAGGCGCAGGAACGCTTTGAAAGGCTCATTGAGGGCATGAAACAGGCACAGGGCATAACGGAACAGCTAAAGGAAGAAAACACTTTAGAATGGACAGGACGGCTAGGGAACATAAGGGTTTGCACAAGGGAGATTGTGAACGAGGAAATCGTTTTCGCATAGGTAGTCAGTGGCAGAGAATAAAAGCTCTGTCACTTTTCTTTTCGGAAAGTTCATATTTGAGTGATTGATATAATTCGTTTAAACGGCTATAATGTATATACAGTACACAGCAGGAGGTAAAAAATGTTTGAATATATGACTGCACAGGAAGCCGCAGAAAAATGGAATGTATCACTTCGGTGGGTACAACGGTTATGTAAGGAAAACCGTATTGATGGCGCGATGAATATCAACCGTGTATGGCTTATTCCCAAAGTGGCAAAAAAGCCTGTTGATAAACGGAGAAAGGTAACGAATTATGAAGAATAGAATTTTATTATTAGAAGATGATGTAAGTTTGATAGACGGACTGCAATATTCGTTAAAGAAAAATGGCTTTGATGTCGATTTTGTCCGTTCTGTGCAGGAAACCTTGACTTATTTACCAGAGATAGAAAAATACGATATGCTCATTCTTGATGTCACATTGCCAGACGGAACAGGTTTTGAGATATGTGAAAAGGTGCGAAAGAACGGAAGCCAGATACCGATTATTTTTCTGACAGCTTCCGATGAAGAAGTCAGCATTATCCGTGGTCTGGATTGCGGCGGTGATGACTACATAACAAAGCCGTTTAAGTTGGGCGAGCTATGTTCACGCATCCGAGCATTGCTACGGCGGGCAGGATTGTCAAATCAAGGGACAGGAACAGTTATGGAATGTGGCGATATTAAGATAGACCTTTTAGGCAGCCGTGTCTTGTTAAAGGGAAAGACATTAGAGCTTACAGCCGCAGAATACCGTTTAATATGCCTGTTGGTAAAGAATGCAAACCGTATCATAACAAGAGATATTATTTTAGACGAGCTATGGGACAGCACAGGAGATTATGTAGACAACAACACCCTTTCCGTCTATGTGCGGCGGCTGCGTGAAAAAGTAGAAACAGACCCATCACATCCAGAGCATTTATTGACAGTCCGAGGATTTGGCTATCAGTGGAAAGAGGTGGACGAATGAGCCTGTTACATGATAAGTATAACCGTTGGTATTGCATTTTCATTGCTGCCCTTGTTCCTCTGGTTTTCCTGATAGGCTTAATAGTGATAGATACGCAAACGGCGGCTACAAAAGAAATGTTTCTAACATACGATAATGCGATTGCAACTTCTTTACTGGAAGAAGGAGTTTCAAAGGAAGTAATTGCAACAGCCTTAATGAATACGGAAACAGACACTACAGGAAATAAGTTTTTAGCCGAAATTGCTCTTTCAAACAACACAGATATAGAAAATTTACCTTATGTTTCTACTGTTAAAAATACAACACTGATATCCCTGTTTGTGATGTTATTTCTATGGATGCTGCTTCTGTTTTTGGGTACAATGCTGTTTTTGTATCGCAGGGAAAGACTGTATAAGAAATCAGAAAGCATCATTAAGGACTATATAGATGGAAACTATACTGTTCACCTGCCGCAATCCAATGAGGGAAATATTTATCAGCTCTTAGCTTCTGTTGACCAACTGGCTACTATGCTTCAAGCAAAAAATGATACAGAACAAAAGACAAAGGAGTTTCTTAAAAATACAATTTCTGATATATCCCATCAATTAAAAACGCCCCTATCGGCACTCATGATGTATCAGGAAATTATTGAGAATGAGCCAGATAACCCCGAAACGGTCAAAGAATTTTCCTTTAAGATAGGAACTGCATTAAAGAGGATTGAGCAGCTTATTCAATCAATGCTGAAAATCACAAGAATAGATGCAGGTAGCATCTATTTTGAAAAATCCAATTATAGTATCCACAACATTCTCAATCACGCAATCAATGAATTGACAACACGGGCAAACAATGAAAAAAAAGAAATTGTGATAAATGGCGACTTGGAACAAATGCTTTATTGCGATATTGAGTGGACGGGCGAAGCCATTGGCAATATTGTCAAAAACGCACTTGACCATACAGATGCGGGAGGGAAAATCACTATATCGTGTGAACGAACTCCCGCTATGATTAGAATATTCATTACAGATAACGGACATGGTATTGCCCAAGAGGATATACACCACATATTTAAGAGGTTTTACCGAAGCAAAAACACTTCAGACAGTCAAGGGATTGGACTTGGACTACCATTAGCAAAGGCTATTGTTGAGGGACAAGGCGGTATTCTTTCTGTCCAAAGTGAGCGATTACAAGGAACAACCTTTACATTGTCCTTTCTTACATAATCGTAAGCTCAAATTCATCTGCTTGTAAGGTTGAGGTGTTATCCTTTATCGAGAAAGGAGGTACTTAAATATATGGAAATATTGAAAGTACAAAAATTATGTAAAACATACGGAACGGGTGCAGTAAAGGTTGATGCCTTAAAAGATGTGTCCTTTTCTCTGGAAAAAGGAGAATTTGTTGCTGTCGTCGGTGAATCTGGCTCTGGAAAAAGCACGCTACTAAACTGCATCGGTGCATTGGATGTTCCTACTTCTGGCGTGATTACGATGGACGGAAATAATCTTTTTACAATGAAAGAAGAGGAACGCACGATTTTCAGAAGGAGAAATATTGGTTTTATTTTTCAGTCTTTTCAGCTTGTATCTGAATTGACGGTTGAACAGAATATAGTATTTCCGCTTCTTTTGGATTACCGCAAACCGAAAACCTCTGATGTAGAAGAAATATTAGAATTACTTGGCTTAACAGACCGAAGAAACCATTTGCCAAGCCAGCTTTCTGGCGGTCAGCAACAGCGTGTCGCTATTGGCAGGGCATTAATTACAAAGCCAAAGTTAATTCTTGCGGATGAGCCTACGGGCAATCTGGATAGCAAAAATAGCCAGGATGTTATTGATTTGCTGACAAAAGCCTCCAGACATTACCAACAGACAATTCTTATGATTACGCACAACAACAGCCTTACTTCTATGGTTGACCGTGTATTGCGAGTCATAGACGGCGTACTGACAGACTTGGGAGGTAATGCGAATGAAAAGTTATCTTGACCTTGTTCCTATTTCTGCAAAAGTACACCGAAAGCAAAATTGTATGTCTATTATTTGTATTGTATTGGCGGTCTTTCTGGTAACGGCTATTTTCGGTATGGCTGATATGTTTATCAGAGGACAGATTTTGCAGGCACAACAGGAACAAGGAAATTGGCATATTGGAATAAGAAACATAAGTGATGAAGATGCAAATTTAATAGCTTGCCGTCCAGATGTAGCCACCGCAGCTGATTACGGAGTCTTGAATTATCGAGGTGAGCAAGGCTATACTTTGTCGGGGAAAAATGTAGTGATATGCGGCAGTGATGAAAGTGCTGTTACAGAAATTTTCACTTCATTGGACATAGGTACATTTCCCGCAAACGAAAACGAAGCATTGGTAACAAATAATGCAAAAAATATGCTGAATTTAGAAATCGGAGAGCAAATTGTTATCACTATGCCAGATGGGAGCGAAATATCATACACAATATCGGGTTTTATAAATAACACAGTAGGACTTATGAGCAAAGACTCTTATGGTGTATGTTTGACAACTGAAAGTTTTCGTGTCATTTACCCAGATGGTACAAGCAGTAATCCCGCTGACTACACAATGCGCTTATTGAAATTTAAGAGTACCCGAAATATTCAGAGCAACATAGCTGTGATTAAACAACAGTTTGGATTATCCGATGAGCAAGTGTCCGAAAATACAGAATTGCTTGGACTATTAGGACAGAGCCGTAATTCTTTTATGTTACAGGTATATGCTGTTGCTGTCATATTATTTATCCTTGTTCTGGTTGCAGGTGTATTGATGATTACAAGCAGTATGAACAGCAATGTGGCACAAAGAACAGAGTTTTTTGGAATGGTGCGCTGCATAGGGACAACACCTAAACAAGTTATGCGGTTAGTACGCAAAGAGGCTTTGAATTGGTGTCGCTTTGCAATTCCGCTTGGTGTTGTCGGTGGTATTGTATTGGTTTGGGTATTGTGTTTTATTTTGCGGCAGCTTAGTCCAGAATTTTTTGGCGGTATGCCTGCTTTTAGCATAAGCTATCCAAGTGTTATAGCGGGTATTGTTGTCGGTCTGCTGACCGTTCTTCTTGCTGCTCGTTCTCCCGCTAAGAAAGCATCCAAAGTTTCTCCTTTGGCAGTGGTATCTGGAAACGCAAATGACCTACAGCCTGTAAAAAAAGCGGCAAATACCAAATTTTTCAAGATAGAAACTTCTCTTGGCATTCATCATGCGAAAGCAAGCAAAAAGAATTTTATTTTAATGATTGGCTCTTTTTCGGTAAGTATTATTCTCTTTCTTGCATTTTCAGTGACAATTGATTTTATGAATCACACATTGACGCCTTTACAGCCGTGGACTGCCGATATATCTGTTATCAGTCCAGAAAACACCTGCTCAGTAAAGGCTGAATATATTGAGGAATTGTGGCAAAATTCCGCCGTAAAAAATGCTTATGGGCGAATGTTCGCTTACAATGTTCCCGTAATCGTAAATGGTGAGGAAAAAGTTGTTGACCTTATTTCCTATGAAGATATGCAATTCGATTGGGCTAAGGATTATCTCTTGTCTGGCAGCTTGGAAAAAGCACAAAGTGAAAATAATACAGGACTTATCGTCTTTGATTCACAAAACAACATTGAGGCAGGCAATGTCATTACCTTAAATCTGAATGGAAGTCAGGCAGATTTGGAGATTGTCGGTGTGGTATCGCAATGTCCGTTTAACAATAGCCCAGGGGTTGGAAAACTAATTTGTTCCGAAGATACCTTTAGAAAATTAACGGGAGAAACGGATTATACTATCATTGACATACAGTTATCTAAAAATGCAACGGAAAATGATGTCAGGGATATTCACAGTTTGGTAGGCTCACAGTACACTTTTTCTGATGAGCGAATGGGTAATAGCAACACCCGTGGAGCTTACTATTGTTTTGGTCTTTTCATCTATGGCTTTTTAGTATTGATTGCATTGATTACGCTATTCAATATCATAAATAGTATAGCCATGAGTGTGGCTGCAAAAATGAAGCAATATGGAGTCTTTCGAGCGATTGGATTAAGTAACAGGCAACTGGCTAAAATGATTGTTGCCGAAGCATCTACTTATGCAATCACAGGTATTATCTGCGGCAGCGTTTTGGGAATCGTTTGCAACAAGATTTTATTTAGCAAACTTATAACCTATCACTGGGGCGATGCATGGAGTGTTCCCTTAGTTGAACTTGGTATCATTATTGTTGTTGTAGCCATTGCAGTAATTTTGGCAGTAAGAAACCCAATCAGGAAAATGAAAGAAACATCCATTGTCGATACAATCAGTGCGTCGTAAATGATAATTCCAATTTATTATAAAGGCAGGTGATTCTTGAATTAGGAATTGCCTGCTCTTTTTAGCTTACTGTATTGTAAGCTGAAATTCATCTAATTGTAAGGTAAAAACAATAAAATAGGTTTATCAAAAATGGAGGTGAAGCAATGAAGAAAACTTTTATTCTGCTTTCTGGAAGCAACTACAATTTGCATATAAAAATGGCACTTTTGGTGGACTGCCTTGTCACGCTTAATAATCGTAGGTAAAGCATCTCTCCAAACCCGTTTTGAAGTTTGGAGGGATTGGAAGACTTCCATTTCCACACACTTCTCCACACCTACACAAGCAACCTGCTCTCAGGCGGCGCAAAGCCGAAAGATGTGCAGGAACTTCTCGGACACTCTGATGTAAGTACCACAATGAACATTTATGCCCATTCTACCAGAGAAGCAAAGCGAACTTCCGCAAGGCTCTTGGATAAGGTTGTGAGCGAAGCATAAAAAGAAGTTGTGACATCAAAACAATGACTGAAGGTGCAATTAATGATATTTCTAAATTTATTGCATTACAAATAGAAAGACAAGAAAAATCATCATATAATACTTTTTTTAAATCGTTTGAATATTCTTTAAATAAACATCTTGAGAGTGTAGAAGCGTATAGAACAAATCTTAAGACATTGTCGAAAGAAAAATATAATATAGAATTAGCATTTCTTATTGAAATTTGTTCAGAGTTTAAAGGATTATTTTTAAATAATCATAAAGGAACATATAAGCAAAAAGAGGACTTTATGCCAATATTTGAAGATATAGTGAATTTAATGGAAGAAAATATTGATTGTCATAAGGTAGATTATATTATTTTTTGTATAAGCGGAATATTATATACTAACAATCCTAAAGTAATAGCTATACAAACTAATAATATAAGAAAAAATTTAGAAAGGCAAAATATTATTATTTATCAATATACAGGTCGAGATTTAATTTTTAATGATTTTGAAGCTACTAAGCGAAAAATAAAAATAGAGCCACGTTATAACTTTTGGAATTAATTATACAAATGAACAAGAAGACGAACAATTTATGATGGATGTCATGTTTTATTCTTTTTCAAAAGCTTTTGAATGTTATAAACAAGGAAAGAATTTTGTTACAACAATAGAAACACAAATGTTACTTGAAGTTTTTGGAGATGATGTGATAGGTTGGAAAGATACAAACCATCAAAGTAAAGTAAAATACCCAATTATAAAACCAATTGTTATAGAAAATTTCCGATGTAAAATGGAATTATTTGAGAAGAAGTGGAATTTAAAAAGGAATGGTGAGTAAAATTAGTAAACTTGAAAAATTAATTTCAAAATTATTATAAAGATGTTTTACTCAGAATAAAGAAATTGATATTTTAATGGTAGTGAATATGTTTCTTACAGGATTTGATGCAACAACGCTTAATATATTATGGGTAGATAAAAATTTAAAATATCATGGTCTATTACAAGCGTTTTCAAGTGCAAATCGTATTCTTAATTAAGTGAAGGCGTTTGGTAATATTGTATGTTTTCGCAATTTGGAAAAAGAAACAAATAATACAATTACACGTTTTGGCAATAAGCAAGCAGGAAGTGTTGTTCTTTTAAAAAATTTTGAAAGCTATCATCATAGTTATAATGAGAATGCCAAGCATTATGAGGGGTATGTGGAATTAGTATCTAATATTGACTCATTGTATTCAGAAAGTAGCATAGAATATTTGCACAAAGACATAGAAACTTTTGATACTAGAAAGGGCATAGAATAGATAGGATTGAGGTAGATATATGATTGAATTACATGGTTGGTTATCGATTATAGAAACCTATAAAAATGAAGATTTTATACCACAAGAAGAAATTGAAAGCATACAAGAGCAAATAAAAATCATTATTCAAAATAATACATGTGGTTTAGAAATCCAATATCAAAATGGAAGCCCTTTTCTTAATACATTGGTCTGCTGTAATCATAATACATCTCAAGCAAAGCAAATTATTGAGGTATATACTAAAATTTCAAAAATTGCAACAGGCAGTTATGGAATAATATATGTTTGGGATGATGAGGATAAAAATTATTATAATCATTTTCAAACTTATATATTTAAAAAAGGGCAATGTGAATATAAGATAGACACCAATTTTTCACCCTGTATTCCTATTATTGAAGATGCATTTATAGATAATTAAAAAGTATTTTAACGTTATATTATCATTTGCTATTTTTGAAATGTAACTATTTTAGATATTTATATAATAAAAGCTGTTGTATTATAAATTTTTATTTATGTAGCAGCTAATATAAATTAATAATTATTTATGTAACACCTTTCAATATTTTAATCATTTTTATGTTGTTAACTAAAATGATTTTATATTTATATTTTTAATACATATTGTTCACATACCAAAAAATTAAAATTTAGAAAAAATAGAGACAATTAATATAAAGATAAATCACACATAAAACACCAATAATTCAATTCATTTTCGATTGCTTTTTTGTCTAACAGTTCCATAGTATTTAGAAAGGGAGCATATAATTCCTCATGTTCAAAAATATATTCTAAATCCCCATCAACTTCCAGATATTTTTTTTCAAATTGAGGGTAAAATTGTTTCCAGCAAGCCATAGATAGAACAAATTGTTCAACACTGCTATTGATAAACTGTAACTCTAAGTCGCTATCGGTGAGTTTCCAGCCATCTTCGCTTAACTCTAAGTTGGCATTATTAATATACCAAACTTCTCCATTAATGGTATGAACAAGATATTCTCCAGAAATATCTTCATTTATTTGGAGTACAGATTCTTCCATCGTTTGGTTGTAGGTACATGTTGATTTCCAACCGCCAATTGATAAATACATATCCTTTTCAATTTTTTTGGTATAAAATTTTTCTAATGGAAAGTAGTAAGTATAGACATCTTGGGATTCCATTTCTTCTGGCTCTCTAATAAGAAGTACTTGTGATGGCAAACCTATCTGAGTTAAAAAGGTGAGCAATTCTTTTGGAATGTTTATACCATCAAAGTTTTCTTTTGGAATGGGATGTAATGTTGCAAGAAAATTTAAGTCTGGTGTTAAACAAGCATTTTGAATCATATTAAGTAAGTCATTATATTTCATAAAATCTCCGTTTCTGCGCTGCTTTTGCACATAAGCAAAATTCACTTATGGAATAGTCATTATTTTAAAAACATATAGAAAATAAAAAGCTGTTGAAAAATAATAATTCATATGGGTAGGATAGTTGTCTAAATAAATAACAATATCTTTTATTGAAATTTCTTTTTCAACAGCTTTATGATTATTTTAAAGTGTTACAAAAATAATAATGCAGTTGTAGTTAAGTCAAAAAATTGGTGTTTAGTTCTTCATAATGTTGAATAACTTTTCGCATCATTTCTGGTCCGGGCGCACCAGTTGTCAGTCTTTTTTCAATACATGTTTTTAGGCTGATTGCTTCATAGATATCATCTTCAAATACAGGACATATCTTTTTATATTCTTCTAAGGAAAGTTCATCTAAAGCAATGTCTTTCTCAATACATAGCAAGACAAGTTGACCAACGTAGCTGTGTGCATCTCGAAATGGCACATTCTTTTTAACAAGATAATCCGCAGCGTCAGTGGCATTGATAAATCCTTTTTTAGCACTGTCTTCCATTCGTTTACAATTAAATGTCATCGTGTCAATCATACCTGCAAATAATTTAATACAGCCTTTTACAGTATCAATAGCGTCAAATGTTAATTCTTTATCTTCCTGCATATCTTTATTATATGCTAAAGGAATACCTTTCATAGTTGTAAGAATGCTGATAAGAGCGCCATATACACGTCCTGTTTTACCACGCACCAATTCTGCTATATCTGGATTTTTCTTTTGAGGCATAATACTAGAACCAGTGCTGTAGGCATCGTCTAATTCAATAAATCGATACTCATTACAATTCCAGATGCATATCTCTTCTGAAAATCGGCTTAGATGAACCATCATGGTCGCTAATGCGCTTAAAAATTCAATCACATAATCACGGTCGGACACACCATCCATGCTATTTAACATAGGTCCTTCAAAGCTGAGAAGTTTAGCAGTCATCGTTCGGTCAAGCGGATAGGTTGTTCCAGCTAAAGCACCAGAACCCAAAGGGCAATAGTTCATACGCTTATAGATGTCAAAAAGGCGGCTTCGGTCTCTTAAAAACATTTCATAGTAGGCGCCAAAATGGTGCGCAACGGTGACTGGCTGTGCTTTTTGAAGATGTGTAAATCCGGGCATATACGTTTCAACATGTTCCTTCATAATGCGAAGAATGCAATTCATCAAATTTTTAATTTCTTCATCAACATTTTTTACTTCATCGCGAATATAAAGGCGCATATCAAGAGCAACTTGGTCGTTGCGGCTTCTTCCAGTATGAAGTTTTTTGCCAGCATCGCCAATTCGTTGTATCAATGTCGCTTCCATAAATGTATGGACATCTTCATATTCATCGGTTATCGTTAATTGTCCATTTTCTATATCGGATAAAATTCCCTCAAGACCTTCCTGTATCTGTTTACATTCTTCTTCGGATATAATTCCTTTTGCTCCAAGCATTTTTGCATGAGCAATGCTTCCAATAATATCATGTCTGTAAAATTTTTGGTCAAATGATATAGAAGCATTAAAATTGTTTACTAATTTGTCCGTTTCTTTTGTGAAGCGTCCACCCCATAATTTCATATAATTCCTCCATTTGTGTGAATTTTTTATCAAAGTAAATTTTTAACTTTATTTTTAGAAGCAATTTATCAACAAGCCTATTTTATTTTGGCGTTTGCTTATAATTTTATCGTTACTTTGTAGCATTTATTATAATGTAAAATTGAAATAGTGACAATATATAGTTTTTATTGATGTTAAAAAATCTTAATTATTTTCATCGTCCAGTTCAAGACTGTCAAAGTCGTCAATATCTTCTAAAAATTCAGATAAATTTTGTGTATTAATGTTTTTTTCTGAATGTTCAAAATCATTTTTGTTATCAAAATTATCAGAAATCTTGTCAACATTTAATGTTCTTAAAGGATTTTTCATCTTTAAAACAGAATCAATATTATTTACATGTGTATTGTCTTGATTGTCTGTATCTTCATTACTTTTTTCAAGCAATTTTTGATATAAAAGCTGTGGCGTTATATTTTTTCGTTTTAATATATAAAGCCCAATCAATATAAGAATACTTAAAATTGTAATGATACAGCCTTTTATAAGATTAACGGGTATATATTTTAATTGAACGTCATGTGAACCCTGTGTAATATCAGCACCAAGCAATGCATTAGCAATAGGATAAGTATCCACTTTTTTACCATCAATATATACACTCCATCCTTTGTCAAAAGGAATTGAGAACATAAATGTACCATCATAATCACAATGAACTGTTCCATCAAATTGAGTATCCGACCAACTGTCAATCATAAATCCATTTTGAGAAAGTGTATCACATATCTGTTTATAGATGTTCGTATCAAGCATATATACAGTAATTCCTGTTTCTTTATCACTTCCAATTTGCACTGAATCATTAGTAGTGACATAACCAACATCAATAAGATGAGGGTCATTTTTTAAATTTCTAAAACTTTTAACATCTGTGCCTACGGTGACGCTTAAAAGGTCTGTTTCACTATTTTGAACATATAGATACATATGTCCATCACTCTTAGGTGTAATAGTAATATCAGAAGCAGAAGTATAATTGTAATCTTCACGAAATACGTTATTTTTTCCAGTCATAGAATAAATCAGTGTATTTTGATTTTCAATTCCATTATTAATGTCATATCCTTTCCACTCGTTCACATCAGAATAGACAACATATCCAAGTGGAAGTGCATTTTCATTGCGATATATAAATTCACCATCATTTCCAGTGTAATAAGTAAGTAGAGAATCGGTCGCAAGAAGCTGATTGCTGATTAAGTATTTTACTGAAAATAAGGAGTTGGTAAGCAATGTTGCACCATCATAACTATAAGCATTAGTTGAGCCATACATACCTAAATCTTTAAATAAATCACTCATTCCAGCACTACATGTAGATGAAAAGGTTGAAATGCTGTGATAATTGTGCCAAGCTCCATCATTTTTTGACCTTGCTCCCCAAATTTTGTCCATTCGATAAAAAGAAGAATCATCATTGTTAACCGTAGTTGTTACATTTTTAACAGCATTGTAATCTAAAAGGTAGGACGGTCTGTCCGTTGTTCCTAATCCTGTTTTTTGCATATTTAAGGCACATTCTGTAATCGCTAAAGCAAATACGATAAATAGTGCAATAGGAGAATCGCTTTTTTTCTTATGTTTGATAAATAAGGCAAGCGCATAGCCAAGCATATAGGCACCACTAATGTAAAATATTGTAAATTTATAATCTTCACTTTTAATAAATATCTGTTCTGTTATTAAAAGAAAGGCAGCAGCTATCCAGACACAAAAAGAAATATTGCGTCTTGTGGCATCTTTTATATGGTAATAGCCTTCATATGCCATTGTCAAAACAAAGAAAATATAGATGTAGGACTGACGGCAAGGGAGACTGTTTGGATAGTGAAGTCCATGCCATATAAAGTTTGGTATATTTAAATTAAAGGCTAATAAGAACGCTAAAAGCATCACACATTTGCCAATTTTTTCATTGGTTTTAATATTTTTGTTGCATATATATAGTGGAATTAAAAGAAAAATAGCAACGCCACAATATATATTAGGGTAGTGTTCTAGTCCAAGATGTACAGGAACCTGCATAAGTTGTCGCACAAGCATTTCCATAACAGAAAAATAGGCTTCCAGTTTTTTTGGAAAAGATATAGAACTGGAAGCGGAAAGAGAAAATGTATAAATTTCTGGCAACAGCAAACAAGCGGCTAAACCTGCTGCCAACAGTGAAAATATGCCCCAGTTAAATATCTTTTTAAAATAGATTTTTGCTGATTTTTTTCCATTATAAGAAATGATTAACACAATAAAATACATAATTACACTTAGACACACCATAATGGAAATATAATAATTAGATAGTATACATAGTCCAAGTGAAATGCAGTATAAAAAGTATTTATCTTCATTGACAAGTTTTTCAAGTCCCAACATAATAAGAGGAACAAGTATAATACAGTCAAGCCACATAATATTCCAGCTATAGGCAGCAACAAAGGCTGACATAGAATAAAACATGCCAAAAAGAGAGATAATACAGCTTTTATTGCGGAAATGTTTTGTAATATAGTAAGTAAAAGTAACACTAGAAAGGGATAATTTTAGTATAATTAATACATTCATTATCTCAATCATGCTCTTTTGTGGAAAAAGTGCAATCAGTAAATTCATTGGACTAGACAGATAGTAGGCAGCTAAGGAAGTAAAATTTGTTCCCATGCCAATATCCCAACTATATGTCAGCGATTCTCCATTTCTTAATTTGTCCCATAATTCAGAAAAGAATGGTGCATATTGGTGATACATATCTGAACGCAGATAGCAGTTATCACCAAAAGGATAGATGTCTTTTAGGTAATATAGAGCAATAAATACCATAAGCGGTATAACAAAAGCTATGATATAAGTAATATTACCACAAGGAATAAGACTGTCTGTATTATCAAGCCATTTTATTTTTTTTCGCTTTTTTTTCATGGTGTTTATATTTTTCATGGTAAACCTCCCCAATTTATAACATAATAAACAATAGTGTACTATATTTTAATATGATTTGCACTTGTATTTTTATTTTTTTTTTTGTAATATTATCATGTGCGTAATAAGTTCCTGTTAATTTTAAATGGGGATTGTATGATTAATAAATTAAATGTATTAAATACATATTTAAAAAGTAATAAAACAGCTATTCGATATGGAGTAGTTTGTTTGACAATATTGATTCTGGGTACAATATATTGTATATCTGTATTGGCAAAAAAAGATAAAGAGGCGGTTGAGTATTATCATTATCAGACGGTAAATGAAGAATCTCTATATTCTGAATCAGAAAATGATAATAAAATTATTTCATCAAATGAAAACCAAAATTCCAAAATTTACGTATATATATGTGGCTGTGTAAAAAATCCCGGTGTATACCCATGTGTTGAAGGTACTAGAGTATATGAAATCATTGATATGGCGGGTGGTTTGACAGAAGAAGCATATGTACAAGCTCTTAATCTTGCTGATATCGTTCAGGATAAGGATAAGATAGATGTTCCAGATATGGAATCCTTCCAAAATCAGGAAAATCTATCAAATAACAGCATTGACATAGAAAGTTCGTCAACAAAATCAACACTTATCAACATTAATACAGCATCACTTTCAGAGCTTACAACACTTCCGGGAATAGGTGAATCGAGGGCAAAAGATATTATTGAATATCGTACCCAACATGGTAAATTTAATTTTAAAGAGGATATTATGAAAATAAATGGCATAAAAGAAGCGGCATATTCAAAAATAAAAGATTATATAACGGTGTAAAAAGTATATTGATAAAGTACTATTTGCCGATATAAAATTTATAAACAATATAAATAATGATTTATGGTACATTTGTAATATTTTGTTTCTTAAATGACAGGTCATTTAGATTAATGGAAAGGTATGGTTGATACATAATGGCAAATAAAGTATTGATTGTAGACGATGAAAAATTAATTATAAAAGGATTAAAATATAGTCTGGAGCAGGACGGCATGGAAGTGGAATGTGCCTATGATGGAGAGGAGGCTTTTGACTGTATTAAAAAGAATGATTATGATATTGTTCTTTTAGATATTATGCTTCCAAAACTAGATGGTATAGAAGTCTGTCAGCAAGTACGAGAATTTTCTAATGTACCTATTATCATGCTTACGGCAAAAGGTGATGATATGGATAAAATTTTAGGGTTAGAGTATGGAGCAGATGACTACATTACCAAGCCTTTTAATATTCTTGAAGTAAAAGCAAGAATTAAAGCAATACTTAGAAGAAATGTCAAGAAAGCGCAGCCTGTTGTCAATAGCAGCATTATTATTTCTGGAAATTTTAAGTTAGATTGTGATAATAGAAATCTGATGATTAATGAAAAAGAAATTAATCTTACAGCAAAGGAATTTGATTTAGTAGAGATTCTTGTAAGAAATCCAGGCAAGGTATATAGCAGGGATATGCTTCTTAATATGGTTTGGGGAAGTGATTATCCGGGCGATGCAAGAACGGTTGATGTACATGTGAGAAGATTGAGAGAAAAAATTGAGGATAATGCCAGTGAAACGAAATATATTCACACACGCTGGGGAGTAGGATATTATTATAATGTTTAAAAATCATAATGATATAGATGTAGAAAAAGAAGAAAATGACAGTCAATTAAAAAAATATGCAGGTGATTTTTTTAAAGTGATTAACAGTACAAAGGTTGGAACATTTATTGTTCTTGTTGTTATATTGCTTGTATCCTTGTTTATTGTAGAAAAGTGTACCAGTCATTTTTTAATTCGAGGTATGGTAGAAAATGAACTTGCAAGTTTACAGACAAGCACAGCAGTAATGGCAAATGAGTTTTCACAGTATTTGACAATACATGATGCGGAAAAAGGTGGTGTTTATGATTTATTAAAACATTATTCTGCAATGAATTATATGCGAATCCGAGTTGTAGATGAGCGTTTTGTTATTGTGCTGGATTCATACTATACAGAATATTCAAGAAGTATGATTAATCCCAATGTATTAAATTCATATAAGAACAATAAAAATGTCTTTGAATATAATAAAAAATTAAATTCAATAGAAGCCGTTGTTCC
Organism: uncultured Lachnospira sp.; assembly: GCA_910587485.1. GTDB lineage: Bacteria > Bacillota > Clostridia > Lachnospirales > Lachnospiraceae > Lachnospira. The sequence goes on from CAJUKN010000001.1 coordinate 144,680, forward strand.
TATTGTTAATTCAGAAAATACAATTTGTGGCGTCATTATTACCGATATGTCTTTAAGTAAGATATTATCTTATAAACAATCAATTTATAATAATATATATACAGCGATAATAGCAGTGATGATTGCTTCTATCAGCTTAATCTATCTGATAAATAGTATAACGTCAAAGCGCTATAAAAAGTTATATCAAGTTATTGAAGAGGTTGCTGCAGGACATGTAGATAAGCGTTTGCCAGTTAAAGGAAGCACGGAGATGAAAGAGTTGGCAATTCATTTTAATACAGTAATGGATAAGGCGAACAGTTTAGATGAGAGCAGACAGGAATTTGTGTCCAATGTGTCGCATGAACTGAAAACGCCAATTACCTCCATTAAGGTGTTAGCCGATTCATTAAATATGCAAGAGGATGTTCCAATAGAATTATATAAGGAATTTATGCAGGATATTGTTGAAGAAATTGATAGAGAAAGTAAAATTATAGATGATTTATTAACACTTGTAAGAATGGATAAAAAAGTGGCTGCTCTAAATATTGCTTCTGTGAATTTGAATGAATTGATGGAATTGGTGTTAAAACGATTAAAGCCAATTGCTGAAAAAAAGAATGTTGAAATTCTTTTTGAAAGTTTTAGACCTGTCGTTGCAGAGGTTGATGAAGTGAAATTTACACAGGTGGTATCGAATCTTGTAGAAAATGCCATAAAATATAATAATAATGATGGTTGGGTTCATGTATCTTTAAATGCAGATTACCAATATTTTTATGTGCGTGTTGAAGACTCTGGAATAGGTATACCAAAAGAAAGTCAAGAATTAGTTTTTGACCGATTTTACAGAGTGGATAAGGCGAGGTCTAGGGAAACTGGTGGAACGGGGCTTGGACTTGCCATTGTTCAAAATATTATTCTTATGCATCATGGGATTATTAAATTATATAGTGAAGAAGGACAAGGAACAACATTTACAGTAAGGATTCCATTAAATTATGTAAATGAGAGCAACAATGTATTGGCTAAAGAAGATAAATTATAATTTGGAGGCTAGTGTGAAAAGCTGCCCAGAAATGAGGATTAATATTTTGAATAAATATATCAATGTACGGATTCTTTTTTGTGTTCTAACAGTATGTTGTTTATTGGGCTTAACGGGCTGTGAAGAATCATCAGAGGGTATAAAAATATATTATAGAGATATTACAAATAATCAACTTGTGACAGTGGATTTTGAGACGGAAAGTACCGATTCCTATCAGATTATTAATGAAATGTTTGAACAAATGAGAAAAAAGCCCAAACAAAAAGAGATTGATATTCTTCTTTTAGATGGGATAGAAATACTAAATATTGAAATCAATATGAATGTTGCAAATATCTATTTTAATAAGGCATATAACATGCTTGACAATGTTGATGAAGTGTTGATGAGAGCAGGTATTGTAAAAGCAGTAACACAGATTGATTTGATTGATTATGTGCGTTTTTATGTGGATGGCTCACCTGCAAGGTATGCAGATGGAACATTTATAGGTTTGATGTCGCCAGATGATTTTATTAATGATTCAAAAGATTCTATTGGCAACGTCGAATGGAGAGATATTACATTATATTTTGCAAATAGAACAGGTGATATGCTTGTTAAAACAAAGGAAAATGTTGGATATGCAAAAAATACATCCATTGAGAGAATTGTGGTTGAACGTCTTATTAAAGGAACATCAGACGCTAATCTTTCCTCAACGCTTCCCTCTGATTTGAAGCTGTTAAGTATTTCAGTTAACGAGGGGGTATGTTATGTTAATTTAAGTTCTGCTTTTTTGACAGAGATGGTGAATGTATCCAATGAAATACCTATTTATTCTATTGTTAATTCCTTATGTGAATTAAAAACAATAGAAGAAGTACGAATTATGATTAATGGAGATTCCAATCGAAGTTTTCGTGAAAGTATACAATTAAACACATCGTTTCAATATAATAAGGATATTGTAAGCACATAAATAGAAAGGTTGGTGATTTATATAAGAAGACCACTTGTGTTCTATTGTATAATAGAACTTGTCTTTTGCTTGTTAAGTATCTATGGGGCAGAACATACTGCCCCTTCTTCTTTCGATTCGGTTATTAGTGAAACAAATAAAACACAATCTACAGTAATAGGAACGGTAGAATCAGTAAAACAGACCGAATTTGGTGTCAATTATCAGTTATCAAACTGTACAATACAAATTCAAGATGGCAGTTGTGAGAATACAAAAGTTTTAGTCAATTCCAACGATACAAAAAAGCTGTATCATATTGGTGATACAATCTGTGTAAAAGGTGGTTTAAGAAGTTTTCCCAGTCCTAGAAATGATGGTGAATTTAATCAAAAACTTTATTATAGGTCTATTGGCATTTGGTATAGGATAGCAGCAGAGGATATCGAAATCATAAAAGAAAGCAGTGGAATGACAAGTTATCGAAATCAAATAAAAGCTTCGTTAGATAGGCATTTACAAAACATTGCTGCAGAAGAAGATTATGGAATGATGGAGGCTATTCTTCTAGGTGATAAAAGCAATTTGTCACAAGATATTTATCAACTGTTTCAAAAAAATGGGATAGCACATATTATTGCGATTAGTGGACTACATGTGTCTTTTCTTGGAATGGCGATATATAAATTATTTAGAAAATGCGGTTTTGGCTTTCTTACTTCCTTTACCATTAGTTTTTTATTTCTTGCTACATATGCAGCATTGACAGGGAATGGTGTATCTGCCAGACGTGCCGTTTTTATGTGTGTACTGCAAATGGGTGCTTCTGTTTTAGGGAGAACTTATGATACATTGTCAGCACTTGCATTATCTGCAATGATTTTTCTTACTGAAAATAAGTATATCTGCTTTCATTCTGGATTTTTAATGTCTTTTTTGGCTATCTTAGGCATTCTGTTTGTAGTGCCTTCTTTAAATGCTATGATTATTCCTGTTATAGATAGAAAAATAGAAAAAATAGAGCAAAAAAATCAATGGATTTTTTATTACATAAGTTCTTTTTTGCGTTTTATTATAAAATCTTTTATAGGAAGCTTAGGAATTAATCTTTTTATGCTGCCACTTATTTTATATTATTATTTTGAGATACCATTATATAGTGTTATTTTAAATATTGTTGTTATACCATTCATGTCTTTATTATTGTTTTGTGGAGTTGCAGCGTTGGCAATTTCTTATATTTGTATGCCAGCAGGTGCATTTTTGATGGGAACAGTTCACTATATTTTAAAAGGTTATGTTGCATTATGCGAAATGGCAGAAAAGCTGCCCTTTAGTCAAATACAGACACAAAGACCTGAAATAGAGCAGATTCTATTGTTTTATATTTGTATTGGATTGATGGCATTTGTTGTCTGGCTTTTTCAATCGCAAAGATTTACAAGAAAAATACATTTTAGAAATGGAATAGCCATCTTCTTTTTTGTAGCTGCTATGATTGTTCTATTTTATAAAGGGAAAGTTCCATTTACAGTGGATATGATTGATGTTGGACAAGGCGATTGTATCTTGATAAGGAAGGAAAGTGTTAATATGCTTTTTGATGGCGGCAGCAGTGATATTAGCAAAGTTGGAGAAAAGAGAATATATCCATTGCTGCGCAGTTATGGTATCAACAAAATAGATTATATTTTTATTAGTCATAGTGACAGCGACCATGTAAATGGTATTATTGAATTAATGGATTTAACCGATAAAACATTTATTATAGAAAATATTGTATTGCCTGATATTATCAGTCAAAACACAAAGACACCTGATGCTTCTTATATAAGTATTATTAAAAAAGCAAAGGAGAAGGGGATTGACATTTTATATGCTTCTGCCGGTTGGGGTGTGCGACTTCCTTGTGGAATTGATATTTCCTGCTTACACCCATCACAAGGGTATTTATATGAGAGCAGCAATGATTATTCAGCAGTATACTGTGTAACCTATAAGGCATTTTCTATATTAATGACAGGAGATGTCGAGAAAAAAGGTGAACAAAATATATTAAGAGAATATCCATTAGATAAGATGATGGTATTAAAGACAGCTCATCATGGTTCTTCTAGTTCTTCCAATAAAGAATTTTTGGAAAAAATACAACCGCAGATAGCAATTATCTCATGTGGTGTAAACAATCGATATGGACACCCATCTAGTGAAACAATCAAACGTTTAAAAGAATGTGGAACACAAGTCTATGTCACTGCAAAGACAGGTCAGATAAAAATTATTGTAAAAGATGAAAGAGTAGAGGTACGGACCTATTTGGAGGAAAAAGGATAGGAACGTTATAAGCAAGAACAAATGAAATTCTTTTTACAATTAGCAAATTTACTGCTATAATAGAACAAGTGAAAGGAGAGAAAGCGTGAAAGTTATCAATGAAGATATTAAAAATAAGACTTTTAAAAAAGTTTATCTTCTTTATGGTGATGAACCCTATTTAAAAAAACAGTATAGAGATAGGATTAGAGAAAGCATAACAGGTTCTGATACAATGAACTTTTCTTATTATGAAGGAGAAAAGCTCAATGTTAGGGAAATCATAGAAATGGCGGATACATTGCCATTTTTTTCAGAAAAACGTCTGATTATTGTTGAAAATAGTGGATTTTTTAAGCGCTCCAATGAAGAGCTTGCAGCATTTGTCAGTGCATTGCCTGATTATCTTGTTCTTGTTTTTGTGGAAGATGCGATTGATGAACGAAATAAACTTTTTAAAGCAGTAAAAAAAGAGGGATATGTTTCTTTGATGAAACAGCAGACGGAATCAGTGCTGATTCAGTGGATTGGTAAATGTTTTAAAGAAAAGGGGATGATGATAGAATCAGCCGCTGTAAAATTGCTCCTTGATAAAACGGGTGCATCGATGGTATTGATTAAAGCAGAAATTGATAAGGTAATATCTTATTGTTGCACAAGAAAGGAAGTCAGGGTAGCAGATATTGAAGCAATATGCAGTACAGTGACTGTAAGTAAAATATTTGATATGATAACAGCCATTGCGATAAAAAGACAACAAGATGCCTTAAAACTATATTATGATTTGCTTGCACAAAAAGAACCTCCTATGAATATACTTGGTTTGATGGTGCGTCAGTTTAATGGAATTTTGCAGGCAAAAGAAGCGTTAGCAATGGGAATAAATCATTATGATATTGCGAAAAATATGGGCGTTGCACCGTTTATTGCTCAAAAATATAGTAGTCAGGCAGCAAATTTTAGTATAAAACAGTTAAAGTTGGCTTTAAAAGACCTTGCTGATGTGGAGGAGGCAGTAAAAACAGGAAAATTGGATGCCAAGATGGCTGTTGAATTAATGATTATAAAATATAGTGCGAAAAAGGTGGATATGGACAATGTTGGATAAACTAAAACAAACATTTAAACAAATGGATAAAAAGAAATTAATAACACTTGGAATACTGGCAGCAGTGATATTGATTGTAGGAGTCTTTGCAGGAATTGGCATATCGGCAATCACGAAAGAAAAACAACAAACAATGGGGAATGTTGCAACACCTGAAAATGCTGCAGATGGCAGTACTATTGCAAATTCAAATGCGACGTCAAATCAGCCAACGGATTTAGCATACAGTAAAAAGGAAGATGAGCCTTCAGCCATTGCAGATTTTGCGAAAACAAATACATGGGAAAGCGACGGTAAAAAATTTGCACAGATTGACGTTACAGTAAAAAATGCTGGTGTTGGAAAAATAACAGATTGGACTATGATGTTTACACTTGGTGCAAATGCCAGTATTGAGCAAAGCTGGAACTGTGTATTAGAGACTAACAAAAATGGAGATATTCTTGAGGTGCAGATGAAGCCTGTGGATTATAACAAGAATATTGAAGTTGGAGAAGGAACACAAGGAATTGGATTTATAGTTGGTGCCGATACCGACGTTAATGTAGGAAAATATAGTATAGAGACAACCGTAGACGGGGTTACTATGGTGGCAGACGGCGGTGAAGAACATCAAGATGATGAAACTGCATCAACGAATAATGAAGAAAATACAGATGGCAATAACAATACTAACAATGGTAATAATCAAGGCAATACGGATTCAAATAATAACAATTCAGGGAACAGTTCAAATAATGATGAACCATCAAACGGCGGTGATAATCAATATACAGGACCAACAACGACAGTGTCTGGACGTCTCCATGTAGAAGGCACATCGATTGTTGACAGCAGTGGAAGTAAGGTTCAGCTTCGAGGTGTCAGCACGCATGGTTTAGCTTGGTTCCCTCAGTATGTAAATTATGAGGCCTTTCAAACATTAAGAGATGACTGGGGTGCAAATGTGGTGCGTTTGGCAATGTATACAGCCGAATATGGCGGATATTGTACAGGAGGCGACAGAGAAGCACTAAAATCGTTAGTGGATGCAGGTGTAAGTTATGCGACACAGCTTGGAATGTATGTTATTATTGACTGGCATATTCTTAGCGATGGAAATCCTTATCAACATAAGGATGAGGCCGTTGCCTTTTTCTCAGAAATGTCTGCCAGATATGCAGGTAATGGCAATGTAATATATGAGATATGCAATGAGCCTCAAAATTCAGATTGGAATAGTGTTATCAAACCATATGCAGAGGAAGTATTATCTGCTATAAGAAGCAATACCGATGCGCTTGTTATTGTAGGAACCAATACATGGAGTCAAGATGTCGATGCGGTGATAGGAAATCAAATAAATGATTCTAATGTATGTTATGCACTACATTTTTATGCGGCAACACATACAGATTATATCCGAAATAAATTAATAACTGCTATGGATAATGGCGTGCCAGTTTTTGTAAGCGAGTGCAGTATATGCGATGCTTCTGGAAATGGCGGTATTGACTATGGCTCAGCAGATGCATGGCTCAATCTGTTAAACAGCAGAGGCGTTAGTTTTCTTGCATGGAGTTTGTGTAATAAAGCAGAAACTTCTGCATTGATAAATCCGGGTTGTGATAAAACGAGCGGTTGGGACGAAAGCGATTTATCCGATACAGGTCGATGGTTTAGAAATGCAATAAGAAATCGTTAAATTTGTAAAACAACTTACAGACGTAGAAATAAAGATAAGTATGATTCTATGTTTCGTAGGTTGTTTTTTCTGTTAACATTTAAACTTAGTGTTGCATCACTTATTAAAAAGTTACATAAAAGAACAAATATGCAAAGATATACGATTTCTAAAAATATCTAAAAACAAAGCTTTGGTATAAAAAATAAGTTTATACTATATGAGATATATCAATTTAGTAGTATGATAGACATATAAAAGTTATACATAAATAGGAATTTATAGAGCTGGAGGAATTATGAAAGTAATAGTAGATTTTATTATTTTAACTATTTTATATCTTTTTATCTTTTATAAAAAATGGAAAGTAAAAGGAAAAGATGTACTATTTGTAAATACTACAATGTATATATATTTATCTTTTGTATTATATTTTACTTTAATGCCCATAATAACATCTTTACCATTTATATTTAATCATCCCTATACTCCAATGAATTTAGTACCTTTTATTGATGTTACATTTGGTAGGGCTGATTTTATTAGACAAATCATTTTAAATGTAGTAATGACAATTCCATTTGGCTTTTTATTTCCACTTATCAAAAATAAAAAGCCAAAACTATTAAAAATAGTATTCTATACATTTTTATTAAGTTTAAGTATTGAAATATTGCAGCCTTTAATAGATGGTGGTAGGTCATCGGATATAACAGATTTAATAACGAATGTGTTAGGTGGAATGATTGGATATATAATGTATTTAATTTTTAAACCATTAACAATTAAAATACTAAATTATATAAAAAATAAATAAATATACTTATTTTATATGTGCTTTTTATTGCATATGTAACATTAGGGAGTTTTGAAATAATAAAATTATATTCAAGACAAGATATCACTGTGCAATTTAGAAAAAAGGGACATGAAATCCTTTATGCGTATTGTAATAGATATGGTATGTTTAAAATATTAATAACTACTTGGACAAGGTAAGTAGAGCGTGTTATAATAACTTTAGCAACAAATCAGGATTAATAGTCTACAAAAGCCTAAAAAAGTAAAAAATATTGAAAATTGCGAACAAAAGCACATTTTGAGTAAGGGAGAATAAAAAATTGCAAGTATATAAGATAGTACAAAGAAATCTTAGTGAAATAGAAGAAAAAACGATAGAACATTTTAGATATTATTTTGATAATAAGAAATGTTTTGCATTACTTGGGGATTATGTAATTGCTATGTTATCAGACGATAATTCTAAGAATCTGGAAAAGCTGCAACAAGAAGCATTGGAAAATAGTGGTCATTTATTGAATACCCCACCAGATTTTAGTACATATGTTATGGACGATATGTTTGGGCTGGTAGTAATGAATGATGGGATATATGCAATCAGTTCAGAGAAGTTATCGGATGAGGAGATTAAATCAGGTAAAGTAAATATTGCTACTGCTCTTGTTATAAGAAGTTTATGTCTGGAAGCATGTAATACTGGTAAAATTATTGCGATAAATGACGAGGAACTATGATAGATGTACTTTAAAATAATTAAAGGGGACAGGCAATGAATTTACATTTTGGATTTTCTTATGTTGGTCTTTTGTTTTTATTAATGTTGATGATACCCAATATCATTTGGAGCAAAAATAAACCCAAAGATTATGATAAATATGTGAAAAATGAAAATAAAGTATTACTGCTTTTTGAACGAGTTGGCGAAATATTGGTAACGTGTATATCGTTAATATTTTATGATTTCAATATAAATACCATTTCTAGTTGGACATGGATATTGTTTATTGCATTTTTACTGATGCTTCTTTATGAAATATATTGGATTCGATATTTTAAAAGTGATAAAACGATGAAAGATTTTTATAGCAGTTTATTGGGAATACCTGTTGCAGGTGCTACATTGCCAGTTATGGCGTTTTTGCTTTTAGGCGTTTATGGAAAAAATCAATGGCTTATTATAGCGGTTATCATATTGGGAATCGGACATATTGGAATCCATCTTTGTCATAAAAAAGAAAGTAGCTAAATATTTAATTAGTATAAAATGTATAAATAAAAAATAAAATTAAAGGAGTCAAGCGAATATTTGCAATTTGCTATGTACTTGTTCAAACTATCTAGCTACTATCGCAATACAAGTCTCACCCACCACTTATGCCTCTGCGGCATTGAAGTAGGAGGTTTTCTTGCTGAGGTTAAATTATTTAGAAAGAGATGTATAATGAATTATCAAATCAGAGAAATAGAAGAAAAAGAATATTGCTTATTGGAAGATTTTTTGTATGAGGCAATATTTATACCAAAGGGCGTAGCTGCTCCACCAAAGTCTATTATTAAACAGCCAGAATTACAAGTGTATATAACGGATTTTGGAAAGAAAAAAGACGATATTGGTTTAGTTGCAGAAGTTGAAGGAAAAATTGTGGGAGCAGTCTGGGTTCGTATTATGAATGATTATGGACATCTTAATGATAAGACACCTTCATTTGCAATTTCTCTATATAAAGAATATCGAGGTTTTGGAATGGGAACTGCCATGATGAAAAAAATGCTTTGTGTACTGAAAGAAAGAGGATATATCCAGTCGTCACTTGCAGTACAGAAAGCAAATTATGCAGTGAAAATGTATAAAAAGGTTGGATTTCAAATTGTTGAGGAAAAAGGTGAAGAATATATTATGGTATGTGATTTATAAAAAAATATATCCATGCTATTGTTTGTATAACATTGTATTTAAGTATGTGTCAGCTTCCTTTCTGGAATGAAAAGTGATAATTGTTTTATTGTTATGATATTTATTTAATAATTCATAAATTTGTGGCAGTTGTTTTTTTGGAAAATCAATAATCCATTGTCGAAATTCCTCGTCAAATTCGGATTCAATCCAACACATATCTTCTCGTTTTTTTCCGATACGAGATTGTACACCAGAAAGGCAAACATCTAATGGATAATCTAATAAAAAGATAGTGTCACATTTTTTTATACGTATTTCAAGGGTACGTTGATAATTTCCATCAATAATCCATCGTTCTTTTTTAATGATTTCATTGAGTTGTGTGTCAAATTCTTCTCTGGAAATGGTTGTTTTATCGGGTTTATGCCATAGCATATCCAAGTAATATAAGGGAAGATTTGTGATATCTCTTAGCTTTCGGGAAAAAGTGCTTTTTCCAGCACCGGGACTTCCAATAACAATAATTTTTAACATAAAATCCTTTAAATTTTTGTTCGTTTTATGAATAATAAATTAATACATAGTAAGATGGCAGAAGTTTGTAAAGCAAACTTTAATACCACCGTTTTACCGTGGTTATTATATCATATTAAATGGATTACAACAAGATTGTTTGACACTCCCCATAACTAAAGAAATGGAGCTTACGACACATTAAATAATAAATAGAAATATGTAAAGAACATTTGAATTTTATAAAAAATGATTTATAATGAAATAAAAAAGGAGTGTTAAAACATGGCAGAAAAGCGTTTTGTAGAAACTTATTCACAAGGAATAAGCAATGTTCAAAAAATAATTGTTGATACAGAAACAGGAGTAAATTATTTATTAGCATCAACTTCTATGTCAGAAGGGTGTGGAATAACAGTTTTGGTAGATAAAGATGGTAAGCCAATTGTGACTCCTGTAAGTTTTTACAATCAATAAATTACTGTTATAGTAGTCAGGCATATGTTTGACTAAGCAAAGCAGATTATAAATATTCGTTTAATTTTTTGGTTTAACAATCAATCAGAACCACCTATTTGATGGGTGGTTCTAATTATAGGAGAATATAATATTAATGAAACGATTTGTTGACAAACATTATGGTACATATTCTATATATACCATTATGAAATCTGGTATTAATGTAAAATGCCCTCGATGCAATGGTCTTGGTATGGTGACAGCCAATAATAATTTATCCTATTTTAAATGTACCAAATGTGGAAACATGATGACAAAAGAACGCAAAAATTATTATTATGATGTTCATAATCAATGCAAGCAGTGTGGGATATATTATAGAGTCCATATTACAGAAAAAAGGCAGCAGCATTTTCATAAACTTTACGTTCATTGTCCATCTTGTGGATATGGCATGTCAGGAGCAGTTCAAAAAAAGGTTAAAAGTTGTTATTCTTTGTATTCTATTCAAAATGCCTGTGAGCCGTTCTTTGGATTGCAACTTTGGTTTTTAGCATATTTTGGCGGTAAACCAGTGTGGGCATTAAACCATGAACATCTTACTTATTTGATAGATTATTTAAGTGCTGATTTACGGGAAAAAACACCTCGATTAAAGGTAAGAAAAACACAATCACATCATCTTCCAGCATTTATGAAAACAGCAAAACATAGAGATAAAATAGTAAAACTATTAAATACAATGCAACAGAAATGATAGTAACATTATGAGCAAGTGGCAAAGCGGCTGTTTTTAAACCTACTTTTTCTGCACCTTTAATATTATCTGCTGTATCGACTGTCAAAAATTTAAAGTCTGCATATTGACTGGGCATGATATTGAATTTTTCTTTTATATAGTGAGGTGTGCAAATGATGGTGTTTTTTCTATGATAGTGAAGTACCGATACGGTATTTGTGATTAATTGGAAAAAGTCACTGTCCAATAATGAGATAATGATTTCTATTTTTTGTCCCAAAGAAAATAGATTACTGCCATCAACAAGTAAAAGACGATTCATAATAAAACTTCTTTGTTTGGTAAAATGAATATTATTTTAGCATATGCCTTTTAAATTTGTCTATGGTTCTATAGAAAGTATGGAGTTCAAATATTAATAAAGATTATAATGTAGTGATAAAAAAGTCGGTCAACCTCAGTACTATTTTACGTAAAATAAGAAAACCAGTAAAATACGGCAATACACGAGATGGAAAAAAATAGGTTGACCGACTTTTTGGAAAAAATTTATTGAAAATGGTAAAAATATGATATATAATGAACCAAGAAATAGCGAAAATGCTGTTGTAATACCTATCCTAAGAGGAATTGACACCTTCAACATTTTTAACACGCTCTCCATTCTGTTTGTAACGTAATACCTATCCTAAGAGGAATTGACACTTTCCGTATCTTCATAATAAGATACCTCCTTTGCCTGTAATACCTATCCTAAAAGGAATTAACACGTTGTTATTCATTTTAAACTGTTATAGGGTGTATGATACAATACCTTACTTAAAAAAATGATATTTACTATAAAAGACAACCTATTACCATTTTGGAGGCTTAAAAATGTACATCAAAAAATATTGGGAAAATTATATTGGCGATACCGATGACAGTTTGACACTTGTAGCTTATTTGGCAGAAAAACAAAAAGAGGAAATATCATTAAAGGAAATATTTTCTGATTTTGGAGTAGACAAGCTGCAAGGTAATTTTAGAAAACCAGATATTCCTTTAGTATTTGTGGATTCGCAAGGCTGGGAAAAAGATATTTCTTTTGCGATTGACCTTATTACAGATATTGCTGCTTTATTGTTGGAATGTAAAGTAAATGGACATGTGAATTTGTTAGAACTTGATGAGGGTATAGAAATAGATACGCCTGCTTATGTTTGTATTACAGCTACCCCAGAAGAGCATAAACAAATCAATAAGGTTCTTACAGATTTTATAACAGCACCTCTTGAGTACGATTTAAGCGAGATGATGTCTGAAGAAAATATTACAGAAATGACTGCAATTTGCGAAGAACTAAGAAAAGAATTGTACAGCAAATAAAGAATATTGAATGATAAAGGAATACGAAAATGTTATCTGCTATAGTAAATAGACGAAGCATACGAAAATATAAAGATATTTCTGTTGATAGACCAATTATTGAGAAAATTTTGCAGGCGGGCAGTCTTGCACCGTCTTCTAAAAATCGACAGCCATGGACGTTTATAGTTGTTATAGGAACAGCAAAGAAAACAATGGTTGAAATAATGAAAAAGGGACTAAAGCGAGAAAAAGAAAAGCCACTTTTGCCAGAAAGCACATCGTATCATGGTGGGGCAGCATATACATTACAGATTATGGAACAAGCACCTGTTGTTATTTTTGTTGTAAATTCATTAGGAATTAATATTCATCGTTCATTAAATGCAGAAGAGCGCATTTATGAAATTTGTAATGCACAATCCATTGGCGCTGCTATGGAAAATATGACATTGACTGCCACAGAGCTTGGATTAGGAAGTCTTTGGATATGTGATACCTATTTTGCTTATGATGAATTAAATAATTGGTTAAATGTTGATGGAGAGCTTATTGCTGCAATGACAATCGGTTATGCCGATGAAACGCCTCCTGCAAGACCAAGAAAGAAATTAGAAGATATTGTTTGCTGGCGTGTATAAATGTGTAATAAACTGTTTGATAAAAAGTCAAATGCGTATGCTTAGCATAGCACTTGACTTTTGTTTTAAATTTTAATTTAATGAAAAATCCATCCCAATATAAGACAGATAATAAAAGCAATCAATCCACTGCCAAGAGCTTTTAAGAAATTTTGATAAGGACGTTTTCCTATTTCCTGTTGTTTTTGAAGCTCATCTAATCGTTTTCCTTCCATAAATGCTACAATTTCTTTATAGGTAGAGATATTGTTTTCTTTTTTAACTTGTTCGGTTTTATATGCAAAAAATAGAGTTATTCCAAACAATATCCACCATGGGATAATCGCGTAAAAGCCAAGCCAAGATGAAAGCGGTACAGCTGAAAAAACGCTTGCTATTAATAAAATACCATAGATGGTGCTATAATGATTTAATTTTTTGATTTCACTTTCTTTAATTTCTTCTTTCATAATTTGAACATCTCCTTTAATTAATCGGTCAAGAGATATGTTGAATAATGAACTGAGTAACAATAAACTATGAATATCGGGATAATTTTTACCTGTTTCCCAATTAGAAATGCTCTGTCTGCTTACATAAATTTTTTCAGCCAATTCTTCCTGAGAAAGATTCATATCATTTCGATATTTTTTTATCTGTGTACTAATTTCCAATATGCTTTTCCTCCTTTCCATTTTTTGTACTCTTGAACCAAAAAAATCATACTATTTGGCGAGTACAAATGCCACCAAAAGTATTTTACTTGAGTTGATTTATGATGTCAAAAGTGTTTTACAAGAAAGAATAGAAGCGGTGGATATTTTCTTATATGGCAGGTATACCATTATCGGAATATATCCAAAAAAGGAAAATGTAGTGTATGAAGTATAAATATCTGTAGTAAAGAAATGTTTTATATAGAAAGAAATAATAAAAGAAAAGATATAAACTTATTTATATTAAAAATAGTAAAAGAGAGCAAATGTGTACACGTCATTTGCTCTCTTTTTATATAAGAATGGATTAACTTGTCCATTCATTATTTAACAGAAAAATAATACTTATAAAGTATATTTCCAGTACTTTATATGGATTAAGCTAATGAATTTACAGCTTTTGTTATACGAGATACTTTTCTTGCGGCTGTGTTCTTGTGGTAGATACCCTTAGAAGCAGCTTTTGAAATCTCACTGATTGCAGCTGGCAAAGCAGCTTGTGCAGCAGCCTTATCCTTCGCAGCAACGGCAGCGTCCACTTTTTTAATGTAAGTCTTTACTTTTGATTTAATAGACTTATTTCTATCAGCACGCACTTGACTTGTACGAACTCTTTTTTTAGCAGATTTAATGTTAGCCAAACCTGTCACCTCCATCTGTGATAATAATGTTGTTTCTCATTAAAGCCGGACACGGACGTTCTAATGGAACATACTAATATATTCTATACTAAATGGGGATTTGTGTCAATAAAAATTTTAATATTGATACAAGTTTGTTTGTATTAATATTAGCAATTGTTTAGCTACAATATTTATAAGTTATCAGATAAATAGTTGAATTGCTATATAATTATAGATTTAATATTTATAAATAGTATATTATATATCTATTAAGTGAATATTTAACCTCATCAAGAAAGTTCCTCATTTCAATGTCACAGAGACATAAGTGGTGGTGGGGACTTGCGTAGCGAGCTTAGATGGTCTGAGCAAGTAGCATAGCGGATTGCAAATATTCGCTTTGATTTATAACAGAATATGTATAAATATAATGGTTGGTGGAAATGATATAGTTGTCAGAAAAACTGGCTAAAATTCCCAATATAGGAGGTTTATAGTTAATGGTTAGAACAGATTTAGCGGTAGAGTTAAATGAATCCGTTGATAAAAGTGATTCAAGATACAGAGGTATTATTGTAAGAGAAAAAAAAGATTCTATTAGTGATATTAAGATAACAACATTAGAGATTCTTAATGAAGAAGGAGAAAAATTACTTAATAGAAGTGTAGGAACATATGTTACTGTTGAGGCGGAAAGTCTTGTAGACTGCAACGAAGGGTATAGTGAAAGGCTTATAAAGATATTGGAAGATGAGATTTATCGCCTTGCAAAACCATGTATTGTAGATAATAGACATATTTTAGTGATAGGACTTGGCAATCGTGATGTGACAGCCGATTCGCTTGGTCCTTGGGCAACCGATAAACTCTTAGTGAACAGACATATTGTACATGATAAATCCATGTGTTTAAAAATGTCTTCTTTAACACCGGGTGTTATGGCACAGACTGGAATGGAAACGGCAGAAATTATTAAAGGAATTGTAAAACAGACACGTCCGGGATTGGTGATTGCGATTGATGCACTTGCTGCCCGTAGTATTAAGCGTCTTAATTCGACCGTTCAAATTTCAAATCGAGGCATTTCGCCGGGTTCTGGTGTTGGAAATCACAGAGAAGGTATAACAGCAGAAACGATAGGCGCGCCTGTTTTGGCAATAGGAGTTCCTACAGTTATTGATGCTGCAACGATTATTAGTGATTATTCAGATGGAAAAGAACTTCCAAATTATCTTTCTAATATGTATGTTGCGCCAAAAGATGTTGATGCATGTGTTAGTTCTATTGCAGAAATTATAGCAGAATCGTTAAATCGTGTCGTTTACAGTTATAATTAAAAATCCTGAAGCATATTTTATGTTAGGTTCGTTCTTGCGTGTTTCGTTCTTGCATTGCTGCAAGGCGGATTTTGACATGCAGTTTAAGAAATGGCATAAGGATAGATGGATTGAAAAATCAGCAATTTTCTAATCGCAAACTTGTGTCACTTTCATGTTTGCAAGTATTGGAAAGGCATGGTTATAGTATGAAAAATTATTCAAGGATATCATTTATTGCAGTAGGGGCAGCAGTTATTGGGGTGGTCTGTTTTATTATAACAAAATTAGGCGTTTTGTCTTTACTGATGGAAGGAATATGTGAGCTGGCAGTCGATATTAAGATGCCAGTTTTTGCATATTATAGCAAAGCAGATACCACAGAGGACAAGAGTATAGGGGAATCTATATTAGATGAATTGTATCCTGTTGAGGAATATTACAGTATGGCACAGGCTGATAACGACAGAGTGCTAGAAGTGCTTGGTTATCATGTGGATGCAGATAAATACAACAGTGAAACAACAGGGATTGTTATTAATGCAACAACAGAAAATGCCACAACTTCTGCAGAGACACAGACAGAGGCAAGCAGTGAGGAACAAACCACCCCCAATACACCATCTGAACCAAAGGAAGTAATGGATGTTATTTCAAGAGATGTGATAACAGGAAATACGTATGACCGCAATAACTTAAATGATTATAATTACTGCAGAAGATTTTATACAGTAACATCTGTGACAAGTTTGACAGAAAGTATTTTTAGACCCGCAGAATTTCTTGATAAAAATTTATCAATCGGTCATAATGCAGAAACACCACAAATACTTATTTTTCATACCCATTCACAAGAAGGTTTTGCAAATAGTGTAGAAGGTGACGACTCTACAACAATATTAGGCGTTGGTGATTATCTGACAAGTATACTCCAAGATAAATATGGTTACAACGTCATTCATGATAGAAGTATATATGATTATGTAAATGGAAAATTAGATAGAAGTGAAGCGTATACGTATGCAGAAAATGCTATAGCAAAAATTCTTGAAGAGAATCCTTCGATTGAGGTTGTTATTGATTTACATCGTGATGGTGTGGGGGAAAATACACATTTAGTTACAGAGATTGACGGGAAAAAGACCGCAAAAATCATGTTTTTTAATGGACTGAGTTATAGTAATGTAAAAGGAGATATCCAATACCTTTACAATCCATTTCGAGATGATAACCTTGCGATGAGTTTACAGATGCATTTGCTTGGTGAAGCATATTATCCGGGTTGGTTAAGAAATATATATATTAATGCGTACCGATATTGTTTGCATGAACGAGGAAAGTCTATGCTGATAGAAGCAGGAGCGCAGACAAATACAGTAGAAGAGGTTAAAAATGCTATGGAGCCATTGGCAGATATTTTGGATAAATTATTAAGAGGAGAAAAGGCGTATTGAAATATGGAAAATAGTGGAATATAATATATAAATATAAATTTTGTTTTTTTGCGTAAAAGTAGCGCAGAAATTAATTTCTATATAAAGGATTCGTGTGAAAAATAAATTTTTCACACCGCAATTTGTGTCTGCGCGTTGCTTGACACAAACTTGCTTATACACAAAAAGCAACGCAGAAATGGGGATTTTTATGGATTATATAACAAAGGATTTGCAGCCGTTTGAGGTGTTCCAGTATTTTGAAGAATTGTGCCAAATTCCGCATGGCTCTGGTAATGTAAAGGAAATTAGCGATTATTGTGTACAATTTGCCAAGACACATCATTTAAAGTACAAACAAGATGAAAGTTACAATGTAATTATATGGAAGCCTGCCACCAAAGGCTATGAGGACAAGCAGACCATTATTTTGCAGGGGCATTTGGATATGGTGGCTGTTAAGACGGCGGATTGCAACAAAGATATGAAAACCGAAGGACTTGATTTGGTGGTAGAAGGGGATTATCTGTATGCTAAAAATACATCATTGGGTGCTGATGATGGAATTGCTGTTGCATACAGTCTTGCTATTTTAGCATCCGATTCAATTGAACATCCTGCCCTTGAGGTGATTTTTACAGTTGATGAAGAAATTGGAATGCTTGGTGCTACAGCAATAGATTTGTCTGATATTAAGGGAAGAGTGATGCTGAATATTGATTCCGAAGAGGAAGGCTATTTGTTGGCAGGGTGTGCAGGGGGTGCAACCGTCAAATGTAAGTTAAAAAAAGAATATAGTGATTTTACAGGAATCCATTTTGATATTACAATATGTGGGGCAGCAGGCGGACATTCAGGAGTAGAGATTGACAAGCAGAGAGCAAATACAAATGTATTAATGGGACGTCTTCTTGATGTGTTGATTAGTCGTTTTGAAATGAAAATAAAAAGTATTTGCGGTGGAGAAAAGGACAATGCAATAGCAACATTTTCAACAGCACAATTAGCAGCATTAGAGCGTGACAGACAAAAGATTGAAGCGGTGATTGAAAGTGAATTAAAAGCATATCAAAATGAATATGCAGTGACAGACCCTCAATTAAATATTAAAGTTGAGTGGAAGGAAAATGCAAAATCAAGTTGTATGACGGATGTATGTGGTGAAAAAATAGTTCTCTTATTAAATATGCTGCCTAATGGTGTTGTAAAAATGAGCAATGACATTAAAGGATTGGTACAGACATCATTAAATCTTGGTACTATAAAAGATAATGAGGATTGTATTGAATTGTGTTACTTGATAAGAAGTGCTTTGGAAAGTGAAAAAAATTATTTAATAAGAAAGCTTACATTATTAACAGAGTATATTGACGACATATGCTTAATAGAAAACCAATATCCTGCATGGGAATTTATAAGAGAATCTCCATTACGCGAAAAAATGGAAACATTATATGAAAAAATATATGGTAAAAAAGCCATTGTTCAAACCATTCATGCAGGATTAGAGTGTGGAATTATTGCAGACAAGCTACAAGGACTTGATTGTATATCCTTTGGTCCAGACATTCAATATATTCATACCACAAGAGAAAAATTAAGCATATCTTCTACAAAACGAGTATGGGAATATTTGATTGCTTTGTTAAAAGAATTTTGATAAAAAGGATTTTTATTAAAAAAAGGCATTAATTTTAAAAAGTTGATATATAAGGTTGTTTGAAAACATTATATATCAACTTTTTTATGTCCTATATTACTATTTGCATGATAAGGTTAAAATAATTTTTATAACTGTCTTGTCATCTGTAAAGTTTTATGGTATACTTTCAAAAATCAAGCTTATGTCTGTGCTGCTGCATAAGCTTAAAGTATGCAAAAGCAGTGCAGAAATGAGGAAAATATGTCTATTACAGATGAGATAGCAACATTAAAAAAAGAAAAAAATGCCGTTATTCTTGCTCACTATTACGTTGATGAAGAAGTACAAAATATTGCAGATTATGTAGGGGATTCATTTTATTTAAGCAAAATTGCAACCAAAACAGATGCAGATATAATCGTATTTTGCGGGGTTGAATTTATGGGAGAAAGCGCGAAGATTTTAAACCCATCAAAAAGAGTATTTATGCCTGATGCATCGGCAGATTGTCCTATGGCGCATATGGCTTCAAAAGAAGAAATAATAAAAATTAAAAAAGAATATGATGATGTGGCAGTAGTTTGCTATATCAATTCAACAGCCGAATTAAAGACATTTTCTGATGTCTGTGTCACATCTTCTAATGCTGTAAAGATTGTAAAAAACTTACCAAATAAAAATATTTATTTTATACCAGACAAAAATCTTGGTAGCTATGTTGCAAAGCAGCTTCCAGACAAAAATATTATTTTAAATGATGGCTGCTGCCCAAGACATGTGGAAATTACAGCAGATATGGTTATAAAAGCAAAAGAAAATCACCCTGATGCCAAATTTGCAGCACATCCTGAATGTAGTGAAGAAGTATTAGTTTATGCAGATTACATAGGAAGTACATCAGGTATTATTGATTATGTGGTAAAGTCTTCATCAAAAGAATTTATTATTGGAACTGTTGACGGCGTATTTGCTGAGATTAAAAAGATTGCACCAGATAAAAAGTTGTATACGGTGAAAGAAGGTCAAATTTGTGAAAATATGAAAAAGGTTAATTTAGAAAAAGTTTTAAAGGTTTTAAAGGATGAAACCAATGAAGTGTTTGTTGATGAGGAACTTGCAAGAAAATCAATGATGCCATTGACAAGAATGCTTGAACTTGCAAAGTAGCTTTTTAATAAACATAGAATGCGCAAAAACAGCGCAGAAATGAGGCTAAATATGAAAACGGATATATTGATTGCAGGCTGTGGTTGTTCAGGTTTATATTGTGTGCTTAATCTTCCTAAAGATAGACACATTGTAATCATTACAAAATCAGATGTGGAAAGCAGTGATTCGTTTCTGGCACAGGGCGGAATGTGTATGCTTACCAAGGAGGAAGATTATAATTCATATTTTGAAGACACATTAAAAGCGGGTCATTATGAAAATGATAAAAAATCCGTTGAAATTATGATTCGTTCTTCGAGAGATGTTGTAGATGACCTTATATCACTGGGAGCAGATTTTCAAAGAGAAGCAGATGGAAGTCTTGCATATACAAGAGAAGGTGCACACAGTGCCAACAGAATTATTTTTCATAAAGATGTCACAGGCAAAGAAATTACAAGCCATTTGCTTGAGAAGGTAAAACAGTTAAGCAATGTGACAATTATTGAGTATACAACATTAATTGATATTATTAGTAAAGATAATGTCTGTTATGGTGCTGTTTTAAAATTGAAAGATGGCAGTTTAAAAAAAGTACAAGCGGAGTATGTAGTTCTTGCTACAGGTGGTGTTGGAGGCGTTTATAGACATTCCACAAACTTTAGACATCTTACAGGAGATGCGATTGCAATAGCTATAAATCATGGTATTTTATTAAAAGATATCAATTATGTTCAAATACACCCTACCACGCTTTATTTAGAAAAGCCAACAGACAGAAGTTTTTTGATATCAGAGTCTGTACGTGGCGAGGGTGCAAAACTATACGATAAAAATGGCAATCGCTTTGTCAATGAATTGCTGCCAAGAGATTTGCTTACCAATGAAATTAAAAAGCAGATGGCTAAGGATGGAACAAATTTTGTATGGGAAGATTTAAGACCGATTAAAAAAGAAGAATTATTGTCACATTTTCCTAATATTGTACAACATTGTAAAGAACATGGTTATGATGTATTTAAAGAATGTATACCAGTCGTTCCAGCACAACATTATTTTATGGGTGGAATTAAAGTAAATTATGAGAGTAAAACAAGCATGGAAAATTTATATGCTGTTGGTGAAACTGCCTGTAATGGAGTACATGGACGCAATCGTCTTGCCAGTAATTCATTGTTGGAAAGTCTTGTATTTGCAAAACGCGCTGCATTGGATATAGCCCAAAATGGAACAACAGACAACATATTAAATGTTGACCCATGCAATACACAAAAAAGGTCATTGAGTAGTAAAGATGTGGGTGTTATTGTAGATGATTGGTGTCTTGAGCAATATAAAGATGTTGAGGCATTGCAACGTTCTTATAAAGAAATTGTAAAAGAAAAATTAAATTATACATAATATAGAGTTTTTAATAAGTTGTTATTTAACCTCATCAAGAAAGTTCCCCACTTCAATGCCGCAGAGACATAAGTGGTGGGTGGGGACTTGCGTTGCGACAGCAGCTAGATGGTTTGAGCAAGTAGTATAGCGGATTGCGAATATCCGCTTTGACTAAGTTCTTATTTAATAATAACTAAAATAATTAGAACGAAATATATATTAAATAGTATTTAATTGTTGATTTGAAAATGAATATTGTTATAAATAAGAAAAAATATTTGTATATTTAGTTGGATTTTATAGGATAAATAATATAAAAGTAAATAAGCATAGTGTGAAAAATAATTGCTTCACAAGTTCAATAAAATTTAACTAGCATTTGTGTCTGTGCGTTGTTTGACACAAAGTTACTAAATAAAAAGTAGTGTAGAAATGAGGATTAAAATGTTTGATAAAGTTACTTTAAAATTAAATGTAGACCCATATATTCTTAGTGCATTAAAAGAGGATATAACAAGTGAAGATGTTAGTACAAATAGTGTCATGCCAACGTTTCAGCTTGGCGAGGTGGATTTAATATGCAAGCAGGACGGCGTTATTTGCGGTTTGCAGGTCTTTTCAAGAGTATTTGAATTACTTGATGAAAATACAAAGATAGAGTTGTTTGTAAAGGATGGCGATAAAGTAAAAAAAGATATGCTTATGGCAAAAGTTACAGGAGATATTCGTGTTCTTTTATGTGGAGAGCGAACAGCACTGAATTATCTTCAGCGAATGAGTGGAATTGCAAGCTATACAAATTCCATTGTTCAGTTGCTTGAAGGTACAAATATTCAATTACTTGACACAAGAAAGACAACGCCAAATAATAGAATATTTGAAAAATATGCAGTAAAGGTTGGTGGGGGCAACAATCACAGATATAATTTAACCGATGGAGTGTTGCTAAAAGATAATCATATAGGTGCTGCTGGAGGGGTTAAAGAAGCTGTTGCTATGGCAAAAGCGTATGCATCCTTTGTAAGAAAGATAGAAGTGGAAGTAGAAACGCTTGATATGGTTCAAGAAGCAGTTGAAGCAGGAGCGGATATTATTATGTTAGACAATATGTCCCATGATATGATGAAAGAAGCGATTGACATTATTAACGGACGTGCGCAAGTTGAAGTTTCAGGCAATGTGACAAAAGAAAACATTGCAAAATTATCAAATCTTTCTGTGGACTTTGTTTCAAGCGGAGCGCTTACACATTCAGCTCCAATAATGGATATTTCATTAAAAAACCTTCATCCAATAAGTTGATTTGCAGAGGTGGTAAAAAGTGAATGGAGAAGAGCGAAGAGAGAAGATAATCAATATTTTAAAATCAAGTGATATGCCGATATCAGGAATCAATCTTGCCAAACGCTTTCAGGTTAGCAGACAAGTCATTGTTCAAGATATTGCATTAATTCGAGCAAAAGATATTCATATATATTCAACTAATAAAGGGTATATGATAGATAATAAACAAGAATGTACCCGCGTTTTTAAAGTAATACACACAGATTCTGAGGTAAAAACAGAGCTTGAAACGATTATTGACTTTGGCGGCTGGGTAAAAGATGTTTTTGTCTATCATAAAGTTTATGGTGTGATAAAGGCAGATATGAACATTCATTCAAGGCATGATATCAAAGAATATTTAGACGAAATTAAAAGTGGAAAATCCAGTCTTTTAAAAAATGTTACATCAGGGTATCATTATCATACCGTGGTGGCAGATGATGAAAAAACGCTGAATTTGATTCAGAACAGTTTATATCAATTAGGTTTTTTGGCAAAATTGCAGGAATATGAACCAGTCGATTTTTGGTCAGAGAAATAAAACAGTGGAGTGTTTATAAAATGATAAAAGAAGAATGCTGCACGAAGTAAAAATAGTGTGAATAGAACAGGAAACTGTCTATTAAATTTGCAAGTTACAGAAAGGTGTAATTATTTTTATGGAAAGAGAAAAACTAAAAACAAGATTGGGATTTATCCTTTTATCAGCAGGCTGTGCTATTGGTATTGGAAATGTATGGAAGTTTCCATATATAGCTGGGCAAAGTGGCGGCGGTGCCTTTGTTTTGTTCTATTTTATATTTTTAGCTATTTTAGGTTTGCCTGTGATGTGTATGGAGTTTGCAGTTGGAAGAGCAAGCAAAAAAAGTCCAATAAAAGCATATCAGGTACTTGAAAAAAAAGGAACAAAGTGGCATATTCATGGATATTTCACATTAATTGGCTGTTATTTATTAATGATGTTTTACACAACAGTGGCTGGTTGGATGCTGCACTATTTTTATTTGACAGCAACAGGTAAACTGAATGGAGTAGATTCGCAAACAATTGCGGCTACGTTTTCAGATATGCTTGCACAGCCTGAAGTTATGGTTTTTTGGATGATTCTTGTTGTATTGATGGGGATTATAGTTTGTACGAGAGGACTGCAAAATAGTTTAGAGCGTATTACAAAAATAATGATGATTGCGCTTTTATTGATTATGGTTATTCTGGCAGGACATAGCTTTTTTATGTCTGGCGCAAAAGAAGGATTACAATTTTATCTGCTGCCAGATTTTGACCGTATGAAACAGGTTGGTATTGTAACAACATTGACCAATGCAATGAATCAAGCCTTTTTTACATTAAGTCTAGGCATTGGTGCAATGGCGATTTTTGGAAGTTATATTGATAAAAAACATACTTTATTAGGAGAGTCTGTTCGTGTTGTTTTACTGGATACATTTGTAGCAATTACTGCTGGACTGATTATTTTTCCAGCTTGTTTTACATATCATGTTGACCAAACTGCAGGTCCAAGTCTGATATTTATTACTTTGCCTAATATTTTTGCCAGTATGCCATTAGGACGTTTGTGGGGAAGTTTATTTTTCTTATTTATGTCTTTTGCAGCATTATCTACAGTTTTTGCGGTGTTTGAAAATATTATATGCTGTGGTATGGAATTGGCAAATTGCAGCAGAAAAAAATCAGGAATAGTTAATTTTGTATTGATTGTAATCTTATCACTTCCATGTGTATTGGGCTACAATATTTTAAGCTGGAATGGATTTGAAATATTTGGCGGAACAGTCTTGGATTTTGAGGACTTTTTAGTTAGTAACTTATTTTTACCAATTGGCTCTTTGGTTTATTTATTGTTTTGTGTCACAAGATATGGTTGGGACTGGGAAAACTTCAAACAAGAAGCCAATACAGGAAATGGAATAAAAATACAAAATTGGATGAAAGGCTATGTAAAATATGTATTGCCTATTATTATCATATTTATATTTATTTTTGGTATTTATGATAAATTTTTTTGATAGAGTATGTATTTTGTATCATATATTTTAATCTCATCAAGGAAGTCCCGCCATTTCAATGCTACAGAGCCATAAGTGGTGGGTGGGGACTTGCGTTGCGATAGCAGCTAGATGGTTTGAGCAAATAGCGTGGTGGATTGTGAATATTTGCTTTGACTAGTATACCAAGTTTATAGAAAGTAAAAAATATTATCAAAATAAAATTTTAAAAAGTGATAGAAGCCTTAAATGGATAATTTTGAATTGTTGAATATTTTTACAATATTTGTCAACAAACTTATTTACAAGCGTAAATTAATCTGATAAAATAATAATGATAAATAATATTAAATTATTATTTATTGTTGTTATTTTTTTTGCAAATATAGACGATATTAAAAGTAACTTGTAGAAATGGAGCAATATGAACGAGATTACACCAAGCGAAAATGAATGGGCAATTATGGAAGTTGTATGGGATTCTAATGAAAGTATGACTGCATCAGAAATCATCCATACATTAAAAGGAAAACTTGATGTAAGCAGTAAGACGATACGTGTTATGATTAACCGACTTGTCACAAAAGGCATATTAAGTTACACCGTAGATTCAAAAGATGCAAGGATATATCACTATATGGCTATGAAAAGTAAAAAGGAATGTCTTGAACTGAAAAGTGAGCGTTTTGTAAACAATTATTTTGGAGGTAACACCTCTCTTGCAGTAGCAAGCTTTTTACAATCTGCCAATATTTCAGAAGAGCAGATAAAGACACTTCACAAGTTAATTGAACAGCTTGAACAGGAAAAATTATAAAGCGATTTTGTTACAAAGCAGCATTTTAGCATGGGGTTTTATATGATTGATTGGTTTGCAATTAAAAGTTATATGGATTTTGCAGCACAATATTGCTTGATAAAATGTGTAAAAACAATAACTATTGGCTGGATATTATTCTTTCTTATCTATTTAATACGATTTTTTAATAAAAAGAAAAATTCTACAATAAATTATTATGCTATGCTTCTTTTAGTTCCTGCTGTTTTTATGGGAATGAGTAAGGTGTTCTTTATAGGAAGGATAAACTATTATTCATCACTTTTGAATTTTTTATTGACACCATTATTAGGATACATATATTTTAGTGTCGTTTTTGTATTATTGGTACATTTTATCTATTTAGACCATAAAATGAAAAAGAATGTATATGCTTTACCGCAGTGGACGAATACAATCTTTATTCAAGATTGTATCAATAGTGTTATCTTTACAAATGACCATTTTAGCCATTACTATTTAAATCATGTTCGAGTCTATATTATAAATGAAAATATAAGTCCATTTTCAGGAGGCTTATTTCATCCTTTTGTTGTATTGCCAAATATTATTGTAAATTCATGGGATAAAGAAAAGCAAAAGATTGTGCTTTGCCATGAGTTGATACATATAAAATCAGGGCATATTTTTTGGAAATATATTTTTTCTTTTATAAAAATTTATTGGTGGATAAATCCATTGATTTATTTCTTTGAAAAACAGTTGCATGAAGATATGGAGATGGTCTGCGATGAAAAAAGTATTTTTTATACTCATCTGCCAAAAGCAGAGTATGGAAAATTGCTTTTAGATATGGTTCTTATTTTAAAAGCTGTTCATTCTCAAGGGATTGCAACTTTTGTAAATAGAAATGATTATCAAGTTTTAAAGACAAGAATTGGAAGTCTTTCGATTCATCAAAAAAATTATTATAAAAAATATTTTATTATCTTTATAGCTGTATTTACTGGGATTGTTGCTACTATAATGGCAACATCATATCCTCGTTATACGAAATTTACGGATGCTTCTTTATTTAATGAACAACTGGAATATATTTCAGAGTTAGAAAATCTTGTTTCAGGAGTGCAGATAAAAGATGGCACACTTTTAATTGATGATGATACATTTAAGCAGACCTTAAAGGATAAAAACATTACTGGAGAGTATGTGTATATATATTTTGATGGCATTATGAAAGTACCCGGCAGCGGTGGCGGAGGTAATACTGCAAGAGTTTCTACAAATGATTTTTCTGATATCACATACTTAGCATTGGATTGTATTGAAAATGATATCTTAAATGTATTTTTAAAATATATACTATAGCTTGCTTGTTAAGGCAAATGATTGTATCGTTATTAAGACAAGGAAAGTATTGTAAGAATATAGGCAAGCAGCAGATGAAAACCTGCTGCCTTTAGGCGGTGAGAGGAGTCTTGTATATTCTTGCAAAAAACACTATCCCATATATAATACCTACATAGAGAAAACCGTTGAGAGCCATTGTTCTGAAGGCACTCTTTGTACTTTGAAAAGTTAAGATAGAAGGTTTTTAACACAAATCGTTGTTAATGTAAAATCTTAAACGTATCAAAAATCTACTGCATAGCATGGGAAATTTTAGTACTAGTGCAGTTACAAGCCCATTATCCTTAGGTGATGGTTAGTTGACAGGATGACCCTTATATAAACAAATAAACAAGGAGGTTGAATTGTTTAAGCGTAAATGTACATTGTATATTTTTAATAATTGCAATTTTATTTGCGTTTATGACAGGAAAGGAGTGTTATGCGAGTACAAAACGTAAACAACAATGTAGCGAACATGAAGACAGGGATGTCGCAAAGTGCAGATGCTACGACCAAAAATCTTCAAAGTCAGATACTAGCAAAACAGCAAGAACTAAAAAAGTTGTCTGAAAATCAAGATATGACAATGGAAGCTAAGATGAAGAAAAGACAAGAAATTAATCAGCAAATTGCTGATTTAAACAGACAACTTCGTCAGCACGAAATTGAACAGCGTAAAGAAAAGCAAAAAGAAGAAGCTTCCATGAACGATATGTTAGGCGGTGAGCCAGCAAATAATGCTGCATCTGCACAACAATCTCAAACCAATGCAGGATTATCAGATACCAATATGAAAGCCATGATTTCAGCCGATGCTTCCATGAAGATGTCTAACGTGCAAGGCAGTGTTGTTGCATCAATGAAGCGAATAGCCAATGTGTTAAGAGGTGAAATAAAGCAAGATGCAGGACGTGGCGTGTCTGTTGATAGGAAAGAGCAAGAATTGGCAGATATTGAGGAGAGAGCCTTAAATGCAGCAAAAGGTCAGATGAAAGAATTAAAGGGCGCTCATAATTCTGTTAAAGAAGCAAGAAAGGATGCTGTTAAGGAAGCAAGAAAAGATAAGTTGAATATGCCAAATAAAAATTTGGATAAGTTAGATAATACAAGCAATGCTTTTACAAGCAATACTTCCGTTATCTTTAAGGAAAAGGATGCTTCAGTTACATTAACATCTACAGGAAACAGCAGTAATTTTAATAATAAAGTCAATGATGGCGGCATTAATATTATCATATAAAAAAATGTTCGTTTATAATAAAGGAGGAATTTATATGTCAACAATTAATAATTTTAGTGATTATACAAGTCAATATAATACCAATCAGGATTATTCTTCTCTGTTTTCAGGTATGCAGAGCGGAACAACAACAAACAGCTTTAGTCTTGGAGATTATGCTACCATAAAAAATGGAAGCTATAAAAAGCTATTGAAAGCTTATTACAACAAACAGAATACAGACAAGACATCTTCAGATTCAAAGAAAGTTAGTGCAGATAAAAAATCAAAAATGATTAAAGATAGTGCTGATACATTAAAGAAAGCAGCAGATGCATTAAATGACAAGTCATTGTGGGAAAAGAAGAAAATAAAAAAGACAGATGAAGAAACAAAAGAATCCATCGAGACAGAAGACTATGATTGGGATGCAATCACAAAGGCTGTACAGAATTTTGTTGACAGCTATAATGATGTAATTAAAGAAGCAGGAGATGCAGATTCAAGGTCTGTTCTTAGAAGTACTCTTTTTATGACCGGTTCTATGTCAAGGAATCAAAATTTATTATCAAAGGTTGGTATTTCTATTGGTAAAGATAATAAATTATCGTTGGATAAAGATGCATTAAAAGAATCAAAAATAAGTGATTTAAAGAGTTTATTTACAGGATACAATTCTGTTGCCAATAGAGTATCACAAAAAGCTTCATCTATTTCTGGCTATGCAGCACAGAGCGGAAGTGCATATAATAGCAAAGGTTCATATTATCAATCCGTGTCTTCTGTAAAGTCAGATAAGGTGGATGAAGAAGTATAAAAGAGTTGTACACAAAATGGAGGCATCGTGTGAAAAATAATGTTGATACACTTATTTTTCACACCCCTATTTGTGCTGAAGCGTCACAAATAGGGGTGTGATGCGACAATAGAAACTGTCTTTGTGAATTTCTATTGCGCAATTCCTACACTACGCTTCGGAATGGGGATTTTTATGAACATAAATTTAAATATGAATGGGTTGCTTTTTTGCAAGCCCTTTGTGGGACCTCTTTTAAAAAGTACACAAGATAAAATGGAACGCCAGCAGGAATGTCAAAATACAGTCAATTTTTTTGAAAATCAAATATCTATGCTAAAAAATAGAAGTGGTGATTCTTTAGAAGATATTAGCAGAAAGTTAGAGCTGTTTCATAATTATAAGGACAGTATTGACGCTGCAAAGCAAAAATATAATAATGAGCAAATGTTTCATATATTGGATGAAGCGAAGGAAAAGGGCGAAAAGATTGCTGAAGCTGCGGAGGATATGAAGCCAAAGACAGCAGAGGAGAGAAGAGAAGAGCAAGCTGAAGAAGCCATTGATGATATGAAGTCTGAAGCAAGCGATAAATTGACTGAAAGCATAGAAGAAATAACAGAAGATGTTGAAGAAATGTTAGAGGAAGTGACAGAAAAGATAACAGAAGAGTTGAAAGAGCAGCAAATAGAAGAAAAGTTATCACAAGAAGAACAAATTTTAACGTCCAATGCAGGCGATTTATCAGCAGAATCAGAAAATTTGCCAACGCAAGTTTTTACAGAAGAAAGTCTTTTAGAAGAAGGTCTTACAAAACAAGAAAAAGATTTAGCCTTATTGGAATATTATAAGAAACAAGGATATAAACCTGTTAATTATTATGTTTAATATAGTAAGACTATTGTATAAAGCAAAGACATTATGTTTTATATAGCAGTTCTAATAAAAAAGGAGTGTAAGTTATGAGTGTAAATGCAATTAATAATACAACAGCCAATGTATATACAGGCAGTCAGACAAATACAACGGATAAAACAACACAAGAAAAACAGCAGTCAGAGGCTCAAAGTTCAGGGGCAGTATATCAAAAATCAGAAACAAGCAAAAAGGCAACCTATTCTGTTAATAAGATGAGCGCACAGGAAAGAGCTGCACTCGTTGACCAGTTAAAAGCTGACCAGCAATCAAGACAACAAAGCTTAGTAAAGCTTGTTCAAGATATGATGAAAGGGCAGGCTAAAGCTTACAGCAAGGCTTCAGGTAATGATTCTATATGGAAATTCCTTTCAAGCGGTAATTTTACAGTAGATGCAGCAACAAAGGCACAAGCACAAGAGGATATATCCGAAAATGGATATTGGGGTGTGAAGCAGACCTCACAGAGATTATTTGATTTTGCAAGTGCATTAGCTGGTGATGATGTTGAGAAAATGAAAAAAATGCAGGCTGCTATGGAAAAGGGATATAGGCTTGCAACAAAGTCATGGGGTAAGGATTTGCCAAGTATAAGCAGTGATACTATCAATGCTGCCAATAAGTTGTTTGAGGATTATTACAAATCCAAAGAGAGCAATTAAAATATATTACTTGTAAATAAATGTTTATAAAATTAAAAAAGACTGTCACAAAAATATTTGTGACAGTCTTTTTATAGCTATAATCATAATTGCTTTGTAAGGTAAAACAATTTTTAATACAAGATGTTTTAACTTTAAGAATCATTATTGAAATTGCCTTGTAAAATATAATGATTTTTAGTACTTTAGTTTTTTACAATAGTAATAAATCCATAATCTTCAAGATTTCTCATATATTGAACCAATCTATTATAGAGTGGTTCAGCCTTATCACCATATTTTTCTTTGACAAGAAGAGCTATATCATATATTGTTCGTTTTCCATCTATCAAAGACCATATAAAACTTCCCATGTATTCTAAGTGAATTTGTGAAATTTTTGGTTTTTTAAATAAAAATTGTGCTATTTTATTAAACAATCCTTTATTTTCAACAAATAGAATAACTTTTCCATCTGTGTCCGTTTCATATTTTAAATTGGCATGTGATGGTATATAATCTAAATAATTGTTTGATTCCATAGTTCTTTTTGCCATGCAATACCTTGCCTTTCTTTAATCTGCTTTAAATAAATTATGCTTTTTTCTTTTGTTTTGCAAAAAAGATTACAAAGAAACATATAATGACAGTAACAATCAGTCCTCCAATAAATCCTGAGTTAAAGAATCCGGAAAAATCAATATATTTATCAATACCAAAAACGGCAAAGATAGCAAGTAAGATACCTAATAATCCTTCACCAGCAATTAATCCTGAACAAAATAGGATGCCGCCATCTGCTTCATTCTTCTTTTCTTTTTCACTCTTCTTTTTGTCAATAAACCAGCGAATAACACCACCAATCATAATTGGCGTTGAAAGTTCAAGTGGAAGGTATAATCCAATCGCAACTGGTAAAACAGGGATTCCTAATATCTCAATAACGATAGCAACAAATACACCTATAAATACAAGCGCCCATGGAAGGTTGCCATCCATAACTCCCTCAATAATCATTTTCATCAGAGTTGCCTGTGGAGCTGAAAGGTCTGTAGAACCAAATGTCCATGCTTGATTGAGAAGAAGTAGCACACCACCAATAGTAAATGCCGATACAACAGCACCTATAATTTCACCAAGCTGCTGCTTTTTAGGAGTTGCACCTAAAATATAACCTGTTTTTAAGTCTTGTGATGTATCACCAGCCATAGCTGCAATAATACATATAATAGAACCGATTGCAATGGCACCCTGCATACCATGTACGCCAGTATCACCACTTGTTTTAAGTATAATCGTAGAAAATAGGAGTGTGGCAATAGCCATACCAGAAACAGGGTTGTTGCTGCTTCCTACTAAACCAACCATTCTTGAAGAAACGGTTGCAAAGAAAAATCCAAATATAGCAATTAAGAATGCGCCAAGTATAGAAACTGGAACGTCTGGGAAAATTGCAATAGCAACAATGGTAGCAAGAACAGCGATACCAACAATTTTCATATTCATATCAGCTTCTGTTCGTAATCCAGAGTTAGATGAACTTCCTTTAATGCCTTTTATAGCATCTCGAAATGTAGTGATAATAAGCGGTAAAGATTTGATTAAACTTATAATACCACCAGCAGCAACAGCACCTGCACCAATATATCGTATATAGCTTGACCATATAGCAGAAGCACCATCTTTTGCATAAAGTTCAGCAATAGTTATGGTTTCTGGATATAAAATTGTATCTGCGCCAAATGTTATAATGGCAGGAATTAATACAAACCAACCAAGAATACCACCTGCAAAAAGATAAGAAGAAATTTTTGCACCACATATATAGCCTACACCAATAAGGGCAGGGTAAACTTCCGTTGAAAATTCTGTTTTTAATGCTTTAATTGGTGCTACAATCGTACCCGGTACAATTTTAAAGCCATCTACAATAAATTTAATCAAAGCGGCAATACCCATACCTGCAAATACAGATTTTGCACTGGCACCGCCTTCTTCACCAGCAAGTAAAACTTCTGAACAAGCCGTTCCTTCTGGATATGGAAGCACACCATGTTCTTTTACAATAAGAGCATTTCTGAGTGGTATCATAAAAAGAACGCCCAAAAGTCCGCCAAATAATGCTATAAGAGAAATTGTAAGAAGATTTGGGGATTCCATTACGCCGTCTTTTGCCCATAAAAACAATACAGGCAATGTAAAAATGGCACCTGCTGCAAGTGATTCACCAGCAGAACCAATCGTTTGTACCATATTGCTCTCCAATATGGAATTTTTCCTTAAGATAACTCTTAAGACACCCATTGAGATAACTGCTGCTGGAATAGAGGCAGAAACAGTCATACCAACTCTTAAACCAAGATAAGCATTGGCAGCGCCAAAAATTATAGCCAGCAAAACACCCATAATTATAGAAGTAATTGTAAATTCAGGTGTAATTTTAGAAGCTGGAACATAGGGTTTAAAATCGTTTGTTTGATTCATAAATCCTCCTTTTAGTTAATTTTGTCAATATTTTAACATATTTATTTATGAAAAGAAAGCACAAATATCTGGCAACTTGTATATGAAATAATTGGAAAATATGGTAAAAATTAACAAATATTGTATATTAATTTTTAAAATTTTATAAAAATTTAATATTATCGAATAAGTGGAAAAGTATATTGTGAATATTTGTTCGACTTGTCAATAAAGATAACTTTTTGTATAATAAAAAAATCAATATGAGAAATGTAGGTTGAATATGTTTTTATTTAAGAAAAAAGAAAAGACACCATTAGATATTCAGCTAGAACTTGTACAGAAAAATCTTGAAAATAATTATAAAGATGAAGCCAAAAAGGCTCTTAATGCTTCGATTCAATTATTGGATAAGATGAGCCAAAATGGTGAACTTACAGGAAAAAAGCTTGAAGAAAAAAGAAAAGAGATAGACCAATATGTAAAGAAGATGGAAGGATATGGACATAATATTCCTGTAGGTTGGTAACCTTAAATAATAGGTTCTATTCTTTGTGATATCCCAATATAGTAATATTAATAGCTATACGGATTGTAAAGAGGGTTGTTGTATTAAAGACAAAATATATAAGATATCATTTAATAGTTCATTATGTTTTATAATATCTTGTGTCTGATTTTCTTAGTGCAGCAGTCTTACAGGAATGGAGGATTATTACGAGAAAAAGAATTAGAAATGAAGAAGATTCTGCGACCAATAAAACGATGTTTAGTAATGCAAGAGATGCCGTTTTAGGACTTCCTATTATCACGGTTATAGGGAACCGTGAAATGTATATAGAAAATTATCGGTCTATTATATATTATGACTGTGAATGTATTAAGTTAAAGACAAGATTAGGAATGATTTGTATACAAGGAGCAGATTTACAAATAGCTTATTATGATGACGAAGAAATTATGATAAAAGGAAAGATTATTCATTTGGAAGTTTAAGAAAAAAATCCAAAACAGAAATGAGGTTTGTTATGTGGAATCAACGCAGACTTATGGATAATTATGTCGTAGTAAAAGTCATAACCGATACAAAAGAACGTTTTTTAAATCTTTGTAAGCATAGAGAGCTTATACCTTGGAATATTATATCACAGGAAGATGGATTTATAGCCAATTTTAGCAAAACGGATTTTATGCAGTTAAGAGATATTGTAAGAAAAACGGACAGTAAAGTTCGTGTATTAAAGAAAAAAGGGATAGGATTTACGCTTTTTAAATATCGTAAGCACTATTCATTTTTTGTGGGAATTTTAATTTCTATTGGAATTTTATATACGTTAGGTTTATTTGTATGGAATATTTCATTTGAAGGAAATATATCTTATACATCAAGTTTTCTTTTAAAGTATCTCAATGATAAAGGGATTGTTGTCGGAACACGTATAAACAATATTGACTGTGAAGAAATTGAACATATGATAAGGAGTGATTATGGCGATATTACATGGGTTGCAGCAAAAATTACAGGAACAAGTTTAATTATTAGTATCAAAGAAAATGATGGTGCAATTCAAGCGGTTGATAATTATAGTGAGGCAGTCAATAACAATATCTCTGAAGCAAGAGATATTGTTGCAACAGAAAATGGGATTATTCACAGTATTATCACCAGAAATGGAACGCCTAAAGTTGCTGTAGGTGATGAAGTTTCGTCCGGACAGGTGTTGGTTTCAGGAATTGTTGAAGTCTATGATGATTTTGGCAGTGTTGCAAGTACATATAATGTCAAGGCAGATGCCGATATATATATTGATACAACGGTCAATTATTATGATGAACTTGTCTTGAAACATGATACAAAAAATTATACAGGAAGAAAAAAACAAGATTATTATATTGACCTTCCCGATTATGAAATTTTTATGGGGCTGCATTTGGGTAAATATGAAGAATATGACACCGTTATGGAGGTCTATCCTGTAGTGATAGGAGGCTCTTTTTTCTTGCCAATACGTATTGGCAAAAAGATAACAAGAGAGTATAAAACAGAAACAACAGTATACACAGAAGCTGAGGCAACGCAAATTCTTGAAGAAAAATTCAATACCTATATCAATGAATTAAAACAAAACGATGTACACATTATTGATAACAATGTCAAAATAATACCAAATGAAGAAATATATAAATGTGAAGGCACTATTCATGTCACAATGCCTGCATATCAGTATAGTGAAGTAACTATGCCTGAGAATATACAAAATAGTGACAAAAATCAACAGCCTACACAATCATAAAGAATCATTTATTAGACTGATATATAAAAAATATAAAATATACTAAAGATAATAATTATAGCCACAACTTCTATATAAAGGTAACAAAAAGGACAATATTTTTTACAGCATGAAATGATTAAATAAACACTAATTGTTAGTTAATTTTGCACAAGTATTTAAAATAGAGCCTTCTGCAATAGATTTTTCATCATCGTTTACCTCTTCACATGCTGCAAGTGGTTTGTTTTGATAAAATTCATCTTCAACAGGGCGCCATGCCTCACCAAAATTCACATCTTTAAATAATGCAGCAAGACCAGTAATCTGCTTTAGTCTTAAAATTTCATCTCTATCCATACCAAGATGTTTAGAAATCCATGCATCGGAACGACCTAACTCATGTAATTCTTTAATGATATTGCTCATAAGGTCAACATTGTGAGAGCCTCGTGCGCGGTTGTGGCGAATCGTACTTGCCATTCGGTTATCTAGGGATTTGTCAATCACAGAGACAGGTAGCAGTCCATTTTCACGCTCTCTAATATCAGGGTAATCCAACATAACACGATAACGGTGGAATCCATCAACAATAACATAAAGGTCTTTTGCCTTGACATAGTAGCACACAATAGGCATTGTGTAACCATCTTCTTTTATGCTGTCATAAAGAAGTTTCATTTCTGGAGGTGCGACAGCATTTGGATTATATGTATTTGGAATAATTTTTTCAATTGGAACTGCAATCACATTATATACAGGACTGTTAAAAGCCATTTTAATCACCTACTTTCGTGTATTTATGCTTGAGTATATCGACTCGTTTCTGTTGTTTTCTGCTAAGACTAAAACCCATAAAACGGCAAGTGTGGTCATTTTTTAAAATACAGTAGCACATTCGTTTCCAGCTAGGAATATCTCTTGAGGACTTAATGTCATCGGTATGGTCTGGAATCTTATCAAGAAATATAATGCGGGAATTTTTCATCACTGTATAATTAGAAATACCATTTCGACGAATATTATATCCATGTTCAATCAAATCTTGAATAACATCCTCCTCAAGACCCCCTCCTGTGGTGTGCCAAAACTGAATCGATGTCTTAAATTTTTTAATATAGTTGTTTCTAAGGCGAGCAGGGAGCGTACTTAGCAGGAATTTAGTATAGGATTCCCATGTATGCCCTTCTGGAAGCTTTAAATTACGATAACCCATTGCCTTTGTTTTTCCATAAATCGATGTGAAATTTGCCCCTTTTACTCTGCCAACAAGTTTTGTCCAAATTTCTGGGTCAATAACACGGTATAAATTTAGACTATCCTTTGCATAATCATTAAAAGGAGAAGCTACACGCATCTGGTCAGGCTTTAATCCTGCCATATAATAGAGGTCATAGAGTTTATTGTAATCATAGTCAAATAAATAATTGGCATGCCACACATCGCTGTTTGACCAATCATAAATAGGAGAGGCTACCCACACATCTTTAAATTGTTTACTAATCCAACATTCATCTTTATAGCCATATTTTTTATTTAAAATCGCGCTGTATCGCTGTAAGGATTCATCAGCCCGAATCCCTAGCAAGCAGACAGTTTTTTTGTTACCATGAGAAATTCGGTACCAGCGACCAAACTGTTTGGCTAAATCTTCCTGATACATTCGGTAGTGATAGGTGGTAATTGGATTGTGTTCTAAATTAATAACATATGGATATTGAGGCATAGAACGAACCCACAAATTTTCTTTTGTATCATCCCATGGATACCAGTACATCTGATAACTGCTCAAAGCCGTTCTAGTTGCCATTGGAAGGCATACCCAGTAGGGTTCTACTTCATTTTGGATTCGTTTAAAGGTGCGGTCTACATATTCAGTTGTCACTGTATATTGCGCTTCAAAATCTTGATGAAAAACACCAATTTTCTTATTTGGATAATATTTTCGCTGAAAATCTTGTGTTAAATTTAAAAGCAGACCACTGTCCTTACCTCCTGAAAAAGAAACAAAAATATTATCAAATTCTTCAAATATAAATTTTAGACGTTTTTGCAGAGCATCATAAACATTTTGCTCAGTGTATTGCTTTCTCATATACATTGTTGATTCTCCCAATTTTGTTTTGAATTTTGTTATTTGGGTATGGGACATACTCGAACAATTCTCTCTATTTTTTAGAGTTCTTTTGTAAACAGATAATCATAAAACAGATGGAAAAAAATGGTAAATTTTGTCAAATTTTAGCCTTATTATATCTGAATTTATTTTAAAAATCAATACATGAGCGTTCTTAAATGGAAAATTGTCCGTTTTATATTTGTATATTAGGTCAAGAAATAAGGAAATAATAGGTTCGCAAGGAGAAATTTTGATGAAATCTTGAAAAAAAAAAGGTCTTTTGATATAATAACATGAAATATGTTTACATATCTTAAGAAAGAGAGGGAGACTTTTTTGCAAATAGAGTATATAGAGATGGACACAATTGGTCAGCAACAGGCTGTTTTTGGTTATCAAGACCATTTTGTGCGAATGATGGAAAAGGCTTTTTCTGTATTGATTGGATTGCATGAATCAAAAGTTGAGATAAAAGGGGAGGACTCTGTAGGTGTTTTAAATGCTTTTTCTGTTATAAAATCGTTGCAGCAGATTTATAATCAAGGAGAAGCAGATACAATTAATGAGAGCATGATTTATCGTTTAATTGACGATGTTACAGATGGTAATCTTGAAGAAACTGTAAAAGCAATGGAAAGTACGATTACGCTTACAAATCGAGGCGTTCCAATTAAGTGCAAAACACTTGGTCAAAAGAATTATGTCAAAGCCATGAAGGAAAATACAATTACCATTTGTATTGGACCAGCAGGAACAGGCAAAACTTACTTAGCAGTAGCGCAGGCAGCAGAAGAATTAAAGAGAGGAGAAATTGACCGAATTATTATGAGCAGACCTGCTATTGAAGCTGGTGAAGAGCGACTTGGTTTTCTTCCGGGTGATTTATCCCAAAAAGTAGACCCTTATTTACGACCATTAAATGATGCATTATATGATATATTTGGTGCAGAGAAAGCAGAGAGACTTCGAGAGCGAGGGACGATAGAAATTGCACCGTTGGCATATATGCGTGGTCGAACATTAAACAGGGCAAAAGTACTGATAGATGAAAGTCAAAATGCTTCCATATTTACAATCAAGATGGCGTTGACACGATTAGGTGAGGGTTCAAAGATGGTTTTGACAGGCGATGTGACACAGATAGACCTTCCACATAAGACCGATTCTGGTTTAGAAAAATGTGCCTCGATTGTAGGTTCTATTGATGGAATATCGGTTATTCGTCTGAATAACCGTGATGTTGTCCGCAATAAGATTGTAAAAGAGATTGTGAAAGCATTTGAAAAAGCAGAGGCAGAAAAGAAGGGGAATCCAAGAAAGGCAAAGAAAAGACGTGACGATTCATATTGATTACGAAACCAAGATAAAGCTTGAATTTGATTATCAGACAATTATTCATAGAGTGATAAATGGTTCTTGTGATTTTATTCAATGTCCATATGAAACGGAAGTTAATGTTATATTGACTGACAATGCTTCCATACAAGAAATTAATAAAGAACAACGAGGAATCGATGCACCAACAGATGTGTTGTCTTTTCCAATGATAGAATACGAAACTGCGGGAGACTTTGCATTTTTAGAGCATGAAGAGAATTACTGTACACAAGATTATTTTAGTCCAGATTCCGGAGAATTAATGTTGGGCGATATCGTACTATCTGTTGAAAAGGTGGTAAAACAAGCAAGTGAATATGGACATTCACAGATAAGAGAGCTTGCATTTCTTGTGGCACACAGTATGCTGCATCTTTTTGGTTATGACCATATGGAACCGTCAGAGGCTGCCGTTATGGAAGAAAAACAGCGGAAGGTTTTAGAACAGCTTGGAATTACCCGATAAAAAAATTGCACAGCAAAAAAAGAGTTGCTACATAACTCTTACAAGTTTATTATGAACTTGCTGATAAATGGAATAATAAATGATTTTATAATGGGTGATTTGAATGGGTAAAAAAAGTAAGAGTAATAATAAGACCATTGTTATATTGGTGATGCTTATTTTAGCAGTATTGACTGTGTTGTTGTTGTTGTTTAATACAAGTACACCGGTCAGTAAAGAAAGACAAG
Source organism: uncultured Lachnospira sp. (assembly GCA_910587485.1). Lineage (GTDB taxonomy): Bacteria > Bacillota > Clostridia > Lachnospirales > Lachnospiraceae > Lachnospira. The sequence continues at coordinate 184,376 of CAJUKN010000001.1, forward strand.
TTTCAGTCAACTCAGCAAAAATAAATTCAGATAATAACAATGTGATAAAATCAACCGAAAAAGACCCTTATGAAAATATGGTAAGAAGTAAATTAAGCGGTCAATGGATTGCGAAAGAATCTGCAGAAAACGTACCATATGCAGTAATGTACAGCAACATTTTAGATGCCATGCCACAAGCCAATATATCCAAGGCAGATGTTGTGTTTGAAGCGCCTGTTGAAGGTAAAATAACACGTATGTGCTGTCTGTTTGAAAATCAGACAGACCTTGAAAAAATAGGTCCTGTGCGCAGTTGTCGAACTTATTTTTTATTGTTTGCTAGAGAGTTTGAATCGATTTATGTTCATTTTGGATACTCAGAATATGCTGAAAAATATCTTAAAAATGACAGTTTTAAATCACTTGATGGCATGAGTTACTGTAATTTTTATAGAACCAATGACCGTGTTGCACCACATAATGCCTATACAAGCTGGGCAGGCATAGCAGACAGTGTTCAGGCAAAAAATTATTCTTCTGTCTATTCGCAAGGATATACATCACCTTTTACATTTCATACACAAGAAAATCCTATTGTTCCGCCGTCAGGAACAACATGTGACCGAGTGGATATGAACTATTCTTATAATCAGCCATATTTTGAGTATGATATTGGAAAAAAACGTTATTTGCGTTATCAGTTTGGGGCGGCGCAAATTGACCAGCAAACAGGTGAGCAGTTAGAATTTGATAATATTATTGTAAAGTATGTTGAACCTGATTATTACGAGAATGGAACGCCCAATTATAAAATATCAGGTGTTGGAGAAGGGTATTTTATAACACAAGGATATGGTCAAAAAATAACATGGGTAAAAGAAAATGAATCCTATGGTGCTACCAAATATTATTATGAAGATGGTACAGAAATTATTTTAAATCCCGGTAAAACTTATGTTGCATTGGTAGAGACTTCTCAAAAAATCACCATTCAATAAGGATTTTACGGATTATCAAATATTTTTTATAGGTTAAAAATTTGCAGAAATGAGGAGAACATGGAATTAATAGAGATTGCAAAACAAGCGATGAAACATGCGTATGCACCATATTCACATTTTAAGGTTGGCGCAGCATTAATAACAGATACAGGTCATATCTATACAGGTTGCAATATTGAAAATGCTTCTTATGGGGCTACAAACTGTGCAGAACGAACGGCTATATTTAAGGCAATCTCTGAGGGAGAACGCCATATTAAAAAGATTGCTATTGTATCGGACGCGGGCAAACCCGCCACACCTTGCGGAATATGCCGTCAAGTATTATCAGAATTTATGGATAGTGATGGGATTATTATATTAGAAATAGAAAATAAAACAAAAGAATTTTATCTAAAAGACTTACTGCCTTATTGTTTTTCTCCAGATTCTATGTGAATAGTAATTGAAATTTTTGTAAATACTTATATCGAGTCAAAGTAAACAGATTGTATTGGTAAATGACAGGATTATAGTTCACAGTTTGTGACAGTCCTGTGTTTGGAGGGCTTCGATATGAGAAATTTTGATACAAAAAAATTATGGATATATATAGCAGGATGTGCAGTAGGAATTGTTATTATAATATGGGTGCTTGTTTTAATCTTTATTAATAATGCAGATGAACCAGAAGAGCAAAATTCAACGCTTACAGAAAATATAAATTCTTCACAAACAGATAATAAAAATAGTGGACAAAAAACGGTCAATTCTGATAATATGGAACAAAATACAATGGATAAAATGAGTTATTATCTTCGGTTTGAAAATGATAAGGTTGTAATATATCGTGAGCCAAACAAGGAATTTTACGATTATGCAGACATTAAACTGGATATCCTTCCACCTGAAATTAAAGAACAGATAAAACAAGGCATGTATATTGAAGGAGAAGAACGATTATATGATTTTCTTCAAACATATAGTTCTTGATTGAACGGTTATTGTGCAATTCTTACATGATGTTTTAGAATGGAGGCTTTATTGATATACAAATATTTTGACTGTGTAGTGATAGGCGGTGGGGCAGCAGGATTAATGGCTGCAATTACCGCCGCCAGACAACATATTAATGTTGCAATTATTGAACATACGCCCAAATTGGGGACAAAACTTTTACAAACTGGAAATGGAAAATGTAATTTTACCAATACTTATATGGACAGTAGTTGTTTCCATGAAAATGGCAGCAGAGTTATGCAGGTTATTGGTCAATTTAATGAAAAACAGACGATTCAGTTTTTTGAATCCATTGGTGTTTTTAGCAAAGAAAAAAATGGATATATCTATCCACATTCTGAGACCTCTTTTTCTTTACGGGATGCATTGATATCAGAAGCAAAGCGGCTTGGTATACATTGTATTATGTCTTTTGTTATTGATGAAATTCATTCTTCTAGTATAGGATTTAAAATAAATAATCATTTTGTTGCAAAGAAAATCATTGTTGCAACAGGATTAAAAGCAGCGCCTAAAACAGGGGCTGATGGTTCGATACTTCCCTTAATTCAAACGATGGGACAGCCAATTATAGATATATTACCTGCATTAGTTCCACTAGAATGTTCTCCTCATTTTAAAAAGATATGTGATTTGATGGCAGGGGTGCGAAGTTTTGGACAAGTTATAGCCTATTGTAACGGCAAGAAAATTGCTTCGGATATTGGCGAAATTCAATATACTGATTATGGAATATCAGGTATACCTGTTTTTCAAATTAGTCATCATGTTGTAAAGCAACTACATAGGGGTAATCAAGTTTATGTAATTATTGATATGATTCCTGATTTTAGTGAGCAAAAATTAATTGATTATATCGAATGTAATTATGGTAAGTATTCATATAAAACCATAGAAGATTTTTTTAGTGGTTTAATTCATACAAAACTGATTAAAGGTGTTGCTAAAAAACTAGGATATAAGAGTTTAAAAACGCTTCGTTCTTATAAACAAGATGATATAAAACAACTGATAATGGAATGTAAACATTTTAAAATGGATATAGAAGGGTATAAATCGTTTGACCGAGCGCAAGTCTGTCAAGGGGGTGTAGATATGTCCTATATTGATATCAATACCATGCAGTCCACATTAATAGAAGGCGTATATTTTGCAGGCGAACTCGTTGATGTTGATGGAATTTGTGGGGGATATAACTTGCAATGGGCATGGAGCAGTGGTTATGTAGCAGGATACCATGCAGCCAGAAAGGATTGTTGTGAAAAAAGTATTACGATTAAGTCAGATTGCATGTAAGATAAATCATACTAAAAAAGACTTAGAAAAAGCGATAAGAAAAGTATTAAAATGTGGTGATAAGGTTTCTATTGATTATGGTATTGTCAAACAATCCATCGATGCAAGACATAAACCAGATATATACTATGTGTATAGTGTTGATATATATAATTATAGTGTTTTGTTTGATACAAAAAACTTTCATATAAACAAAGTGAAAAAGAGTGCTTTGTCTCCAATAAAAAATGCCATTTATACTGAAATAGTGGATTATGTTTTTCCTTATACCACACAAGAAAATCAATGGCATACTTCACAAAATATTTTGATGAATGGTATCCATGAAAATGAGCGACCAGTTATTATTGGTTTTGGACCGGCTGGTATGTATGCTGCTTTGATGCTTGCTAAGGCAGGATTAAGACCGATTATATATGAACGTGGCGAAGCGGTTGCAGACCGAAAAGAAACGGTGCAGCATTTCTGGAATACAGGTGTATTAAATGAAGAATCCAATGTTCAATTTGGTGAGGGTGGAGCTGGTACTTTTTCAGATGGAAAATTAAATACAGGTATTAAGGATACAAGTGGTCGAATACAAGAAATACTTAAAATATTCGTCCAATTTGGTGCGTCCGAAGAAATACTTTATCAAAATAAGCCTCATATTGGTACTGATGTTTTAGAACGCATTGTTGTTGGGATAAGAAATAAGATTATAGAACTTGGCGGAGAAATCCATTTTAATAGTAAACTTTCAGGCATCATCATAAAAAATGGCGTATTAAATGGAATTTATATTCAAGATACCAAAACGCAGCAGCTAAAAGAATATGATTGCAGTCAAGTATGCCTTGCAATAGGACACAGTGCTAGAGATACCTTAGAAATGTTGAATAATGTGGGCTGTAATATGATTCCAAAATCGTTTGCGGTAGGCGTTCGGATTGAGCATCCACAATCCTTTATCAACTATAATGCCTATGGTGATTGTGTATACAAGCTGCCTGCTGCCGATTATAAATTGACCTATCAAACAAAAAGTGGAAGAGGTGTATATTCTTTTTGTATGTGTCCCGGCGGTTATGTTGTCAATGCTTCTTCTGAAAAGAATAGCATTGCGGTCAATGGTATGAGTTATTCGGGCAGAAATTCAGCAAATGCCAACAGTGCGCTTATTGTAACGGTCACACCAGATGATTTTGGCACCAATCCACTTGATGGAATTTTATTACAACGGCAAATGGAACAATTAGCATACCAATATGGGCAAGGAAATATACCTATACAATTGCTGGGAGATTTTAAGGAAAATAAGACGTCAACAGGAATAGGTGCAGTTGTGCCATGTATCAAGGGAGGTTATACTATGTCCAATATCAACCCCATATTGCCTAAATTTGTATCCGATTCATTAAAAGAGGCAATTAAATATTATAATACAAAAATAAAAGGGTTTGATATGAATGAGGCTATTCTTAGCGGAGTAGAAAGCAGAACCTCAAGTCCTGTTAAATGGATTCGAAATGAGTATGGTATGGCTACTATTAAAGGTTTATATCCATGCGGAGAGGGGGCAGGATATGCTGGAGGCATTATCTCTGCTGCGGTTGATGGGATAAAGACGGCCGAAAAAATGGCACAGGTTTACAGCTTTAACAAAATGTTGTAAAATAAAAAGAACAGAAAGGCTTTTTGGTTATGAGAAACAATAGAGAAAAACTTGTTGATTGCAAAAGAATTGTTATTAAGATTGGTTCTTCATCACTTATGCACAATCATACAAATAAGTTGGATTTAATGAAGATTGAAAAGTTGGTACGAACATTAGTGGATATAAAAAATACAGGAAAAGAAGTTGTATTAGTATCTTCAGGTGCGATTGCAGTAGGAAGAACATCCGTAGGGCTTGTGGAACGACCAGATGATTTATCTGTAAAACAGGCATGTGCAGCTATTGGACAAGCAAAATTAATGATGATATATCAAAAATTATTTGCTGAATATAGTACCATTGCAGCTCAAGTATTGATAACAAAAAATACAATAACCAATAAAGTCAGTAAAGTAAATGCACAAAATACATTTATTGAACTTCTGCATATGGGTGTTGTACCAGTTGTGAATGAAAATGACTCAGTATCTACATATGAGATTGAACAAGTTGTTAAATTTGGTGATAATGACCGATTGTCTGCTAGTGTGGCTTCCATGATTCATGCCGATTTGCTTATTTTATTATCAGATATTGATGGATTATATACTGATGACCCAAATAAGAATCCAAACGCTAAATTTATTGAATTGGTTGAAAAAATTGATACCAATTTAATCCATATGGGGAAGGACAGCTCTGGCAGTGATTTTGGTACAGGGGGCATGGCTGCCAAGATTAAGGCCGCTTCAATAGCCACAAAAGCAGGAACAGATATGGTGATAACCAACGGGAATAATATTGATAATATATATAAAATTATTCATGGGGAAAATGTAGGGACATTGTTTCTTGGGAGCATAAAATGATTCCTGAAAGACAGTCACAGCATGGAGATTAAATATGGAGATTAAACTGATTAAGAACTTTGAGGTTGGTATGTTAAACAGCCTTAATGAAAATCTTATTATACATGTTGTTGATGACAATCGTCAGTTAGATAAATTTAATGGCAAGCGTATTTATTTATTTAATCCAAAAACCAATGAACGGATTGAGATTGCACCAGAAATACCTAAATTTTTTATGTCTTCAACATATTATAGTACACATCATAACAATTTTTTTGTGTTTTTGTCAGCTCGAATGGTTAATGAAAAAAATGTTGAAGTCACCTATTATGTATATGATGTCAAAACAAATAATTGCAAAGCAATACATTCGCTTACAGAGTCATTAGAAGCAATCCGCTGTGGTATGATATTGAAAGTATTTAGTTTAACAGAAGATTATTGTTTGTTTCAGCATAGAATTGATACCAAAGAAGGTGAACGATATGAATTGCTATTAAAAGATATAAAAAATGAAAAGCAAATGAATATTGAAAATAAATTGCTCAACGAATATGGTATTGACAGTTTAATTCCATTAAAAGGCAATGTGTGTGGAATTAAGATAGGTGAAAGTTGTATTGGTATTATCAATGTTAATCAGTTTGTCTCCGATATGGTTCTAGGATTGGATATAGAATTTAAGCAGATGTTAGACTGTGTAAATGATGAATATGCTATTGAATATATCAAAGAAAACAATGGAAATATGTTGTATACGAAACGTGATATAGCAGGAGATTCAGAAGAAATTATTATGTATGATTACATTAATAATGTAAAGCGTATTCGTCAAAATGACCGCTTATCCGACCAAAAAGATTTTGATGGTATGTATATCATAAATGATGTCCCTTATCGTTTTTTTAGAAATGATAGAGGAACAAGACTAATTAATTTAAATACACAAAAGTCAGAGTATCGTTTTAACAGTGATTCTAAGGTGGAGATGGTTCTTGATGATATGATGGTCATTAGCAAAAGAAAGAAATTATTTCCATTTAGTAAAAAAATTACCGATTATATAGAAGTTTATCGATTTCAGGAATTTCGTCATGCACTATATAAATCAAAAGCGAAATTTGGCGGCTGTATCAATCATTTTGGGGATTTGTTAATATTTACAATATGATAAAGCGTAGTGGATTGCGAATGTCCGCTTTAACTAACGAATTATTTGACATGGAGGACTATTTTGAATAAACCAGAAATTCGCAAAAGGATGAGAGAAAAAAGAAACTGCCTGAGCCAATATGAAATTATAACAAAAAGTAATAAAATATTTCAAAAAATAGAAGAATTGGATTTTTTTTCGTCAGTGAGAGATATCCTGATATATGTAAATTATAAAAGCGAAGTACATACTTGTGAATTTATAAAAAGATGTATTTTATTGGAAAAAAATGTGTTTGTTCCCAAAATTTATGAAAAAACAACGATGCAGTTTATCCAAATTAAGCAGATGAAAGATTTGGCGAAGGGAACATATGGTATATTAGAGCCTATTCAGGATACACCTATATGGAATGTTGCTGATTCGTCGACAACAAGTGCATCAAAAACGCTGATTATTCTTCCAGCGTTGGCTCTGGATACACAATTTAATAGAGTTGGTTATGGTGGTGGATATTATGATAAATATTTATCCCTGCATCATGATATTATAAAAATTGCTGTTGGCTTTGATTTTCAAGTTATTAATGAGATTAAATTTATTGAGGAAAAAGACGAAAAAGTCGATATTATTGTAACGGAGCAGAGAGTACTTTTACAAGGAGGAAATGATGGATTCTATAAAAGTGATTGGACAGAGGGCAAAAGAAGCTTCCAAGCAGATGGTGAAGCTTGAAATTGCTGCAAAGAATAATGCACTGATAAAAGTAGGGGATGCAATTCTTTTAGCAAGAGAAGAAATTAAACAGGCAAATGCAAAAGATATTTTGATTGCCAAAGAAAACGGTATGAAGCCAGCACTTTTAGATAGACTGACACTTACCGATGCACGTATTGATGGAATGGTAGACGGACTTTTGCAGTTGGTTCAACTAGAGGACCCTGTTGGTGAGATAAAATCAATGAAAACAAGACCAAATGGCTTAATGATTGGCTATAAGAAAGTTCCATTAGGTGTTGTTGCTATTATATATGAATCACGACCAAATGTGACTGTTGATGCTTTTGGATTAACCTTTAAATCGGGAAATGCGGTTATTTTAAGAGGTGGGAGTGATTCGATTAATTCCAATAAAAAATTGGTGGAGATTATCCGAAAAAGTCTTAAAGAGTCTGGTATTAATCCAGATGCCATGATATTGGTGACAGAGACAGACCGAAAATATGTTGACGAGTTGATGAAATTAAATCAGTATATTGATGTGATTATACCTAGAGGTGGTTCTGGTTTAATTCAAAATGTAGTGCAAAATGCTACAGTACCTGTTATTGAAACAGGTACAGGAAACTGCCATATTTATGTTGACAAAAGTGCTAATTTGGAGATGGCAAGAGATATTATATACAATGCAAAGACACAGCGAATTGGGGTTTGCAATGCGTGTGAATCACTTGTTATACATCGTCTTGCAGCAGATAAAGCAATACCTATAATTGTGGATAAATTAAAAGAAAAAAATGTAGAAATAAGAGGCGATAAAAGAGCCTGTGATATAGATTCAAGGATTGTAGAGGCTTCATCGGATGATTGGGGGATGGAATATCTTGATTATATTATTTCATTAAAAGTTGTTGATAGTATTGAAGAGGCAATAAACCATATTAATAGCTATAATACAGGACATTCTGAGGCAATTATTACAAATGATTATGATATGGCAAGAAAATTTACACAAGAGATTGATTCAGCCGCCGTTTATGTCAATGCTTCTACTCGATTTACAGATGGATTTGAGTTTGGCTTTGGTGCAGAAATAGGAATAAGCACTCAAAAAATGCACGCGAGAGGTCCTATGGGGCTTGATGCTTTAACCACAGGAAAGTATATTATTTTGGGAAATGGTCAAATTAGAAGTTAAAATGGGGGAGATTTATGTGGAAAAATGATGATATTTCGCATTTTATGAAATATGAAGATATATTGTCCGTTTTAGATGAATGTAATGATAGTTGTATATTTATATGGAACATAACAGACGACCATTATTCAATTAGCCGAAAGGCTGTAGATAAGTTTAATCTTAACAACCATTCTTTTAATCATGTGTTAAAAACATTAGAAGATGTTGTGTATCCAGATGATGCGCAGATATTGAATGAAGATATTGAACGTCTTATTCGTGATAAAAAGGGAATACATAATCTTGAATATCGATGGTATAATAAAAATCATCAGCCAGTGTGGATACGATGCAAAGGACAAGTTGTGAATGATAATGAAAATGACAGGTTGTTTTTGATTGGGAGTATTTCAGAGCTTGGAATGAGAAGCAAGTATGACAATAATACCAGTCTGAGCAAAGAACTTGTACTTGAGCATGAATATAAAAAATTTACAAATCAAAATAAAACGGTAAAAGGATATTTTTTGATTATCGGTGTCGATAAATTTAAGTCTATCAATGAACGATATGGAACCGATGTGGGAGACCAAGTACTTGCTGATGTGGCGCAATGTATTGTCAACATCATAGGGAGCAGGAAAAATGTTTATCGACTAAAGGGAGATGAATTTGGTATATTGGTTACAGGCGATATGGCAAATTTTGATATGGAAGCCAAAAAGCTCTATAAAGATGTTCGATGTGAGATCGATGAGATGATTAAAAGCAGAAATTTTAATCTATTTTACACCATTTCTGGAGGTGCTTATAGTTTTGATACAACAAAGGATGACTTTGCAACCATGATAAAAAATGCTCGTTTTGCACTTCACAGAGCAAAATTAATAGGACGCAATATATTTGTTGCCTATAATAATGAGGACTATCATAATTATATTAAAAAAATCGAACTTCAAGATAAATTAAGAGATAGTATTGTAAATGATTTTGAAGGCTTTGAAGTTTATTATCAACCTGTTTATAAGACAAATAAAAATAAAGTGGAAGGGGCAGAAGCACTTATCCGATGGAATAGTAAAGACTATGGATTTATGTCTCCTGCTGAGTTTATTCCGCTGCTTGAAGAAAGTTATCTTATTATTCCATTAGGCAGATGGATTATTAAGCAGGCAACGATGCAATGTAAAAAATGGATGGCAATAAGCCATGACTTTTCAATTAATATTAATCTTTCTTTTGTTCAAATATTAAAAAGTGATGTTGTAAAAGATATTGTCAACTGTGTCAATGAGACAGGCATTGACCATGAACATATTGTATTTGAAGCTACAGAAAGCGGTAAGCTTGACAGTAATATTATGGTGAAAAATGTCTTGTCTGAACTGAGCGGACAAGGGTTTGATTTAGCGGTTGACGATTTTGGAACAGGCTATTCTAATTTAAGATATATACGTGATATGCTATTTAAAATTATTAAAGTAGACCGAGCATTTATTCAAAATATTGATTCCAACAAAGATAATTATACGATGGTAAAGTTTATTATTAATATGGCACATGACTTAAATTTAAAAGTGTGCGTTGAGGGTGTTGAGACTGAGAATGAGTTAAGTTGTGTACTTGAATTAGGCGCTGATAGTGTTCAGGGATATTACTATGGAAGACCTATGCCAGCAGGGGAGTTTGAGAAAAAATATTTTTAACAATAAGATTTGTGTCTATGCGTTGCTTGTCACAAACTTGTAAGAACATTTTGTTCTTTGTGCCAAAAGCAGCGCAGAAATGGAAATAAAAATGACACTGCAGCAGTTAAAATATGTCACAACAGTGGCACAGACAGGAACTATCACAGAGGCAGCAGCTAAACTTTATATATCACAGCCAAGTCTTACAAATGCTATCCATGAATTAGAAAAGGAAATGAATATACAAATTTTCAATCGAACCAATAAAGGAATTTTTCTTTCTAAAGAAGGAGAAGATTTTTTAGGATATGCCAGACAAGTGTTAGAACAAGCGGCGATTCTTGAAGATAAATATAAAGGCAGTGATGGAGGAAAAAAGCAATTTTGTGTATCAACACAGCACTATTCTTTTGCTGTCAATGCTTTTGTAGATTTAATCAAAAAATATGGACAAGAAGAATATGATTTTAGTATAAGAGAAACACAAACTTATGAAATTATTGAAGATGTGGCACGAATGAGAAGCGAAATAGGGATTTTATTTTTAAATGATTTTAATGAAGTCGTTATTCATAAAATTTTGAAATCGCATAATTTAGAATTTCATCCATTGTTTGTTGCAACACCACATGTATTTATCAGCCGAAATCATCCTCTTGCAGATAAAAAATGTATTACAGATAAAGAATTAGAACCATATCCATATCTGTCATTTGAACAAGGAGAGCATAATTCTTTTTATTTTTCTGAAGAAATTTTTTCTATTTCAGAACGAAAGAAAAATATACGAGTAAGAGACAGAGCTACATTGTTTAATCTTTTAATTGGATTAAATGGATATACGGTATGCAGTGGTATCATTGACAAAAAATTAAATGGAAAAGAGATTATTGCAGTTCCTATGCACACAGAAGAAAATTCTTTAAAAAATGAGATGCGTATTGGTTATATTATTCACCACAAAGGATATCTTAGTTCATTAGGAAATACTTATTTAGAGTCTTTAAAAGAATATATTAAAATAACTCCAATGATTTGATTTTGGTGAATTAAAATGGCATTGTTATAGAGGAATATTGATAGATTATTTTTTAAATACAAGTTAGTCATAGTTTTAAGCTATGGCTAACTTGTATTTTTATGTATTATACAAAATGGTCTGAACAAATTATAATACAAAACAGATAAGAAATAAATTTAAAATATAAGAAAGGTGGTACAATAAATGAAGATTTCAGATATATATAAGAATAATAAAAAAACATTATCTTTTGAGATTTTTCCTCCTAAAAAAGACAGTAAACTCAAAAATATTGATGAAACATTGGGTATTTTATGTGAGTTAAATCCTGACTATATCAGTGTGACTTTTGGTGCAGGAGGCAGTTCAAATTGTAATCGCACGATAGAGCTTGCTAAGAAAATTAAATATGAATATCATATAGAGCCAGTCGTACATTTAACATGTCTCCAGTATAACAAAACAGAAATTGATGCGTTTGCAAAGGTTTTGACAGATGAGGGGATTGAAAATATACTTGCTCTTCGAGGAGATAAAAATGCAGATATTTCGGGAAAAGAAGATTTTAAACATGCTTCTGATTTAATTATGTATTTAAAGCCAAAAAACAATTTTTGTTTTTTAGGTGCTTGTTATCCAGAATGTCATCCTGAATCAGAAAATAGAGTTTATGAGATGAAATATATAAAAGAAAAAGTAGATTCAGGTGCGCAAATTTTATTATCACAGTTGTTTTTTGATAATGAACAATTTTTTCGTTTTGTTGAAGATTGCCGAATTGCAGGAATTAATGTGCCAATTATTCCCGGTGTTATCCCAGTTATCAATGCTGCTCAAATAAAACGAATGATAACAACGTGTGGTGCAACATTTCCAATACGTTTCCAAAAAATTATTAACAAATATGAAAATAATAAAGAGACACTTTTTGATGCTGGAATGTCATATGCGTTAAGTCAAATTATTGATTTACTTGTAAGCGATATTGCTGGGATTCATTTATATACAATGAATAATCCAGTTGTTGCAAGAAAAATATGTGAAGGTATAAAAAATATTATATAAAATAGGAGGTTGTTCTTATTAATAATCCTCTCCAAAAGAGCAGACACTATATAAAATATTTAACAGCAGTTATTAGGGAAAATTCCTAGTAACTGCTGTTTAAAAGTTTAGGATGTTATTGTTTGTGTAAGGTGCAAAATTTCTTTCGATAAAACCATACAGATAATAGTACACCAATAGACCAGCCAATAGGCCAAGAACACCAGATTCCAATATATCCCCATTGACTTGAAAGAATGATTGCCAGTATTACACGCAATGTTAAATCTGTAAAAGTTGCAATCATAAATGGCTTCATCAATCCAGCTCCCCGAAGAATCCCATCTGCAACTAGTTTTACTGATATAATAAAATAAAATGGTGACACAATTTTAAGGAATTGAATGCCTGATAAGAGTGCCATTTCTGATGGTTCATTCATAAAAAATTGAATTAACCAATGATTTGCTAAAATATATACAACTACAATCGGTATACACAATATCCATACAATTTTAATAGCAGCTTTAAAGCCCTCTTTTATACGAGATACCATATTTGCTCCAAGATTTTGTGCTGTGTAATTAGAAACACCATTTGCTAATGTTGTAAGTGATGTAATAACTAAATTATTTAGCTTAATTGCAGCAGAATACCCAGCAATAACTTCTGAACCAAATCCATTGATAACCCCTTGAATAATGATATTTCCTATTGAAACAAAACTTTGTTGCAAAATACTTGGTATGGCTATAACTGCTATTTTCTTAAATAATTGTGCTGAAAAAAAAGCAACTTTTCCATCGGTATGTATAGTAGCAAGTCTTTTTAATACTATAATAATCGCTAAGATACAACTGATTCCTTGACACAGAAAAGTTGCCCATGCTACGCCTGCTACACCCATATCAAAAGTAGAGACAAACAATATATCTACTGCGATATTGGATGTTGATGAGATTGCCAAGAAAATAAATGGTGTTTTGGAATCGCCTAGTGCTGAGAAAATACCAGTTGCTACATTATAAAAAAGTAAAAATGGAAATCCAAATATATAAATATCCAAATATAATTTAGAGTCTGCAAAAATAGTATCAGGTGTACGAATTAAATAAAGAAGTTTGGTACAGCAAAGTATGCCTGCAAGCATAAGTAAAATACATAATATGATACTGGCGATTGCTGATGTATATACAGCCGTTTTCATCTCTCTATATTTTTTTGCACCAAATAATTGTGAGACAATAACAGAACAACCTATATTACAGCCAAATGCAAACGCAATAAAAATTAGTGTAATTTCATAGCTGTTGCCAACAGCTGCAAGCGCATTCTCACCAATAAATTTACCTGCCACGAAACTGTCTGCGATATTGTATAACTGTTGAAAAATAATACTTCCAAATAGAGGTACACAAAACTTCCATAAGACGGTTTCTGGTTTTCCTACTGTTAAATCTTTGTTCATAGTACTCCTCATTTCTACGCTGCTTTTATTTTCACTAATTTTGTGTCAAACAGCGCATAGACACAAAGTATATATTGCATATTTTGCTAAAGGATATTATACTTTTTACAAACTAATTTACAAAATATATGTTTGATATTGTTGCCATATCATTTTTATATATTAGATTTCATTATATATTAATTTTTATAGTTATCTTTAGTTAAGCGATTTATTTAGCTAAAAATCTATATTAAAGCGTCACAAATTTCATTTATAGCACAAGATTGTAAAAGGAGCAATTTATATTAGATATCATTATTATCTAAATCAACAATAACAATAGTAATTATTATTAAATTAAAGTTTTTTATAATCGTTTGATTTTGTATGAGACGCTTTGGAATGGAAGGAATAATGAATATTAATTATGAATATTATCGCATTTTTTATTATGTTGCAAAATACAAAAATCTTACACTTGCTGCTGATACATTACATAGCAGTCAACCTAATATTTCTCGAACAATAAAACTGTTGGAACATAATTTAGGATGTCAATTGCTTGTTCGTTCCAATCGTGGAATTTCGTTGACGCCAGAAGGAGAACAGTTATATACTCATGTGAAAATTGCTGTTGAGCAGCTTCAAACAGCAGAGGAAGAATTAAAAATGCTCACAGGATTACATAGAGGTGTTGTCTGTGTTGGTGCTAGTGAAACAGCTTTACATCTGTTGCTTCTTCCTGCGTTGAAAATTTTTAAAGAAACACATCCTAAAATTCGTATTCGCATTCAAAATCATCTTACTCTCCAAGCAATTGAGTCTGTAAAACAAGGAATCGTTGATTTTGCTGTGGTTGCTTCACCCGCAGATATACCTGATTCTTTAAAAGCAACTTCTCTTATTGACTTTCAAGACATTCTTATAGGAGGAACTGATTTTAAAAAATTATCAAAAAACCCTGTTTCTTTATGTGATATTTGTCATTATCCTATTGTGTGTCTGGGTGAAAACACAATGAGTTATCGCTTTTATGAGCGTTTTTACCATGAAAATGGTCTATTTTTAAAACCAGAATTTGAAGCAGCTACGACAGACCAAATTTTGCCTATGGTAAAAAATAATTTAGGGCTTGGCTTTTTTCCAAAAAAATTGGCTAAAGAAGCTTTGCTTGCAGGAGAAGTTTATCAGATTGACTTATTGGAGACCATTCCTTTGCGAGAAATCTTCCTTGTAGAAAATAAAGAGCGTCCTTTAACAGTTACAGCAGGAGCATTAAAAGATTTGCTTTGTAAAGTGGAGAATTAATTGCATATTTTAAATAATGAAAATATAATTATAAAAAAGCATATAGAAAAAATATATTTTTGTAATAAAATAATTATATATTTTATATAAAATTCATTGAATATGGATTATAAGTTCTATATAATGAAAATGTAACAATAAATATTATTATTTAATAATTTATTTTTTGTTACATTTTTTACTTTACTTCTTTTCTAAATTGCTAAAAGTTCTAATCAATTTTGTAATTGGTTAGAACTTTTTGGCTAGTTCATGTAGTTATCCTATGATAAAGTTTTATTGATATAAAAGTATTATAGCAATTTGCACAATTTTTAGTGTAAAATAATAAAATGATTTTTGAATATGATTGATTTTTTGTTAAAAATATAAAATGGAGGTGTTATTATGGAAATTGAACTCAATAACAACGTAATTGATTATTATAATACATATGATGAAGATGGAAGATTATTTCGTAATTATAGCCATCAAATTGAATGGCTGACTACTATACATTATTTTGATAATTTAATACCTAATAACAGTAAAATTTTTGACGGTTGTGCAGGAACAGGAAATTATGCGTTTAAACTAGCTCAACAAGGTCACAGCGTTGTTGCAAGTGATATTGTGCCTCGTAATGTAAATATTATAACAGAAAAACAAAAGAAAAATCCAATACTAAAAGAGGTATTTGTTGGAGATATTTGTAATTGTAATCATTATGATAATCATTATTTTGATGTCGTTCTTTGTATGGGAGCATTTTATCATTTAAATGAAAATATGCGTTGTAAAGCAATGGAACAGTGTTTAAGATTGTTAAATGCAAATGGTATGTTGGTTATAAGTTATATTAATTTGTTAGCAGTGTTACATTTGAATATTGCACCTCAATTAGCAAATATAAGTGAAATTTTGAAGTGCTATCATGCTAAAAGTTTTGGAGATTGTTTTGTTTATATGATGCCAGAAGAAATTGAAAAAATGGCAGACAAATACAATCTAAAAATACTTCATCATATAACTGTTGATGAAAATCCATTATTACGGTGTGAAAATTTTTGCGAAGCAAAAAAAGAAGATTTTGAAAAATATATGAAATTACATTTCAGTATATGCGAAAATAAAAACTTTTTGGGTTGTGGACTTCATAACCTTGTTTTTTTACAGCAATAAAAAGTAATCAAATAGCCTAATATAGGATAAATAATCCAATAACTTTTAATTGACAATTTAATAAAAATTAAAAATTGCAGTAACAATAAAAATATTGTTGTTTGGAAATTTTTTTAAATTATATAAATATATATGAATAGTTTAATATATCAATATTTTAGTGTATGGAATATTTTATTACAAAAAGTTTGTCATATTTAAAATACATGTATAAAAGAGGTGATGAAGAAACGATAATTAGAAAACGGAATATTAAGTCAGTCTAAGCAAGTTCAACGGAATAATTTTGTTTCCTAGCAACTGCTTTTATTTTTGGAAAATAATTACTTTATCAAGCCTAAAAAACGGATTTTGCTTAATAACATATTATTTAACAATTTCAATAACATATAATAATTACTTTAATTTGATAATATTATGTATGTATTCGATTCTTTATGAATATTAAGAGATATATAGATTATTTAAGTATACTTTTTCGTATTTAAAAATTAATATTTTAATTTAAGTGGTGTACCAAGAAAAAATATAAAAATCAAGAATATATTTATAGGAATTATATAAAAATATATTTTAAGTGAAAAACTTAGAAAAGGTATATTTTATCGAGTATATTATGTATGCTTAATGCGTTGTTGTTAAGTATATATTGTCGCTTATATTCATAGTTTTACGTGTGGCAATATTGTGTCAAGATTGTTTGATATAATATTGATTTTGCTTAAAAGTTGCATAGAAAGGGAGGGTATCATGTTTAAATATATAAGCAATAGTCAGATAAAAAAAGAATTTAAAAAAGCAGTAATTGACCATGATACAACTATGGTAGCAATTGCGGAAAAATGTGGAATCAATAGGCAGCAGCTTAATAATCGTTTTAACAATAACAGATTAGCTTTGTCTGATTTATCAAAATGGTGTGATGCTATGGATTGTGATTTGGTAATTGATTTTAAGCCAAGAGAGTAGATTCATTCATTTATCATATCATTTTAAAGCATTTTTAAATGATATTTTCATTAAATAGCAATTGTCAAAGAATTTCTTGGTTTAAATAAATTCCAGTTTGGAAGAAAATAGAATTAAAATATTAATATTGCTGACATTCAAAGATAAAAATTTGAGTGTCAGCAGTTATTTTTTTGATGTAATTAAAATTAATATATAATAAGTTATACACACCTAAACTGACGACATATGCAAAGCAATTACCAAAAATTCTCCCCATCACAACACAAAAACCTATAATAATTCATTAAAATCAACTATCAAAACTTCTAATTACAATATTACCTCAATTACATTAATCCAAAAAAGAACTTAAAATATTTTAAGTAAAAGTATAGAATCACAAATAAAAAAAGAGGAAATAATTACATAAAATTTATTGACAAATAAAACACACTGTTATATTATATTTTAGTGTGCCGCACAGCTAGGGAATAAACAACGGATTTCATGCTTCGCAAGTCATCCTTATGTTAAATAGCAGATAGCACCCTTTGTAAGCTATCTTTATGTCAAGTAGAGCAATCTCCCCAAAGCTGGCGAGTATTTAATTAGGAGGTCCATATGTACGCAATTATAGCAACAGGTGGTAAACAGTACACAGTTTCAGAAGGTGATGTTATTTATATTGAAAAACTTGGCAAAAATGCTGGTGATACAGTTACATTCGACCAAGTTCTTTTTGTTAATAACGGTGAAGCTAAAGTTGGTGAACCTACAGTAGCAGGTGCTTCTGTTACAGCAAGTGTTGTAGAAGAAGGAAAAGCGAAGAAGGTTATCGTTTACAAGTACAAGAGAAAGACAGGCTATCATAAAAAGAATGGTCATAGACAGCCTTTCACTAAGGTTAAGATTGAAAAAATTAACGCTTAATTCTTGTAACAGAAAGGCATGAAATTATTATGACTCATGCTATTATTTATAAAAGTTCACTCAATGGTGAAATTTTGGGATTTAAGACAGAAGGACATGCTAATTTTGCCGAGAAGGGCAGTGATATTGTATGTGCTTCAATTTCGGTACTTGTTGTCAATACAATCAATGCAATCGATTTATATACGGTTGATAAATATGAGACACAAGTCAATGAGGATTTAGCGTTAATCGAGTTTAAGTTAAATCCATTTGTAAGTGAAATACATGTTTCTAATGAAGCAAGGGTATTACTCAATGCACTAGAGCTTGGTTTAAGCCAGATAGCAGCCGGTAATCCTAAGCATTTATCGATAATGATTGAGGAGGTGTAAGGTTATGTTGAATTTGAATCTTCAGTTTTTTGCTCATAAAAAGGGAGTTGGTTCTACTAAGAACGGTAGAGATTCAGAGTCTAAAAGATTAGGCGCAAAGAGAGCTGACGGACAATTTGTTTTAGCTGGCAATATTCTTTACAGACAGCGTGGAACAAAGATTCTTCCAGGTGTTAATGTTGGTCGTGGCAGCGATGATACATTATTTGCACTTGTTGATGGTACTGTTAGATTCGAGAGAAAGGGCAGAGATAAAAAGCAGGTTTCTGTTTATCCTGTAGCCGCTAACGAATAATGTTTGTTAAGTTTTTATGGCTCCAAGTCTTTTGGCTTGGAGCTTTTTTTAGAAATAGAAAGGTAAAAAAATATGTTTTCAGATAGAGTACGCATATTTATTAAATCAGGCAAGGGCGGCGATGGACATGTTAGTTTTAGAAGAGAACTTTATGTTCCTGATGGTGGTCCTGATGGTGGCAATGGTGGCAAAGGCGGCGATATTATATTTGAAGTTGACAAGGGCTTGAATACATTAGGCGATTTTCGACACAATAGTAAATATATTGCTGAAAGTGGTGCTGAAGGTGGAAAAAGACGCTGTACTGGCAAAAATGGTGAAGATTTAATTATAAAAGTTCCAGAAGGAACGGTTTTATATGACGATGAAAGCAATAAAGTAATTGCCGATATGTCTAATGATAATCTTCGAGAAGTCATATTAAAAGGGGGACGCGGCGGCAAAGGAAATATGAATTATGCCACAGCAACAATGCAGGCACCTCAATATGCACAGCCGGGTCAAGAAGCAAAAGAATTGTGGATAAGACTGGAATTAAAAGTAATTGCTGATGTTGGATTAGTAGGGTTTCCTAATGTTGGCAAGTCAACACTTTTATCAAGAGTAACCAATGCAAAGCCTAAGATTGCCAATTATCATTTTACAACGCTAAATCCAAATCTTGGTGTTGTTGATATTGAAGGTGGAAAAGGATTTGTTATAGCAGATATTCCCGGATTAATAGAAGGCGCATCGGAAGGCGTTGGACTTGGACATGACTTTTTGCGTCATATTGAACGTACAAAAGTTATTATACACATGGTTGATGCCGCTTCTGTCGAAGGGCGAAATCCAGTAGATGATATTCAGGCTATCAATGCAGAGCTTGAAAGGTATAATCCAGATTTGTTAAAAAGACCACAAATTATTGCTGCTAATAAAATTGATGCTATATATGATAATGGTGAAAAAAATCCTGTTGACGTATTAAAAGAAACATTTGAGCCATTAGGTATCAACGTATATCCAATATCAGCAGTTACAGGAAAAGGATTAAAAGAACTTTTGTACGCCGTTCGTCATATTTTAGATTCCTTAGATGATAATCCCGTTATGTTTGAAAAAGAATTAGATATCAATACCTTATTTGACAATACAGTTGAAGCATTTTATGTAGATAAATCTCCAGAAGGTATTTATCTTGTATATGGTCCACGAGTTGACCGAATGCTAGGTTACACAAATCTTGATTCAGAAAAAGGATTTAACTTTTTTCAGAAATTTTTAAAAGAAACAGGCATTTTAAAAGAATTAAAGGATTTAGGCGTACAGGAAGGTGATACTGTTCGTGTAGGAGAATATCTTGAATTTGATTATTATGATTAATTTTTTAACCTCGTTAAGAAAGTCCCCTACTTCAATGCTGCAAAGACATAAGTGGTGGATAGGGACTTGCTTGTTTCAGTGAGAGTACAAGCTCCCACTGGAAAGCTGCGATAGCAGATAGATGGTTTGAGCAAGTAGCGTAGCGGATTGTGAATATCCGCTTTGACTAAAATATAATTCAATAAACAGTTTGTGCCTATGCGCTGCTTGACACAAACTTTGCGCCAAAGAATTTTGGATTTTAGGTTCTCACAAAAGCAGCGTAGAAATGAGGATAAATCATATGACCAGTAAACAGCGTGCATATTTAAAAGGGCTTGCAATGACAATCGAGCCTATTTTTCAATTAGGTAAAGCAAGTCTTACACCAGAAAATACAAAGGCAATAAATGAAGCTTTAGAAGCAAGAGAATTAATAAAAATTCATGTCTTACAAAATTGTGCAGACAATCCAAAGGAAATTGCTGTAATGATTGCAGAAAGGACTCATTCGCAAGTTGTTCAAGTGATTGGCAAGAAAATTGTTCTCTATAAGCCAAAAACAAAGCAAAAAATAAAAGATAATACAAAAACAAACACAAAACATCAATCAAAAGCCTTTTCTAAAAATAAATTAAAGAATACAACGAAACAACAATCAAAAAAGAGTTTTAAAAATAAAATGAAAGATACTGCAGAACAACAATCAAAAAAAGAGTTTAAAAATAAAGCAAAAAATGCTGTTTCTAAAACTAGCCGCAGCATGGAGGCTAAAAATGGTTCAAGAAAAAAGAATAGTAGGAATTATGGGGGGAACATTTAACCCCATACATGTAGGACATATTCAGATAGCAATCGCTGCATACCAGCAATTTCATTTGCCAGAAATTCTTATTATGCCTAGTGGGAATCCTTCTTCCTATAAAGATACACAGGAGCTTGCAAGTGCTAGTCACCGATGTAATATGATTTATTTGGCAATCAAAAATTATTCTTATATGAAATTGTCAACACTTGAGATAAATAGACAAGGAAAAACATTTACTTCTGATACTTTAGAAGAACTCAAGCCACTTTATGATACAATTTATTTTATTATAGGTGCAGACTCTTTATTTGCATTAGAGACATGGCATAAGGCAGCATATGTTATGAATCATTGTCATTTTTTAGCTGCAAATCGAAATCGACATAAAAGCCAAGAACTATTAAATCAAATTGAATATTTAAAAACAACATATCAAGCAACAATAGATTTAATTGAAACAAGGGATTATCCTTTTAGTTCAACGGATATACGCAATAAAGTTTCTAAAAATAAAAATATTGATAAAATGGTAGGAGCAGAAGTTGCACAATATATTAAAAATCATAAATTGTATCAATCATAAAAATTGCACAGGTAATGAGATTAGCCAATTTTTATAAAATAGACTTGGAAAAGGCTTTTGTTGACGCAAGAGAAGACGAAGACCGCTATTTAAAATCCAGAGGGGTTTAAGAAAGTTAAAGATATAAAGATTATTGATATCAGTAATAAAAGGAGATTCTGTTATGAATAATGCCTATGTACATGATTTAAGAAAAAAAGTAAAAAAAGAATTTAAAAAAGACAAGTCAAGATATTGGCATACGATTGGTGTTGCGCAAACTGCTGCCAATCTTGCCATGTGTTATGAGGTGGATATAGAAAAAGCATTTGTTGCAGGACTGCTGCACGATTGTGCTAAATGTTATACCAATGAGCAATTGTTACATGATTGCTTGGAATATCAAATTGAAATTAATAAGTATGAACAGGCAAGTCCTTATTTATTGCATAGCAAATTAGGTGCATATTTTGCAAAAAATATATATGGTATTGAAGATGAGGATATTATTAATGCTATTTTATTTCATACAACAGGACGACCCAAAATGTCAAAATTGGAGGAAATTATATTTATAGCAGATTATATTGAACCATATCGCAATAGAGCAGACGACCTTGATATAATTAGAAAATTGGCTTATAAAGATATTGAAAAAGCAATATTAAAAGCGACAGAGGATACATTAAATTATCTAAAGAGTAAAGGAAAAGAACAATTTATCGATGCACTTTCTGTACAGACATACGAATATTATAAAGAAAAATGTAAGCAATAAAAAGCACTTATTTATATAATTTATTAAATTTATAATAGATACAATTACCTATTATAAGATAAATCATTGAAGAAAGGAATTAGTTATAAATGATAGATAAAACAAATGCCAAGAAAATGGTAAAAATAGCCGTAGAAGCTATGCGCGATAAAAAGGCTGAAGATATAAAAGTAATTGATATCAGTAATATTTCAGTAATAGCAGATTACTTTATTATAACAGATGGAAAAAATCAAAAACATATACAGGCTATTACAGATAATATTCAAGAAAAACTATTTGAACAAGGTTATGAAAACCCAAGAATGGAAGGTTATAATACAGCAAATTGGATATTGTTAGATTATAATGACATCATTATTCATATCTTTAATACAGAAGACCGTTTATTTTATGACTTGGAAAGAATTTGGCGAGATGGAATTGATGTCAATCCAGACGAATTATTCCCCGCATGATAAAAAAGTAAAAACATTAAAAAAGTAAAAACATTAAAAAAGTTTACTTGACCTGTCCAGCTAATTGCCAGACAGGTCAAGTTTTATGTATTAGATTTTTTTCTGTTTGCAATGCAATAAATAATAACCAAGAAGAAAAACACCTATCAACATGTTTGAAATAGATATTCCTAACATAAAGCCTGAAAGAAAATCTTGAATATTTGTTCCTCCAAATATTTGTGAAAGTACAAACATAACACCACCCATAATTATTAAAAAAAATCCACTAATTAGTGTTTTGATATTTTTTAAGTTTTGCATTTCTTTAATCATTTTAATAATTTGTTCATTATCATAAGTATGTATGCTTTTTTCATCTTCTTCACCATTCATTAACTCAGCAAGTGTAATGTTAAGTTCTTGACATAATATCTCAATAATAGAATAATCAGGCATACATTTTCCTGTTTCCCATTTTGAAATCGTTTTATTTGAAACGCCAATTTTTTCTGCAAGCTGCTCTTGGGTTAAGTTTTTTTCTTTTCGTTTTTGAGCAATAAATTTGCCTATTATAATTTGATTCATTTTTAATCTTAATACCTCCAAAATATTTTTATACCCTATATTTTAACGATTTTTCTAAAAAATCAAATCCCCCAAAAAGAGAATATGCGTGGAATTTAAGATTTTATAAAATAATTGCCATGATTTTGTCTTTGTTCCACAAAAGTTAGAATTTTGTTATTGTTAAATATAGGCAGTGAAAGCGTTATTACTTTCATATATAATTATGTGGAATCATGAAGAATTTTGTGGTAAAATAATCTTGTTTGTGCAGAATCTTAGAGTTAAAAAGAAAATAGAGATGATTTGAGCAAAAGAATATTGAAGACATAAGAAAGGAAGTGTAATTCGTGGACAAAAAAATTATGTTAGGAAATGAGGCGATTGCTAGAGGAGCCTATGAAGCAGGCGTAAAGGTTTCAGCAGCATATCCAGGTACGCCTAGCACAGAAATTAGTGAAAATATTGTTAAGTATGATGAAATTTATGCAGAATGGTCACCAAATGAGAAGGTGGCAATGGAGGTAGCAATTGGCGCTTCTATTAGTGGTGTGCGTGCTATGGTGTCAATGAAACATGTAGGTGTGAATGTAGCAAGCGACCCTTTATATACAATTTCTTATGGTGGAGTAAATGGTGGTTTAGTGTTGGTGGCTGCGGACGACCCTGGTCTTTACAGTTCTCAAAACGAACAGGATACTAGATGTGTGGCAAGAGCAGCAATGGTACCAGTCTTAGAACCATCAGACAGTCAGGAAGCGAAGGATTTTGTAAAACTTGCTTATGAAATCAGTGAAAAATTTGATACGCCAGTTATTGTTAGAACAACTACTCGACTTGCTCACTCACAAGGAACCGTTACTTTAGAGGAGCGAGTGGAACCAGAGGACAAACCTTATGAGAGGAATCCTGCTAAATTTGTTATGATGCCGGGTAATGCTATTGGACGTCATCTTTATGTAGAAAAGAGAATGAAAGCAATGGCAGAAGATAGCAGTAACTTTGAGATTAACAAAGCAGAATATAACGATACATCAATCGGATTTATCACCAGTGGAATCCCTTATCAGTATGTAAAAGAAGCTTGTCCAAATGCTTCCGTATTAAAGCTTGGTATGGTTCACCCTCTTCCTAAGAAATTGATTGAGGAATTTGCCTCTAAGGTAGAAAAACTTTACATATTTGAGGAATTAGAACCTGTTATTGAAGAACAAGTCAAATCATGGGGAATTGAAGCTACTGGCAAAGATATTTTTACTGTACAAGGTGAATATTCAGCCAATATGATTCGAGAAAAAGTATTGAATGAAAAAGTGGATTCAAAAGAACCTGCACAGGTTCCTGCAAGACCACCTATTTTGTGTCCGGGTTGTCCTCATAGAAGTGTCTATTCTGTATTAAATAAATTAAAAATCCATGCAGCGGGTGACATTGGTTGTTATACACTTGGTGCTGTGCCTCCATTAAATGTTATTGATACCACTGTATGTATGGGAGCAAGCATTTCTACATTACATGGAATGGAAAAAGCAAAAGGCAAAGAATATATTAAGAATTGGGTAGCTGTAATTGGCGATTCTACTTTTTTACATACAGGCGTTAATTCGTTAATGAATATGGTATATAATCAGGCAACAGGAACGGTGCTTATTTTAGATAACTCTACCACAGGAATGACTGGACATCAAGACCATGCCGCAACAGGTAAAACATTAAAGGGTGAGGTTGTTCCAGCAATAAATATCTATGAATTATGTAAGGCAATGGGGATTGAACATGTGGTTGAAGTCAATGCTTTTGATACAAAAGAATTAGAGAAGATTGTTAAGGAAGAAGTAGCACGAGATGCCGTTTCTGTTATTATTACTAAATCGCCTTGTGTTTTGTTAAAAGGAAATGTATTTCCATATAAATGCAAACCAGTAGAAGAAAAGTGTAGGAAATGCGGCGCATGTTTAAAACCGGGCTGTCCAGCATTAACAAAGAAGCCTGATGGAAGCATTGTAATTGATGACACGATGTGTAATGGTTGTGGACTTTGTGAACAGATGTGTAATTTTGATGCAATAGAACGAGTACAGGCATAGATTGGAGGAAGACATGACAAAAAATATAATGATTGTAGGTGTAGGTGGACAAGGAACCCTTCTGACCAGTCGAATTTTGGGAGGAATCACTTTAGATGCTGGATATGATGTAAAGTTGTCTGAAGTTCATGGTATGGCACAGAGAGGTGGAAGTGTAGTCACTTTTGTGCGTTATGGAGAAAAGGTTGCAGAACCAATTGTTGAGAAAGGTCATGCAGATGTATTAATTGCCTTTGAACAATTAGAGGCATTACGCTATGCACATTTTTTAAAAAAAGATGGTGTTTTAGTTGTAAATGAACAAAAAATTGAACCGATTACGGTTGTGACAGGTGCTGCTAAGTATCCAGAAGGTATTATAGAAGAATTGGAACAAGAACATACTGTTTATAAAATTAATGCTATGGAAGAAGCGAAGAAATTGGGAAATTCTAAAGTATTTAATATTATTGTATTAGGTATGGCCGCAAAGCATATGGATTTTTCTAAAGAAGCATGGCTTAAAATTATTGAAAAAACAGTTCCTCCTAAGACAATAGAAACGAATAAAAAAGCATTTTTAAAAGGATATGAAGGGAAAGTTTAACCTCATAAAAAAGCCCCTATTTCAATGTCGTAGAGGCATAAGTGGTGGGAAACTTGCATTGTGATAGCAGCAAGCTATTATAAAATTTATCAATTATACAAGAATGGAGGATTTATATGATTTGGAATGAAACAAAGGAATGTATGAGCAGAGATGAGTTGGAATTTCTGCAAAGCAAACGATTAGTTAAGACAGTGGATAGAGTCTATCATAATGTAGAATTTTATCGTAAAAAAATGCAGCAGCTTGGTATTGAACCAGGCGATATCAAAGGCATTGAAGATTTGCATAAGCTGCCTTTTACAACAAAAAATGATTTGCGAGATACATATCCTTTTGGATTATTTGCAGTTCCTCAGTCTGAAATCATCCGTATTCATGCTTCCTCTGGTACTACTGGAAAGGCTACAGTAGTAGGATATACTAGAAGAGATTTGGATATTTGGAGCGAATGTGTGGCAAGAGCATTGTCGCAAGCAGGTGTTACTAGAGGTGACATTATTCAAGTAGCATATGGTTATGGATTGTTTACTGGTGGACTTGGCGCGCATGGTGGTGCAGAGAAGCTTGGAGCTATGGTAGTGCCTATGTCTACAGGAAATACAAAGAAGCTTACAACGATGATGAAGGACTTTGGTGTTACGGCTATTGCCTGTACACCTTCATATCTGCTTCATATTGCAGAAGTGCTTGAGGAGGCAGGGGATATTCCAAATATCCAATTAAAGGCGGCTATTTGCGGTGCAGAACCTTGGACAGATAATATGCGCAGACAAATTGAGGAGCAGTTACATATTAAAGCATTTGATATTTATGGACTTTCTGAGGTGATGGGACCGGGTGTTGCTTGTGACTGTGAATACCATAAGGGACTTCATGTGTATGAAGACCACTTTTTACCAGAAATTATTGACCCTGATACACTAGAACCTATGGAAAAAGGCGAAACAGGAGAATTGGTATTTACAACATTGACAAAAGAGGGATTACCTCTGCTACGTTACCGCACAAAGGATTTGACAAGTATTTCTTATGATAAATGTGAGTGTGGCAGAACTTTAGCAAGAATTAGTCGATTCAAAGGTCGTTCTGATGATATGTTAATTATTCGAGGCGTTAATGTATTTCCATCACAGATTGAAGCAGCTTTGTTAGAGATGGGCGAAGTTACTCCTCACTATATGATGATTGTAGACCGTCAAAATAATCTGGATACACTTGAAATTCAGGTAGAAGTTGATGAGCGCTTTTTCTCAGATGAAATTAAAAGTTTAGAAACGCTTTCAAAGAAAATTGCACATGTGATTCAAAATGCCATTGGACTTGCTGTAAAAATTAAACTGGTTGCACCAAAAACATTGGAGCGCAGCATGGGCAAAGCAGTTCATGTTATTGACAAACGTAAATTGATATAAAGGAGGCAAAGCATGTTTATCAAACAATTATCTGTATTTATTGAAAATCAGGAAGGACGTCTGGAAGAAGTGTTGGATGTCTTAAAACAGGAACAGATTAGTATTATTTCTTTAAGTCTAGCAGATACCAGTGAATATGGTCTGCTGCGTATGATTACTTCTAATCCAGAAGCAGGACAGAAGGCTTTAAAGGAAAAGGGATTTGCAGCAATGCTGACGGATGTGCTTGCTGTAAAGCTTTCTCATCAGGTGGGAAAGCTTCAAGAAGTATTAAGTTATGTATGTAAGGCTGGGCTTAATGTAGAATATATGTATGCCTTGTCTAATAAAGATAACGAAGCCTCTATTATTTGTAAAATTTCTAATGCCGATGAGGCAGCAACCTTGTTAAAAAGTAAAGAAGTAGAATTTTACAGCCAAGAAGATATTATGAAAATATTTTGTTAAATTTTGATTGAGTTTGCAAATTAAACAAGAATGGAGAATTTCTATGATAGTTGATTTTCATACGCATATTTTTCCGGAGAAAATAGCGGCAAGAACGATTGAAAAATTGGAAAATATGTCTGGTATTAAAGCATTTACAGATGGAAGAGAAGAAAGTCTTATTGTTTCAATGGAACAGGCAGGCGTAGATTTGTCTATTGTTCTTCCAGTGGTTACAAAACCAGAACAATTTGATACGGTCAATAAATTTGCTGTACAGCTTAATGAAAAATATCAGGACAAAAAAAGACGACTTTTATCTTTTGGAGGTATTCATCCAGATACATCCGATTATAAAAAACAGCTTCAACTTATTTATGATTGGGGATTGCTTGGAATTAAGCTTCATCCAGATTATCAAAGTACCTATATAGATGACCTAAAATATATGAGGATTTTTGACTATGCTTCACAACTTGGGTTGATTATTGTTATTCATGCTGGCATTGATGTTGGATTTCCAGATAATGTGCGATGTACGCCAAAACGTATCCGCAAGGTTCTTGATGAGGTTGCTCCTCAAAATATGGTGCTTGCGCATTATGGCAGTTTTGGGTTATGGGATGAAGTAGAGGAACTTCTTATTGGACAAAACGTTTATTTGGATACGGCATATACTTTTGGATTTATTCAGGATGAGCAGTTTTTAAGGATTCTTAAGAATCATGGAGCAGATAATATTTTATTTGCTACGGATAGTCCTTGGAGCGGACAAAAAGAATCGCTTTCTCATCTTCGTAATCTTGCCAGTAATCCAGAAGATAAAAATTTAGAGAATATAAATTCTTCAGATTTAGAAAAAATAACAGGACAGAATGCTATAAAGCTTCTGTGTGAAAAGTCTCTTGTCATTTAAAAAGGAGGCTACAAAGGAGGAAAATGTGTTCATTAAAATTATATTTTTAATTATATTTTTTGTGGTAATGATTGGGGTAGGTGTATATTCCAGAAAACACGCCACCAATGTAAATGATTTTGTGTTAGGTGGCAGAAGTGTAGGACCATGGCTTACTGCATTTGCCTATGGAACATCTTATTTTTCGGCTGTGGTCTTTGTAGGATATGCAGGACAGTTTGGTTACAAATATGGACTTGCCTCTACATGGATTGGAATTGGAAATGCGCTGATTGGTTCATTGTTAGCATGGGTGATACTTGGCAGACGTACTCGTATTATGAGTAATCACTTGACTGCTGCCACCATGCCAGATTATTTTGGAAAGCGTTATAACAGCAAATCACTTCGGATTGCAGCTTCGGCAATTTCCTTTATTTTCTTAATTCCTTATACGGCATCGGTATATAATGGTCTGTCACGTCTATTTGGTATGGCATTTGATGTTCCTTATGAGGTCTGTGTCATTGTTATGGCAGTATTAACTTGTGTCTATGTCATCTTAGGCGGTTATATGGCAACAGCAATTAATGATTTTATTCAAGGAATTGTTATGTTGGTGGGTATTGTAGCCGTAATTGCGGCAGTCTTAAGCGGACATGGTGGCTTTATGGAAGCAGTGCGTTCTCTGGCAGAGATGGAAAGTGATGTTGCGGTAACAATGGGACAAAAAGGTGCTTTTACCTCATTTTTTGGACCAGACCCTTTCAATTTGTTAGGTGTTATTATCTTAACTTCTTTAGGAACTTGGGGATTGCCTCAAATGATACATAAGTTTTATGCTATCAAGGACGAAAAATCAATACAATCTGGAACCATTATCTCTACTTTTTTTGCAGTAATTGTTTCTGGAGGCTGTTATTTTTTGGGAGGTTTTGGCAGATTATTTGACACAGCAGCAATTCATAAGGCGGATGGAAGTGTAATTTATGATGCCATTATACCAGAAATGTTGTCTACACTGCCTGATATTTTGGTAGGTGTTGTGATTGTCTTAGTATTGTCAGCTTCGATGTCTACATTATCATCTCTAGTGTTGACTTCAAGTTCTACATTGACATTAGACTTTTTAAAAGATAATTTTATTAAGAAAATGAGTGAAAAGAAGCAGCTTTTATGTATGCGTATTTTGCTTGTATTCTTTATTGTATGTTCTGTTGTGCTTGCGCTGTTTCCACCACAGTCTATTGCACAATTTATTGCGCAGCTTATGGGAATTTCTTGGGGTGCGCTTGCAGGAGCTTTTTTGGCACCATTCCTTTATGGCTTATATTGGAAAGGTGTTACAAGGGCAGCAGTTTGGGCAAGTTTTATCTGCGGTATTGGCATTACAGTGTCTAACCTGTTTTTGTCGTATATTGCCTCGCCTATCAATGCAGGAGCGATTGCTATGATAGTTGGCTTAATTGTAGTACCTATTGTCAGCTTAATAACGCCAAAGATGAATAAAAAAGAAGTTGATGAAATCTTTAGCTGCTTAGAAGAACAAGTTGTTGTAGATAAGAAAATTGCATTACCTAAAGAACGAAAAAAATAATAGATGATAAATTATATCAAATTTGTAAGTTATGATAACTAATGAAGTATTCTTGTGATAATTGATTTCTTGCTTACAAGCAATAAAAATATTTATATAAAAACAAAGACACTCTACTGAATGGTGATAATATACCCAGTAGAGTGTCTTTTGATATTTTATATAACAATTTCATAACATTTAAAAGAATATAGTAATAGTTAATCTATATTTAATCGAATAAGTCCAATTACTTTGCCTAATATTTCACAATCAGAAACAATAATAGGCTCCATTGTATCATTTTCAGGCTGAAGTCGAATATGACCCTCCTCTTTATAAAATCTTTTCACTGTCGCAGAATCGTCAACTAAAGCAACAACAATCTCTCCATTATGAGCAGCGTTTTGTTTTGATACAATGATATTATCACCATTAAAAATCCCTGCATTAATCATACTATCGCCTTTTACAGTGAGCATAAAAAGCTCTTGATTTGGCATATATTCAGCAGGAATAGGAAAGTAACTTACAACATTTTCTACTGCTAACAATGGTTCGCCAGCAGCAACCTTTCCAACAAGCGGAACATTGACTACTTCACGTCTAGTAAGATTAAAATTATCATCTATAATTTCGATAGCTCTTGGTTTGGTTGGGTCTCTTCTTATATATCCATTCTTCTCTAATGTCTCTAAATGTGCATGAACTGAAGATGTTGATTTTAAATTAACAGCTTCACATATATCTCTTACAGAAGGCGGATAACCTTTGTTTAAAATCTGTAATTTGATATAATCAAGAATTTCTGTCTGCTTTTTAGTTATTCTTCCATATGCCATATATGTTTTCTCCTTTCTTAATTGAATATATTAATTCTAACACAATATATTAAAATTGCAAACAGATTTTCCGAAAAAACGTTCTTAAAAATTATTAACAAATATTGACAAACAGATGTTCGCATACTATAATTTTTTAATAAAACAAACATTTGTTCCGAAAAAATGTTTGTTTTAGCATTTTTTTAACAAAGGAAAAGGATATAGTGGAGGTGCATTATGGGCAATAATAATAAAATGAAATGTATTCAATCTATTAAATGCAGAAAAAAAAGAAAGATAAGCTATAAAAAATTAATGTTTCCTTCCATTATATTTTTTGTTATTATTTTATTTATATGTATACTTGGATTATTTAACGCCAATGCTTCAGAAGATAAGACAAAGAAGCAAGTAAACAAGCATTATTCATCTATTACAATACAACCAAAGGATAATTTATGGGGAATTGCAGAAAAATATGTTCAATATGAGAGTGTACCCTCTTATGTAGATAATATTAAAAAGTTAAATAATATGGACGAAGACACAATATATGCAGGGAAGAGTATTATAGTTTACTATTATGAGTGAAGAGTAAAATTGAAAGCAGCAATAAAGATGAAGTAACAATATTTAAAGTTTTGAAGTTATGCAACCAGTAGTTTACATTTTGCAACCTAGCATTTGTGGGATTTTTTTCTTCAATGGAATATGATTACCTAAAAATTTAAAGGAGATAAAGGATATGACATGTGGTGAAAAGATTACAATTATAAGAAAAGAAAACAATCTTACGCAAGAGCAATTTGCAGAGTTGCTAAATGTATCAAGACAATCTGTTTCAAAATGGGAGCTTGGAATATCTTTTCCAGATACTGGAAAATTAATCAAAATCAGCAAGTTGTTTTCCTGTTCGTTGGATTATTTATTAAAAGATGAAATTGAAAGTAACAATATTAATCTGTTGCAAAAAAGTGATTATGAAAGAAGGAATTATTATTTAGGAATATTTTATACATATCTTTCGTTTGCTCCGCTTTTTGGATTTATTATGGGTATGTATGGAATATATCATCAAAAACAAACAATTAATAATGGTAATATGATAAAACTATCCATAGTGGGAATTATAATTTCTTTAGCTTTAACGATAACAATGATAGTTGGAATCGTATTTCAATTATAAAGAGAAAGTTAGGTAAAGCGAACATCAAGTTCTTTACTTATATATCTATAGCATTGAAGTAGGGGACTTGCTTGATGGAATTAAAAAAGCTATAAATGTTTAGTAGATATTGAGAGAGTTTATTTTAGATTATTTATCAGATGACAAGAGAATAACTTGAATCAATAAAGTAGCTATGATAAAATTAGAGCAATAAATAGGACTATTTAAGATAAAGTAAGAGGGAGAGCAGCATTGTCAGAATTTTATAATTTTAATCTAAATAATAATATACTTTCAGGATTAGACAAACTAGGTTTGAAAAATCCAACATCTATACAGGAAAAAACATTTTTAACAATTAGTAATAACAGAGATTTAATTGCTTGTTCTGCAACAGGCACAGGAAAGACAATGGCATATCTAATTCCTTTGTTAAATGTTCTTGTTAATAATCAAAGTAGTACAAATCAAGAAGATGATACAAATATAAGTACTAAAAACATAAATGTCCAACAAGATAATAATTATTCTAAAAATGCGGTACAAGTAATTATCTTAGTTCCAACGCAGGAATTAGGGGCGCAGGTAGCAAGAGAAACGCATAAACTTTGCGAATTATCCAATATTTCTATAAAAACGTTATTGCTTATTGGTGATGGCAATATCAATCGTCAGATAGAATCTATCAAACATAACAAACCCAATATTGTAGTTTGTACCCCGTCAAGATTAGCG
The DNA here is from genome assembly GCA_910587485.1 of uncultured Lachnospira sp. GTDB lineage: Bacteria > Bacillota > Clostridia > Lachnospirales > Lachnospiraceae > Lachnospira. The sequence goes on from CAJUKN010000001.1 coordinate 217,624, forward strand.
AAATTAATCAAATTAAAAAAGATTAAAGTTCATCAAGTTAAAACCCTTGTTTTAGATGAGGCAGATCGATTGATGGACAAAACTTGCTATGAAGATATTTTATTTATACGCAAATCGCTTATGAAAAGAACACAAGTTCTTTTGTTTTCTGCAAGTATGAATAAGAAAACAATAAAATCAGCGAATGTAATTACATATAAGCCTGTTATACTAGATTTAATCAGCGAAAATAAAGAGTGTATTCCAAAAACAATTAAACATATTTATTTTATTAGTGATAGACGTCAGCGCATTGAAATGCTGCGTAAAATTGTAAAAGCAAACAACGGTGGCAAAACCCTCATTTTTATTAATACAAAATATGATTTAGAGGAGACGTTTCAAAAACTTCAATATCATCATTATAATGTTGGCTCTATAGCAGGCAATCTTGATAATCATACAAAAAAGAAGGTTATAGAAGATTTTAAATCAGGCAAAATTCAATATTTATTGGCAACAGATGTAGCATCAAGAGGTTTGCAAATTGATAATATTTCAACGGTTATCAATTTAAATTTACCAGAAGAATCCATTGAATATCAACATCGAGCTGGAAGATGTGGTCGCAATGGAAATATTGGTTTATGTATATCGATTATTACAGAAAATGAATTGTCAAAAATTAAAAAGTATCAAAAATTATTTCATGTAAACTTTGTTCAAAAAAAGCTTTTTCAAGGGAAGATTGTAGGTAAATAATTTAATTAAAACTATTATTTATAAATTTTTAGTACACAATTTCGCTAAACACGCATTTAGCGAAGTTATAAAAGAGTGTTTTATCGTACTATTGTGTTCAATTTTTAACTTATTTTTTGAATTTATTATTATAAAACACTTATGCAATTTTGTTATACACTACTATACTATTTGGAGGTTTCTATGTCCGATAAACGCACAAAAACTTATACAGAACAACAAAATATAAAATATACAATGAAATTACGTGAACTTATCAATATGTTGCCTGATTTTTGCGAGCAATATTTTAACAGTATGGAATATTCCAAACAGCCAAGAACCAAAATTGCTTATGCAATGGATATTAAGGGATTTTTTGAATATCTTATAGCGGACATCGCAAAATTTGCTAATTATACCATCAAAGACTTTACCCTTGAGGATATCGGACAACTATCTGGTTTAGATATCAATAATTATATGCGTTATGTAAAGGCTTATAATAAAGATGGCTCTATTGTAACCAATTCTGAACGAGCTGCAAAACGCAAATTATGCTCACTTAGAAGCTTCTATTCTTATTATTATCGGTATGAATTGATTTCCAAAAATCCTACACAGCAAGTTGATATGCCTAAAGTCCACGACCAAGCTATCATAAGGCTTGAAACCAATGAAGTGGCAGAATTTCTTGACAATGTTGAATCCGGAAATAAACTTACTGCGAACCAATTAAAACGCCATGAGAAATTAAAATGTCGTGATTTAGCACTACTCACCCTACTGCTAGGAACAGGGATTCGTGTATCGGAATGTGTTGGACTAGATATCGAAAATGTAGATTTTGATAATGACCGTATCAAAGTTATTCGCAAAGGTGGTTCTGAAAGTTTTGTATATTTTAGCGACGAAGTTCACACTGCACTCTCCGCTTATATGGAAGAACGAAAATTGTTAAACCCTGAACCAGAACATAAAAATGCTCTGTTTATATCATCTAAAAACAAACGACTTTGTGTGCGTTCTATAGAACTCTTAGTAAAAAAATATGCACATACGGTCACTACTGTCAAACATATTACACCACATAAATTAAGGAGTACATATGGCACAAATTTATATCAAGAAACAAAAGATATTTATTTAGTTGCCGATGTTTTGGGACACAAAGATGTTAATACAACAAGAAAACATTATGCAGAACTTGTTGATGAAAACAAACGAAGAGCAAAAGATGTTGTTCGACTTAGAAAAGATTAATCGCTTAATCATTTTATGCTTTCCTTTAAGATACTACTTGTATTTTTTACATTACCCATTATAATTATATATACAGGTAAGATTTTGTCTATTCTATATAAGAAAAGGAGCAATTAACATGAGAAAGAAACTTAATATAACAGAAGGAATTTTCCCAATGCCAGTTTTAATGGTAGCAACTTACAATGAAGATGGCAGCGTTAATGTTATGAATGCTGCTTGGGGTACTATGCAGGAAAGAGGCAATATAGCTCTCAATTTGACCGAAACACATAAAACGGTTAAGAATATCAAGGCAAGAAGTGCTTTTACTGTAAGCATTGCCGATGCTGCTCATATCGTTGAAGCAGACTATTTTGGAGTTGAATCGGGCAATAATGTTTCAAATAAGTTTGAAAATAGCGGTCTTACTGCAAGTAAATCAGAAATAGTCGATGCACCAATTATTAATGAGTTTCCGCTTTGCTTAGAATGTGAATTTATTGAATATCAGAACGGGGAATATGGATGTGGTGTTATTGGTAAGGTGGTTAATATTACTGCTGACGAAAAAGTTATAGTTGATGATAAAATTGATATGTCTTTGGTAAATGCTATCGCCTTTGACCCATATACACATGGTTATTATAAGGTAACTGAACGAGTAGGCGAAGCTTTTAAAGATGGTTTACAACTTAAAAAATAATATTTTTAAAACAAAAATAAGGTTTCTCATTTTGTAGAAACCTTATTTATTTATAACCTTACTATTGTTTTGTGTCATTTTAACAAGAATGTCAAAGCAGATATTCCCAATCCGCTACGCTACTTTCTTGATGAGGTTGAACTCCTGCTAAAACAGGCAAATTCTATGCTCTTTTTAATTCATCAAATTTATCAAGAACTTCCTTTTCAGGCTGTTTTGTAAGTAGGCTTACAACAATATTAACAATAATTGCAACAATAAAAGAAGGAAGCAACTCATAAATAGCAAATACAGGTGCTATTCCTGAAATAACATATTTCCATAAGAAAATCATAATACCGCCTGAAATCATACCTGCTATTGCCCCATATTTATTTGCCCTTCGCCAAAATAAGGATAATAACACAACAGGACCAAATGTTGCACCAAATCCTGCCCATGCAAAAGATACAATACCAAATACAGAACTATTTGGATTACTAGCCAACACTACTGCTATAATTGATATAACAACTACAGTTATTCTTGCTACAATCAATGACATTTTTTCGGTCATTTTAACGCCAAAGCACTCCTTCATTAAGTTTTGAGAAATGCTTGATGCTGCTGCAAGTAATTGAGAGTCTGCTGTTGACATGGTAGCTGCAAGAATGCCAGCAAGAATAATACCTGCTATAATAGCTGCAAAAGGTCCATATGTACTTAAAAGATGTGCTATCTTGACAATAATCGTTTCTGAATTTGAACCTACTAAAGTTTCAATAGCACCAACTTTTGACATTGCAAGTCCAACAATGCCAATAAACACAGCAACAGTTAATGAAATAACAACCCAAACGCTTGCTACTCTTCTTGATAATTTCAATTTATTTTTATCTTCAATAGCCATAAAACGAAGAAGTATATGAGGCATACCAAAATATCCTAGTCCCCAAGCTAACATAGAAAAAATAGATAAACCGCTATAAGGAACAGAACTGTTCGTTGCAGAAGAATAAGTATTAAAAAAGTCAAGATATCCCGGCAAACTTTTTGCATTATCTACTACTGCTCCCAATCCACCTGCTATATTGACACCAAAAACAACGACCACTACTAATGCGATTGACATAACAATACTTTGTATAAAATCGGTTGTACTTGCTGCAAGGAAACCGCCCAATGCACAATAACATACAATAATTGCTGCGCTGATAACCATAGCTGTAAAATAATCAATATCAAATAGACTTGCAAATAATTTGCCACAAGCAGCAAAGCCTGAAGCAGTGTATGGAACAAAAAAGATAACAATCATCAAAGCTGCTATACAAGTGATAGTCTTGCTTCCACCAAAACGCTTAGAAAAGAAATCTGGCAATGTAACAGCATTATAACCATGAGAATATGTCCTGATTTTTTTAGCGACAATCAGCCAGTTTACGTAGGTACCGATGGCAAGACCAATTGCAGTCCATGCAGCGTCAGCAATTCCAGACAGATAGGCTACACCGGGCAGTCCCATTAAAAGCCAACTGCTCATATCCGATGCTTCAGCACTCATTGCTGTAACTAAAGGACCTAACTTACGACCTCCTAAATAAAAATCTTCTGTTGAATTATTCTTTTTTGAAAAAAACACACCAACAATTACAACAAAAATTAAATATAATGCTATCGCTAGTAAAATTAATATCTGCGACATAATAACCTCCATTTATTCTTTTGCATATTTATCTATCACTAGGGTCATAGTAGGACCCCTTTGGTAATTTCGTAATCTCCTCTATTGTAAATCCCGGTATACTATCAATATCTTCACTTCGGTCAACGATTTCAACATCAATGTTAATACCACAATTTTCATATATCCATTTGGCATCGGCAGCTCTTACATAAATAGAACCTCTGCTTCCTTCTTCTGAACCAATTTTATTGTACGATTCATAGTCTAAGTTGTTTTTATCTCTTGTCCAATATGGAGCAGAATGTATGACAGCGCCATCTTCTAAAATAGTTGCATAATGTCCAAACGAATATTTATCGAGAGCATACCATGATTGTTTACTTGAAATTTTTGTTAATGAAACTTCGACTTTAGGGTTAATGGCACAATACATTGCTTTAAAAAAGGTATATTGCTGATTATTATTTTGTTTGTAAATAAATAAAATATTTATTTGTTTATTAATAATAATTTTATACCCTAAATTATTTGGAATTGTAGATTCAGTCTTTGATGAAACTTGTGTTACCGTTTCATTTTGTAAGTTATCTGTTTCATCTTCTGGTGGTATTTCACTTTCAATTGTTCTTAAACTTATAAGCGCAAAAACCACAGCTACTAAGAAGAAAATTAATATTACAAAATATAATTTTGCATTTCCTCCTAGTAGCCATTTTTTAAAGTTAACTCGCTTGATTTTTTTATACTTCCATTCCATATGCGTTATATAAAAAAAACCTTTCCTAATTAGCCTCTTTATTTCTTAAAATTTTTTTCTTTGAGTTCAATATACTTTATAATTAATTCAATACTTCCATCAATACCTAATTCACCACTATCAATACATAAATCGTATCCTTTTGCTTCACCCCATTTTTTACTAGAGTAATAATTATAATAACTTGCTCTTCTCTTGTCTGTTTTTTGAATTAAATCAGCCGCTTTTGAATCGCTTAATTCATAAAGCTTCTTTATACGCTCAATTCTTCTATCCAAACTAGCTTTAATCCAAACACTAACTGCAAAAGGATTATCCTCTAAGGCATAATCGGCACATCTTCCAACAATAATACATGATTCTTGTTCTGCAAGTCTTTTAATTGTATCAAACTGTGCTAAAAAAACTTTATGATTGATTGGCATATCTACATATGAATTGGAATACCCCAATGAATATGTATCCATCACTAAAGAGTAAAGAAAACTATTTGTAGGCTTTTCATCTTGTGAAGCAAATAATTCTTCACATAAACCGCTCTGTTTAGCGGCTAATTCCAATAATTCTTTATCATAGCATTTAATGCCAAGTTTTTTAGCTAATTTGCTGCCAATTTCATGACCACCGCTGCCAAATTCTCGACCAATTGTTATAACAGTTCTACTATCCATAGTGTTCACCTCCTGAAGTTCATAATAGTATACTAAATTTATTATATAATATAATATGAAAAAAATCCATAAAAAAACAAATAAAAATTTGATTACAAATAAAAGCTGTTTACAAGTAAGATTTTATTATTGTTTAAGCACAGACAAAAGCTGTTCAAAATATTCTGGAAGTTTTGCTTCAAACTCCATATATTTGCCGGTTCTTGGGTGAATAAATCCCAATACCCTTGCATGAAGCGTTTGCCCTTCTAAGTGAAATGCAGATTTTGAACTGCCATAAACATCATCTCCAAGAAGCGGATGTCCTATACTGTGCATATGAACTCTTATCTGATGGGTTCTGCCTGTTTCAAGCTGACATTCAATATAGGCATACTTACCAAAATTTTCTAAAACATGATAATGTGTAACAGCTCTTTTTCCATTCTTATGGTCAATAGCCATTTTTTTTCGGTCTAAAGTATTTCGCCCAATAGGTGCATTGACTGTTCCATCTGTAACTTTAAAAGAATTATAGACAATCGCATTATATTTCCTTACAATGGAATGAACTTCAAGCTGTTTTGACAATCCATTATGCGAAAAATCATTTTTACAGGCAACAAGTACTCCTGTTGTATTCATATCAATTCGATGTACGATTCCCGGTCGCATAACACCATTAATTCCACTTAAATTTTCTTTACAATGATATAATAAAGCGTTGACCAATGTTCCTGAATAATGTCCTGCTGCCGGATGCACCACCATTCCCTTTGGTTTATCTACAACAATAATATCACTATCTTCATAAATAATATCTAATGGGATATTTTCTGGCAAAATTTCCGGTTCAACTAAATCAGGCAGTGAAATTTTTAATAAATCGCCATCTTGAACTTTATAATTGCTTTTTATTATTTTTTCATTAACAAGAATACCATTATCTTTAATCACTTTCTGTAAAAAAGAACGTGAACAATCATTTAAAACTTCTGACAAATATTTGTCAATTCGCATTCCTTGGTATTCTTTTGTAACATACTTTACAATAATTTTTTCTTTATGTTCATTCATATGTTTTTGTACCACCATCTTTTTGAGGTTTTATTATAGATGTCAACTCTTCATCTTTATATACAAAAAATATAAGAATAGCAAATAGACCTATTCCAACAGTAATATAGATATCCGCTACATTAAAGACTGGAAAGTTAATAACTTTAAAATAAATAAAATCTCTTACATATCCAAGAAATACCCTGTCTATAAAATTGCCAACCGCTCCTGCTCCTAGTAAAATAGCATTGAGTAATAATGGAATATTTCTTTTTGTAAATGGAAGTTTACATATAAAAAATACAATAAATAAAAAAACAATTGCTGTAGTAAGAATAAAAAACACTCTGGCTCCACCAAACAATCCCCATGCAGTTCCTGTATTTTCAAGGTAATAAAACTCTAATACATCATTCCATATCGGGATACTCAAGTTACCTTTTAGTGCATTTGTAGCAAGAATCTTACTAATTTGGTCTAAAGAGGCAAGCACAAAAACACTTATGGCAAATATGATTATATTATAATACTTTTTCATTGTATAATACCATCCAACGCTTTCATCATCTCATCATCTGTAATAGTCCTATCAATATAAGCTTCTCCACATTTTTTTAACAATATAAATTTTATTTGTCCCGAATCCATCTTTTTATCATTTTTTGAAACATGGATAACTTCTTCTTTTGAAATACCACTTACCGTTAATAAAAAATCATAAGACTTAAACGTATCTATTATTTTTTTATATTCTAAAGCACTGATAAATCCTTTTGAAACACATATATTCAATGCAGCTATCATGCCCAAAACAACACATTCTCCATGATAGAGTGAAAAATTCATCAATTTTTCAATAGCATGTCCTAATGTATGTCCAAAATTCAATAATGCTCGTTCGCCTTTTTCCGTAGGGTCATTTTCAACCACCATTCGTTTAATATCACAGCTTTTAGCAATCATTTCTTCTAAAGCATGATTGTCTAAAGCATTTATTTTTGCCGAATTATTATCAAGCCATTGAAAATAATCCATATCTTTAATAAGTCCATGTTTTAGTATTTCACCAAAACCTGAATTAAATAACCGTTTATTTAATGTTTTTAGTACAGAAGTATTCATATAAACCAATTTAGGCTGATGAAATGCGCCAACCATATTTTTATATGCCCTAAAATCAACACCAGTCTTTCCACCAATACTAGAATCAACCTGTGCAAGAAGTGATGTAGGAATTTGAATAAAATCAATCCCTCGAAGATAACTTGCAGCAGTAAAACCCGTTAAATCACCTACAACACCACCGCCTAATGCAACAAGAATATCCTTTCTATCAAATCGATTTTGAATAAGAAATTCATAGACATCTTGAACGGTATCAAGATTTTTATGCTCTTCACCCGCTTTAAAAGCGTATGACATCACTATATTATCTGTTTTTTCTAACTCAGCCTTGACATCATCACAATAGAGCTTTTCAACATTACTATCTGTAATAATACATAATTTTCTATTTTTTATACCTAAATTCTGGATACATTCTGATAATTTAGAAAAATCATGTTCAATAACAATATCATATATTGGTTTAGAATCACAATGAACTGTAATACACTTTGACATAGCTCCTCCATTCTGAAAAGTTAAAACCACTTAATGCATCGTTGCATCAAGTGGTCATCATACAACTTGTATTTTTAATCCTACTTACTAAATGACGATAAATCAATCCCACCTGTAACCAATTCTGGAATATCACCTGATATATCTACATTAGGCGGCGTTACAAGAAAGATATGATTTGTAATTTTTTGAAGATTTCCTCTCATAGCATAACATGAACCAGAAGAGTAATCAATAATTCTTTGTGCTGTATCAACAACAAGCCCCTCAAGATTAAGTACAACTGCTTTACCAGTCAATAAAGTATCTGTTATGTCACTGGCATCCTCCATAGATTCTGGTCTAATAACAACAACTTCAAGTCCTCTTGGGCTTGAAGTCCTTATAGGAACGACCTTTTTTGTAGGAGTCTTTCCCCCTTTTGGGTCGTCCTCATCATACTCATCGTCTGTGCTTTTGCCTTTTTTAGTGCCTGAAAATAACTTTTTCTTTGGTTGTCTGTCATCTTCATCGTCATAATCATCGTATTCTTCGTCATCATAATCCTCATCGTCATAGTCATCATTAGACATTTTGAATACGTTAATAACTCCGTCAAAAAATCCCATTTTAAAATCTCCTACTTATTTGTTATAATCGCGTGCACCAAATATGGCAGTACCTACGCGTACCATAGTTGCGCCTTCTTCAACAGCAACTATATAATCATTTGTCATTCCCATTGAAAGCACATCCATAGTGCTATTATCAATGTTTTTATCTTTTATGTCAATACACAATTGAGTTAATTTTTTAAAAAGTACTCGGTTGTCCTCCGGATTTTCTACAAAAGGAGCGCTTGTCATAAGCCCTCGAATGCATATAGATGGCAGTTTAGACAAATCTTGTATAAAGTGTTCAACCTCTTGTTCAGTAACGCCAAATTTGCTGTCTTCAAGTCCTACATTGACTTCTACTAATATATTGGCAACGACATTCTTTTTAACAGCTTCTTTGCTAATCTCCTCTGCAAGCCGAAATGAGTCCACCGAATGAATCATTGCAACTTTATCAATAATATATTTTACCTTATTTCTCTGTAAATGTCCAATCATATGCCATTTTATATCTTTTGGCATACATTCTATTTTCTCTGTTAATTCCTGTACATAATTTTCACCAAATTCTCGGATATTACAGCGATATACCTGTTCTAACAGTTCAACAGGTTTTGTTTTACTAACTGCAATTAATGTAACCTCTTTTGGATTGCGTCCCACTCGTTTACATGCATCTTCAATATTTTTTATTACAATGTTTAGATTTTCTTCTATACCTGCCATTTTTATCCTCCATCATTTAATATATCATCTGATTTGCACTATATTTATGGGCATCTAATACAATTCGGTCATACACTGCAACACCATGTGAACCGCCCTTTTTTGATATAATATACTCATTATTTCTATCAATTATATCAACAAGCTTAAATACGGTATATCCAGAATTAATACAATATACTCCTTTTAATTTTTCAGTAGGACCAACGATATAGCGTTCTTGTGAATCAACTTTGACAATATTACTTCCAGCAGTAAAATTGTCTTTGCTGACATAACATAAAGTATCGGTTAATTTATAAATATCGGCAGCAACAAACTGAGAGTTTAATGTTCCATTTTCATAAGTTTCACATATAAATCCATAAGTATTACTATTACCGCCTGTAGTCATAAAACTTTTAGGGATAATAAAAAACTCACCATCTGTCACAGCAGATGTCGGTATTTTAAGACCACTGTCTGTAGAAGATAGCAACTCAAAATCTATAAATCGTTCTGTTGCATATCGAATCATATATTTATTCAGTGATAATTTACCATAATATGTATCATCTATATTTAGTAAGGAAAAATCACATACTGCACGAATATTATCTTTTTTTATATTGATAGAAACTGATTTTTTATTAGTAAGGTCATTTTTATCAATTTCATCTTGCGTCAATAAAAAAACAATATCCCACTTTTCGTCCGTTATTAGTTTATATGCTGGATTATCGGACACAATAATATTTTCCGCTTTTAAATTTTGTTTTTTATAATTATTTTTATCAAACATAGCAGCAGTAATTGTTTCTGGGGTAACGGTCTCAAAACCATCAATAGAATATACGATAATACCACTCGATTTGGCAGTAATTGTCTGAAATAAATTTTCACTCCCTGTATTGGTAACAATACTGTCAAGATTATTAATAATACTTTCATTCATAGCTTGTAAAATAGTTGAATTTAAGTCTGCCTTTAAATCATACAACGCATTGAAATTACTTCCATCATAATTGGTTCTAAAATTATTGAGCATGGATTTAATAGAATGAAGGTTCTCCTTTGTCAATGAATTTTCATCACTTTTTGTATATTGTGATAGTATTTCAGCAACTCTTCCAGTTTCATCTACAGTATAAATTGTATCTTCAACCTTTATGCGATTCCCTTCTTTTTGATAATAATTTATATTTCCAGAATAAGACGAATTGAATACTTCTTCACTTCTAAGAGCAATTCCTGTAAATCGGGTATTACTGGTAAGTGAACCATTATCAACTTCATATGTTTTTACTTTTGCTTTTGATGAATACATTACAATAAAACTGATAACATAAAAAATAACAACAGCAAATATAGGAACAATTCCTTTGGGTTTGCGTTTATATTTAATAATTTTATTATTTTTTTTGGCAGATTTAGACAGTTTTTTATTATTTTTCCTCGTATTTCTTTTTTTTTCAGAATGATTTTTTGCAGGAACACTTCTTCTGCCTTTTCGCTTTGCTTCAGCCATATTTCTTCCTTTTTTTCCTAAACAATATCTCTGAATAAAATTATATTTTTCATGCCATAATATAAACGATAGTTAAAAATGTTGCATTTATCATAAAAATTTTTGCCCGTTGAAAATAAAAAACAGGGAGGCGATAATATGAACTCAAAATGGATTGATTACACAACATTAACGCTCATAATTATTGGTGCTATAAACTGGGGATTAATAGGATTTTTTAACTTTAATCTTGTAGCCGTACTATTTGGACAGTTTACATGGCTTACTCGTATTGTATATGCACTCGTTGGATTAAGTGGTTTATATCAAATAAGTGTATATGGACGTATAAGAGATTTTAGCAATTAAATCATTTTAATGGAACAACAAATAATTTTTATCTGCAAGCTTATAAAACAAACTTGCAAGCGAACAAGGGTATTTTATATACTTGTTCGCTTTTTTATTTTATAGAAAAGCTCAATCCATCAGCAACCTTTTTTATTGGTAAATCTCACGCCACTCCATATCGCCACGCTCCAATGATTTTACAAGTAATTCCGCCGTTGCAAGATTGGTTGCTAATGGAATATTATACATATCACATAAATTGCACACATTATCCGAACTTGGTTCATGGTCATTTAAATCGACCGCTTCTCTTAAAAAAATGACTAAATCCACTCGATTTTGTTCAATTTCAGCACATAGTTGGCGCTCACCACCTAAATGTCCTGCCAAAAATTTATGAACAGTTAAATTCGTAACTTCTTCTATTAACTGTCCTGTCGTTCCAGTAGCAAATAATTGATTTTTATTTAGAATACCTTTATATGCTATACAAAAATTTTGCATTAATTTTTTTTTGGTATCATGCGCAATTAAACCTATATTCATAAAATTTTCACCTATCCCCTAAAATCCTTTGCAAAAATATCATCATCTTTTTCTGATTTTATCTGTAAATTAATATTCATCACTACACCAATTGATATAAATAATACAAGCAATGATGTTAATCCATAACTAAAAAATGGTAATGGCAGTCCTGTATTTGGAAGCAGCCTTGTCACTACGCCAATATTGATAAATGATTGAACGCCAATATATACTGCCACCCCACAACATATGAGACGCCCCGCAAAATCTTTTGTGCGTATTGCTATAATTATACACTCTATAACAATCCAAAACAATAACAAAATTGCTGACATACAACCGATAAAGCCTAATTCCTCTCCAATAATAGTAAATATAAAATCGGTTTGTGCTTCTGGAATATAATTTGCATTTTTCAGTGAAGCAGGGTCATCTGTATCAAGACCTTTCCCCTTCAATCGTCCAGAACCAATAGCCGTTTCAGACATTTTTTGCTGATAGATACCATCATCATTTTCATCTGGATATAAAAAGTCCATAATTCGTTCTCGTTGATATTCTTGTAGGAAAAATACTTTATTGTCAGGATTGCTGATATAGATAAATCCACCAACTAAAATTGGAACAACAATAACACAGACAAGACCAATAATTTTATAGCTTAATCCAGCACAAAAGACAACAAAAAATAGTATAATAAAAGTCATAATTGTTGTTGAAAGGTCTGGCTCTATAACAACGAGTACAAGCGGAATTGCCAATACAACAGCAAGAATACACAAAAACTTCCAATCGTTAATTTTATCTTTATACATGGAGAGAATTTTTGCTGTGACAAGAATCATCAATATTTTTGATAATTCCGATGGCTGAATTTGAAATACTTTTAAATTAATCCATCTTTTTGCACCATGACTTCCCTTGCCTATCAGTGGAACTGCTACCAAAAGCAGTATATTCATAATATAAATTATCCAGTAGTATTTTAATATCCATGTGTAATCAATAAATGATAACACCAACATAATTACGACACCAAGCGCTAATCCCAAACATTGTTTTAATGTATAACTAGAATCAGCACTGTTTATAACTACAATTCCATATAGTGATGCCACAATGACTAAGATTGCCAATCTGAAATTATATGAGCGCAACTTATATTTCTTAAACATTCATTTCTCCACATTATAAAAAACATCATTTAAATTGGTGTTTTTTAATCATTATTTCTTATATCTTTAATTGGAATATTCGCATATAATGCTGGAACCGAGCCATTATCACTGTCGGATTCTGTCGTCGTAATTTGAATATCCAAACCATCTGCATCAATTACCATGTATTTTGAGATAACCTTAATAATATCATTTTTAATCATTTCCATGACTTCCGGCGAACAGTTTGCACGGTCTGATACCAATAAAAGCTTAAGTCTGTCTTTGGCAACATCACTAGAGCCTTTTTTCTTAAATAAATCTAACAAGCTCATCTTATCCCCATTTCTGCGCTGTTATATGGCGAAACAAGTTTGTGTATACAGCGCTTACACAAACTTGTATGTAAAAGGATTTCTGTTAAAACTTTTCTATATTTTGATATATGTAAATTATTTTCCATTTTTAAACAGTGAAGATAATTTTTTGAAAAATCCACCTTTTCCATTTAAATCAAGAAATGGTACTTCTTCACCTATAACCCTTTTACATATATTCATAAATGCCTGTCCAGCCATTGTGTCATCGCCAACAAGCGGTTGACCTTTGTTTGTTGCTACAACAATGCTTTCATCGTCTGGAATGGCACCAATAACATTTAACTGTAAAATATCATTTACATCTTCAATGGACATCATTTCGCCACGACCAACCATGTCCATTCGTATTCTATTGACAATTAAATCTTCATGTTCTTTTAGTCCATGTGCATCAAGAAGTCCCACAATGCGGTCGGCATCCCTTATAGCTGATACTTCTGGTGTAGTTACTACCAACGCTCTGTCTGCACCTGCAATTGCATTTTGAAATCCCTGTTCAATACCAGCAGGAGAATCAAGAAGAATATAATCAAATCCTTCGGGGTCACTTTTTAACTCATCAAGAACCTTAATCATCTGTTCTGGAGAAATGGCTGATTTGTCTCTAGTTTGAGCAGTAGGCAGCAGGTAGAGTTTTGGACAACGCTTATCAGTAATCATAGCCTGCTTAATACGACAATTTCCTTCAACGACATCAACGAGATTATATACAATTCTATTTTCAAGTCCTAACACCACATCTAAGTTTCTAAGGCCTGTATCTGTATCAATCATAACAACCTTTTTTCCCAATTTAGCAAGACCAGTGCCAATATTGGCTGTTGTTGTTGTCTTACCGACGCCACCTTTACCAGATGTCACTACTATAACTTCACTCATTGTTAACCTCCATATTATGTTGTAATATTTATTATGTTATAATATTATTGTTAAACTATACTTATCAACGAAAATAGTATAAGTTTTAGCTAATCACTAAATCTTCAATCACATCAGCTGAAAGACTTTCGATATAGATATTACCATCTTCAACAAATGCAATCTTAGGCTCCAAATTCTTATTTTTCTTATTGACTGGTGCTGAATCTGAACTTCTTGCTATTACATCTGCAATCTTAATTTGCATTGGCTTCATTTCCAGTGCCACAACAAATGAATGTTCATCTCCATTAACGCCAGCAAAAACATTGCCTCGAAGACTTCCAAGAACGACAACACTACCTTTAGAAATTACTTTTCCTCCCGGATTAATATCTCCAAGAATAACAACACTTGCCTCTGATTCCAATATCTGCCCAGACCTCAATGTACCTTTATAAAATAAACCGTTATCTAAATTTTCTTTTTCTTTATTCATATGTGATAGTATAGCATTTTCAAAGCGTTCATCTTTCTTTGCATCTTCGTCAATCAGACATACAATATCAAGGTCTGTAACACTTTCTATAATTTCAACAATCTCACGAGATTGTCCAACGGAAACGTTTTTTCCTTCTATTGCAAGAGCCATGCTTGATGAACCAAAAAACGCTGAAGATTTTTTAAATTTTTCTTCCACCTGCGCTTTCAAATTATCAAAAGTTTGATTTTCATCTAAAACAACTGTTAAACCATGCTTGTTACTTTTGATTGTAACTGAATTACTCATGTTCCCTCACATTCTGTCACACTTTATATGACATACAAAATATTTTATAATCATTTTAGCAATTATTCAACAAATAATTTATTCTAGCCCAAAGTACATTTTTAAAACTGTGGACGCCAATTGTGCAGCCTCCCCACTGGCATAACCATTTCGTATTGAGACAGCAATACCTATCTGTGGATTATCGAAAGGTGCATAGGCAACCAGATGTGCATGGTCAGGTTGTTTTTTGTTTTCTTGTGCAGTACCAGTCTTTGAAGCCACTGAAATAGATAATCCACTAATTGAAGTATCCATTAACATTCCAGAGTGAACGGCATTCCAGATGGCTGGATTAATGTTCATTTGATTTGCTATATCAGGTTGTTTTTCTTCTATAACTTCACCTGTGTTGGAAGCAATTTTATCTATTAATGTTAAATTATAACATGTTCCAGAGTTTGCTATTGTTGTTACATATCTTGCAAGATTTAATGTGCTATATTGGTGATTTCCTTGTCCAATTGCTGAAGTAATCGCATTATCATTAGAAGGACTTGGTGCTTTTTCTGCTATTTCTATACCAGAATTTGTTGCAAGTCCCATCTCTTCTGCATATTTTTGAAGAATACTTGTTCCATATGTGCTATTATATACACCATTTTTACTACATGCAAGCCTATAACCAACATTATAAAAGAAAACATTGCAGGAATCTCTTATTGATGTTGCCATATCTCGTAAACCGTGTCCGCTTCTATTCCAGCATCTTGGGCTTGGTGTTACCTCTGTAAATGCACCACTACAATAAAAAGCTGTATCCACTCCAATCACTCCTGCCTCAACTCCAGCAATAGAAGAACACATTTTAAATGTTGAACCGGGTGCCACCTGAGCCTGTGTTGCCCAATTTCTTAATGGATAGGATTTATCATTATTTAATTGTCTATAGTAATTGGCATCAATATATCCTGATAATTTATTATTGTCATAACTAGGATAAGAAACTAATGCTAACACATCACCATTACTTACATCTGTTATTACACAAGCTCCTGAACAAGGTGCCAATGCAAGCTGTGCAGGCGTAATTCTCTTAGAGGAAATAGCATTTCTCATAAAATCATAAGCACTAATCGCTCCTGCATTTAAAGCTTGATAATCTTCTTCACCTTCAAGAAAACCTTGTTCAAATAAAAGCATACATACCTGACGTCCGCTAATAGTACCATTGTTAATCATATATTGAATCATTTTTTTATAAAAATTCGTATCATTTTCAAGCTGTTCAAAAATATAATCTACAAATTCATTATACGATTCAGAAAGACTGGTATATTGTTGAGAAGACAATTTAGATAAATCAATCCAATTTTTTGTTATGCCATATTTTAGCAATTCTTGTAAACTGGTTGAATTTCCTTCTGTCCAATCTTTATAAACTTCATCATTGACATCAACATTATTCATGTTAAATATTTTTTGTGTCATTAAAACATCTCTATATATATACCATATATATACTTGTTCTTCTTCTGATAATCGTCCATAAGGTGTAGCATTATTTATTAACTCTTCACGAAGCCAATTGATAGTGGCTTCTTTTTTGTTAAGGAATGTATTATACACATCGGATTCTGTAGAATTTTCACCTTTTGATAATTTTTCTAATGAAACTAGATTGTTATCAATCAATGCAAAATAGACTTCTTTTGCAGTAATGTAAATAGAAGTAATTTCACCATCTCCATTATAAGAATATTTATTATCTCCCGCCGTCATATTTTGTAATAATATACCAACAAGCTTGTCTTCAATAGCATTGTAAATATTTTTTTGTAATTCTATATCAATCGTAAGATAAATATCATTTCCTGCAACAGAATCCGTTTCTTCCAAAACCTCAGTAATTCGACCAAACGTATCAATATATACTTTTTTACTGCCCTTTGTGCCAGATAAAACACTTTCCATAGAATGTTCTATTCCTGATTTACCTACAACATCATTTAATTCATAACTGTCATCCGTCTCTAAAAGCGTTTCAAGCTCAGACTTTGATACGGTTCCTGTATATCCAAGAATCTGTGAACAATAAATACTATCCACATACTTTCGTATATATTTTTGCTCAACAGTTACTCCTACCAGTTTGTCTGAATTTTCAAGGATTGCGGCTACAGTTTCATCCGATACTTCGTCTGAAATAGTAAATGCAATATATCGATTATATAAATTGTGTGTCATATTTAATCGTAAACTTACAATCTTGGTTATATGTTGTGGAGAAATAGAATTTGTATCAATTTCATAATAGTTACACAAATAATCTATCATTTCTTGAGCTGTTGAATCTCGTTGTTCTTCGGTCAATTGCTCCACATACTTACAGCCATAAACATCACGTTTAAACCGTAACAATGCGTTATCTGAAACGTTATATTCATACCCGCCTGCATTATATTCTATTGAAAAATCATTTTGAAAATGGTCTCCTTTTGATTCAATAATATTCAAAGTTTCTTCAATGGCTGCATTGACTGTTGCATTTTTTATTTTTGTGTCTTCATACACACCACTATCGCTTATTGTCACTGCAAATGCCAATTCATTATAAGCGAGCAGTACCCCATTTTTATCAAATATGCGTCCTCTGGTTGCTGGAACACTTGTTGTCATCTGTATTGATTCCGTAAGTGTGTTAGCATAATCTTCTCCATTTACAATCTGTAATGAAAAAACTTTGACTACCAACACCGAAAATAAAGTGATAAACATGAATATCAGTGGCACAAATCGTGATTTTAGCAAACTTAGTATGTAGTCAATTATCTCTCTCATCAAAGTAACTTACTCTCCTTTTTTTCTTGCCTGAAAGCAATGGATTTATTAATACAATGGGTTTAAATAATAAAACAAAAAATAATACAGTATATATCATTTCTGGAATCATAAAACGCTTAACAAAATATAATACATTTAGACGATTGTGTAATAAAAAATTACCAATATAAGATAAAAATTCATATATGATATCGCCAAATGCTACAATAATTAAAGGAATGATAATCTCACTTTTTTCATATTTTTGAAAAAACAATCCAGAAATATATCCAAGAATAGAAAATACAAGAGGCGAAAAACCTACTATTGTTGATATGAAAATATCATATATCAAACCAGAAAAAAAGCCAACAAACATTCCTTCGTTGCTTCCATTAAGATACCCAAATAAAATAGGAAGTACGATAAGCATATTGGGCTTTATTCCTCCAAGTTCAATTACTCTGCCTAATGTTACGGAAAGGCAATAGAAAAGTATAATGATAATCAATTCCAAAATCTTTCTCTTCATTATTCTCCAACTTCCTTTAATTGTGTAATAACCAACACCTCTTGCAGATGTCCAAAATCTACAGCTGGAATAAGATAACCAGATTGCGTTAGATTATTGCTGTCAAGAGATACATCTTTGGTATAACCAATCAATATTCCGGGAAGATATCGGTCACTTATATTGGAAGTCACAATCTTATCACCATTTCGTACAGTGACGGAATGTTTAAAGTGTTGTATGCGAATCATTCCAGAATCCATCAAGTCAATATTGCCTTGAACGGTACATTTATCACCTGTGTCAATTAATTGTCCACTGACAAAACTGCCATCTTCTATAATACTTTTAACAGTTGCATAGTTTTTACCTACACTTGTGACAATTCCTACAAGTCCGCCATCCGCAATAACATTCATATTAACAGCAATTCCATCATCGCTTCCTTTATTAATTGTAAATGTTGAATACCAGTTATCTGAACTTGTGCCAATAATTCTTGCGCCTACTTTTGCATAATTTGCATAGCTTTCGTCAAGCTTGTACAATTCTCGTAATCGGTTTAGTTCATACGTATCTTGTTTTAATTTATTATTTTCTTCTGTTAATTCATCCACTTTTGATTTTAAGGATTGGTTTTCTTCAAGAATCTTTGTTGCCTCCTGAATTTTCTCATAACCATCAGACACCCATAAACCAATGTAATTCATACCATCTTGAATTGGCATAACAAGTGTGGAAACAATATTTCGTACAGGTGCTACAAGCTTATCTGTAAAAAAACTGGCTACGATAAGAGCAGAACACAATAGTACTACCAAAATTAAAATATATTTTGATGTAAAAAATGATGAAATCTTCTTTAACATACAAAACTCCATTCTTGTTTAAAAGTTTTTTAATCGTATGTCTTATCCTGAGGTGTATATGCAACACTAGCAAAATCAGGGTTTGATACAACACCCATTAAACCTCTTACGACACTTTCTGAAGGATTTTCTACAATATTGACATTAATGTTGGTTTCTTGGTTAATATATTTTTCAAGGCTGTTAATACTGGAAGTGCCTCCAGAGACATAAATACCATTTTTAATAATATCAGCTGCTAATTCTGGTGGTGTACGTTCAAGAATTACTTTTATTGAATCCATAATTGAATGCAGCGGGTCAACAATAGCTTGATATATCACATCCGATGAAATATCAATACTCACAGGAAGACCTGACAAGATATTGCGTCCAAAACCGGGTGCAAAATGTTCTTCACCTTTAATAGCGCTACCTAATTCTTTTTTTAATGACTCGGCTGTCTTAGTTCCAATAACAAGATTATAAACCTTACGAATCTGACTTATAATAACATCATCTAGTTTATTGCCTCCAATTTTAACCGATTTACTGATAACAATACCGCCTAATGATAATACGGATATTTCTGTTGTCTCAGCACCAATATTGACAATCATAATACCACGCGATTTTGTAACATCAAGCCCTGCCCCTATTGCATCGGCAACAGGCTTATCGACAATAAATATATTTTTAGCCTTTACCTTTGAATCAGCAACAAGTTCATAAAATGCTCTTTTTTCAACTTCTGTTACATCCGTTGGTACGGCGATATAAAAGTCTGTGTTGCCGGGCTGCTTTTTATCACCATTAATTTTATTGAAAAAACTAAGAAGAAGTGTTTGCATGTTTTCAATATCAGCAATCACACCAAATTTAACAGGATATGATACCTCAATATTTTCAGGAGCTTTCTCATACATTTCATATGCCTCATCTCCAAATGCTAACAATTCCGTTTTATTGGCTATTGCAATCATATTTTTTTCATTTAATATTTGGTCTTTTTCCTTACAACACATTTTAAAATTACTTGTCCCTATATCAACTCCGTAGATATTACTCATCAGCGTGGACTCCTTTCGTTTTATATATATTCTTTTTCTTTTAAACTTGTAAATGTATTATCTCCAATTATAATGTGGTCTATAAGTCTTATTCCCAAGATATCACCTGCCTCTTTTACTCGCTGTGTAACAAGAATATCATTTCTGCTTGGTGTGACATCACCACTTGGATGATTATGCAGCATAACGATAGATACAGCTCCATATCGTAATGCCTGTGTAAATATTTCTCTGGGATTCACCAGTGAAGCATTCACTGTGCCAATTGAAATGACACAATCATGTATTAAACAACATTTGTTATTAAGCATTGCTAAAATCAAATGTTCTCGGTCTAAATTGCGCAAATCCTGCATATAGTAAGCTGCAATTGAATCTGGAGATGAAAAATCAAGATTTTTTGCAGCAGTCTGTTTTGCAATGCGTCTTGATAATTCACATATACATTGAATTTGAATTGCCTTTACTTTGCCAATCCCTTTAATGCCCATAAGTTGAGGAATCGATAAACGCGTAAGCTCTAACAACGAATTATCTTTATCGTTAATACCATCTTTACAAAGTGCCATCACTTTTAAAGCTAACTCGGTTGCATCTATTCCAGTTGTTCCTGTTCTTAAAATTGCTGCTAAAAGCTGTGCATCGCTTAAAGATGCAGCACCTAAAGACATACACCGCTCATAAGGTCTTGTCTCATTTTCTCCCATATTGAGGTGTATTGTTGCGTTTCTGTTAAACTCCATACAATCCTTTCTGTTCAAGGCGGACATTGTACAAGCATAGCTGTTTGAATTATAGCATATTTTCCATATTATGTATAGAAAGATTTTATTATAAATTTATGCTATAATATACTCTTTTTCGACATTTATTAAAAAAATTTATTATCTATTATTATAAAAAATTTATATAATTTTATTCTGTGCTTTTGAAAAGTTTTATAAAAATTTATGTGAACATGAATTACATTACAATCAATTTTTTACATTTTTACACTTTCACAAGTCCTTGTTCAAACATTTTTTGCAAACTCATCATAATGCCATATTTAGCATGATACCATGTTAAACCACCTTGAAAAAATACGGTAAATGGTTCTTTTAAAGGACCGTCAGCTGATAACTCAATCGATGAGCCTTGGACAAATGCACCTGCTGCCATAATAACATCACAATCATATCCGGGCATAGGCCAAGGTTCTGGTGTTACAAAACTATCTACAGGGGCAGCAGCTTGAATGCCTTTACAAAATGCAATTAACCCCTCTTTTGACCCCAATTCTACTGCTTGTATAATATCATGTCTGCTTTCCTTGCTGTCAGGAAGAACTTTAAAGCCTAATCGTTCATATACATTTGCAGCAAATATGGCACCTTTAAGCGCGCCTGCTGTAACGGTAGGTGCCAAAAACAAACCTTGATAAAAGCTTGGATTGACTCCTAATGTAGCACCAACTTCCTTCCCAAGACCCGGAGAGGATAATCGATAAGCCGCCTGCTCAACATATTCTTTTTTTCCTGCAATATAGCCGCCACAAGGAGCAAGCCCACCGCCGGGATTCTTAATAAGCGACCCTACTACTAAATCTGCACCAACCTCACAAGGTTCTGTTAATTCTACAAATTCACCATAACAGTTGTCAACCATACATATCACATCAGGCTTGATTTTTTTAATAAAAGAAATAAGCTCTCCTATTTTTGCAACCGATAAGGTTGGTCTGTCTGCATATCCTTTAGAACGCTGGATAGTCACCAATTTTGTTCGTTCATTGATTGCATTTTTTATTCCATCATAGTCAAAATCGCCATTTTCTTTTAAATCAACTTGATTGTAGGTTACACCATACTCTGCAAGACTGCCTTTCGATGGACGTATTCCAATAATCTCGTCCATTGTGTCATAAGGCTTGCCAACAGGTGAAAGCAGTTCATCGTTTGGTCTTAAATTTGCAGACAATGCAACATTTAAAGCATGTGTTCCACACATAATTTGAGGTCTTACTAAAGCATCCTCTGTCTTAAAGATATCTGCATATATTTTTTCCAACGTATCTCTGCCATCATCATTATATCCATAACCGCTCGTACCATTCAGATGCATTTGAGCAACTCTATTTTTTTGCATAGCATAAAGTACTTTTAATTGATTATATTCAGAAATTTTATCAATTTTTTCAAACCGTTTTGTCAACTCAATAAGTATCTCGTTACAAAAGGAATAGACAGATTCTGAAATGCCTAAATTTTTATATATTTCCTCTGAATATTTTATATCATCTATATTATCCATTTTTTTTTATAATATTCCTTTCCTGTAATTTTTCAAGCATAGCCTTTAATATTTTTTCTTTTGAATAATCATACTCTGGATAATTTATCCACAATACGTCTTTTTCTCTTTTAAACCATGTAATTTGCCTTTTCGCAAAATGTCTTGTATTTTGTTTTATCAATTCGATTGTTTGTTCTAAAGAGGCTTTTCCTTCATAATAATCAAACAATTCTTTATATCCAATACCACTCATTGCAGTACTCTCTTTTTTTAAACCACTGTCTATCAGTTCTTTTGTTTCATTTAAAAGCCCTTTTTGAAACATGATTTCTACTCTTGTATCAATTTTTTCATAAAGTTTTTTACGGTCATCATTTAATACAAAATAAGCAAAATTATAAGGAGATACTTTTTGCCTTTGTGTTTCATTATGAGTGGATATTTTATTACCAGTTTCTTTATAATATTCTAATGCTCGAATAACTCGTTTCACATTATTAGGGTGTATGTTCTTTGCTGATTCCTTGTCCACTTCTGCCAACATGTGATGTAAAACAGCATTTCCTTGATTTTGTGCAATATTATATAAAGACTCGCGGTATTCTTCATTAATTGTTGTCTTACACTCAAATTTATTATCAATATTACAATTGTTTTCTTCATTATCAATATAATTCGGACTTAAAATATTGGTTTGATTTGCTATATCATTTTTATTAAAATTTACAATAGTTGATAGGTCTTTATTAAAATCAATATCATACAATACAGATTGTATATAAAATCCCGTTCCGCCAACAATCATTGGAATATGCCCATTTTGATATATTTGATTTATTGCCTCTTTTGCTAATGTTTGAAATTGAACAACATCAAAACCTTGACTAGGCGATAATATATCAATCAAATAATGATTAACACCACACATCTCCTCTTTTGCTATCTTTGCAGTTCCAATATTCATGCCTTTATACACTTGCATGGAATCTGCGCTTATTATTTCTGCTCCAACTTTTTTTGCTAATTGAATAGAAATTTCTGTTTTTCCAACAGCCGTTGGACCAGTTAAAATAATAATATCTTTCATAATATGTTTAAACCAATCGTTTAAATTTCCTTTCTACTTCATATTTTGACATTACAATAAGAGTTGGTCTTCCATGAGGACAATTATATGGATTTTCAGCCTGCATTAATTCATAAATCAGTTGTTTTACCTCATTTTCAGATAATTGGTTATTGCCCTTTACTGCTGCCTTGCACGCCATTGTTGCTACACGTTGTGTAACAATATCAAGTGCTATAGGATTTTCTTTTCCAATTCTATCTAAAATATCAATAAATAATTGATTCAAATCAATATTAGGCAAATCGGCTGGAATACCTGTAATTTTATAAGATTTGCCGCCAAAAGCTTCAATCTCAAAGCCTATTTTTTGAAAAATGTCTATATTATTGTTTAATGCTTGTTCTTCACGCATACTAAGTTCAACAATAACAGGCGGAGCAATCATTTGACAATCCATCTTTTTTCCTTTTAAATGGCGCATATATCGTTCATATATCACTTTTTCATGGGCGGCATGCTGGTCCATCATATAAAATTTATCTTCATATTCAATTAGCCAATATGTTTCAAATAATTGCCCTATTATTTTATAATCGGACTCCTTCTGCGCTTTTAATAACGGATTTTCAAACAAAGATAATTGTTTTTCTTTTTCCTGTTTTATTTTATATTCCTTATTATCTTCTTGTATCATCTCATTAGAGCGATTAATCTCAAAAGGTTCTGGCAATCGTGTTTTCTTTTGAGTATTCTCTTTTAACGTATTTACATGAAATTGTTTTTCTAAATCTTGTATACTATTTGAATTTTTTAATGAATTGAAGTTTTTTGTATTTTCAAATTCTAGTGTATTAGTTGTTGTTACATTTCCATTATCTATTTGGTTTTCTACTTGTTTTAGTTCAAATGAATTTGTTTTTGGTATTGTATTTTTATTCAAAGGAAGTTGTGTCTCTACTGCTAATTCTGTATTTCTTAATATCATTCTTATTGTATCAAACACAAAATTATATACATAATCACCTTGCGTAAAGCGCAACTCCATCTTAGCAGGATGTACATTAACATCCATAATCAATGGATTTATTTGAAAATGAATAGCAGTAAATGGATAATTGTGAGGCATCATATAACCTTTATAGGCTTCCTCAATGGCTTTTGTTATCATGCTATTTTTTATATATCTTCCATTGATAAAATAATTTTCATATGACCGATTTCCTCTACATATAGCAGGTCTGCCAATATATCCATTCATTGTAATATCTTGTGTTTTTCCATTGATATCCAATAAATTTCTAGTTATCTCTCGACCATAAATTTCATATATAATATCTTTAAGATTCATATTGCCAGCCGTATGTAATCTATTTTGATTATTACTTATAAATCGAAAGGAAATATCTGGGTGAGACAAAGCAAGATGTTCTACCAATGACCCAACATAACTG
The DNA here is from genome assembly GCA_910587485.1 of uncultured Lachnospira sp. Taxonomy (GTDB): domain Bacteria; phylum Bacillota; class Clostridia; order Lachnospirales; family Lachnospiraceae; genus Lachnospira. Next base: position 242,944 of record CAJUKN010000001.1, read on the forward strand.
GCTTCCGTCTGTGCTGATTTTAAAAATTTTCTTCTCACAGGTGTATTGTAAAATAAATTTCTTACAATAAAAGTCGTTCCATCAGGCACACCAACATCTTCAAAACATTGTTCTATACCACCGTCCATTACATATCGATAACCTGTTATACTATTTTGTTGTTTTGTAATTAATTCAACTTGTGATATGGATGCAATGCTTGACAAAGCTTCCCCTCGAAAACCAAGTGATGATACACCAATAAGGTCTTCAATACGTTTAATTTTACTGGTAGCATGACGTAAAAAGGCAGTTTTTATTTCATTTCCATTAATACCTGTTCCATTATCTGTAATTCTTATAAAAGAGATACCACCTTCTTTAATTTCAATGGTAATTGCACTGGCATTGGCATCAATCGCATTTTCTACTAATTCCTTTACAACAGATGATGGTCGGTCTATCACCTCACCAGCAGCAATTTTATTAATCGTATCTTGATTAAGTACCTCTATCATATTAACCCCTCATTCTAAAGCATAGTGTGAAAAATATGTAATAGAAATTTATAAAGATAATTTCTATTATTGCAACAAACCTTATTTGTGACATTTTAACACAAATAAGGTTTCATATTTTTTAATTTTTAGCAATTCATTTTCTGTAATAACAGATATAGATATGCAAAAAATAAATATATTAATGCTATTTTTTATACAAATCTTCATCTTTATGTTGATTTTCGTACAAAAAACTTTAAATGTATGTTTTTATAATTTTATATGATTATAAAGAGTTTGTTATTTTTTGATAGCAATTATACATTATCAAAATAACTTAAATTTTTTAAAAATTATTATTTTATAAAATAAAATATTTTGTATATAGAAAATACTTTATTTCCACCGATTAACAATTTTTCCTTGCAATTTATACAATGTATTTAATGCATCAATTGGTGTCATGCGACCTATATCAATCTGTTTTATTTCCTCAATAATATCACTGTCATTAACAGTGTCAAATAGGGACATCTGTTTTATTTCAAGTTCATCTTCCTTGTGATACTGTGAATCAAGTTTTTGTGCTGTTTTGGAATATTGTGCAATATCCTTTGCTTTCTGTGATATATCCGCATCACTTAATTCTAATACCAACTCTTTTGCTCTATCAATAACAGCATCAGGAACACCTGCAAGTTTTGCCACTTGTATACCATAGCTTTTATCTGCGCCGCCCTTTATAATTTTTCGCAAAAATACAATATCATCACCATTTTCTTTGACAGCAATACAATAATTATGTACGCCTTCTATTGTTCCTTCAAATTCTGTAAGTTCATGGTAATGTGTTGCAAACAATGTTTTAGCTCCAAGTATTTTAATGTTAGATATATATTCTACAACTGCCCAAGCAATGCTTAATCCATCAAATGTACTTGTTCCTCGTCCTATCTCATCAAGAATAATTAAACTATTTCGGGTGGCATTGCGCAAAATATTGGCAACTTCTGTCATTTCTACCATAAAAGTAGACTGTCCAGAAGCCAAATCATCCGATGCACCAACTCGAGTAAATATTCGATCAACAATTCCTATATTGGCAAACTCTGCAGGCACAAAACTACCTATTTGAGCCATCAATACAATCAGTGCAGATTGTCTCATATAGGTTGATTTTCCTGCCATATTAGGACCTGTAATAATAGAAATTCGATTATTGTTATTATTTAATAGTGTATCATTTGAGATAAACATCTCATTATTTATCATTTTTTCTACAACAGGATGCCTGCCACCTTTAATTTCAATAATGCCTTTTTCATTAATTTTTGGTCGGACATAATGATTTTGCATAGCCACAACTGAAAGTGCAGCAAATGCATCAATCATAGAAATTGCTTTTGCTGTACTTTGGATTCGTAAAACTTCTTTGGCAATGGTATCTCTCACATTACAGAACAATTCAAATTCAAGGTTATTTAATTTATCTTCAGCACCAAGTATCATCTCTTCTAATGATTTTAATTCATCTGTTGTATAGCGTTCTGCATTTGTCAATGTCTGTTTTCTTGTCCATTTATCTGGAACCAAATTTTTAAAAGAATTTGTCACTTCAAGATAATATCCAAAAATTTTATTGTATTTTATTTTTAAATTTTTGATGCCTGTGCTTTCACGTTCCTTTGATTCTAAATCAGCAAGCCATTGTTTTCCATCAGTCTTTGCTTTTCTAAAAGTATCCGCTTCTTTAGAAAACCCTTCTTTGATAATACCGCCTTCTCGAATAGTAATAGGAGGTTCCTCTACAATCGCTAAATTAATATATTCATACAAATCAGACAAATCATCAAGTTGGTTATTATATTCTAAAAGTAACTTAGCATTTAATCCTTCAATAATATGCTTGATATATGGAAGCATCTGCAATGAATTTTTAAAAGAAATTAAATCTCTTGGATTGGCACTTTTACAACTAATCTTAGCCATTAACCGCTCTAAGTCATATATAGAATTTAGATATTCTCTTAATTCGTCTCTATCTATTTGATGATGATTAAATTCTTCAATAATATCTAGCCTTGCATTAATATCTGATTTGTTCATCAAAGGCTGTTCCACCATAGTTCTTAAAGTACGAGCGCCCATAGCGGTTTTTGTTTTATCCAATACCCATATAAGAGAGCCTTTTTTTTGCTTTTCGCGCATGGTTTCAACTAATTCAAGATTACGCCTAGAAGAACTGTCTATAATCATATATTTATTGGTGGTATAAGGCTTGATAGAAACAATATGAGATAAATTATTTTTTTGTGTTTCATACAGATAGATAAGAAGCGCTCCCGCAGCAATCGTTCCATTTTCATAATCTTTTATTCCAAGACCATCTATAGAACTAATATGAAAATGCTCCATTAATTTTGTTTTACAATTTACATCATCAAAATATCGGTTTTCAAGTGTTGACATAGTAATTCCAAGTTTTTCGTTAACCAATGTCAAGTCAATTCCACTGACATTAAAATAATCATTGACAATAATTTCAGATGGCATAAATTTATTAATTTCATCAATAAGAAAAGAAGCACTATCAACTTCTGTAATATAGTAATCACCTGTAGAAAAATCACAAATGGATATTCCATATCGTTTATTGTGAAAGTAGATGCTAAATAAATAATTATTTTTTGTTTCATCTAAAGCTTGTGTATTTAAGTTGGTACTTGGTGTAACTACTTTAATCACTTCACGTTTGACAATACCTTTTGCTTCTTTAGGGTCTTCTACTTGCTCACAGATTGCCACCTTATGACCATTGGCAACAAGTCTATTAATATAAGATTCAGCCGCATGATATGGCACGCCGCACATAGGCGCTCTTTCTTTTTGACCACAATCTTTGCCAGTAAGTGTTAATTCAAGTTCCTTTGATATTATAACTGCATCGTCAAAAAACATTTCATAAAAATCGCCAAGTCGATAAAATAATATACAATCTTTATAATTTTCCTTTGTGTTCAAATAATGCTGCATCATTGGTGAATATTCATTCATTTTTAGCCTCCATGCTGCGACTGATTTTTAAGAGTAGCTAATGGCTCAATTTTGTGCAAAAAAGCGCAGCAATCTTTTGCATAATAATTTAAATATAAGTTTCTATCAAAATAGGCAAGTCAAATTTTTCTTAAAAAAGGAGACTTGCCTGTTTGTCTGATAAAAGTTAAGCGGATATTGACAATCCACTTATTACCTACGTCTAACCTTATTACCACTTTGTGGCATTTCTTAAACAGACAAGTCTAACTCTTTTCTAATAGGGTTAAATAAAATTTGTGCTGTTTTAACACAAATCTTATTGCTTGCTATTTATTTCAATCAGTTACTTATCAGATAATTTATTCAGATTTTTGTTCTATACAGCCAATATAATAAAATCCTTTACTTTCTGTTAATTTTACTTTAATTGTTTTTCCAATTAAAGCTGCATCACCATGAAAATGTACCAACATATTGTTAGTAAGCCTTCCTGTAACCAGTGAAGAATCTTGAGAATTTACACATTCAACTAAAGCATTCATTGTCTGCCCAGTATATCTTGCGTGAACCTCATGTGACACAGAACCTACAGTTTCTAGCAATCGATTAAATCTGTCTTTAACAACGGATTCAGGTACTTGACCTTCCATACTGGCAGCAGGCGTTCCTGTTCTTTTAGAATAAATAAATGTATAGGCACTATCAAATTTTGCTTTTTGTATAACATCTAATGTATCCTGAAAATCCTCTTCTGTTTCACCCGGAAATCCTACAATAATATCGGTTGTTAAGGATACATCTGGTAATTTTTCACGAATTTTTTTCACCCAGTCAAGATATTGTTCTTTTGTATATTTTCGATTCATTATTTTAAGAATTTTACTACTTCCAGACTGCAATGGAAAATGAATATGATTACATATTTTTTCAGAATGTTCCATAACCTCTAGCAAATCATCTGAAAAATCTTTAGGATGAGGTGTCATAAAACGTATTCTTTCAAGTCCTTCAATTTTTTCAACCTCTTTAAGAAGCATAGCAAAAGTAAATGGTTCGTTAAATGTTTTTCCATAAGAATTTACATTTTGTCCCAAAAGCATGACTTCTTTTACACCATCATCAACCAATCGCTCAATTTCTCTTACAATCTCTATTGGTGGTCGTGATTTTTCACGTCCTCTGACATATGGCACAATACAATAACTGCAAAAATTATTACAGCCATACATAATATTTACGCCTGATTTAAAAGAATATTTTCTAGCAGTTGGCAATTCTTCAACAACTGCTTTTGTATCATTCCAAATTTCGATAACTTGTTTTTTCGTATCAAAATAGCTACATAAAAGTTCTGCAATTTTAAATATATTAAATGTTCCAAAAATAATATTGACAAATCTATATGATTTTTTAATTTTTTCAACTACTTCTGACTCTTGCATCATACAACCACATAAACCAATTATCATATGTGGATTTTTCTTTTTTAAAACATGAAGTTGTCCCAATCTTCCATATACTCTTAGGTTTGCGTTTTCTCGCACTGTACATGTATTATATAAGACCATATCTGCATTTTCAGAATCGACCACTTTATAACCAATTTCCTGTAAGATTCCAAGCAATTTTTCAGAATCTCTAGCATTCATCTGACACCCGAACGTCTCTACATAACAGCTTATGTCACGTCCTAGTTGTTCTTTTAGTGCATGGACATGCTGCTGACATCTTGCTACATAGTACAGTTGTCGTTCTGGTTCAGTTGTTGGAGCATCTTCTAGTAAGTTTATTCTTTCTGTGTTGTAATCGTACATGTTATTTTTCCTTTAATGTTCTTCTCAAAGTGTTTAGATATACACTATAAATTAAGATAACATTGTAAATATCATATGTCAAATATCTTTTTTATAAAATTTGGATAAAGTGGTGGTTGTGAGGGTGTGGTGGGAGGAATTTTGGTAAGTATATTGCATATGTCGTCATATATGGTGTTATACATGCCACTAAACCATATATGTTTGTTTAGATGTCCCTATTGGTGATGTTGCATTAGTACAATATCTTTATTATAAAAAAACAGCCAACTTTTAAAGTTTGGCTGTTTCTATAAAAATTATATTTATATTTTTATATATAGTTACAGCTTCTTCAACAGAAACTGTCGTTCCAGTAAATACTAGGCTTGGTAACGCTATTGTTAGTTACTCGTTTGTTACCCATATGTTTTGATATTGTCTAATACTATCACATCTCTTTTTATTCTTGTCTTATTTTGTTTCTTTTATTTTTTCTTCCTCCTGATATTTTATTCTTCTTTCCGCTTCACAAAAACCAATGACATTCTCTATTGCTTTCAATATAACCTCAATAGATTCTTTTGATTGCCCACGAACAATATAACTAAACTTTTCACCTACTGTTTCTTCTTTTTGGCTTGTATTGATAGGAATCATTTTAGCAATATCCAATTTCAACGCTGAAGCGATTTTAATCAATACTTGCAAACTTACCTGATTTGTGCCTTTTTCATAACGATATATAATACTATTATTTATACTAGATAATTCAGATAAAGTAGCTACATCCATATCTTGACGTAATCTTTCTTCTTTTAATCTTCTTGCAATCTCTTTAAGAAAATCTGCAAGCAGCTCATCACTCGTACATATACTGTACAAAATCCGTTCATCGGTAAGCGTTTTTTCCATAGCAGCCTCCAAATTCAATCATAAATCATTGGGTTAATTATATCACCCATAAAATGATTTTACAATGAATCCTCTTATTTTGCTGTATGATTTATTATCTTCTATTCGTATGGATTTTTTTATTTTCACAAACAATCTCTTGTTCTTTATCGGGTTCTTGGTTATCAAGATTTAACAATGTATCCAATTCTGCTTGCCTTTCTAATTTCCCTCTTAATTCCTCTTCCTGTACAAATGGCTTTTGATATTCTTCTTGCGCCTGCTTTTTATCTTTTTCGTATTGTTCTAATCGATTCTGATAAAAATCGATATTTTCGTGCATATCTTTAAGAAGATTCTCTAATCGAACAATACTACCAACAGGGCTGGTTGAAAGTTTTGTCCTATGTTCCATGCTGCCGCTAAGTATAAAATCTATTCCACCCATAAGACACTTTTCTACAAACAAATCAAACCCTTTATACTGCCCTAATAAGCAACGCTCACCGATTTTACATGCACTTGCTTCTTCCAACAATTTCGTTCCTGCTTTTTTACGCTCATCATATAAACGGTTATGAATGGAAATTTCAAATTCAGGATTGTTCTGTAATTGAATGTCTCTACGTTTTATATCTTCTTTGATAGCATTTAACGTTTCTATTGTCGAAGCAATCTGTTTTGGATAAGTAATCATAAACTTATCTTGTAATGAAAATCGCTGTCTATCAGTAAGAAGCTTTTAATAACTGAAGCTTATGAATCTCATTGTCCAATTCCATTTTTTCGCGAATCAATGGATTTCCTGTTGCGATTGCTTTAATCTCAGCATAATTTAGTGTTGCTTCATCAATATCATCACAAACTCTTGAAACCGTTTTCCCAGTCATTACTTGGCTAATAAATTTCTGTTTGTTTTCAATAATACTCCAACTGTATGCATCAAATGTCCCTTTGGTAACATAGCGATAGATGGCAATCTCTTTATTTTCATTGCCTTGCCGTATGCCTCTGCCCTCGCGCTGCTCAATACTAGAAGGTTTCCAAGGACAATCCACATGATGAATTGCTGTAAGGTGTGTTTGAACATTAACACCTGTACCACATTTATCTGTTGACCCAATTAATATTTTCTTTTTACCCGTTCTTACATCCTTAAACAAAGCAGTTCGTTGTGCTTCTGTACTAGCGTCATGGATAAAAGCAATCTCATCTGCCGCAATCCCTTTTTTTACTAAACCATCCTTTATATACTGATAAACGGTAAAATCTTTTGTTTTATCGGGTATTCCTATGTCTGAAAAAATTAATTGACAACCTATTTTTCCATCTGGATTGCCTTCTACATATTCCTTATAAACATGTTCAATGACTTTGTTTAATTTTCCATCAGGATTATTGGGTGCATCCTTTTCTAGTAACCTTGCGTCTGTTCCTAAAAGTCTTGCTTCATGTGTAATCTTAAGAAAATTATCTTTATCAGGAGAAACTTTACCTTGACGTATTTTTTCTGCACGTTCTACAAACTCATCCATCACCGTTTTGATATACCAATCAGCTTCCGATTCTATAATAATCGGTTTACCTCCACGTAAACTAGGTGTATCTAGTGAAAGCATATCTTGTGTTTGAATATCTGCTACTTTTTTAAATGTATTCATTAATTCAGGCAAATTACAAAATTTATTAAAGCGACTTTTTTCTCGAAATCCTTTACCTTCTACGGTTAATTCTAAGGCGGTTGTTACTTCACCGAAATTGGTTGCCCATGAATCAAAGTAACGTATCCCCATTTCTTCTAGTAAAGGTTTTTGCAAATAAAGCTGCATAACATACAACTCACCCATAGAATTACTGACAGGCGTTCCTGTTGCAAATACAATGCCTCTGCCCTCATTGATTTCCGTTAAATATTGTGTTTTTAAATACATATCCATCGCTTTTTGTGAACCAAATGAACTAATCCCAGCAACATTATTCATTTTAGAAAAAATAGCCAAATTTTTAAACGCATGTGCCTCATCGACCATTATCGAATCAATCCCTAATTCTTCAAAGGTGATTAAATCATCTTTCCGTCCTTCATTGGTAAGCGTTTGTAATTGCTGCTCTAACTTTTTCTTTTGACTTTCCATTTGTTTAATCGACCATTTTTGCCCCAATTCATCTTTTATTTCCTTAATAGCTTCTGTAATGTCATCAATTTGTGCCTGTAAAAGCTGTTGTTGTCGCTTGGGTGATATAGGGATTTTTTCAAATTGAGAATGGGACATAATAATACAATCATAGTCTCCTGTTGCTATCCTAGAAATAAATTGTTTTCTTTTATTTTTTTCAAAATCATGTTCAGAGGCAACTAAAATATTTGCAGACGGATACAACCGTAAAAACTCACTAGCAGTTTGACCAATTAAAGGCTTTGGCACAATCATCACGGTTTTATTCGCAAGTCCTAATCGTTTTTGCTCCATACAAGCTGCTATCATTTCAAACGATTTTCCAGCACCAACACAATGAGCAAGTAAGGTATTTCCACCTAATAAAATTCTTGCAATCGCATTTTTTTGATGAGGTCGCAAAGCAATTTCTGGATTCATTCCCGGAAATTGAAGAAAACTTCCATCATATTCACGCAATCGTGTATTATTAAACAGTTCATTATAATAATGAACATACTTGTTTCTTCGCTCTGGCTCACGAAATATCCACTCTTTAAAGGCTTCCTTGATTAATTTTTGTTTTTCTCTGGCAAGTGTCGTTTCATCTTGATTAATAACATAAGTTACTGTTTTGTCTGCATTTTCTACACGGTCTCTTACCGTCACCGTTCTCAAATTTAATGTTTCTTCCAAGATAGAATAGGCATCGATTCTTTTTGTTCCATAGGTTTGTGTTACCGTAATGGAGTCTTTATCGAGTGATTTATTTTCAATATACCAATTCATACTATATTGATTAAACAAAAGGTCAATGCCTGTATCATATCGATTCTTTTCCCCTTCTATCCTAAAGCGATTTGGCGTATCAAACAATTCATACATAAATTGCTTATAATCTTCTATATCAATCCATATCGTTCCAACCTTTACATCAATATCGGCGGCAGACAACCATTCAGGCTGCACTCTTTCTAAAGCCTCCACATTGATTTGATACATCGGATTTTTGCTTGCGGCTTCTTTTGCTAATCGCAATTTTTGTCGGACGTTGCCTGATAAATACTCATCCGCTGTTTCCCAGCCTTTATTAAGATTCGCTTCATCCGCTTTTGAAGGATTTAGATAAATCACACCTTTTAATTCATCGGTCAATGCTTGTGTTTCCATTCTTTTTAGTTCTTCTGGTAACTCATTAGAAGTGTTAAAAATGGTTGGTTTATATAATCTTAACATATATGGAATATGAACCTGACCATATTCATTAATAGATAACCTTAAAGCCTCTACCGCATTTTCAACCTTTTCTATAACCTGTTTTGCCTTGACAGTTTGTTTAAAAAAGATAGCCGCTTTCTTTACTTCTCCATCTTCTGATACTTCCTCAAGAGAGCATAACAATGGATAATCACCATCTTGGTTAAAAGCTGACTTATTTGACCTTGCTGTAATAAAACCATATTTTTTTACAAAATTATCATACGCTTGATTTAACATTTGTTGTTTCTGCTTTAATTCATCTTCTGTGCAACCTTCCATCTGCAAATCAATCAATTCTCTAGTGATGGTTCGTATTTGATGTAAACCCATAATGCGCTTCTTTACCGTGTCGGATACATCTATTTTATTCATCAATGAATTTTCTCTAAAATAGATTTCATTGTTATAAATCGTATATGTAAAGTTTTTTATATCTGGATTTGCAGGTATACTTTCACTTTCTATTGTACTGTCTGTAACATTTTCTAATGAGGAATGAATTTCTTGATTATCTGTTATGGTGGCATGAATATTTTTTATTGCTTGATTTAATGCGATGGATAAATTAAAATCTTTATCATCATTTACACAAACTGTATAATGACTATTTTCTCCAAATGTATGATGGTCAAACTTCATCGTCCCAAGCATCATCTCTGGGTGTGTGATAAAATAACTATTGACAGCAATCCCATTCTCTGTTGTGCCAAGATGCACCCAGTCGGGTTCGATTTCCATTTTACGTTCACGCTTTTGTAAAAATAAAATATCGGTTGCAACTTCTGTACCTGCTTCTTTAAATGCCGTGTTTGGCAGCCTTATTGCGCCAACCAGTTCCGCTCTTTGTGCAATATATTTTCTTATAGTGGGATTTTTCTTATCCAGTGTACCACAAGAGGTGACAACGGCAACTATACCGCCTGGCTTTACCTGGTCCAATGACTTTGCTATAAAATAATCGTGAATACGAAAGTTATATTGATTGTACCTTACATCATTAACCTTGTAATCACCAAATGGAACATTACCAATCACTGCATCAAAAAAGTTATCAGGATAATTTGTTTTTTCAAAACCAGTAATCTGTATGGTGGCATTGGGATATAATTGTTTGGCTATTCTTCCAGATAAGCTATCTATTTCTACTCCATATAAGTTACTTTCAGATAACTCCTGTAACATATTTCCAAAAAAGTTGCCAATGCCCATGGATGGCTCTAAGATATTGCCACGCCTTAAACCAAACTGTACAAGGGCTTGATTGATAGCAAGTGCAATTTCTGGTGCGGTATAAAAAGCATTATTAACCGTTGCTCTTGCTGCCTCATATTCTTCTTTAGTAAGCAGGCTCTTTAGTTCGTTATATTCCTTATTCCAACGCTCATTAGCATAGTCAAATACTTGTGATAAACCACCCCAACCAACATATTTTGATAAGACTTTTTGTTCTTCGGTAGTCGCTGTTCTATTTTCACCTTCAAGCTGCTTTAATGTTTGAATGGCTGCAATATTCCAACCATATCTTGTTTTTGCGCCACCTTTTTCTATTGTAGCAATATCATAATGAAAATTGGCAGGTGAAGTGGAATCAACGGGTTGTGTTTGTTCTTCGTATTGCAACTGCTCTTTGGGTTGTATTTGTTCTTTATATTGTGACTGTTCTTTATCCTTACGATTAAAAGAAAATGTATCTTTATTAGCTGCTCTTGTTATACATTCTTGTATATATTCTGTAATTACTGAATTGTTTTTAAAATCATTTGCAAGAGTTGCAACATTAGATACTCTATCTTCTACTTTACAAAATCGCGCATCGAAAACAACATTTTCAAGAACATGGTAAAAATCAGAATAAGGGATACGTTCTGCAGTACGTTCTCCTTTTTTATTGATATAGCTTATTTGAATACTATCTGATTCAAATACGATATTCGACATACCATTATCGGTATTATAAAAGATAGATGGATTGATTCCCTTTAAAATAGTACTTGTATACGTTACCTTTTCATTGGCAGTAAAAGCCTTATTCTGTACCATATGGTATAGAATAGCATGAAAAGGCAAAAAAGGTTGATAATGATATAAAAACGGAACAATTACTTCTTGTATTTCTTTATCTTTGGTAACTGATTGCTCTTTTTCTTGTTCCAAATCAGACAATGGACTCGATATATGTCCATTGTCCATATTAAATAAACTTAATTGTGTTCCTTCAAACTTTTCAGGCTGATTTCCTCTGTTGTGTAAGGTCTCATCAAGATTTCTTCCCGCACGACTTCCATTGCCATATCCCTTGCTTGCTGGCGCATTTGATAATTCTCCATCCAACTTGGATTGGGATTTTCTTTCTTGAGTGTCTTGTAATGGCTCTCCTCCAACGTCTCCATCATCTCCCAAGCCTCGTCTACTCTGTGTTGTACGAAGGGAAGAAGTGTCCCCATACATTCCATGCTGTGTAACAACGCTGGCTGTTCCGCTTTCATATATTCCAGTACTGGCGTTGCCATCATTCCCAGTTTGGCGTGTATCTCTTGTTGTGTTGGTGGATAAATGACTTCCTCGTCCCCTGTCAACTCCTTCCATTCCTCTGGTGTCGGCTGTGGTACTACGGGCAGTTCGTCTGGTGTCATGTTGTATATTTTCAACGCCACTTCGTCCGCTGGAAGCTCGTCCAATGTTTTCCCGTACATCTCTAACATGACTTTGTCCATTTGTTCCATTATATCGTTCATGCTGAATCTCCTTTTTATGCTTATTTGATACCATATTAACATATCGTATCGCCTTATGGGAAAGTAATTGAATATATTTTTGATTCTTTATAAGAAATTCTTTTCGTTCTTCTGATGAAAGTCCATTATAAAAATTAACCACCTTATCACTAAAATGATAGGATATATCAAATCTTGTATATATGGTATATAATGCCGCTTCATAAATAAAAGTCTTATCAATATCATTTTCTGCTATATTATTATTCCAAACATAATGATAGGTTTCCTGTGCAATGGTTTCTTTATAACTATCTTTATGATTATCTAACGTATGATTAATATAAATAAGTTCTTTTTCACTAACTTGATTGGATATAAATTCTTCTCCATAGGTATCTTCTAAACAAAACACACAGTCCTTAGTGATTGTATATTCATCCCCAAACAAATGGATACCTGTATGTCGTTTCGGTTTTCTTCTTACTAATCCCCAATCATTATAAGAAGCAACGACTTTCGTTTTTGGATACTTTGAATAAATAAGCATTTGATTTTCATATTGGAACCGATGTATATTCCCTTTTGCTGTAAAATTTAAAAATTCAAGATAGGTACCAAAATCACCTGTTGCAATATCTTCTAGTTTGGTATTGATTTGTGTTTCTAATATAGTCATAGCTTATGCTCCTTTTATGTACTTTAAATTTTCTTTTAAACTATCTATTTATAGCAAAATAAATTTTTCTAAAATTTTTATCTAATAATACATTTGATTTGATAATCGCTCATTGCTGATATTGTTATCATTTCATGTATAGAAACAGTCAATACAAATATATTTTTATTTCTTATTGTATTGGTTGTTATTTCATTATTCATTTACACTTCTTAATTGCTTATTAAATATAAATTCATTTTGATTCTTTTCATTATAACTTACCATTGCCACAGCCATATTTAACACAAGATTGATTGACCTTATATCCAAATTGCGTACTAAATATTCAAAACGCTCACTGGCTTCATCATAAGATTTTTCATATGGAAATAACTTATTTATATCTATTTCTAAAACAAAAACGATTCTCATTAATGCTTTTAAAGTTATATCTGTTTGTCCTGTTTCATATCCATGTATTGTTATACAATTAACACCTGAAAGAAAGGATAATTGTTTTATACTCATATTTTGCTTTATTCGTTCTTCTTTTAGTTGTTGTCCAATCTTTTTTAAATCATACATATAAATTCTCCTTTAGCCTCCACCTTATTGTTTCCTTTTTGGAAAATCCACTTTGAACTTTATTCTTTTACCTTGTAGCATTTGTCCTTCTTTATTCCTGTACACACATTCTTCTATACCATCAAAAGATACATAAGCTTCATAGGTTGTACCCTTGTCTTTACTTACCAAACCTTTTAATAATACCTTTTTCCCCTCTAGTATGCTTTTCGTTTGTTCCATTGTAAGTAATTTTCCTAACGCATAGACATTACTTAACGAAAGACCACATTTATTTTTACAATACAAACCAAACTTTCCTATCAATATATCACCTTTACAGTTTGGACATGTTCCTATGGGTTTCTTTTCATCTGAAATTTCTCCTCCTATGGCAAAAACACTTATTTTTTCTTTCACATCAGGTTTTGTTTGAATCATTCGTTGTACATTTTCACGAATATAGGTATCCATCTTGATTTTATATGTCCCAAACCCTATTTTTCCTTGACTGATTTCTTCTAGTTCTCTGTCCCACAACGCCGATAGCTTTGGATTCAGCAATTCAGGAAGATTACACTTTACAACCTCATAAATCATCTCACCTAAGTTTTGGGGTTCTAACACTTGTGTCTTTTCATTTAAACGAATATACCCATTTTTAATTAATTTATAAAGAATATCGCCTCTTGTTGCACTTGTACCAATCCCTATGCTTTTTATCTGGCTTCTAAGTTCCTCATCTTCTATGAGCTGTCCTGCATTTTCCATCGCAAGAATGATAGAACCTGATGTATACCTGACAGGAGGCGTTGTTTTTCCTTCTTTTATGAACAGTTGCTTTAATGCCACAATATCCCCCTTTTTAAATACTTTATCTAAGTCCTTTACAGTATCATTGCTGTTGTCCTCTTCGTTCTCTTTTTCTTCCTCTTGGCCATTCATTACGCGAATATAACCTTGCTCTATAAGTGTCTTTGCTGATGTATAAAAATGTTCTTTTTCTACTCTAAAATCAATTTTTGTGGTCTTATAAATAGCAGGCGGAAAAAAGATAGCAAGAAAACGCCTAACAATACATTCAAATATATTTTTTTCCAATTCATTTAAACCATCATATCCGGATAAATCGCCTGTTGGTATAATCGCATAATGGTCAGTTACTTTAGAATTGTCTGTATATCTTGTTTTTCCAATCATTCTAAAGCTGCCTTCTTCTAATATGGTTGATGTGATATTGCTTAAATGATACCCTTTATTCAGTCCTTTTAGATTATTTTCTATCTCAACAGCGATTGAAGAACTTAAGACTCTTGCGTCTGTTCGTGGATAAGTTGTCAACTTCTTTTCATATAAACTTTGTGCAACAGCCAGTGTTTCATTGGGTGATATTTTAAACTTCTTACTACAATAACTTTGTAATTCAGCAAGATTAAATAAATATGGTGGATTCTTTTTACTGGTTGCACTCGTTATATCTTCTACATAAGCGGGTTTGCCTGTAAGCCATTCAATAAGCCTGTCTGCCTCTTTTCTTTCCGTAAAGCCAATATCTTTATACAACTTCGGACTTTGATGGTATATGGATTGTTCATTATCTTTCCATTCCGCATCGATTTGTACACCGCCAAATTCACCAACAACCTTATAAAACAAAGTTTCTTTAAAACCTCTTATGCTGCGTTCCTTATCAACCACCATTCCAAGTACACAAGTCATTACCCTGCCTACCGATATTGGAATATATTGTTCACTTCCAATAACACGATTAATCATTGTTCCATATAATAAAGTAAGTACCCTTGAAAAATTAATGCCCATTGCATAATCTTCAATGGCTCTCATTGTACCGCTTGCTGCTAAATTTTCATAAGCACTCATCGGCTTGGCTTCTTTGATACCTTGTAAAATTGCCTTATCGGTTTGCGAATCAATCCATACACGCAGCTCCTTTATACCTTGCCTTACACCACCAAAACGTCTTATATTTTCTTCAATAACTTGTCCTTCTCTGCCAGAATCTCCTGCCCAATAGACGACATCAATATCCGTTCTATGTAATAAGTTATAAACTGTCTTATATTGATTTTTCACACTAGAAATAACACCATATTGATAATCGTCTGGTAAAAATGGTAAGTCCTCTAAGTTCCACTTTTTATATTTCTCATCATAATTTTCTGGATAAACCAATGCTACCAGATGTCCAATACACCATGTAATCACCCAGTTATCATCTTCTATAAAACCATCTTGTTTTTCATTGCAAGAAAGCTTTAAAGCATTTTTAAACTGCATAGCTACAGAAGGTTTTTCTGTTATAATTAATTTTTTCACTGTTTTTATATACTCCTTTCCTTTCTTCTATAATTTATGTTATAAATATTGTTATCCAAGTTGTTTTTTGCTTCTTTTTCTGGTATATCCTTTAAAATATCGCCCTTATCTATTTGTAATTTTTGTGTATCATCATATATAAATGGATAAGCAGCTAATACACTTCCTCCATATTCTTTTGCATAGGCTCTAATAGCACGATTATATTGTCTATATATTTCTTCATCGGCTATTGCAGGTGTCTGTGTGGCAAATACCACACAAAAATCATTGCTGCATGGAAGCACAATAAGATTGTCTAGTGTATCACTATCACGATTACTCATAATGGACTTAAGAGGGCTTTCAGGATAAAAAAGCGTAGAAGCACCAAACAAATAACTTTCATTACTAATTATATACAATTCGTCATCTACCTTATTGATTTGTGCTGGAAAAAGCTGCGGTGTATTCTTGGCTGCATAAGAAATGAGGGTATTAAAATCCATTCCCTTATCTTCTATTTGACTAAGTAAATTCCTATCTATAATAATACTGTTAAGTCTTTCTCCATCATCCGATACAAGTAACCTTAAATACATAGACATATTCCCTTTATCCTGATGTGGAATATTCGTCATATAAGCCGCATTTCCTTCTTTATTGACTACACAAAAAAACACGTTATGTACATCAAACAACAGGTCAAAATCATTCTCTTTATTATCTTTTATCTTGACTGTAAAAACATCATTTACAATCTGTTCAGATTGTTTTTCATAAAGTAAAGCAATATTATCCATTGCTTTCTCAAAATTCCCATGACAACTATTTTTATAAATTTTGTCATAGACTGGCTCAAGCAGCATAAAAATGCCTTCTTCATTCTCTTGTCTTTTAATATAAAATCCTTCCCTTTGTACACTATCTTTTTCTTTAACAGTGAATACAACCTCCCCATCTGCAAATGGTAATGATATATGATGAATGAATTGTTCTTTTAACTTTGCCTTAAATTCCTCATAATCAAACATATCTTTCCTCCCTTTTTATTTTTTATTTTTCTATTCAATATCTTAATAATCATAACTATAATCAAAATCATTCACCCACACACAAGCTACATAATCATTAAAATCATAACGACTACCAGGTCCTGTCCCATATGCATCGGTTGATAATACAAGATGTAAATGTGCGCCGAAGCTATCCCCTGTATTGCCCATATGTCCAAGAATATCACCAGCCTTTACTTGGTCTCCTTCATGCAAGTATTCTTCATCTGTAGCTGGACGAATCATATATCCATTTTCATCATATTCTGCATTCGTTCCATATGCTGTTATAAAATCATTCATGTGTGCATACAAAGCATATGTTCCATCATCAAATCTTAAAATAAGGTGATTTCCGTATCCTGTTCCATCTTCTTCTGCATGAACGATTTTATAAACGCTTGCTTCGGCTATTGCTACAAGATTTGCACCAATTCCTTTCCCACTCGTAAAATCGACGCCATAATGTGTTGTATGGTTTTCATCAATATCCGTTCTTGCAAGGGTATATTGTGATGTTACATATCGCACACCACCATCATCAATAGGATAGACATTATCTGTATGCATCCATGTAAAGATTTCCTTTAATTCCTCATAAGACATTGGCAATGTACCGTTTGGTGAATTTTCAAGTGCTTTCTTGGCACTATTTTCTTTTACAACACGCTTATCAATGACATACCCCTCTTCTGCTCCTATATTAGATGCCTCCAAAGCAATCATATAATAATCTTTTTGTGTATCGCTTAATGAGTCTGCTACTTCCTCATATGTTTGTTTTACAACATGAAGAACCTTCCCTTCGTTGGTTGTATAGGTACTATTAAACAACGCAAAAGCTTTATCCAGTCTTTCCTCTTCTTCATCGGTATCTATAAACAAGTAATCCTCTTGTACAGCCTGTGCTTCAATGGAATAGACAAGATACAGATTCAACACTTCATTGAAATTATCTACATCGGAACAATCCTGTTCATAAAGCACGTTATATCCAGATACACCTTGTTTATTGTTTCGTTCCCATTGAAATATCTTATCTTCAAAGACATCGTATGTATCATTTAATTTTACAGCCACATAACTTGGATTTGTTGAATCAACCTCTGCACTGCCAAAAAAGTAAGAAAACAACCCAACAATGATTACTACTACAAGAAGTATTGGTAGCAAAATGAAAGAAGCAAGTGAAAGAAAAAAGGTTACTGCCTGTATAATAACAGTGACAGCAAATTTTAGTAACATTACAATAAACTTACCTGTATATAAAAAGGCGGTTTTCCCTGCTTTTGCTGCCAACTCGCGCATTTTACTTTGTGCATATTTTTCTGCTTGCCCTTTTACAAAATCACTGACACCTGCCTTCATATTATTTTCTGTAGCAGATTGTGGTGTTGTGATAACTTGAATCGTTTTTCTACGTATATCTTGCATGATTCCATGGTTCTTTTTATCCATTGTGTTCTCTTTTTTCTTTTTCTTGGCATTTTTGGACGTATTCTTTAATCGGTTATGAGAAGTTTTATTTTTTTCAACGATTTTTTTTGAGTCTCTTTTTTTGGATTGTTTATGTTTTATCAATCCATTCACTTTATTGGCAAAAACTTTGGCATCGGATACCGACTTTTTTAGGTCTACTGCTGTTTGATAAGTCGTACTTACCGTCTTTGTTGCTATCGAAACCGTTTTATCTTTTACTTGCCCTATCACCTGAGGAGCCATTACTTTTATATCTCTTGCTTTCGCAGCCAAGTCTATCATTGTATTGGCTTCATTCTCTTTATCAATGCTACCATCACCTGTGCGTTTATTTTTAAATTTTTCTAACAGTTGTTTCTTTTTCTTTTTTGATATACGATGTGTTCGTTTTTTAGAAGCTGCTTTATTCTGTTGTTTTATTTTTGTTTTTTCATGGATAACATTCTCTTTTAATGGCTGTTTTTGCTTTCCTGATTCAATATGTCCATCTATTTCTAATGTTTCATCGCCTGTAAATATGTTTTCATTCAAGGCGATTTCTTTTACATCATTTGCAGAATCGGCTTCATTTGATGTTGTTTCTTTTACATCTTCTACAGAATCGGCTTCATTTGATGATTCTGCATTTTCTTTTTCTTCTTGTTTTTCATCGGTATCTGAATGTTGCTCTTTACAATCTGAAGTTTGTGCAGCTTTTTCATCATTTTTCTTTTTATATTGATGTCCATAATGAATATAACCTCTTTTTTTGCTGCTTATATTCTCTGGATATGCTTTTTTTATGGTATCCTCATCAGCATTGTTTTCATCTTGATACCGATTTATATCATGGTTTATAACCTTGGGACTTTCTTTAATAGATAATGAATGAATGCTTTTTTGCTTTTGATAGTCTTTTATCGCATTTGCAACACTTTCTTTATCAATAAAGGAAGGAGTCTTTTTTGTATTATCAATAAAATCTTGTTCTTTCATTGCATGATGTAATCTATTCTTTTCTGTCAACACAATCCCTCCAATAGTCACCCTATTTTACTAGCCGTTGCTACTTTTATAGCATGTTTTTCATAAAAGTTTGTATTAAACACATCATAAATTGGATTGTCCTTATTGATTGTATTATCAAGTGGAATAATGGTATTAGCAAATCGTATCAAACCACAACCGGGACTTGGATTTTCAATATAAGCTAAATGTGCGCTGCTGATTTTCCCCTCGAATGTATCCAATATCAGTTTGGCATCGCCTGGTCCCATCTTTAAAAACATCGTGTACTCTGAATTGGAAATAAGCTTCATGGAATCATTATCATTGATAACATCACTCATATTTTGTGTAATCCCTGTACAAATCCCGCCTAATTTACGTACCTTTTTCCATAAGGATATAAAAAATGCTTTACTATATTTTTTATTCATTAGTTCGTGAAATTCATCTACGTATAACCATGTAGCACGACCAATCGAAGCATTTTTAATAATACGCTGGCGAATATTCGATAAGGTAATTAACATACCAACCGACATTAATTGCTCTCCTATATCTCTTATTCCATACACAGTTACTCGGTTCTTCACATCAATACTTGTTGGGTGATTAAACGTATTAAACGAACCATCAATAAAGCGTTCCATCGAAAGGACAATGTCGTGTGCTTCTTCGTCTTTTTGTTGTTTTAATACCTCATAAAAATCACTCATAATAGGCACTTTTCTTTCCTCTATGGGGTAACTCGCAATATCTGTAAATAAAATCTTAATGCAGCGGTCAATAATGGAAGCATGTTGCGGTTTAAATTCTTTTTCCATTGAATGCTCCGCAATTCCGCACATAATCTGGCTTTTTTGTGCAATAATTTGAATCAAGTCCGTACCATCTTCTAATTCTTCTGAAGTTTCTTGTTTTTTATCAAAAGAAACTGCATTTAATAAAGACACATCACAGTCCAATGGATTCACCCAATTTGTTGAATGAGGACTTATTTCGATAAAAGAACCATCAAAGGCTTTTGCTACATCCATATATTCATGGGTTGGGTCTACAATAATAATGTCATCATCTGTATTTAAAAATACGGAACCAATCTCTAACTTAGAACCCGTAAGCGATTTACCACTTCCTGTCACACCAAAAACAAAACCATTTCCATTAATGAGCTGTTTTCGATTGCATAAAATAACATTTTTGGATTCTTTATTGCAGCCATAATAAAACGGCTGTTTTTTCATCTGCATTTCCATTACCTTAAATGGAATGAGTATCGCTGCCATTCTGGTAAACATGGAACGCAGACTATCAACATGTCTTGTTCCATAAGGTAAAATCGTTGCTAATGCCTCTCGTTGTCTTAATATTAAATCATTGGAATAGCAACCATGATTTTCAATAATCAAGTCCATATTGTCACTTGCTTCTTCCACTTCTTCTAAACTTTTTCCAAGCAATACAAAATGAATGCCAACCCAAAACATCTTTTGACCATTCTTAGTGGTGTCCTCAAGCATTTCTTCAATATCTTCATTTTCCATGCGCACTGGATACGATATATCCAGCGAAAAATCATTATTTTTATTGCGCTTTTGCTGCTGTTTTTGAATTTTACTTTGTACAGCCATATATCTGCCCTCAATAAAGTCCTTTGTGGCTGCTTTGGCAATGGGAACCATATCAATCGAAAACATGGAGTGTTGACTAATATTGATAAGTTCGTCAAAAAAATCGTCCGAAAGTTCATCATCTGGATAACTGTCTGGTTCAATACACATACACTTTCCATACATGGTATTGGTTCTAAAATACGCAGGATTTTCACTAAAATCAATACTATCGCAAACGATGTCATTTCTAAAATCCCTCATTTGAGACAAGCAATTTTGTATATCAAAATCATAGGCACTCTCTTCACCCATACAATAAAAATCATGGAAAATCCGTAACCGCTCTTTCGCATTTAAAGGAAGTAACAAACAGCCAATCGAGGCAAACTCTTTTACAACATTGGCTGTAATTGAGTTAAAAGCGAGTTTGGCATCGTCATAATTATTTCTTGTAATCGTAATGGTAAGATACTTGATTTGCTCAATTCCTCTTTTACTATTAATGATTTTGGATTCCATAATATCGTTATAACATTCTCTTGCAAAATCAAATCCATCTTTTTGGTAAGGATACAATACATTGGCTCTAAACTCTTCCATATTTCGATTCTTATTAAATACTGTAATTTTACATAAATGAACATCCAGCGCATTTAAAATCCGACACCACTCGCCAAAAAACAACTCTTGCTCTTCATATGTTTTGGTAACATAGTTTAAATCGTTCATTTGATAGGTTATAGAATATCGATTTTCGCCGACTTCAAAGATTCCTTCAGGTGATGTTTTTCGTATTTCAATGGTATCTTGAATACATAAGGCGTTACTTACTCTAAATTTCTCTGGTTTTTTCAACTGTAAAAACTGCTTTTTTTGTTTCTCTCGCAGCCTTTTTTTCTCTTTTGTTCGCTTTTCATAATGGTTCTTGTTATTCTTCTTTCTTTTCATATCTACACCTAGTCTTTACATAAAAAATTCATTCAGATTACTTGTACTATAGTCTTCTTGTATTGCTAAAGGGTTTTGATTTATTATAGGTATTGTATTCTTAATATCCTCATTTAAAAATAACCTACACTGGTTATAGTTCCACTCTCCAAGTGGGATAAATTCTGTAAAGGTACGAATTGGATTGGTTTGATAATCACTTATTGTTGCACCATATCCATCTATGCCAAAGTTTGATTGTTCTTTTATAAGCACATTATGCGATTCTTTATTAGAAGTCGTCCCATTTATTGAATCTTTCTGTGTATAAAGAATACTAATCCCCATAAAGCAATAGGTTCTTGTATCGGATAGTGTATTATCCGATAACATCTTATAAAGCACAGGATTTTTTGTTTGTAGCTTCCTAAGTTCATTATCACAACCCATGTAATTGCTATGAAAAAAGGCTTTTAAACAATCATCTTTAATAGGTGAATACTGTATCATTACACATTCGATATCTTCTATTGATAAAAGCTGCTGGATACATTCTTTGATACGGGTTTGTGAAAATTCCCTAATAAATGCCATCTTTATCCGATAGTCCCCTATTTGTAGTGTATTTTCATCAGGTATATATGCTTTTAATGTAATATCTTCTTTCCATGCCGCTACATCTTTTTGATAGTTCATAATATTTTTATCTGCAGCATCGTAATATCGACATATTCTTTTATGTATCAATCTTAATCGTTCATCAAGCCACACAGCCGTTAAGGTTACTCCACATTCTGATACTTTCAAAAGCATATCTTGTTCTATCGGTTCAATAAGTTGTATGTCCATTGATTTATTTTCATTTTCTGGTTTTATGAACACCTCCAGATAGACATCATTGATTCCATAATAAAAAAAACGATATTCAAAGTCATAACTTCTAAGAACTTCAAAGAATTTTGTTGCAGAATCCTCCTTATAAAAGCTATCTTGAGGCACTTTATAAAGCATGGTACACGAATGGTCTTTCCTAATAAATAATCCATTTTCAGTAACCATACTAATATCATATATTTTGCTCATAAAATCAGGTGTCTTAAAGACTTGCACAACATTTTCTTTTCCCTTTAATGAAGTTTTTATTTTTTTAAATCGTTCCTTCATTTTACCCTCATTTCTGCGTTGCTTTTTTTATAAGTTTGTGTCAAGCAACGCATAGACACAAACTTGTGGTTGAAAATTTTAATTTTCAGCCTTGCCTCCATATTCTTTATACACATCAATTAATGGTTTACATTCTCCTTGTATCTGAAATGAATTATTCAGTGTTGCCCCTAAATAAACGGCTCCTTGTAAATCACAGTTTATAAATAACGTATCACATAGATTCACATGTGCAAAATTCGCATTACATAGTACACACTGAATAAAAATAGCACCACTTAAATCCACACTTCTAAAATCAAAATCTTCCATTCGTTTATTAAGAAATATCTTTTTATTTTGTTCCATTCGTTTTTTTATCTCTTTTTCATAATGGAATGGAGATTGTTTAGGCGATAGATTACTGGTTGCTTTGTGAATAATGTTTTGTGTTTCTTCTATAATAGCTTGCTGCTTTAACTGTACATAACAGATAAACCATTCATATCGGTAATGTTCTAATTCCTGAAGTTGTTTATAGCTTAATCCATCAATAGGAAGTTCAATAAAATTAGGATATTCCTTTTTACTATCTCCAAAAAGAAGGTATATTGGTTCCTTTTTTTGATACTGTACTCCTACTCGTTTGATACGCCTTTTATTCGTAAAAAAATCCATTATCATTTGGCGACTATTATCTATGCTATATATACCAACATCTTTCATGTTATGTTCAAGAGTAATTTCCAATACACCAACTAAATTCCCCTTTTTTTCTTTTTCTTCTTGAAATAGTTGTAAGGCTTCTTCATATCTTTTTTGAATAAATTGCTCTCCTATACCCAGTTTTAATACATAACAATCATCTTTTTCCTTATATTCGGTATAGCGGATTACTTCTGGCAGATTTCGTTTATTTTCATAGGCAGCAATCACTTCTGCTCGGTTGATACTATCTAGTGACATTCCTTCTCCTTTATTTTTAATCTTATTTTTATATTTTAAATCGGAAATTTTAACTCTATTATCGTTTTGGTGATGGATGTTGATATTTTTTATATGCTTTATACTGTTCTTCAAAATAATCGCAAAGGCTTACCATTATTTTTGATAAATTTTCTTTTTGACTTTCTGGAACACTATCACACAGCTTATCCATATCTTGTAACATCACTTTCCAATCCTCATTGCTGCCAAGTGTACTGATGTCCCAATAGGTTGACATAATTTTATAAAAACCATTTAAAGACTGTTTTAACTCTTTAAACTCTTTCAAATCATTATTCTTTAATAACTCAATAATCTGTCCTGCTATCTCTAAATACAGTTTTCCATGCTCACAGGCACTTGCAAATTTACCAAATTCCCATAACTGATGAAAAAACTGATATTGTTCGGATTCTTTTTCAAATGTTTTTTGTTCTAACATGGAAAAGTACCTCCTCTGCAATTTTTTTAATTCTTAATATGTTATATACATAACACCTTGCCTATATTGTATTAAATATTCCATCCATTTTTATATAAAACCTGTCACTATTTTTGTTTTTTTTCTGCACAAATACAATATTATTTAAAAATTTTAAAAGCATATAAAAAGCAGCTACTAGGAAATATTCCTAATAACTGCTTTAAGGTATTGATATTTATTTAATTATTAATAAGAGAATAAAAAGAAAAGGGGTTATCTTTTTCGTGTATTTCTTCTTTCATTGACTTGTAATTGCCCGCTTTCTATCATATTGCTTTGTATCTTTAAAACGTAATTTATATCGGTATCAGCATACCGGGCAATTTTATCTACAGACATGTCATCTCTTAACATTTCTTGTATCATTTCTTTTTTAGCTTCTTCAACTCTTTCTTCAGCATATTCTTCCATTATTTCGCACATCTTTCTCTGCCCCCTCTCTGAATTTTTAATATCATTCATTCTCTCTGTAAATACTGGAAATTTTGAACTTTTTACTTCTGTTTGGGTAAATAGCTGCATAAGTTCGGCTATTTTGCTTCCATCGTTTGCTTTTGTATTTACACATACCGTTTTCATTCCATCATCTAATATATTTCCAGTTTCCCTTACTACCTTATCAATATGATACGCTGCTCGTTCTCCTTTTAATATATCAAACTCCGATATGTATACCACAATGACGGATGGAACATTCTCAAATAATGCACCTGGCTCTGTTTCACTGGCTGTTATACAAGCTGCATTATATCGAATACGCTTAAAATGATTATCATTATTTGACCTTTGTACTTCCACATTACAAAGCGTTCCATCACCTAATGTACACAAGGCATCTAATCTTACAGAACGTCCTACTAGATTTCGTACACCTTTTTGCATTTTTACATCCAGTGTTGTTAGTTTATCATCTTCCAATATAACCCTTAGTATTTCTTGACAAAAAGCGGCATCATCTGCCAATACTTCAAAAAACACATCATCAATCGGTCTAAATTGTTTTATTCTTTCTAATTTTCTATCATCTATTGTATTTCCCATCACACCACCTTCAGCCTTTTATGGCTTTTCTTTATTTTTACATATTTTTATATTTTTTTCAACTACTTTCTTATCACAATTCTTTCTTTGTAACAATAACTGTTGAATTTTTAAGTGCCTCATATAATAATTCTTCTTCTCCTGATTCTACTATAATTGTAAAGTTTGTCGCAATCGCTGTGGTATCCGAAACACTGATTTGCACTCCTGTATTATCATACGCCTTAAATATATAGGCATTTTCTATAATGCGTTTTCCTTCATTAAAATCTACTCCAAAAATGTCTACATAATCGCCTGCTCTTAATCGACCACATACGGCATCCGACAAATTGGCAACATTAAAAGACGCTTGTACTGGTTTTTTATAAGCTGCAAAAATATCGAATTGTGACTGAAACATATCCTGATTAATTGGTGTTTTATCCCAGATTCCATTAAGGGCATATTGACCAATTAATTCATTGGTATTGGTTACTGCATGAGGGGTTTTAAAAATCTCTTGTGCTTGAATGGTGGTAAAATATTCGCCTACATTATCCTCTGTTATCAGTGTATTTTTGGGTATCGTCTTTGCTGCTATCACTACATCTACTTTATTGTTATCACTCATTTTATTATTTAATACAACTAAACAGATAAATGCAATAAGTGCAAAAAAGATTGCAAGCAATATTCCTCTCACCTTTGTTTTTACATCTTGTTTCATATCATCCTTCTTTCTATTTTTTAATGAGAGTATACATCAATATAAGAATGTAAACTCATTTCATTATTGATTCCTGGTCCTATTCCATTTAATGTAACTTTAATATTGGCATATACGCCAGAGGCAGCTACGGTTGCTCCATTCGGCGTGATAAAAGAGCCTTTCCCATTTTCATAGCAATTTACAAGAAGTTCTCCTCCACTACTTTGTGTTACTTCATATACATTCTCTCCAAATACATTATAGATAACAAACTGTTGGATTTGTATTTCTTTTACCATTGGTATATTGGATTCTAAAGAATCATTTAAGTTCATATAACTTTTAAGAGAATTGGTAAAATTCTTTTTTGCACACCTATATGCTGATTTACAGGCATTGATAAATGGTTCTGTTACAGTAAAGTCGCTTTGAATGTCATAAGATATAACATTATCCTCTGTCTGTAATAAGTATTCGTCATAAGTAAACATACTTGTTCTATCACATAGATTTGCAGACAAAACCGACAGTGTTAGCGCATTATCATAATGTTTTCTAATGCTTTCCGCTCCTCGCATATAAAGATTTGCAAACATATATAAAACAACCATGCTAATAAAAAACAGGGTAAACACACTATATGTAATAGCTCCATCTTGTTTTTTACTTAATATCTTCATAAATATTCTCCATACTATAACAAAACCATTTTAATTTTTCTCATTCCCTTAAACTTTACTTGTTCCCTTAAATGTATGATTCACATAATCCAATGTTCCAAAGTCACTTAATCCAAAAGTATTGCGAAAATATAGAATAACTGGTGCAATAACATCAAAAGTATCCATATCCGCTAAATCAACCAATCCACTAATACGAATTTGTATCGGTTTGCCATATTCCTGACGAACGGTTGTAGAGCCTGTTACATCTACATTCGTAAATCCTGCTTCTTTTAATTCATTGACTAAGCTCATTTTATCTGCCTCTGTAAGGCAGCCTGTTGCTTCCATTCTTTTCATATAGGCAGTTTGAATCAAATCAATCTTATCATTTAGATTCATTTGTGTTTGCCAAACGGCATAGCCTAAGCCTAAGACCATAAGCATAACTAGCGTTACAAACATACAGAAAGCAGCTTCGACAAATTCACTTCCTTCTTGTTTCTGAATAATAATCCTTTTTAGAAACTCTTTTTTTGTTTTCATAATTTTATTACCATGTAAAACTATTCATAAATTCCGTAATCTTGCTATCAAATGTTGTAAATATACCACTTATCGTAGTCTTACTAAGTGTTAAAAATAATGCACCTATGGCAAGAGCTGCCAAAATCAGTATTGCTTTTGCAATATATTGTTCTCCAGCCTGTTTAACACGCATATATGGAATAATCTTCTCTTTTCCTTTGTTATACCATTTCCCCGCCTTTTCTGTTAGCCTTTCCTTTACACCTTTTACTTGATTAACTGTTTCTTCTTCTACATACATCTTTTTTACCTCCATTAAAAAATATTAAAACTTGAAATACTGGTTATGATGCCATATATAACAATCACCATAATGGACAGAAGTATCACCATCTGTACCTTTGTGATGTTATGGTCTAGTTTTTGATTGTATCTTAACTCAACTGCTTTTTGAATATCATTCAAATGCTTGGTCACATTCGCTATAGCATTTACTACATTTCCTGTTTCATAGCCTTGTCTTATCACACTACATAATTCATTAATATGAATATCTTTAAATTTTAATTGAAACTTGGACAAAGCCTCTGTAACATTATTTTGTGCTGTGATTTCCATCATCAAATAATATAATTCTTTCTTTAATCGTTTGTTTTCAACACTTTTATAACAAGTTTTTAATGCGTCTGTAAGAAAGATTCCCGCTTCCGTTTTTATCATAATCGTTTCATATATAGAAACAAAATCTTCTAACATACGCTCATTATCTTCCTTATTGTTGATTTCTAACATTATTTTTAATATCATATAGCCAAACACAATGCCAACGAGCAATCCAACCCACCCAAAAAATACAAAACCACAAAACCCAAAGATAGAAGCTAATATCAGTTTTGCTAAGATATATTCTGTTGGGTCTACAATTCGTTTCATTAAATAATTGGCTCCAACTTGACTTAGATAAACCTGTGTTTTATTATAATGCCTTAAATAATTGCCTTTATAAAAACCAGCCAGTCCTTTTTTTGGTGTTACCTCTTTTAAAAGCTCTTGTCTTGCTTTTAGTACCTTTTCTTCATCTTCTTGTTGATTTTTTCTATATACAAAAATACCAATTAAAATAGGTATAACAAGCAGAAGCAATCGACTAAGCCATTTTATTACTTCATTAACTATTATCATTTTTTCGTTTCCTCTCACCTCTTTTCTTCTATCTTTATTTATTCATTGTTATCAATTTCCACAAGGTATATAAAAAGATAACCATGCAATAAATAAACATTATTTTTCCACTAAGAGAACAAAAGAAAAACGCATAAAAAGACATTTGAGTAATATTAAAAACAAGCAGAAGGCACAAAAGAAATACGCCTATCATAATAGCAACATTCAGTCTTGCACCTTTTATCATCGTTTTGCGAAGTTCTTTTTGTCCTTTATATATCGATATGGAATCATAGCAACGGCTTATAATTTGCCTATAATTCGCACTATTGTGGCTTCCTTCCTCTAATGCTTGTAATAATTCGGTTAGCTTTCTGTGACGAATTTTTAAAATCAATCGTCCAAAAGCCCCTGATGTATCCCCTTCAAACATTTTTATTTCATTGACGCATTGTTTGATAGCACCTTTTAGTGGCTCATCTAATTGTTGGGACACTACATCAAATAATGTTGTTAAATCATTGATACTGTTTGAATGTGAATATAACAGATTGGAAAGCTGCAATAAGTTCTCATCAACCACTCTTGTTATTCTTGAATTGAGTGTATAAATCAGTATATAAAAGAAAAATATACACACTATCAGTGCCAACTCTGCATACAATATACTTTTCGTAAGTATCAATACAACAGTACATGTTATAAATGTAACAATAGTCACAACAAACAATACCAATTCTGTGTTTATCCATGAAAAATAAGTTTTTAATTGGCTCATTTCAAGCGCAATATCAATTTTTGTAAAAAAACTTAATTTTTCTGTATTCCCAACCATTTTAAAATAGTCCTGGTCCTGTTTTTGCCTTGCAAGCGAAATGTCTTTTGTATTATCCTTAATTGTATGAGCTACAATCGAAAATACATTTTTACTCTGTATCATCTTTACAAGTAAATAGCTAAGACCTGTAAGGCATAAAAACAAAATGGCATATAAAATAAAATGAAGCATGAATCCCTCCCTTTCGTATAAATTTTATATATTTATTAACTATAAAAAATGTTTTATAAAAACATTTTCTATATATCCTACAAATTTTCATTAATTATTAAAGAAAAAATCATTAGGTAAAAATGTTTCTATTCCAGTATTTATGGAAGAACTGAAAAAAGGGTTTTCTGTCTTTACTGGTCTACAATATTCATCTAGTTTTACTATCTGAAGCCTTTGCTTTTCATAATCCCACCCTTGTACTTCTGATATACTACATATTTGATATTTCTTTACATAAACAACCACTTGAATCCCAAGCAAAAACCGCATACATTGTTCCAATTCATACCCTGTGGCTTGTTTAATATAATCGCCTACTTTATAAAGTCCTTCTTCTTCATTATTACCATGTGCGGACAACATAATTTGTGAACCAGTAGTAGCAAGCATAGGAAGGGAAGCTGCGTCCGAACCACTTTTTACTTCACCAAGCACAAATAAATCTACATCATCGGTTAGTGCATGATTGGCAAGCTCATTGATTCCATAATGAACCATTCCTTCATTGTTTTCTTCAATCGTATGCCAAACACTAAAATCAGGATGACCTTCTACAAATAACTCATCCGTTTCTTGTATAACCAGTCCACTTTTAGCATGGCTAAAGACCTCTAACAGTGCGTTCATTCCCGTTGTTTTTCCGCTTCCATTTGCTCCAATAAATAAGATACCTGCTTCTTCTCTATCAAACTTTTGTATTAAATACTCTTTTTGTTTTGGATTCATATAATTTTCTTGAACCAAAGTGTCTAATGTAACCTTTTTCTTTGGTATGAGTCGAAAATGGACTTTTGGCACTCCGCTATTATTAATAAGTTCTGATGTGATATTAATTCGCAAACGATACAATGGGTTGCTAATAACATCTGAAAACTTAATTAGCGCATTGATATTGGATAAATTCTTTTTATTTCTTACACAGAGCATATTGACAAATCGTGTATAATCGTCATTAGACATAAACTTTACATCGGTTCCCATTCTTATGCCACGTTTTTTAATTCGGATATTTTCTGCATTATAAATTTTAATATCGGATACATCTGGTTGTGAAAGCAGGGAGTCTATGATATAATATCCAAAGAAGTATGAATTAAAGCGATTGCACAATCGTTTTATATCATCTTTATTTTCGCAAACCTCTTGGAACTTTTCAGTTGCTTTCTTGAAAATAAGATGCTTTATTTCTTCATAACTAGAACTATTGCTACTATTAATCGTATTTAATTTGTTAATTAAACCGGATTCTTCTGCTATCAATCGTTCAATCGTTTGATTAAATATCGTTTCAAGTTCTTTGTCTTTACTCTCAAAGCTTGTTTGTTTTTCTAGTGTGTCTGTTTCATCATAAAGAGATAAATCTTTTGTCCCTACCCTTTTATCCTTTTTTAACCATGCCATTGTTTATTGTCACCACTTCCCTTCTATAACCATTTCATCATCACTACAATTACTGTTATAATCATAAATATAATTGCTATAAAAAGAATCGTTATTCTTTTTACTTTCTTTAAAAACTGCTCAAAATTCTTTTCTTTTTGATAATTTTTGTTTTGGTCTTTTATAAGATTTTTACTATAAACAAAACTATTTTCTGTTGAAATATAAGCTAACACGATTCCCTTTTTAAATGCACGCTGTTTTTCCCTATACATGTTTACGCCCATTCCATTTGGTTTAAAAAATTTTAATAAAATAGGAAACGCAATAAATAGGCTTGCAATATAAGGCGCAACACTCATTGGTACATGAAAAACCATGATTGCAACAAGAGTAACAACAATCCCTAAAAGAAGTCCTATAATAATGCTGATGACTTCTCTTAAATCAAAGCCACCTGCAACATCTGATTTAAACTTTTCTATATTTTTATTCGTTTTTACTGCTAACATTTTCAATGTACCTTCTTTAACTGATTAACATTTGCTTTTCGTTAAAATTTAATATTTCATAACCACTTCCTACCATTTGGTTATATACATCTACCATTTTTTTATTTTCCATATGAGTATCAAAAGTATCAAAACATTCTTTGGTAACTAGTTCTACACTAGAGGCAAGCAATATTTTAACTACATGATTTGCTAGATTGCAGTCATTGTAACGAAAATCCTCCAACGTTCCTTGAATCCTTACTTTATCATCAACATGAATTTTATCTACAATTTCCTTTGCTTTTTCATAAAAGCAAAGAATTGGAAATAGATTACTATCCGAATCAACCATAAATCGACATAAAAAAAGCGGTGGCGTTTCACTGTAAAAATAAAGATGTGGCGATGTTTTAACCTTTCCTGTAATATCCACATTAGTCATATATATTTATCCTCACTATTATTCATTATTGATTTATCCTGCACCGAACGCACGATGTGTGATTGCAGAAGCCTCTTTGATTGCACCAAGCATGGTAAAGCCTATAATAATACATTTTGCCATCCATGACATAACAACGCTTAGTGAAGCAAAAGTTATAGCATTGCTTTTCATTAGTGCCGTTCCAAGCACAATCGCTATCATTATAGTTACCGCCTCTAAAATCGTTGCAAAAGCATATTTCCAGTAGCTTATCGTTGTATTACTGATTTGATGTGAACTAGCAATCGTTGATGAGGCAAGGGAACTTAATGGTATAATCATTAATACTTTAAATAATCGTACATAAGTAAGGTATAAAATACCACCACCTACAATTAACATTGTAAACATAAAAACAATGCCAAAAACGATTAATAATATTAACTCCCAAATATTCATATAAGAAGAAACAGCTTCTAGTGTACTGTCCAGTCCATACATGCTATTGTCTGCTAATATGCTAGAACTGGTTGAATCCGCTTTCATAATTAATCCTGTACCACTGTAGACAAGGGATAAAATCACTTTTATAATATCAATCGTATGTGTGATAATAAATTCACCAACGATTAATTTTGCAATATGCTTTAACACCACTTCCAAGCGTAAATTTGACCTTATGTCTAGTGAATCCGAACATATCCCAATTAACCAGAAGATAATGTAAAGCGAGGCTGCAATGACAACAAAGCCATTATTAATAGCAACAATGATGTTCCACCCTACTCCTGCATTCCAACTTTCAGGACTTGCTCTTAATGTTTCTATGGACGTACCTATCAGACTATCATAAAATCCTGTGCCTATCGTAATCTCACCTTTTAATAAATATTGAAGACCGCCAGCAATAAAATCATTAATCCAATTTCCAATTGCGTCCAATGCATCACCTCCTTGTATATATGGACATTAAAAACCTAACAGTCCAATAACAACACCAATAGCAGCCATAACTAAACCACCACCTAATTCAAGTCCACCCGTAACAATTCCTGATTGGTCTCTTTGTGATAAACCAGAAGCAAAGTCAATGCCTCCTTTAATTAAGCCTAAAATTCCTATAACAGAACATACACCTATTCCAATCGTTTTAATAACATTCAGTCCTGCATCAATTTCTGTAACGCCTGTTGATGTAAGTACAATATCTGTTATTCTTGCCATTATACCTTCCATATAAATCCTCCATTTTTTTAAATTTAAAAAATAAAACCATTTACAAATATGCTATAAAATTTTTCATATAAAATGTTATATTTGATGCAATTACTTACTCAATTTTTCTGCACATTTTTTACAAGGTATATCTTTTTTCCTTTTTATATTTTTATAATTACTTATTATATAGAAAATATATTATTTAACAGAAAATAGTTCAACACAATCCCTTATATCTTCTATACTCATATCTGGAGAAAAGTAGCTATATATCGTTTCTATATCAAACGATTCCACCAAAGGCATAATTGCCCTTATTTGCATTGGAGAAAAGCCTTCTTTATTTAATGTAAGATATAATTGTATTTCTTCTTTGGAACCAAGTTCTTTTTTTATATCAATATGACTTTCATAGGCTTGTCTTTCTTCTTCTAAAAGGTTTCTTGCCTCGTTTAAATTTTCTTCGCATAACTCTTCTGTAATCTTATTAAACTCTTCTAATAAATCTTTACTATCCATTTCTTTAAACTCATCTACGTCAAGACTCATCAGTTGTTCAAAAGACATTGGAATCACTCTGCGTTGTGGTTTATCAGGTGGCTTTTTTCCCATCTGCTTAGCAAGTTCTTTTTCTGTTTGATAGTCGTTTTGCTCATGTGCATCCATTGCTTCTAAATAATCTAACCTTTGTTTATTTATAAATCGAATAACCTCTCCATCTTCTGTTATCATGCTTTTTTTTGCTGTTTCGATTCGCTCTAATCGTGCGTCAAAATGATACTCCTTTGCAGCCTGGACCATCTGGTTGTACAATGGTAAATTCCATGTTTCAATTTTTTTATCTTTTATGGCATCAAAACCATTAATTAACACAATACATTCATCTCTTTTTAGTTTGCGGACTTCATCTGGCATCATAATATCACGCCCTAGCACATCTTCTGAGCTACTGCTTGAACCATTCTTTCCTCGTGTAATAGAAGATGATTTTTTATAAATCGTCTGTTTACCAATGGCTTTACTTACCTTTTCATGGGTACTGCTTTCATTTCCGCCTAAGAAAATGAATGTGTCACAATTTCCCTCGATATTATCTTGACTATCTTTAAACAATTCCTTTAACTGTCCAAAGTTTTGAATAATAATAACTGCACTAATGTTCCTTGAGCGCATAGTTGACAGCAAGGAACAAAAATCATCAGGAAGCGCAAGGTTTGCAAACTCATCTAAAAGAAAGGTTACATGCACAGGCAATGATTTACCATAAATAAAATCACTGGTATAATACAATGTTTGAAAAACTTGTGTATAAAACATACCTACAAGAAAATTATAAGTTTTATCAACGTCAGGGATAATACAATAAATAACGGTCTTTTGAGTTCCAATCGTTTGTATGTCAAATTCATCTTCCGACAATAATTCAATAATTTCTGGTGATTGTATAGGCGCCAATCTTGAATTAGCGCTAATAATAATAGAACGAACCGTATCTGCAGCACCTCGCATTACTTTGTTATATTGAATAACAGCAGGATGCTGTGAATTTTGTTCTTCTAACTTATTCATTCTTATATCCAGTTTGCTATCTAATTTTTGCCCTCTTGCATCTTCTTTAAATTCAGCTTCCTGCAATAATTGAAGTACCGCTCCTATATTATGCTTTTTTATTCCTTGCTCATCTTCAACTCCTTCACGCCATACATACTGAAAAAGTGACTGCAAAAACAATCCTTCTGCTTTTTCCCAAAATGGGTCAGAGGTACTCGTTCCTTTAGGTGTTGTATTTTTAATTAAACTAGCAATTAATTTAATCACATCCGTATCTGTTCTAAGATATTTGAAAGGATTAAACCAATTTGATTTTTTAAATTCTATTAAATTTAAGCATTTTTCATTATATCCATACTCTCGTAAAAAGCCTGCTGTATCCGCACACAATTCTCCTTTCGGCATTAGTCAATAGGGAAAAAGAAAAAATGTATCTTTTTTTCAATCGGTTACA
The DNA here is from genome assembly GCA_910587485.1 of uncultured Lachnospira sp. Lineage (GTDB taxonomy): Bacteria > Bacillota > Clostridia > Lachnospirales > Lachnospiraceae > Lachnospira. Next base: position 278,147 of record CAJUKN010000001.1, read on the forward strand.
CTGTCCTTGTCGTTCTCGATAAGCCGCACAACCTTGTCCGTAAAGGTTTCCCGGCTCGTTTCGCTGAAATGGATATGAATGTCAA
>CAJUKN010000002.1:0-58277 GCA_910587485.1 uncultured Lachnospira sp.
TCACAGGCTTATAGCCGCAGAGCAAACCACCAGCTAAGCTGGTGGTCCTGATTTTTTATAATTATCATTGAAATGCCATATAAAATTTGTTATAATCAGATAAGACTATAATGTATATAGTGATTTGGAGGGTATAATTATGGAAACGAACATTTTGATGGAAAGTGGAACGAATGAGTTAGAAGTTCTTGAGTTTATAGTAGGTAATAATCATTATGGAATTAATGTTGCTAAGATAAAAGAGATTGTACCTTTTAATGTTGTTACACCAGTTCCCAATTCGCATCCAAGTGTGGAAGGCATTTTTATGCCTAGAGATTTAATGATTACAGTTATTGATTTAGCAAGCGTTATTAACGTTGCTCCTTCAGCCGATATGAAGAAAGATATGTTTATTATAACAAACTTTAACAAGTTAAATGTTGCGTTTCATGTTCATGCAGTTGTTGGAATACATAGAGTTTCATGGGCTGATATTATTACGCCTGATGTTACAGTAAGTTCTGCAGATAGTGGAATTGCAACAGGTATTGTAAAGATTAATGGACAATTAATTATTATTTTGGATTTTGAAAGGATTGTTTCAGATATTAGTCCAGAGACAGGATTAAAGGTTTCTGATATTGAAGCCTTAGAAGGAAGAAAAAGAAGTGATGCACATATTCTTATTGCCGAAGATTCTCCTTTATTGATGGCATTAATAAGCGAATCGCTTAAAAAGGCAGGATATGTCAATCTTACAACATGTCCTAATGGACAAGTGGCGTGGGATTACATGTGTGATGTCAAAAAGGGTGCTGTTGCAAATGATGTAAAGTGTATTATTACAGATATAGAGATGCCGTTAATGGATGGACATCGTCTAACAAAATTGGTAAAGTCTGATGAAGCCTTAAAAGGAGTACCAGTCATTATTTTTTCATCTTTAATAAATGAGCAAATGCGTATAAAAGGTGAATCTTTGGGTGCAGATGTGCAGTTATCAAAGCCAGAGATTGGTTCTTTAGTTTCTGAAATTGATAAATTATTAGTGTAAGTATTTTATGGTATTGAATAAAATGTAAAATAAAATTTTTGATACAGATGATTTTGATACTCCGTAGATGCTGCGGAGTATTTTATATAATAAAAATGGTCATTTGAAATTTAACCTCATCAAGAAAATTCCCCACTTCAATACCGCAGAGACATAAGTGGTAGGTGAGGACTTGTGCTGCGATAGCAGATAGATGGTTATGAGTAAGTAGCATAGCAGATTGCGGATATCCGCTTTGACTAACAAGTATTTTTTTATGACATTTTACTAAATTGGAGTAAGGTTTATAATGGATTTATATAAAGAAATCATAGAATCATTTATTAACGCTGATAAGGTATTGATAGGTATAGGGACAGGAGTCAATAAACCAGATGAAAAAATTATTCATTTTTATAATGGATATTTAGAAAAAAAGGATTGGTTTATCATTACTTCAAGAACAGATAATCTTTTTTCAGATTTATCAATAGGTGAAAAAAGAGTATGTAATGTACTATTAGAAAATAATGAAAAACAGTGGGAATTATATAATAAATGGTTATCTGGCACTTTAAATAAAAAGTTGTTGATTGTTGAGCTTGGTGAAGATTTTAGCAGACCACATATATTTAGGTGGCCATTTGAAAAAATAGTTTTTATTAATAAATTATCAACATTATATAGAATAAATGAGAAATTTTATCAATTGCCTGAAAATATTGGTGACAGGGCATATGGATATAAAATCAATGTTAATAATTTTATTGAGGAATTAATGAAAATGCTTAAAGATAGAAATGTTATTTGTTAAATTCAAATAAATATGTTATAATTATTCATATTATTTTACAAAAACGGGAGTAAATAAAATTATGGCTGGTGCAGATGAAGAAAATTATCTGGATAATCTATTAAGTTCAGTTGGTGATGAGACAGAGTCTAATGAAAATAGCGAATCACCTACAAGCAATAATAATGCTGATACATATAATGCTGATAACAATACAAGTAAAGAAACACAAAAAGAAGAGAATATGAATCTGGATTTGAGTGAACCAGATTTGTCAGAGAGTGATTTAGAGAGATTAGAAAGTATGAAATTAGATTCTATTATTGAACAGGTTACATCAGATGATGTATCTGTTGAGGAATTGTTAAATGATGATGTAAGTAATACTTCTAAGGAATCAAAGGAAAATAGTGCAGTTGTTGATAAAGAAGATAATAAAACAACTCACACAGCAAATAATGAAAATGAAAATGTTGCTGCAATCAACAATGAAGCAATTAACAAGAATAGTAATCAAGATGTTAATAATACAAGTGATATACAATTAGATATTATTGAGGATATTGATAGCAAGGGAAAAAAGCGCAGTAAGAAAGAAAAGAAAAAAGGCTTAATAGCTGCACTTAAAAATATTTTCTTTGAAGATGTTGATGAAGAGGTTAAAGTTTCTGTTGAGGGGGCAAATACAGATACCAATTCAAGTGATGGAAAGAAGAATAAAAAAGATAAAAAATCTAAAAAAGAAAGTAAGAAGACTCAACAAGAAGATAAAGCAGGTAATGATTCTGTTGAAGCTGATAAAGAGTCTGATAAACCAATGGATGAAAATCAACAATTATTAGATGAAATGTATGGTGATAAAGATAATTTAGATGAAAATATTGCACCAAAAAAAGGTTTGTTTGCAAAGATTCGATATAGACTTCAACAGTATAAGCAAAAGAGCGAGGAAGAGGAACGGTTAGAAGAAGAAGCAGAAATTGCAGACCAAGATAAGAAGAAAAAGCTTAAAGAACAAAAGACAAAAGAAAAAGCTGATAAAAAGGAAGAAGCCAAAAAAGCGAAGGAAGAAAAAGCAAAAGAAAAGGCAGAAAAAGAGAAAAAACCTAAAAAAGAAAAGCCTAAGAAAGAAAAGAAAGTAAAACCAGCACCAAAGCCAGGTGATATATTAAAGATTAAGCCAAAATCAATGGTATTTTTTGTATTGTTTATTGCAGGCGTTGTTGTTTTAATTATACTTTTTAACTCAGCTTTTCATTATAATAAGAATGTAAGTGAGGCAAAAGGTTATATTGAATCAGGAAATTATGCTAAAGCGTATCAAAGGCTTTCAGGATTGTCTCTTAGAAAAAATGATGAGTCCTTGTTAAGGCAAGTGTCTGTTATTATGTTTGTTCAAAGACAGACAGAATCATATAATAACTATATGCAGCTTGATATGAAAGACCAAGCTTTAAATTCTTTGGTAAAAGGTCTTGAACGATACAAAGAATATTATAGGGAAGCAGAGGAATTAGGTATTGCTTCTCATCTTGATTCTGAAAAAGAAACGATTTTGGGATATTTTAAGAGTACCTATAATATGTCAGAAGAAGATGCAAATAAACTTGTGCAGCTTAAAGAGACCGATTTTGTATCATATTATGCTTCTTTAGTAAAGTATAGAAAGGCAAAAGAATGATAGCAATAATTGATTATGATGCAGGTAATTTAAAAAGTGTTGAAAAGGCGTTTATTTCTTTGGGACAGGAAATATTAGTAACAAGAGATTCCAGTGAAATCATAGAGGCTGAAAAAATTGTTTTGCCGGGTGTTGGTTCGTTTGGTGATGCAATGAATAATTTAGACCATTTAGGATTGATTGATACGATTAAAACAGTAGTACATAAAGGAATACCATTTTTAGGAATTTGTTTGGGATTGCACCTTCTTTTTGAGAAAAGCGAAGAAGCACCAGATGTTGAGGGACTTTCCTTATTAGAAGGTGAAATTTTAAAAATTCCTGCACAAAAAGGACTTAAAATTCCTCATATGGGGTGGAATTCATTAGATGTAAAACAAGGTTCTAAACTATTTCATGGAATGGAAAAGTCACCATATGTTTATTTTGTTCATTCTTATTATTTAAAGGCAGCGGATGAAAACATTGTGTCTGCTTCAACAGAATATTCAACACATATTCATGCTTCAGTTGAAAAAGATAATTTATTTGCCTGTCAGTTTCATCCAGAAAAAAGCAGTACTGTAGGATTAAAGATACTTTCAAATTTTGCTGATTTATAATGTCTAAATTACAGAGCTGTTGTTTGACTAGGCTGGTGTAAAAAATAAATTGTTTTATATGTCAAATAAGGCTTGACTAACAAGTTTGTGCTTGTGTATAAGCAAGCTATTTAGAGTTTGCGGATTCAAGAATGGGAGATTTATATGTTTACAAAAAGAATTATACCATGTCTGGATTGTAAAGATGGAAGAGTGGTTAAAGGAACTAGTTTTTTAAATTTGCGTGATGCCGGAGACCCTATTGAAGTTGCTTCAATGTATGACAAAGCAGGAGCTGATGAAGTGGTTTTTTTGGATATTACCGCTTCCAGTGATGGAAGAAATACAACAGTAGATTTGGTTAGAAAGGTTGCTGAGAGGCTGTTTATTCCATTTACAGTTGGTGGAGGGATAAGAACGGTTGATGATTTTAAGGCGTTGCTTCGAGAAGGAGCAGACAAGATATCTGTTAATTCGGCTGCTATTATGAATCCAACTTTAATAAGTGAAGCTGCTGATAAGTTTGGAAGTCAATGCGTTGTTGTAGCCATTGATGCAAAAAGGCGTGAAGATGGAAGTGGCTGGAGTGTATATAAAAACGGTGGAAGAGTTGATATGTATATGGATGCCATTGAATGGGCAATGAAAGCAGAAAAACTTGGAGCTGGTGAGATACTCTTGACAAGTATGGATTGTGATGGTAATAAATCAGGATATGATATTGAATTAACTAGAATGGTTGCCGAGCATGTTTCAATACCCGTTATTGCCTCTGGTGGTGCTGGTGATAAGCAAGATTTTTATGACGTATTTGTTGAGGGAAAAGCGGATGCAGCTCTTGCCGCTTCATTATTTCATTACAAAGAGCTTGATATTATGGATTTAAAGTACTATTTAAAAAAGAAAAATATTTCAATGAGGATGATTTAATTATGACAATGATTGACAATGATTGGCTTGAAGCCATTGGAGATGAATTTAAAAAAAATTACTACAAAGAGTTATATGAATTTGTAAAAGAAGAGTATAACACAAATACCGTTTATCCGTTACCAGATGATATTTTTAATGCGTTTCATTTAACGCCGTTAAGTGAAGTAAAAGTATTGATATTAGGACAAGACCCATACCATGAAGAAAATCAAGCACATGGTTTAAGTTTTTCTGTTCCTGAAAATCAAAAAGTAATACCACCTTCACTTAAAAATATATATAAAGAATTAAAGGAAGATTGTGGCTACTATGTACCAGACAATGGTAATTTAGTAAAATGGGCTAAACAAGGTGTATTATTGCTTAATACAGTGTTGACTGTTCGCGCACATGCAGCATTTTCACATAAGGATAAAGGCTGGGAGCAATTTACCGATGCCGTTATTCAGGCTGTTAATGACCAAGATAGACCGATTGTCTATATGTTATGGGGAACACCTGCACAAAAGAAAAAATCAATGTTGAACAATCCAAAACATTTGGTTTTGACAGCACCACACCCAAGTCCACTGTCTGCCCATAGAGGATTTTTTGGCTGTAAGCATTTTAGTCAGACTAATGAATTTTTAAAGAATAATGGATTAGAGGAAATCGATTGGCAGATAGAAAATATAAGATAAAAAACTATTATATAGACAAGACAGCAAGCTGTATGTTAATGATATTAACAATAAATTAAAATGAACAAGATGACAGGAGAATTGCTTTATGGGGTGTTTGGCTGTTTTATTTGCTTTGAATGAACAGGATGTAGAAAAATTAAGATTGGTAAAAAGAGAAGAACGTTCGGATTATATGTACAAAGAAATTGAAGATATATTTTTTGATAAGTATCCAGAATATACATGTGAATTAGATAAGTCGTGGGACGCTATGCATCGAATGTTAACAGATGGAAATCTTAATTTTGAAAATGAATTTCAACCGTTATGCAATGTGATTTTTGGTGGGGAATTTCTGTATGGACTTGTGCGTGAACCTTCTGGAGAAGTTATAACACCACAGGAAGAAGACGATGAGTTTATGATTTTAAAAACACCAGAGCAAGTAGTCGAAATAGCAAAAGTACTTCCAGAACGAACAAAAGCCGAATGTCGTGAATGCTATAATAGAATTGATGAAGAAGATTATGGTTTTCCACTAGATGAGGAAGATTTTGAATACACATGGGAATATCTCCAAGATAGTTTAGATTTTTGGAAAAAAGCGGCAGAAGAAAAAAGATATGTATTGTTCACTGTTGATAGATAGTTGTTATGAGCAAGTAGTGTAACAAATTGTGAATATTCACTTTGACAAAGTAAATAATTTTTTTTATAAGATTCCTATACCAATAATGGTATAGGGGTCTTTTTTTGTGTGTAGGATATATCAGAAAATTTGTTGATTTTAAAATAATTTATAATTAATATTGACAAATTTTCGGGGGGGGGGTAGAATACAAAAAAGCAATACTTATATACAAATAATAGAAAATAAGTATTTTTATATTTTGTTATTATTTATATATAATAAAATTTATGAAAGGAAAATAGAAAATATGGGAGAGATTCTTGTAATAGCTTATATAATATGGGCAATATATTCTGGATATAAGGTGATTTCTGGAAGAAGTGAATGGCTTGATAAAAAAGCTCCAGTTAATATGATAGTTAAAGGAATTTTGAGTCTTATAATTGGATGTTTTGTTGCATTGTTTTATCTGATTTATTTAATCTTGAAATTTCTTGGGTTTATGTCAAAAGGATAAAAATTTGCAATTAACATTATTATATTACAAACTGTAAGGAGTTATTTAATAATAAAAATATGCTATATTTGTTTAGCTTTTGACGTTTTGCAAATGAATAGGAAATAAACAAGAAAGGAAAAGTGTAATGAATTTTATATAAAGGCATTATACAAATTTTTATAATGATAAATATTAAAGAATACTTAAAAAATGTGTATGAATTAGAGAAATCCTTGTATGGACAAAAAATGCTTTTAACGAGAATGAATAAACAAATTAATATTATAAATGGATATAAAGAAGAAGAACATGATATTTATAAAGAAGAACAAATTTTAACAACAGATGACTTAGGAATGATTGGTGGTGTAACTATGATAGGTGCAATAATAGGTGCAATAATAGGTGTTTTTGCTGATTCTCCAGAGAGTTTTATAGCTTCTATTATTGGTGTTGCGTTTATAGCTTTTGTTGGAATAACTGGTTTAGTTATTTGGATTTGTATAGATACAGCAAGGTGCAATAAAGAGAATAAAGAAAATATAGAAGAGATGAATGAAGAAATAGATAGAAGAAATGAACAATTACATATTACCAAAAAGAAACAAATAGATATTATTCAAGCAGAATACAATATATTATATACTGAATATAAACATACAAATGATATTTTAAATTCGTATTATGAAAAGAATATTATATTTGTTAAGTATCGTAATTTTGTTGCGGTTAGTTCGTTTTATGAATATTTTATGTCAGGAAGATGTGTTGCCTTTGAGGGACATGAAGGTGCATATAATATATATGAAAATGAGATAAGATTAAATGTAGTGATTCAAAAATTAGATGATGTAATTCAAAAATTAGACCAAATTCAAGATAATCAATATATGTTGTATAGTGCAATCCAAGAATGTAATAAAAAAATTACAAAATTATCACAAGTTACATCTGATGTAACAAATAAACTTCAAGATATATCACAAAATGCTGAAATATCAGCATATTATAATGGCATAACAGCATTAAATACTACAGCCATAAAATGGCTGGAATTTAGTCAAATTTAAACTTTACATATATTTCTTTAATATAAATATTATATAAGAAAATGAATTATTTAAGAAATTTTTGTCACTGATGTTATAAAATAAAAATTTATGCTTATATAAAATTATAATTATGCAAATAAAATCAAATATATATTGTAAAATTTTAAACATGCCAGAAGTGCCTCCAGAAACAGGAGGAATAATAGGTACACAAAAAGGCATAATAACAAATTTTATTTTTGATAAAGGTACTATTGATTGCAGTAAAGCAATTTATACACCCAATATTGCTTTAATCAATAATCAAATTCAAAAGTGGAAAATTCAAAAAATTAGTTTTTGTGGTATTGTACATACGCATCCAGATAAACAGATATTTTTATCTAAAGATGATATATATTATATAGAACATATAATGGCTGTTATGCCTAAAACAATTTTATATTTATATTTTCCAATTATTCTTCCACATAAAACAATGATATCTTACATAGCTAAAAATAATGATGATAAGATAGAAATTTATGAGGATAAAATAATAATTATTTAATTAAAGGAGGAACAAATCAATGAGTAAAGAAAATCATAATGAAGAGGTCATTATTCCAAATGGAAGTTTTTGCGGACATAATTGTGCCGATGGTTGCATTTATTGGAATCCACAAGATAGAGATAGGAATGGCAGACAGTATTGTAGTCATTATAGTACCTATTATTATCCTCGTGAAAGACAAGGTTGTCTTTCTTATAAAGATTAAGGGAATGATATTTATATTTTTGTAAGCTAAGCAATTTCCTATTTTGTTAGAACCTTCCAGTAGGTAGGTGGGTTCTAACAAATGTAAAAATTTTAAATATACTTTTATTATATAAAGTTAAACTTTTTTAAATATAAAAAACAAACGTTTAGGATTATTACAAAGGAGATATACTATGAAAACAAAAAAATTCAATATAAAATTTCTTACATTGATGATAGTAATAATAATTATTATATATATTACACAATTAGGATATATTCAATTATTACCTAAAATATATATTACTTTAGTAACTATCCCAATTGCATTGGGCGCAATTGTTGTAGGTCCTATAGGTGGATTTATATGTGGTATTGTAAGTAATATTGTGTGGGGAATTTTATCAGGCTTTAATTTATCAGCAATTGCTATGCTTGCAAGACCTTTAACAGGATTGTTTACAGGTCTTATTTTTAAAGTATTGTATAATAATAAAAAAATCAAAAAAAGTTCATATTATATTGCTGCTTTTTGTTGTCTGTATTAAATACTTTATTATTCAAACTTGTTATTATTTTTTATAATGTAGAATATATCCACAGTATGGCAGAAAAATTTAAAAATCCCTTTCTTTTTATTATTAATTTTATTGGAATATCAGAATTAATTAATATCATAATATGTTTTATTATTATTAGTGTTATATTAAGAGCATTACATTATACCTTAGAGAATCAAGAACATATAAGGTTAATTGAAAAAATACCATTAGAGTATAAAATATGTGCTAATTGCCATGAATATGCTTTCGGTAAAAGTAAAAAAGATTTTTATGATGATGAAGCAGTTTCCCGAGCTTGTATGATATATATGTTTGGTAAACGAATAGTTAAAGCTGATAATGATTTACAAAATTGTTGGGGTTATTGTACGTATCGTGATATTAACATAAATGCTAATAAGGTATGTGATAAATTTGAACCACCATTAAATTTAATTGAAAAATATAACAAGTAAGTAATTTAATATGTATTAAAATATATTTGGAGGAATGAAAAGATGAAAAAGATTAAATGGATACAATTTTTTTTAATAATAGTTATTTTTGTATGTATAAGTTTTGTAGGTTGTGGGCAATCTCCTTCAGAGGCTTTATCTGGAAAATGGATAGAGGCTGAAGAAGATAAAAATCATATTGGTAATTTTACGTTACCTATAAGTGATGGCATGGTGCTTTTTAGTGATGGTACAGGTTGTGATATAGATAGTGATAGAAATTTTACTTGGATAGCTGAAAATGGAACAATTAAAATGGTTTCAGAAAATTATTATACATATGTGTATTCATATAAAGTTACTAATGATACTTTAGAATTGATAAAGGATGATGGAGATATAGCACGTTATAAAAAAGCTAAATAAAAAGTTTTAATTTTGTTATTTTATATAATGATTTTTTATAAACTAAGCTAAATTTTATAAAATGTATTTAATTTATAGAAAATTTTAGTCTAAAAAATCAACAAAAAAAGAACAGTTTATATCAAGGAGGACAGCATTTTATGGACAAGTTTTCTCTCATAAAGTGTTTTTAGGATATGCTTAATCTGTGTGATGGTTCTAAGTTGAAAAATCTAACCCAAAAGGCAAAAAATAAAACAACCGTTTATAATGAAAATATCTGGTTAGATAGATGTACTTGTTTATTAATAGATAAGTTTGAAGTAATTGAAGGCACGAATTTTGCCATTACAAAAAAATGTCTTCATTATGGAAAAGTGGGTGTGCTTAACTTTGCCAATCCAGATTATCTTGGTGGTGGTATTGGAAATGGAACAATGGCACAGGAAGAGCGTTTGTGCAGAAGCAATAATAGAGAGAATTATGTTAACAGTATTTGTAACAGTAATTACAGAAAGCTTTTCAAGTAGAGGAATTGTTTTAAAATCAACATGAAGATAGGAAACAAGTATGATAAAAAAATTTCAAAGAAAACAAATAATAGCAATTATTACAATTATTTCGATATTAGTAATCGCATTTATGATAGGAATTATAAAAGATATTATAAAATTTAGCGAAAAAAATTCAACAGATAAAAATTCAGTTAATAAAATTGGAATGGAATCAAGTTCTGTTCACATCAATAATGAAAATACATCATTAACGGAATCAGAATCTATTATTTCAAAAGAAATAACACCTAAGGAAGCTGTTTCAATATGGGAGAATTTTATAAAGTCTGAAGAATATGAAGATTATACAAATGAGTACAATCAAAAAATGTCAGGAAAGATTTTAAATAGGATAAAAGAATATGTGATAGCAGATGTAAATGCCGATACTATACCAGAGTTGCTTATTCAATTTGGAGATGGTTTGAATTTTTGTAATACATGGCTGTTTGCCTTGGATGATAGGGATATTAAACTCTCTTATGAATCCTATGGTTATGGTAGTTATCGCTATTCACCAAGTTATAATGCAGTTATAGCAACTCCAAGTTTTCGTCCTTTTTCAGGGACAGGATATGCTCCTTTTTACACGTTGCAAGATATGGAATTGAAGGATTTATTTGTTGTTGGTAAAGATGAGGGGAATTCTTATTATTCCGATTCAGACGGACGAAAAGACATTAGTGACGAAGAGCGGTTCGCGTATTTTTCAGATTGTGAAAATTTTGATTGGCAAAAAATCCAATATACAAATAGAGATAAAAATGGAATTGTTGTTTCTGGAAAATGGCAATGTAATAATGGGGTAAAGGTGGAACTGGAAAATCATGTACTTACTATTCGTGGAAAAGGTGAATTGAATAAGGAAGTAAAAGATATTATTGATGGTACATTATACAATTCAAGTAATAAAAATGGAGATACAACAGTTATTAATAAATGTGTTATTAATGAAGGAATAACAATTATAGATGATGGAATGTTTACTGGTTGTGAAGCGTTAACGGATATAGAAATTCCAAATAGTGTGATAAGTATAAAAAGCAGTGCATTTCAAGGCTGTACACACTTAAAGAATATCAAGATTCCAAATAGTGTGACGAATATAGGTACATATGCTTTTTGGGGTTGTGAAAGTCTAAAAAGTATAGAAATTCCAGAAAATTTAATCAATATGGGAGAGCAGGTATTTCGTGGATGCAGTAGTTTAAGTTCTATAAAGGTGGCAGATGGCAATAAGGTATATGATAGTAGAAACAATTGCAACGCCATTATAAAGACAGACACGAATGAATTGATTGTAGGATGCCTTACCACTAAAATTCCAAATAGTGTGACAAGTATTGGAAATGGTGCATTTTTGGGTAGCAATTTAAAAAGTATGGAGATTCCGTCAAATGTGACTGTTATAGGAGGTGAAGCGTTTGAAAACTGTAATAATTTAGAGAGTATTAAAATTCCAAATGGTGTCACAGTTATAGGCAGTGCAGCATTTCGAGGCTGTTATAATTTAAAAAATGTAGAAATTTCCGACAGTGTGACACAGATAGCAATGTGGGCATTTTCTTCATGTGGAAATTTGACGAGCATAGAAATTTCATCTAGTGTTACAGAAATAGGACATGAAGCATTCCCAAGTTGTAAAGTATTGACCAGAATTACAAATCATTCGTCAGTCGATTTGGAATTAGATTGTTCAGGAGATGGTCAATGGTATCTTGAAAGTACAGATATGGTTGTTACACATATTACCGATGGTCAAACTGCTGTGTATAGAAATGATTGAGGTAATAAATAATATAATATTTAATTAAAATGTATTTTAGGAGGAAATAATTATGAAAAAACAAAAATGGATTAAATATTTTTTAATGGTAACTGTTTACATAAGTATAATGTGTTTTACAGCCTGTGGAAAATCTCCTACAGAATCTTTATCTGGAAGATGGATACCTGAAAGCATTAAAAAAGAATCTGGAAAATGGACAACAGAAGGACTTGCAACAGATGGATATATTGAATTTTTTAGTGATGGCACTGGTTATTGTGATGGAGACGATTTTAATTGGGTAGCAGAGGAAGATGGTAGGCTTAAAATAGAAGTTAAAGGATTTGGTAGCAGAACAGATATATGGTCATATAAAGTTACTAGTAATACTTTAGAATTAACGATAGATGAAAAAACAACAGTTCGTTGCAAAAAAGATAAATAAAAATGTTAAAATCAGGTATTTCAAAATTCAGTTTTTGTGTAGAAATTGCTACTACCATGTACAAGCCAGTGGCAGCGTGAAAATAAGAAATAAAAGACACTAGAATAATTTCATCTAAATTGATGGTTTCATTGACTATAGAAAGGAATTCAAATTTATTTTGGCAATTGGTAAAAAATCTGTCAAAGAAAGCTGTTTGTATATTATTATGTAGGGACAACTCCTTTACTGGTGGATATGGTTAATTGTTACTGATACATCTCAATTTTACCATAAATCAGTGAGGAGTTGTTTTATTTTATAATAAAAAGAGTCCCATATTTACGCGGGTCATTGCGTTTCGTAAACGTCTAAAGTGAAAACTAACTGTTTTATATAACTATTGAAAATTTGAATGTATTAGGTATGATGAGAAACAGACATCTTTCAAAAGCTGTTGCATCATAAAAATTGTATGAGTTAAGAACAAAGCTAAATGTGATGAAAATAGCATAGAATTAAGAGTTGTAGATGATATTATCAACCATCTAAGTTATATCATTGTTATGGTGGTGTAAAGAAAAATTTGAAACTTTCAGATAGGATTTACAAATGCAAATATGGTTATGTAGAAGATAGGAATTTTAATGTAAGTCTTAATTTAAGAGATATAATAACTTACAAAATAGCATAATCAGGAATCATAAGTAGGTACAAAGGCTATTTAGAAAATTTACGACTGTGGGGTGTATGAGAGTGAGTAGATATAAATTCAGTTAATTAAAAGCATATATATTTGAAACAGTAAGAAGTATTCGTAAGGACTTCAGTTTCTCAATGTGAGTAAGTATATTTAATTACATTTTGAGTGGTAGGGTAATACAGGCAAGGTAGTGAAAAGTAGAGTAATTAATATGAATATTAAGTAAAATGTGTAGGTATAAGTAGAAAAATATAATGTAAATATTTTGGATATTTTACATAGGAAAGGAAGTGTGAAATTATGACAGAATTAAAAAAAGTAAAAAAAGTATTTCAAAAACTTACAGCAATATTATTAGTTATAATTTTTATAATAATTGTTCCTGAATTTATTGTGAGTCCAGTGCAAGCTTCTACCACAGGAAATTTTAATGAACGCATTTCGCAATTAAAACAGAGATTTCCGCATGGAAAGTATTGGAATCATATGGGAGGGGCAGCGAATAGTCCAAATACAGTTACAAGTATTCCATGTACACACCATGGTCATTGCAGTCAGAATGGTTATAATGGGTGGTGTGGCTGCAATAGTTTTGATAATGTGGCGATTCAGTGTTTTGGATTTGCATACAAATTAGGTTATGAAGTATTTGGTACAAATCCAACAAACTGGAAAAAAAATAATAATATAAATAGTATAAAAGTTGGCGATATTATCAGATATAAAAATGATGGACATTCTATTTTTGTTACAGGAATATCGGGTGATATTATTACTTATGCAGATTGTAATTCAGATGGGCATTGTGTTATAAACTGGGATAAAACAATTAACAAAAATAATTTAACAGGATTTAACTATGTTTTACATGCGAACAATTATGGAGATATAGATTTTACAGCTTCTAATCCAGTTCAGCCAGATAAAAAAAATGAAATATTTGCCTGTATAGACGAAGTCAGTGCTGGTATGAACTGTATTAAAATAAAAGGCTGGGCGTTTGACAGGGCGTTTATGTCGCGTCAGGTCGAAGTTCATGTGTACATAGGGAATCAATGTTATTCTATTGTAGCAAATCAGTATTATAAAAGCGTAGATGATTATTATGGTTGTGGTGAATATCATGGCATTTCTGCAGAAATACCAATTGAACAAGAAGGTGAGTACACCGTTAGAATCTTTGCTATTACTCCAGAAACAAACCAAAATCCAATGTTAGGTGACATCAAAACAGTAAATGTTATTTCAGATCATGAAAAACCGATTATTTCCAATATTACTGTTTCAAATGTATCATCACAAGGATATACTGTAAACTGTGAAGTAACAGATAATGTAGGAGTTAACAGAGTGCAATTTCCCACATGGACTGAGTATGGAGGACAGGATGATATCCTTCCAGAATGGCCACAATCTCCAGAAGCTTCAGGTATCATAAATGGGAATAAAGTTTCTTTTCGTGTAAATACCAGTTCTCATAATAATGAAACGGGAACCTATATTACACATATTTATGCATATGATAATGCAAATAATGTTACTGTTGATTCTGTTAAAGTTGTTTTGAATAATGGTCTTACTCCTATTGCGGTTTCTCACCTTGATGGACATATTTATGCTGTATTTAATGAAGCATACTCATGGAATGAAGCAGAGAATTTATGTAAATCTATGGGAGGACATTTAGCAACGATTACATCAAAAAAAGAAAATGATTTTATTAAAACGTTGTTAGGTGAAAATTTTTATTATATAGGGGCAAACGATAAACAGACAGAAGGACAATGGAAGTGGGTGACAGATGAAGAATTTTCATATACAAATTGGGAAGAAGGACAACCAGATAATGCATTTAATAATGAACATTTTTTGATGATTTATCCTGATGGTACATGGAATGACTTAACATCAAAATATCCAAATACAGGATTTGTTCTTGAAATCGATAATATGGAAATACCTGTAAGTACAATTGCTGAAAATGGTTCTGTTTATGAGATTTATGATATATCTGTGCCATGGGAGATAGCTGAGGAATACTGCGAGATGAAAGGCGGAACACTTGTTTGCATTACATCAGAAAAAGAAGAAAAAATAGTAGAGAAATTGATAGAAAGAGGAAAGAAAAGAAACTATCAGCTTGGTGCAACAGACAAAGAGGAAGAAGGTAACTGGAAATGGATAACAGGAGAAACAATTTCTTATAATCTTTGGACACAGGGAGAACCAAATAATAGGTCTGGCAGTGAAGCTCCAGGACCAGAAAATTATTTAACCTTTATCAGAGAAAATGGTTGGTATGATATGAAGAGTTTTTCAAGTGATTCAGGGTTTATATTGGAAAAGATGGTTGATGCGTCTTTAGAATTGAGTGTATCGTCTTTAACATTTGATTTAGCAAAGAATCCTACACAGACCATCAATGTAACTGCACTTGGTATGCTTCCTTCCAGTTATACTTTTGGCACATCAGGAGATGTAAATGAATTTAACACACAATGGGGTGATTGGGATGGTAATTCTTCTTCCTATACAATAATTGCTAAAAAAACAGGAGATTATACAATTGATTTTAAGTTGCTGGATAAAACGAATGGTACAACAGTTATTGCAACAAAAACAATACCCGTTACTGTAAAGTGTTCACATAAATATAGTACAAAAATGATTGATTCAACCTGTGAAGAAGAAGGATACACATTACATACATGCGACTTATGTCAAAATTCATATAAAGATAGTTATACCAGTAAAAAAGAACATCGTTATGGTTCATGGGAAAGCGTAAGACAAGCCACTTGTACAGAAGATGGCATTTATAGAAGAACCTGCTTGGATTGTGGTGCAACAGAAACAAAAAGTGCTGCTGCAACAGGACACCATTTTGACAAATGGGATACCATTAAAAATTCAACTTGCACAACAAAAGGTGCAAAGATAAGAAAATGTATTCAGTGTGGTATACAAGAAACAGCGGATATAGAACTAATAGGACATCAATATCGTGAAGAAATTATTGAGCCGACAACAACACAAGGATATACATTACATACTTGTACAACTTGTGGTTATAGCTATAAGGATAATTATAAAGATGCTATAGAACCACCAAAAGATTCTGTAATCAAGTATGGAGATGTAAATGGAGATGGAGATATCAATATAATGGATGCTATTATTATAAAAAAGTATCTTGCACATATAAGCATTACAATAAACAATTTAAATAGTGATGTTAATTGTGACAATGATGTTAATATTCAAGATGCTGTACTCCTTTTAAAATATCTTGCTCAAATGGATATTGTTTTGGGAAAAAAGGGTTGATTTTATATTAAGTATTTTCTATGTTGTTGTTTTACAATATATTAATAAAAATACAAAAAGATAAGATAAAGATTTTAAGGAGATAAATTATGTGTTATGAAAAAGAAATAAAAGATAAAATAGAGTATCCTAATAAAGGTCTTGAAAGAAAAAAAGAGATAAATAATGGGATATTTATAATTATTTTGTCTTTAATAATCATTATACAATTTATTTGTTTTTCAATTATGTGTAATTCTCAGGATATAAGGTTTAAATTTTATAAAAAATGTTCAACTGCAGAAGAAGCAGTTAATATGTATATACAAAAAGGTTGGGGATATGGTTGGAGAATTTCCTCTGAAGATAGTAGAGGTTGTTTGCATCCTATATATTCAATGTCAGGTATATTATCTGTATCTAATTTTCAAGATAATATATATAAATTTAAACTAGATGATATACATTATTATCATTCTTTTGAAATTTTAACTGAAAATAAAGCAGATAAAGATAAAATAAATGAATTAGAATATTATATAGAACATGATATAAAACAAATTATTAAAGAACAAAATATAGATTCTATAAGTATAGAGGATTATAACTCTTTTTTAAATACTCACAATTTTGAGATGAAAAATGTTAAGACAATAAGGGGTAGATTTTTAACTTCACGTCGTTGTCATTTAAATTCAAGATGTAATGGTAATCATAAATTTGATTATGTTAACTTTTCATGTGATGTTGTTGAATGGAAAAGTAATTGGTATGTTTTAAAGTTTGATATTAAGAAAGATACCAATGACCATAAAGATATATGGTCATAACTTATGTTAGAATCTTATTTGATATTGAAAAAATAATTAATATGTTTTGAAATTGAAAAAAAGAAGATACATAAAGAGGTATAAAAAATAGTATGCAAATTAGAAATTTTATAAAAATAAATAAAACAGTAATATTAATATTTTTGATAATTGAAATTATACTATGTCTATGTTTTTATTTTTTCATTAAGTCGGAAGTGACAGATGAAGTTAGTAATTTGTATTCTGAAATTAATATTAATTCTCATGAAGCCTTAAAGGTAGTAAAAAATGAACATGAGAAAAAAATGCAGGAAATTAGCAAAGATGAAATAAAGTATGGATACATTAAAACAATCAAATATACTCATAATTATGAAAAACTTAAAGGAGTATTTTGTGCAGTAGTAGAAACAAGTAGTGGAGAATGTTTTTTATATGAAATATCCTCAAATATGAAATGTGTAATTCAACGAGAAGTTGGATGGATTTCATATGAGGATGGAATACGAATATTCAAAAATGATAGAGATATTTATCTTCATGATATATATAATGATTATAAAGATAATATAA
The DNA here is from genome assembly GCA_910587485.1 of uncultured Lachnospira sp. GTDB lineage: Bacteria > Bacillota > Clostridia > Lachnospirales > Lachnospiraceae > Lachnospira. The sequence goes on from CAJUKN010000002.1 coordinate 18,129, forward strand.
GCGAATGGAAAGTAGCAGAAATAGATTAGATTAAGAAAAAATTTTAAGTTTTGTGTAAATATAAAATTTATAAAATATTTTTAATAGGCAGAGTTGATTTTTTGGCCTGCCCATTAAAAATGTATGTTATATATTTATTTTCATAAAATAGCCTTTTTTAGCAAGTTTCTTTTATTGTCAATGAATTTCGGATATACCACATTGGTATATGCCATAATCCCCAAATAATGCCATGATGAAAAGATAAATACAATTTATGATAACTAAAGAAATTTCTGGGTATAAATCATGAAACAAATGTTGATTTCCTTTGGTGATAGAATATATATAAGAAGTCGTTAATCCGACAATAATAAACAATATGCATATTAAAATAGATTTCAAAATTTTTTAACTTTAGTGCGGTCTTGTGCAAGCCAAAAATCATAACCATTTGAATACGCCAAAATTTTTTGATAATATTCTTTAGAATGTGCATCGGAAGCTATAACAGCATTGATAAATTCTTGGGGTGGTTTATAGTTATGCTGTAAAATATAGTGAACGATTAAACTGGGAGCAGCATATACTTTCCCATCTTTTCCCCAAACACGAATTTCATAATAACCAACATTTCGTTTTTTTCCATTAAATTCAACAGTTGGCACGCCTGTTTTTGGATTTTTACAAAGGTCGCAGGTGTGAAATCCCCTGCATACTTGTACAGGATATCTTAAGTAATTCCAAAGTTTTTCTATAAATTCTTCAGATACTTCACCAGTATTGATAAAATGTCCTTTTTCTAACCAGCCAATGTTTAGGGATTTTTCTTTATCCATATATTTATATGTTGTTAGGTCTTTAAAATACATTTTTAGCCTTTCTCAATAAAATTATAATTTATTAGTTATGAGTAAAACTCTATATATTCAGTATTTATGTAGGTTTGTAAGGAATGGAAACTCTCTTTATAACGCACAGAACTTTTCGTTGTGTATTTATAGTAACAATCAGCTCTTTATGGTATAATTAAGTCGCCACAATAAACTAATATATTATCGTTACATGTTAAAATATAAAAAACGACACATAAACGTGTCGTTCTTATATTTATTCTTCATCTTCTAATTCGCTGCCAGCGATTGCACCAACAGATGAAACAATAACAACGGTTGCTATAATAGAAATGGCAACGCCAATAATTGGTCCAATAAATAATAAAAACATAATGTCACCAACCTTTCTTAAGCTAGTCTTATTATAGTCTTATTGAGCAATTTTTTCAAGATTTTTATTTGCAGTTGCAAGCATTAATTTGATTCGGTTTAACTGATTGACTTCAGAAGCACCGGGGTCATAGTCAACAGCAATAATATTTGATTCTGGAAACGATGCTCGTAATTCTTTGATAACGCCCTTTCCTACAATATGATTTGGAAGGCAGGCAAATGGTTGGCAGCATACAATATTGTTGACACCATTGTGCATAAGCTCAATCATTTCCCCTGTAAGAAGCCAGCCTTCACCGGTTTGGTTGCCTAGTGAAACCAAGTCTTTTGCTAAATTAGCTGTTTCTTTAATAGTTGATGGAGATGTAAAACGTTTACTGTTTTTAAGAGCATTGTTACCAGCCTTTCTAAACCATTCAATAATCTTGATAAGTGAATTGTTGACAAATGCCGATTTCTTGGAAGCACCAAGATATTGCTTTTTAAAGTTGGCATTTTCTGCACAGTACAGAAGAAATCCCATCAAATCTGGAACAACCGCTTCTGCACCTTCGGATTCCAATAAATCAACAATATAATTGTTGGCAGATGGGAGAAATTTAACAAGAATTTCTCCAACAATGCCCACACGTGGTTTTTTAATGTCTAAAAGTTCGATGGTGTCAAAGTCGTTTACAATAGCACAACAATTTTTGTTAAATTCACTCATCGATACTTTGTTTTCTGTTAGTTGCTTTATAAGAATGTCTTTCCATTTTTCATGGAGTGCATTAACAGAACCTGCCGTTTTTTCATAAGGTCTTGTTCGGTATACAACATTCATAAAAATATCGCCATATTCAATCGCCATCATTGCCTTTTTAAGCATAGTTAAGTCATACTTAAATCCAGAATTGGATTCTAGTCCTTGCGCGCTTAAGGAAATGACAGGAATATAAGACAAACCAGCTTTTCCAAGCGCTCTACGTATAAAACCAATATAGTTGGAAGCTCTGCATCCACCTCCTGTTTGTGTGATAATGATAGCTGTTTTATTTAAATCATATTTTCCAGATAACACCGCATTCATAATCTGTCCAACAACCATAAGTGAAGGATAGCAGGCATCGTTATTGACATATTTTAACCCAACATCAACAGACGATTTATTGTCATTATCAAGGACCTCAAAATTATATCCACATGAATTGAGTGCGGGTTCTAATAAATCAAAATGAATTGGTGACATTTGAGGACATAATATCGTATAATTTTTTCTCATTTCAGGTGTAAATTCCACACGTTCATATGCAGAACTGACAACATTTCTTTTTAAGTGATGTTTGTCACGTACCTTTAATGCAGCAATTAACGAGCGTACTCGTATTCTTGCAGCCCCAAGATTATTGACTTCATCAATTTTTAAAACAGTATAAATTTTGCCTGATTTTACTAGAATATCATTAACGGCATCGGTTGTCACCGCATCAAGACCGCAGCCAAAGGAATTGAGCTGAATTAAATCAAGATTTTCCTTCGTCTTAACATAACTTGCTGCTGCATAGAGTCTTGAATGGTACATCCATTGGTCCATTACAATCAAAGGACGTTCTACTTTTCCTAAATGTGATATAGAGTCTTCTGTAAGCACAGCAATCCCATAGGAATTAATTAATTCAGGGATACCATGATTGATTTCAGGGTCTACATGATATGGTCGTCCAGCTAAGACAATACCACGTTTTCCATTTTCATCAAGATATGAAAGGACTTCCTCACCCTTTTTTTGTATGTCCAGTCGAAATTGAATCAACTCATTCCAAGCATATATCACCGCATTTTTAACTTCTTTTGCAGGGATATCTGAAAATTCTTCAATTAGTCGTTTGGACAATATACTTGCATTTTCAAATGATAAAAATGGGTTTCTAAAATCAATATGGTGCGTTTTTAATTCTTCTACATTATTTTTAATATTTTCAGCATACGATGTTACAATAGGGCAGTTGTAGTGATTATTTGCCTTATCAATTTCCTTATGTTCATAAGGAACACAAGGATAGAATATAAATGGAACCCCTTGTTTAATAAGCCATGATATATGACCATGTGCAAGTTTTGCAGGGTAACACTCTGATTCAGAAGGTATAGATTCAATGCCCAATTCATATATTTTTCGATTGGATTGTGGCGACAATAAAACGCGATATCCTAATTTTGTAAAAAATGTAAACCAAAAAGGGTAATTTTCATACATATTAAGAACGCGAGGTATACCAACAACACCTCGTGTTGCTTCATGTGCTTCCAATGGTTCATAGTCAAATAATCGATGTAATTTGTAATCAAATAAGTTTGGAAGTTTTTTGGTACTTTTTTCTTTGCCAAGACCGCGTTCACATCGATTGCCAGTAATAAACTGTCTGCCTCCAGAAAACTTATTGATGGTAAGATGGCAGTTATTGGTACAGCCTTTACATCGTGCAATCGTTGTGTCAAATGTTAAAGCATTGATTTTATCAATATTAAGCATAGTCGATTCTGATATGCCATCATAGCGTTCACGCGCGATAAGAGCAGCACCAAATGCCCCCATAATACCTGCAATATCTGGTCTTATAGCATGGACGCCGGTTATTTTTTCAAAACTTCTAAGAACGGCATTATTATAGAATGTTCCGCCTTGAACAACAATATGGTTGCCCAAGTCTTTTGGTTCTGAAATTTTTATAACTTTATACAGCGCATTTTTAATAACAGAATATGCAAGTCCGGCAGAAATATCAGCAACTTCTGCACCTTCTTTTTGTGCCTGTTTTACTTTAGAATTCATAAATACAGTACAGCGTGTGCCTAAATCAATTGGATTGGAAGCAAATAACGCCTCTTTTGCAAATTCTTGAACGGTAAAGTTCAGTGATTTTGCAAAGGTTTCAATAAATGAACCACAGCCAGAAGAGCAAGCTTCATTTAGTAAAACAGAATCAACCGTCTGATTTTTAATTTTGATACATTTCATATCTTGACCGCCAATATCAATAATGCAGTCTACATCAGGGTCAAAAAAGGCAGCAGCATAGAAATGAGAAACGGTTTCAACTTCCCCCTCATCAATCATTAATGCAGCTTTAATTAAAGCCTCGCCATATCCAGTAGAGCAGGAATGGGCAATTTTAGCATTAGAAGGCAAAAGAGCATAAATTTCTTTTAGCGCTTTTATTGTAGTGGCAAGCGGAGAACCATTGTTGCTTGAATAAAAGGAAGATAATAATTTACCATTTTCATCAACCAATGCAACTTTTGTTGTAGTTGAACCAGCATCAATTCCAAGATAACAATTTCCCTCATATTCTTTTATATCAGCAGTTTCTACTTTTGTATGTGCATGACGGTTGATAAATGCATCATAGACAAGTTGATTTTCAAAAAGTGGCTGCATACGTTCCACTTCAAAGTCCAGTTTAATTTTTCCCTGTAATTTTTCAATCATACTAGAAACAGGAATATGTACATCTTCTTTATAGCTCATAGCAGCACCAATAGCAGCAAAAAGGTGCGAATGTTGTGGTGCAATAATCTGCTCAGGTGCAAGACTTAATGTTCGTATAAAACAATTTCTTAACTCAGAAAGGAAGTGAAGCGGTCCACCTAAAAATGCAACATTTCCACGAATAGGCTTGCCGCAGGCAAGACCAGAAATTGTTTGGTTGACAACAGCTTGAAATATCGATGCAGATAAATCGGGTTTCGTAGCCCCCTCATTGATTAATGGCTGTATGTCAGATTTGGCAAATACACCACAGCGAGCAGCAATAGGATATATGGATTGATAGCTTTTTGCATACTCATTAAGACCAAGTGCATCGGTTTGTAAAAGTGTTGCCATCTGGTCGATAAAAGAACCCGTACCACCTGCACAGATACCATTCATGCGTTGGTCAATACCATTTGTAAAATAGATAATTTTGGCATCTTCTCCACCTAATTCAATGGCAACATCACACTGTGGAGCTTCCGCTTGAAGTGTCGTTGAAACAGCAATAACTTCTTGAGTAAAAGGCACTTCAAGATGTTTTGCAAGCGTTAATCCGCCAGAGCCAGTAATCACAGGAAAACAGTCAAATGTTCCCAATTTTTCAACAGCTTTTTCAAGCAGTGCTTGTAATGTTTCCTGTATATTTGCAAAATGTCTTTCATAATCTGAGAATACTACGTTGTCTTGATTATCAATTAAGGCAATCTTAACAGTAGTAGAACCAATATCAATACCTAACTTAAATAAATTCATATATATCAGCCAAAGGCTGCCTCCTTTAAAATCTATAGTTCCTGTCGAAAAAGGTCGAAAATACAACAGACACATTATAGTACAAATCATTTGCTTGGTCAATTTGTAAATTTTATTAATATGATGTAGTTGTTGACAAAAAACATGCACTTCTTTATACTTTAAACTAATTACTTGAATTTTTATAGTGACAAATTATAGAATTAAGTGTGCAAAACAAATTTGTTGAAAAATCATCATTTCATCATGGTGTAAAAAAAGAAAGGATAATTAATTTAATGAAATGGTTTGATAAATTAGAACGCAGATTTGGTAAATATGCCATACACAATTTGATGTATTATATTATAGGTATATATGTACTTGGCTTTGCGGTGGTTAAGTTTTTTCCAGATGTCTACAGTGCCTATCTTAGTCTTGATGTAGAAATGGTATTAAGAGGAGAGGTCTGGAGATTGCTTACATTTATGTTGCAGTCTCCATCATACAGTTTAATTTTTATTTTGTTTACCTTATATTTTTATTATATGATTGGCACAGTGCTTGAACGTATATGGGGGGCTTTTCGATTTAATGTCTATTATTTTAGTGGGGTAATACTGCATATTGTTGCAGCATTTATCATATATTTTATTTTTGGACAGTCTTTTTCAATGTCTACCTATTATATTAATTTGGCACTTTTTATGGCATTTGCGGTGGAACAATCCGATACGCAGGTTTTACTATTTTTTGTGCTGCCTATCAAAATGAAATGGCTGGGGATTTTAGATGGTGTAATCTTTGGCGTTACAATTATTGGTGGATTTATGGTAACAATATTACCAGAGACAGTTAGGTATGGATTGTATAATATGGGTCTTTTAGCAGGCAGTGTGTATTATTGTTATGTCAATGCAACCTGTGCGTTGGTATCCATGTTAAACTTCCTTGTTTTTTTATTGATTACATTTAAAAAACCTACTAGGACAGCAACACAACGCAATTTTCAAAAGATGCAAAAAGCAGCAAAAAAGGCACAAAACAACCAACATCGTCCAAGTTTTAATGAAAAATTTTATAATGCCAACAGTGAAAAGACAACATGGGAGAGTGCCAATAAGCCGTATATAAACAGGGGTGGCGCAAAACATCAATGTGCTGTTTGTAAGAGAACAGAATTAGATGATGACAGTTTGGTTTTTCGATATTGTTCTAAATGCGTAGGAGGAAAAGAATATTGCAATGTACATCTCTACACACACATTCATGTAAAATGAGAATGTATTATAAGATAGCAATCATTTAGCTGTGTCATACTATCATTCTATAATAAAATTACTATATAGAATACTTTAAAACAAAACAAAATAAAATACTTGAATTAATGTTCATAGAAATAAATAAAAAATATTTTTTATAAATGGAGGATTTTAATGAAAAAAACAAAGATTATATGTACAATGGGACCAAATACAAATGACCGAGAGTTAATTAAACAGTTTGCACTTGCTGGTATGGATATAGCAAGATTTAATTTTTCTCATGGCAACCATGAAGAACAAGGTGGGCGATTAAAGCTTGTTGACAGTGTAAGAAGTGAGTTAAATATTCCTATTGCAACATTACTGGACACAAAAGGTCCTGAGATTAGAACAGGTGTTATTAAAGATGGTAAAAAGGTTACGTTGAACGAAGGGCAAAAATACACATTGACAATAAGAGAGGTAGAGAGTGATGAAAATATAAATCATATCACATATACAGGACTGCCTAAAGATATTTCAGAGGGGAATCTTATATTAATTGATGATGGTTTGATTGAATTAAAAGTGACAAAGATTATTGAAGATACCGATATTGAATGTATCGTTGTCAATGGTGGAGAGCTTGGCTCTACAAAAGGCGTTAATGTGCCTAATGTCAGTATTCGTCTGCCGGGTATTACAGAAAAAGATAAAGAAGATATTTTGTTTGGAATAGAGCAAGGCTTTGATTTTATTGCGGCATCGTTTGTGCGCAATGCTGCATGTATTCAGGAGATAAAAGAAATTTTGTGGTCACATGATGCGGATATTCCAGTTATTGCAAAAATTGAGAATGCAGAGGGGATTCGTAATATTGATGAAATTATCCGCGTGTCTGATGGTATTATGATTGCAAGAGGCGATATGGGCGTTGAGATTCCATCGGAGGAAGTTCCACGCATTCAAAAAGACATTATCAGAAAATGTAATGAAGCCTATAAGCCTGTTATAACAGCAACACAGATGCTTGACTCGATGATTCGCAATCCACGTCCTACAAGAGCGGAGGTGACAGATGTTGCCAATGCAATTTATGATGGTACAGACGTTGTTATGTTATCTGGTGAAACTGCAAATGGAAAATACCCACTTGAAGCGTTAAAGATGATGGTTAAGATTGCGCAGTCGACAGAAAAAGATTGTGTGAGCAGAAGAATCGACAATACACAAGTGCATACAAAAAGGAGTATTTCAAGTGCAGTTGCCAATGCTTCTGTACAAACGGCGGATATTCTCAATGCAAAGGCAATCGTTTGTCCAACCATTTCTGGCTTTACAGCAAGACTGACTTCCAAGTTAAAACCAGAAGCCTTGATTATTGGTTGTTCACCATATGAGAACGTACTCCGCAAAATGCAGATATATTGGGGCGTAAAACCTTTAAAGACAGCCGTTGAAAAATCAACGGATAAAATTGTAGACCATGCGATTGAAGTTGCAGAAAATGCAGGATATATTAGTGAGGGTGATATTGTTATTGTATCGGCAGGTATTGCCACCAATTCAGCACCTACTTCAAAGAGAGGTCTAACAAATACAATGAGAGTAGTTACAATTTAATTTGCCAGTTTTGAAGTTTGCCTGCTGTTTGTATGTGCAGCAGGCTGTCATATGGAGAAAATGATAATATGATGGATAAAGCAAAAAAGATATTGATATGGATTCCAGCAGTAATATTGGCTGTTATGATATTTGGATTTTCAGGTCAAAATGGAGAACAGTCTGTCGGGTTAAGTCATAAAGTAGCTGAAATACTGGTAGATGGTGCCGATGCATTGCATTTGATTGATATAAAATATATTGGAAGAGAACATGCGATTGAACAGATGCAAGTCCCTGTAAGAAAAATTGCACATATGACAGAATATGCGCTTTTTGCGTTAAGTGTATATATCGCGCTTGCTGTTGACGAAGTAAAGTGGCGTTGGACAAAGTATGCAGCTTTTTTAATTGTTGTTGCGTATGCTTGTACCGACGAACTGCACCAGTTATTTATTTCAGGCAGAAATGGCTCGATTGTAGATGTCCTTATTGATGCAACAGGCGGATTTATAGCGATATTTATCTGTATGATGTGTGATAAAAGGCGAAAAGTTGTAATATAGTTCTGATAGATAGAAGGTTATGAGCAAGTAGCGTAGCGGATTGCGAATATCCGCTTTGACTGAAAGAAGAAATAGAAAATGATTATAATCCAAATGACATGGTAGGAGCATATTTGTTATGTGTTGATATGATAAGATAGCTACGGTAAAATTAAAATGTAGAAATTCATAGTTTACCAGTATCTTTAATATTTACAGTATAGACAAGAGAAAGGAATAAAAAAATGAAAGTATATGATGAACTGGTAGCCAGAGGCTTGATTGCTCAGGTTACAGACGAGGAAGTAATTAAAGAGTTAATCAATAATGGAAAGGCAACGTTTTATATTGGTTTTGACCCTACAGCAGATAGTCTTCATGTTGGACATTTTATGGCATTATGTCTGATGAAAAGACTTCAGATGGCAGGCAATAAGCCTATAGTGCTTATTGGCGGCGGTACAGCAATGATTGGCGACCCTTCTGGAAGAACGGATATGCGCCAGATGATGACACCAGAAATTATTGAACATAATGTTCATTGTTTTAAAAAGCAGATGGAAAAATTTATTGATTTTTCTGAGGGAAAGGCAATTATCGTTAATAATGCGGATTGGCTTTTAAAGCTTAATTATGTGGATTTATTAAGAGAAGTTGGCGCTTGTTTTTCAGTCAATAATATGCTAAGGGCAGAATGTTATAAGCAGAGAATGGAAAAAGGATTGAGCTTTTTAGAGTTTAATTATATGATTATGCAATCCTATGATTTCTTGATGTTATATCAAAAATATGGCTGTACGCTTCAATTTGGCGGTGATGACCAGTGGAGCAATATGCTTGGCGGAACAGAGCTTATCCGAAGAAAATTAGGCAAAGATGCCAGTGCAATGACCATTACATTGCTTTTAAACTCAGAAGGCAAAAAAATGGGAAAGACACAGAAAGGCGCAGTGTGGCTTGACCCAGAAAAAACGACTCCTTATGAGTTTTATCAATATTGGAGAAATGTAGATGATGCTGATGTATTGAATTGTATGCGATTGCTTACATTTCTTCCAATAGAAGAAATTGATGCAATGAAAGATTGGGAAGGCGCACAGCTTAATAAGGCAAAAGAGATATTGGCGTATGAACTTACCAAACTTGTCCATAGTGAAGAGGAAGCAAAAAAGGCAGAACAGACGGCAAAATCTATTTTTACAGGAGGAGACTCTGAAAATATGCCATCCGTTGAGATTTCTTTGGATGCATTTAAAGAGGACGTAATTGATATTATATCCATTGTACATTTAGCTGGTTTGGTTTCTTCTCGCTCGGAGGCAAGAAGAGCGATAGAGCAAGGCGGTATTAGTATTAATGGAGAGCGAGTAAATTCAATAGAAGAAAAGTTTCCTTTAGAAATTTTTAAAGATGGAGTTGTCGTTAAAAAAGGTAAAAAAAGTTTTAAAAAGGTAACGGTGAAGAAATAGGAATATTTATGAAAAAAGAAGATATTATCATTATAAGGATAACAAGCGCAGCAATATTACTTGCTGCGCTGGCATTGATTTTATTATTTGGCGCTCAATCAGGATTGTTTTATCACTATATAGAGATGATAAATAATAATGAATACAGTAATATGGCAGGTTCCGCTTATAATGCTGCATTTTTTAGTGGAGTTCATACGATTTATACCTTTTTATTTGATTTGACACTCTATACAACTATTATAGGTGCAATGGGGTTACTATTAAAGTTAAAAGGTGTTTCCTCCATTGCGCTGTGTGGTGCTATTAGCAGTGTTGTAACAGGAATTTATATAATATTCGTATATATATTGGAAAATAATGTTTTATTACATAAAGCAGCCTCCTATATCTATTTACATGAAGCGGGCAATTATATTGAGGGAGATAGAATACTCCATATAAAAGTTGTGATTGTAGGAATTGTTCTTATTATTATTGGCGTTTTAGCAATTTTGATTATTAAAAGCAGTAATGTAAAAAAGATGTATTCATACAACAGCTCCTATAAACATACAGGTTTGATTGCTATGCTTCCTGTATTTTATGGATGCATTTTTATGGAGATAGTAAAAATGCTATTGTTAGAGTATGTTACCAGTTTTAAGGAACAGAGCGGGCAAGTATATAATATTTTGACACAACATTATTTTGAAGGTATGCCATTATTTCATATCAAACTAATATGGATTGTATTAGTATCAGCCATTGTTATTGTATTAGTCAATCGATTTGTTCGTAAATTTCAGATTGACAAGACTATTATAGGCATCTTTTTTGCTTTGGCGTATATTGTACAAATTGTTTTTATCATAATCAATCCACCACGATTATTTGGATATTTATCCTTTGATGAGCATATTTGTGATATGGTGGATTCTTCCAATGTTGTATATATGATTATGTATGCCCTTGATGTTGTGTTAGTAAGTATATTGACAGCCGTATGTTTAAAAGATGATTATAGTCACAAAAAAATACTGATAACAATTATCATACATTTTGTTATCAGCATTTTAGCAATTATAGGACTTCATTTTATTAGCTTTTCTGCAATATTTGCAGGCTGTGCAGTAGCAGATTTGATTGCGTTAATCAGCTTCTTTTATACAGCGAATATCCGTACTGGCAACCATTGAAAAATTTGTGTAATAGACAACAAATCCGGGTTTTGCGGCAGCAGGTTTTTTGACTTCTTTTTTTAATACATAATCGACTTCTACTTTTTCCTGATTTTGACCTTTTGAGTAGTAGGCGGCTAGAGCGGCTGCCTCCTCAAAGGTTTTGTCAGGAATTTCTTTTCCTTCAGATTTTAAAATTACATGTGAACCTGCCATTTGTTTAGCATGAAACCACCAATCATCATTTTTAGCAAATTTAAAGGTAAGTTCATCATTTTGATAATTATTTTTTCCAACATAGATATCAAAACCATCAGAGGAAATATAATGAAATGGTTTGCTGGTTGTTTTTTCTTTTCTTTTGTTGTTTATTTTTTTATGAATATAACCAGAATCAATTAATTCCTGTTTTAATTGAATTAAATCTTCTTCTGATGTGGCAATATCAAGAGAAGTGGCGATTGATTCTAAGTGTATAATTTCATTTTGAGTATCATTTAGTTGTTTGCTTCCCGCTTCATAGGTTCTCTTTAACTTATTGTATTTATTAAAGTATTGAACCGCATTTTCTTTAGCAGTCAAAGTAGGGTCAAGCGGAATCTCAATTTCGGTGTTGGTATAATAGTTAAGTGCCTTAAATGATTTACTTCCATCAGGAATATTGTATCCATAGGTATTAATCAATTCACCATAAACTTTAAATTTATTACGTTTTTCAGTGTCTTTTATTTGTTTTTCTTGAATGTTACGTTTTTTGTAAGAACGCTCTAGTGCGTTGGATACGATTCTCCTTAAATCCGAAGATTTTTGGCGTATTCTAGTAATAGCATCCTTTTTAGAGTAAAAATCAACAATCAGTTCGCTGATAGAATCGTAAGATACGGTTTTATCAAACATGCTTAATGGAATGGAAGCAAAGTCTTTTGGTGTATCGTTTTCAAAACATATATTTGGTGTATACTGATTTGATTTTACATAGTCCATTACATGAGAAAATGTGTGATACAGATGGATTTGTTCTTTTTCATCAAGCATATTTGCAGGAAGTTCTGCATTGACACAAGCATCATAACATACTTGTTGTGAGACAAGAGGACTGATACCAGTATATTGTTGATAGAGTGTTTTTAATATACTTGCTGAAGATTCTTTTAATATCGCACAAAAAGATTGTAAATCAGCTTTAAGAGGGTTTATTTTATCCGTTGTATTAGGAATAAAATAGGGTTTGCCCGGAAGCACCTCACGCACAGAACTTATCTGCGCAGATATATGTTTTATACTATCAAGAATAATATTATTGTCACAAAATATAATATTGCTATGCTTTCCCATAATTTCAATAATCAGATGTTTGCTGCACAAATCCCCCATTTCGTTGAGATGTTCAACCTCAATATCAATCATACGTTCTAATCCCGGTTGTGTTATAGACAGCACACGTCCATTGTTTAAATGCTTTCTTAAAAGCATACAAAAATTAGGCGCAGTCATAGGACTTGGTTTATTTTGTTTTGTAAGACATACTAATGGCAGGCTGGCATTAGCAGATAAGGTTAATCGATACTGTCCATTTTTTGCCTTAAATGTTATTAGTAATTCATCCGTTTCAGGCTGTGCAATTTTATATATTCTGCTACCAAGCAGCGTATCGTTTAATTCTTTTGTAATATTAGCAATTACAATTCCATCAAGTGCCATAATTACCTCCATGTGTACACGTTTTTTGTGCAGTTCAATTTTATTTTCATTTCTGTGCCACTTTTTATATAGAAAAAATCAGAAAAGTAAAATTGCGGTAGCTTTGTATCAGGTGGCACACAGACATAAAGTTGCAATTAATTGTAGCTTATTTTAGCATAAATTTTATGATATGTCTTGTACTTTATACGAAATGTTGATATACTGCTTAAATGTAAGGTATAAAAATAGTTTCTTATAATTTTAAAAATATATATAAAATATAAAGAATTGCGTGGAAGCGTTACAAATTCTATTGGTCTATTTTTGGGTATAAAACGCTTTAGAATGGAAGGCAGTATGATAAAAAGTATGACAGGCTTTGGGCGATGCGAATGTATCGAAGGGCAGAAAAAAATGATTATAGAAATCAAATCGGTTAATCATCGATATTTAGAAACAAGTATTAAGATGCCAAAAAAACTCAATGTATTTGAGGGAAGGATTCGAGATGTCTTAAAGAAACATATCAGCAGAGGAAAAATAGATGTATTTATTATTTATGAAGATTTGACAGAAAATCAAGTAAGCTTAAAGTATAATCGTGATTTGGCAAAAGAATATATGAGAATATTTGATGAAATGTCACAACAATTTCAGAAAGTCAATGATGTGACAATAGGCGCCTTGTCAAGGTATCCAGAAGTGATTGTAATGGAGGAGGCTTGCGTTGACGAGGAAGCATTGTGGAATTTTATTAAAAATGCAGTTGACAGTGCATGTAAACAACTTGTTGAGACAAGAATATTAGAAGGAAATAATCTAAAGAATGATTTGATTGGAAAACTGGATAAGATGCAGGTAATTGTTGACTACATAAATGAGCGAAGTCCTCAGATTATGAAAGAATACCGAAGCAAACTTGAAAATAAAGTAAAAGAGTTGCTTAGCGATACACATATTGATGAGAGCAGAATTGCCACAGAAGTGATTATATATGCAGATAAGATATGTGTTGATGAGGAGACTGTTCGATTAGAAAGTCATATTGAACATGCAAAGAATTGTCTAAATGAAGATGGCGGGATAGGTCGTAAGATGGATTTTATTGCACAGGAGATGAATAGAGAAGCGAATACAATATTATCAAAAGCCAATGATATAGATATTTCCAATCATGCGATTGAATTAAAGACAGAAATAGAAAAAATAAGAGAACAGATACAAAATATTGAATAAAAACGTAATTAAGCACAATATTTGCTTGACAAGTTTTATTGTAGTTTTTGCTTGATTGTTTTTGTTTAATTCGATATAATTACTTATAATGTAAAAATGTACAGGTCAGAAAGAAGGGCTGATTGAACTATGGACAAACGTGGAAAATTACTGATTATTTCGGGCTTTTCTGGAGTTGGAAAAGGAACAGTAGTCAAAAGATTGCTTGATATGTATAAAAATTATACAGTATCCGTGTCAGCGACTACAAGAAAGCCTCGTGAGGGAGAGGTTGATGGCAAGTCCTATTTTTTTAAAACAGTAGATGAATTTAAGACAATGATTGATAAAAATGAATTTCTTGAATATGCACAATATGTTAATAATTATTATGGGACACCAAAAACATATGTAGAACAACAGCTTTCTAAGGGTAATAATGTGATTCTTGAAATTGAAGTCGTTGGAGCTTGCAATGTTAAAGAAATTTATCCTGATGCTGTGATGATATTTATTGTCCCTCCACATGCAAAAGAATTATGTAATAGACTTACGTTTCGAGGTACAGAGGCAGCAGATGTTATTCAAAAACGATTGGCAAGGGCTGTTGATGAGTCCGATGATGTGGAAAAATACGATTATATTGTGGTTAATGATACAATAAAAAACTGTGTTGATACAATAAATGATATTGCAAATGATAACAATGCTGTTATGGAATGTTGCAAAATTTCAGCAAATTTACCATTTATTAAGGTTATAAAAAATGATTTAAAGAATATATTGAAGGGAGAATAATTTTATATGTTACATCCATCATATTCCGAGTTAATGGAAGTTGTTAATAGTGAGGTTGAAGAGGGAGAACAGCCAATTGTACAAAGTCGTTATTCGATTGTAAAAGCTACTGCTGCAAGAGCAAAACAAATTATTGATGCAAGATATCTTGAGGAAAAATACGATAAGCTCAAATTGGCAGAAAAGGATAATAAAGACGGAGAGCCTAAAAAGACAGTTGAAGATAAGAGAAAAATTGCACTTGGACAGGAATTAATTAATAATGCTTCAGGTATTAAGCCATTGTTAGTTGCTGTCAGAGAACTCCATGAAGGTAAGATTAAGATTGTTGGAAATGGTTTAGAAAATATTTAATTCTTGGAAGCAATGTTCAATTCAGGTTGGTCTGATATTAACAATGCCGCGTAGATACAATGAATGGGGCTGTCGCACTAAGTAATAAAACACAAAATGTAAGTACATTTTGCCGTGATTTTTCTTAATGCGATAGCCTCATTTTTTAACAATATAATAGATTGTTCAATGTACAAAAATATATGGAGGAATATATTTTGAAAATAATGTTTATTTCGCTTGGATGCGATAAAAATCTTGTCGATACGGAATATATGCTTGGTATACTAAAAGATAAAGGATTTGAATTTACAGATGATGAGATGGAAGCGGAAGTTATTGTTATTAATACATGTTGTTTTATTCACGATGCCAAACAGGAAAGTATTAACACGATTATAGAGATGGCAGAGCATAAACAGGATGCCTGCTGTAAAGTACTTCTTGTTTCAGGTTGTCTAGCGCAAAGGTATCAAGATGAAATCATAAAAGAAATACCAGAAGTGGATGCCATTATAGGAACATCAAGTTATGATAAAATTGCGGAAGTGATTTTATCAAAATTATTAAAAAATGATTTACTGTCTAAAGATGATTTATTATCCAAAAATGGTTTGCTATTATCAAATGATTTATCATTTAATAAAAGCAATGTTTTAGAAAATGTTAATAGACTTGTCGAGGTATCTAGTGATAGAATTATTACAACAGGCGGATATTATGAATATTTAAAAATTGCAGAAGGCTGTGATAAACATTGCACATACTGTATCATTCCTAAGATAAGAGGAAGTTATAGAAGCTATCGAATGGAATATCTTGTAAAAGAAGCAGAACTGCTTGCAAAAAATGGTGTTAAAGAATTGATACTTGTAGCTCAGGAAACAACAATGTATGGTGTTGATTTATATGGAGAAAAATCTTTGTCGAAATTATTGTATAAACTTTCTGCAATAGATGGAATAGAATGGATTAGAATCTTATATTGTTATCCAGAAGAGATTGATAGAGAATTAATTAATGCTATCAAAAATATACCTAAAGTGGTGAAGTATTTAGATATGCCAATACAACATGCCAGTGATACCATTTTAAAAAAGATGGGAAGACGTACTTTTAAGCAAGAATTGATTGCTATTATTAACCAGCTGCGAGAGGAAATTCCAGATATAGCGTTGAGAACAACATTGATTACAGGGTTTCCGGGAGAGACAAAGGAAGAACATGACGAACTGCTTGATTTTGTCAATGATATGGAATTTGATAGACTTGGTGTTTTTACATACTCTGCTGAAGAAGATACACCTGCCGCTGAGATGAAGAATCAAATTAGCGAGGCTGTTAAAGAAGAACGTCGAGATGAGATTATGGCGTTACAACAGGAAATTTCATTAGAAAAATCATCACAGCTTATTGGCAAAGTCCTTTCTTGTATGGTGGAAGGAAAGATGATAGATGATGATGTTTATGTGGCTCGTTCTTACAAAGATGCACCAAATGTAGATGGATATGTGTTTATCAATACCGATGAAAATCTTTTGTCTGGTGACATGGTTAAGGTTAAGATTGAAAGTGCATATGAATATGATTTGATGGGAAGCCTGGTTCATGAATAATTGTGTAAAATGGAGGTTGGAGGATATGAATCTACCCAATAAACTGACAATACTTAGAATTGTGATAATACCACTTTTTATTTTATTTTTATATGTCGATATTGGGGATAATATGAACTTATATATTGCAGCATTATTATTTATAGTAGCCAGTCTTACCGATTTATTAGATGGAAAGATTGCCCGTAAATATAATCTTGTAACAAATTTTGGCAAGTTTATGGACCCTTTGGCTGATAAACTTTTAGTCTGTTCGGCATTAATAGCACTTGTTGATATAGAAAAGCTTGCAGGTTGGATTGTCATTATTATTATTTCAAGGGATTTTATTATAAACGGATTTCGTGTATTGGCGGCTGATAATGGTATTGTGATAGCTGCCAGTTATTGGGGAAAGCTTAAAACAACATGCCAAATGATAATGATTGTATTGTTGATTGTGGATTTGGATATTCCATATATGTATATCGTAAACAATTTTTTTGTATATGTCGCTTTACTTTTAACAATCATTTCTTTATTTGATTACATATATAAAAATTATAAAGTGCTTATGAAAAGCACTAATAATGTATAAAATAGATTAAGTAATTGTGAAATGAACTTATATCTTAAAATAATAAGGTTTACAATTATCTAAATAATGGATAAAAATAGGAAGGAATATGAATAAAGAATTAAATGACAAACCATTAGAATATAAAGTTGTTGAAGAATTAAAGAAAAGAAATTTAGTGATAAGCACAGCAGAATCCTGCACTGGAGGGCTGCTGGCTTCTTGTATTGTAAATGTTGCAGGTGCATCGAGCGTTTTTAAGGAAGGGTATATAACATATTGTGATAATGCCAAAATTCATATGTTAGGTGTTCGTAAAGAGACCTTACAGACGTATTATGCGGTAAGCAGACAAACTGCTATAGAGATGGCAGAAGGGTGTGTAAAAGTATCAGGAGCCAATATTGCAATATCAATTACTGGTGTGGCTGGTCCAGATATGGAAGATGATAAGCCTGTTGGGTTAGTTTATATTGGCTGTTGTTATGAAAATCATAGCGATGCATATGAGTTTCATTTTTTGGGAGACCGCACATCAATAAGAAATCAAGCTGTAGAAAAGGCGTTTTCTATTATTCTTACCACGATTTGTAAATAAAGTATTGACTTAGTATATTTAAAATGGTAATATTATATTATAAATATTATAATTATTGTAGAAAAATTGCCTATTTGTTTATTATTAAAAATGCGAACAAATATTCGTTTTTTCTGTTGACATGAAATCAATATTGTTATATGATAGATAGCGAACAGATGTTCATAAACTATTACCAATCCTGTATTTGCGCGTTGCTTAATACAAGATTGTTTCAAAACTACTTTAAGAGTAATTTTTTATTAAAAGCAGCGCAGAAACGAGGTTAAAGATGATTAGTGATGAGAAATTAAAAGCGTTGGATGCAGCTCTTGCCAATATAGAAAAGCAGTTTGGAAAAGGCTCTGTTATGAAACTGGGAGAATCGAATGTCAATTTTAATGTAGAGACCATTCCTACAGGTTCCTTAAGTTTAGATGTTGCATTAGGTCTTGGCGGCGTTCCAAGAGGACGTGTTGTTGAAATATATGGTCCAGAGTCCAGTGGTAAGACGACAGTAGCACTTCATATGGTAGCAGAAGTTCAAAGGCAGGGGGGCATCGCAGGATTTATTGATGCAGAGCATGCCTTAGACCCTGTATATGCTAAAAATATTGGTGTTGATATTGATAATTTATATATATCACAGCCTGATAGTGGCGAACAGGCATTAGAAATTACAGAAACGATGGTTCGCTCTGGTGCAGTGGATATTATTATTGTGGATTCGGTTGCAGCACTTGTACCAAAAGCTGAGATTGATGGTGATATGGGTGATTCCCATGTTGGACTTCAGGCAAGATTGATGTCTCAGGCATTAAGAAAATTGACACCGGTTGTCAGCAAGAATAATTGTATTGTAATTTTTATCAATCAGCTTAGAGAAAAAGTTGGTATTATGTTTGGTAATCCAGAGACAACAACAGGTGGACGTGCATTAAAGTTTTATGCATCGGTGCGTATGGACGTAAGAAGAATTGAGACATTAAAGCAAGGAGGCGAAGTAATTGGCAATCGAACAAGAGTGAAAGTTGTCAAAAATAAGATTGCTCCTCCTTTTAAAGAGGCTGAATTTGACATTATGTTTGGAAAGGGAATTTCCAGTGAAGGTGATGTTCTTGATTTGGGTGTAAATGTTGGAATTGTTCAAAAAAGCGGTGCATGGTTTTCATATAATGGAGAAAAAATTGGTCAAGGCAGAGAAAACGCGAAGCAATTTCTTATTGAACATAGAGACATTTATAATGAGATAGATGCTAAAGTTCGAGAGCATTATTTTAATAAAGAAGAAAAAAAGGATGACAATTCACAAGACGCTGCTGTACCAGTGCCTGAAGATGATGGTGATGCAAAAGCAATGAAGAAAAAGTCGGTTAAGGCAAAGGAAGAATAAAAGCAGATATGGATTATATAGTTACCTCCATTGTAGATATAAAGCATTCTTATTCCAATAAAAAAAAGCTGGTTTATATTAATTATGAACCAGCTTTTGCGCTTTATAATAAAGAATTAAAAACATACAGCATAAAAGAAAATGAGACAATTTCTGAACACAATTATAGTGATATTGTTCAAATGTTATCAAAAAGAGCTACTGTTCGAGCAATGAATCTTTTAAAATCAAAAGATTACACAAAAAAAGAACTTGTTAGTAAATTAGAGATGTCATATTATCCAAAAAAAAGTATCCATGATGCACTAACATATGTAGAACGTTATGGATATATCAATGACAAGCGTTATGTAGAAAATTATATAGCATTTAAAGCAAATAAAAAAAGTAGAAAACAGATTGAACAGTTTTTAAAAGAAAAAGGTATTGGTTCTGATGTGATTGAGAACGCATTAGAAGATTATTATGGTAATTCATCAGAATATGAAATGAATCTTATTATAAGCACGCTCAAAAAGAAATATGGTAATGTTTCCATAGAAGAATTAGATTATAAACAAAAACAAAAAATGATGGCATACATGTATAGGAAAGGTTTTGGCATGGATACAATTCATAAGGCTGTTGATGTATTTCTTGACAACGTATGAAATTCAGTATAAAATTAGACCATTGTATGTTTTGTACAATGAAAACTAAATAAGGAGGTGCTCCTGTGCTAGTTATTATCGCTATAATTGCTACGTTGATTATAGTCGCACCTATTACTTGGCTTATTGCATCAAATGCCCAGAAAAAGTCTTATGAAACTACAGTTGGCAATGCTAAAGATAAGGCAAGAGAAATAATAGATGAAGCATTAAAAACGGCTGAGGCAAAGAAAAAAGAATCTTTGTTAGAAATTAAAGAAGAGTCTTTAAGAACAAAGAATGAGCTTGACAAGGAAACGAAAGAAAGACGTGCTGAATTACAGAAGTATGAAAGACGTGTGCTTTCTAAAGAAGAATCACTTGACAAGAAAATGGAAGCTGTTGAGAAACGCGACACCAATCTTACCAGGAAAGAAGAAGAACTTGGTAAAAGAAAGCAAGAAGTTGATGAACTTGAGCAGAAGAGACAACAGGAACTCGAAAGAATCTCAGGATTAACCTCCGAACAGGCAAAGGAATATCTATTAAAGACTGTTGAAGATGAAGTAAAACATGAAACTGCTGTTATGATTAAGGCCTATGAGAGTAGAGCCAAAGAGGAAGCTGAAAAGAAAGCAAGAGACTGTATTGTCTCTGCTATTCAAAGGTGTTCGGCTGACCATGTTGCAGAAATGACCATTTCTGTAGTGCAGCTTCCCAATGATGAGATGAAAGGTAGAATTATAGGCAGAGAAGGTCGTAATATTCGCACATTAGAGACTCTGACAGGTGTAGAACTTATTATTGATGATACACCAGATGCTGTTGTTTTATCTGGATTTGACCCCGTTAGAAGAGAGGTTGCAAGAATTGCCCTTGAAAAGCTTATTCTTGATGGACGTATTCATCCTGCCAGAATTGAAGAGATGGTTGAAAAGGCTCAAAGAGAGGTTGAAACGGTTATTAAAGAAGAGGGTGAAGCTGCTACTCTTGAAGTTGGTGTGCATGGTATTCATCCAGAATTAGTAAAGCTTCTTGGCAGGATGTATTTTAGGACAAGCTATGGTCAAAATGTTTTAAAACATTCTATTGAAGTTGCACAGTTAGCAGGGTTGTTAGCTGAAGAAGTAGGCTGTGATGTAAAAACTGCCAAAAGAGCAGGATTATTACATGATATTGGAAAGTCCATTGACAGAGAAATGGAAGGTACACATGTACAGATAGGTGTTGATTTATGTCGAAGATATAAAGAATCATCTGTTGTTATTAACGCAGTTGAGGCTCATCATGGAGATGTTGAGCCAGAATCGCTTATTGCATGTCTTGTACAAGCTGCTGATACAATATCGGCAGCAAGACCGGGTGCAAGAAGAGAAACATTAGAAACATATACAAACAGACTTAAACAATTAGAAGATATTACAAATTCCTTTAAAGGAGTTGAAAAATCATTTGCCATTCAGGCGGGTAGAGAGATTCGAGTTATGGTTGTTCCTGAAGTTGTCAGTGATTCAGATATGATACTTATGGCAAGAGATATTTCTAAACAGATTGAAGACCAAATGGAATATCCGGGACAGATTAAGATTAGTGTTATTCGTGAGTCGAGAGCTGTCGACTACGCCAAGTAGAATAATTAGAGTTCATAAGGACTTGCAAGTTGTGTTGATACACGGTTGCAAGTCTTTTTTTAACCTCATCAAGGAAGTCCCCCACTTCAATACCACAGAGACATAAGTGGTGGGTGGAGACTTGCGTTGCGATAGCAGATAGATGGTTTAAGCAAGCAGCGTAGCGGATTGCGAATATTCGCTTTGACTATATAGGCACCTAAATTTTGTTATTTATTCGACATAAGAAGCAGAATAGCGCCTGTTCGATTAAGTATTGCAAAATGAAAATGAAAGGGGTATAATATTTCAGGTTTATATATATTATGTATATTTTAATTTGTCATAAGAACAGCTTACAGCAATGGACGCTTGTTTCTGATTCAAAATATACAAATTAGAAAATGAGAAAAGAAGAATACAAACAGGAGG
Organism: uncultured Lachnospira sp.; assembly: GCA_910587485.1. Taxonomy (GTDB): domain Bacteria; phylum Bacillota; class Clostridia; order Lachnospirales; family Lachnospiraceae; genus Lachnospira. The sequence continues at coordinate 40,445 of CAJUKN010000002.1, forward strand.
ATTGTGATATGCAGTATAGTCAGATGAGTACAGAAGAGTTGCAGGAGCTAAAAAAGAAAATAAGTGAACAGTATAAAGAGTCTAAGTCAAAGGGCTTAAATCTTAATATGGCAAGAGGAAAGCCTGCTACAGCGCAACTTGATGTTTCAATGGGTATGTTAGATGTCATTAACAGTTCGTCTGATATGATGGCAGAAGATGGTACAGATTGTCGAAATTATGGTTTGCTTGACGGGTTGTCAGAAGCTAAAAAATTAATGGCAGATATGATAGATACAACACCTGAACATGTGATTGTTTATGGCAATTCAAGTCTAAGTGTTATGTACGACCAAGTATCACGAGGTTATTCGCAGGGATATCTAGGCAATACCGCTTGGTGTAAGCTTGATAAAGTAAAATTTCTTTGTCCAGTTCCGGGATATGACAGACATTTTGCAATTACAGAAAGTTTTGGAATAGAGATGATTAATATTCCTATGACAGAAAACGGTCCAGATATGGATATGGTAGAGCAGTATGTCCAAAATGATGAGTGTGTAAAAGGAATATGGTGTGTGCCAAAATACTCAAATCCACAAGGCTATTCGTATTCAGATGAGACCGTTAAACGATTTGCAAATTTAAAACCAGCCGCTAAGGATTTTAGAATTTTTTGGGATAATGCGTATGCAATTCATCATTTGTATGAAGATAGACACGATGAAATTTTAGATATTTTGTCCGAATGTGAAAAAGCAGGAAATGAAGATATTGTATTTGAGTTTGCCTCAACTTCTAAAGTCTGCTTTGCAGGAAGCGGAATTGCTGCATTGGCTACCTCAAAGAATAATTTAGAGGATATTAAGAAAAATCTTACAATACAAACGATTGGTTATGATAAAATTAATCAATTAAGACATGTACGATATTTTAAGGATTTAAATGGATTAAATGCACATATGATGAAACAGGCTGCTTTGATAAGACCAAAATTTGAGGCGACAATCAAGGTACTTGAAGAGGAATTGTCAGGCTTAGGAATTGGCTCATGGGATATGCCAAGAGGAGGCTATTTTATATCGTTTGACGCAATGGAAGGCTGTGCAAAAGCCATTGTTGCCAAGTGCCAAGAGGCGGGTGTGACATTGACCAACGCTGGCGCAACATTTCCTTATGGAAACGATGTTAAAGATAGTAACATAAGAATAGCACCATCATTTCCATCTATTGAAGAGATGTTAGAAGCTGCTAAAATTTTTACTATTTGTGTAAAATTGGTGAGCATTGAAAAAATATTACAAACAAAATAAGTGATAGATTGTTCATATATAAAGCAATCAATTTATTTTTTAGAATATATAAAAATATGTTTTCAATAGAATATATGTAATTAATAAAGTGAGGAAATATGTTTAAATTTGGATTTATAGGAATGGGAAACATGGGATATGCCATGTTAAAAAGTGCAATCAAAGTATTTCATGCAAATGAGTTTATGTTTACATGTCCAAGCAGTGAGCGAAGGGAACAAGTAAGCAAAGAGACAGGTGTCCAATACGCAGAGAGTAATGCAGAATGTGCTAATAATTGTAAGATGCTTATTCTTGCTGTAAAACCTCAAGTATATGATGTTGTTCTTAAAAATATTCATGATATTGTTACGGATGAAACGATTATTATTTCATTGGCTCCTAATATAGCTACAGATTATATCAAAACTAAGCTTGGACGAGATATAAGAATAGTCAGAGCTATGCCAAACACGCCTGCATTAATTGGTGAAGGTATGACTGGAATCAGTTATGATGTAAAAGAATTTTCGTTTGAAGAGCGCGATTTATTGGAACAATTTTTTAATTCATTTGGTAAGGTCGTTACAGTTTCAGAAAATTTGATGAGTTCTGTTGTGTGTGCAAGCGGTAGTTCGCCAGCTTATGTGTATATGTTTATTGAAGCCTTAGCAGACAGTGTTGTCAAATATGGTATTCCAAGAAAAGAAGCATATAAGTTGGTTGCACAAACTGTAATGGGTTCAGCTAAAATGGTTCTTGAGACGATGGAACATCCCGGAAAGTTAAAGGATGATGTCTGTTCACCGGGAGGAACGACAATTAAAGGCGTTTCTGCTTTAGAAGAGTATGGATTTAGAAATGCACTTATCAAAGCAACGGATGCCTGTTATGCTGCCTGTAATCCAAAGAATAAATAGAAATATTATAAGATGTGAAATAGTGTAGGGATAGGAATTAGAGTGAAAATTCCTACACTATAACTTGGAATGGGGATTTATATGAATCATATAAAACGAGTAGGAAGGGAATTGAAATATAAAGGTTCAATATTAAATATCTATGCAGATAGTATAAAACTTCCTAATGGAAGTGTGGAACAATGGGACCATATTGACCATAAAAGTGCTGCGGCTGTCGTTCCAGTGCTGCCTGATGGGCGTATTATATTAGTTCGTCAGTTTAGAAATTCATTGGATAGATATACATTAGAAATTCCTGCTGGAGGAATAGAACTAGGTGAATCTACAATGGCAGCAGCAACAAGGGAGTTAGAAGAAGAAACGGGATATAAAAGCGATACAGTTGAGTCTTTGATAAATATTGTCACTGCCATTGCTTATTGTAATGAGGTTGTGGATATTTATGTTGCAAAAAATTTAGTAAAAAGTGAACAGCATCTTGATGCTGGAGAAGATATTGATGTTGAAATATATACCATAGAAGAATTGCAAAATATGATATTTACAGGCGTTATTATGGATTCAAAAACCATTTCTGCAGTTTTAGCATATATCTGTAAGTATGTACATAAAATGAAGTAAGCAATTACAGAAAAAGGTGTTTTGTTGTATATATCCAATATTTTATTAAAATATAGATTTGTTGTATTGTTATTTATTGGCATGCTCATTGGAACAATATTATTTAATGTAGGTGCATCCATTGATACTGCGTTCTTGACAAAAGATAGCATTACATTTTTTACACAGGATTATATGTCTATGTTTCAGACAGTTAGTATCAATAATGAACTGCTTTTTAGACATGTGGCATTTTCCAGAATAAAACTAATTATTTTTTTAATGTGTGGCTGCATGACACGTTATTACAATGTATGGATTAAAATAGCTATTGCTTTTATGGGTATTACAAGCGGAATTATTATAAGCTGCTGTGCATATTCATATGGTATTGTTGGGGTGCTTATTTATGTTGCGTCCATATTTCCACAATGGATAGCCTATGTTCTTGCATTTGTTGTACTTGTTAAAATGTTAAATGAGTATAGAAGAGATTATAGACAAATAGTTAGCAATCTGGCAGTTATTATATTGTTGGTAGCTGTGGGAATATATATGGAAACTATGATAAATCCATTTATTATAAAATGGGTTTATAGTTTGTGTTCGTTTGTATGAGAGAATATATGGATATTGGAAGGGTGAAAGCCTTGCCAATTATAGAACCAATCCATATCTGCAAGGATAGAAATATATTAAAAGAATATCTTGAAAATAAAGAACAGGAAGTTATGGAGATTATGTAAAGTGAATAATAACTTGGTAGTCAAAGCGGATATTCGCAATCTGCTGCGTTGCTTGCTCAAACCATCTAGCTGCTATTGCAGCTATGAGATTAAATAATATATGTTTGTTAGATATATTTGTAAAGGCGTAAGGAATAAAAAACTTACGTCTTTTTTGCAGTTTAGCTGCATTTTTAAATTGACAACAAATATTATTTCAAATATAATTGATTTATATAAACGATTTATATAAATTAATTATATGGAGGTTTACGATGCCAAAACAAAAAATAACAAAAGAAATGGTTGTTCATGCTGCTTTTGAACTAGCAAGAGCAGGTGGTATGGAACAAGTGATGGTAAAGAATATTGCCGAAAAACTTGGTTGTTCCGTACAACCTATTTACAGTTATTGTAACAATATGGATGGACTAAGAAATGATGTTGCCAAGCAGGCAAAACAATTTATACAGGAATATGTAGCAGCACATATTAATAAAAAAGATTTATTTCGCAGCACAGGAAAGGCGTATATACAAATTGCAAAAAACGAACCACATATTTTTAAAATTTTTATCTTTCAAGAAAGAAAAAATATTTCTTCTTTGAATGAGTTATATCAATCAGAAACAAATCCACAAATAGCGCAAAAAATAGCAGAAGAATTAAATATCAGCATAGAACAAGCAAAAATATTACAGTTGAATATGTTGATTTATACAATAGGAATAGGTACAATCTTTTCAGTAACAACACCCGGAATATCAGCGGATGAAATTTATTTACAGCAAGAACAAGCATATGAAGCATTTTTAAAAGCAGTGCAGAAATGAGGTTAAAAATGAATAAAAAAATAATGATTGTATATAAGAGTGTAACAGGATTTACAAAGGAATATGCAGAAATGATAGCAAAAGAGATGAATTGTTCGTTGATAGATTTTAAAAATGTTACAGTACAGATGATGTCAAATGTTGATATCGTTATTTTTGGCAGCAGAATGCACGCAGGAACGGTTGACGGGCTTAAAAAGGCAAGGAAATTGTTTATGCAAAGTAAGGCTTCACAGTTTATTGTTTTTGCAACAGGTGCCATGCCAAATGAAGAAAAAGATACAATAAATGAAATGTGGAAGAATAATTTTTCTTCTGCGAAATTACAAGATATTCCGCATTTTTATATGCAGAGTGGTTTGCGTTATGAGAGGATGCCCTTTTCTGATAAAATGATGATGAAAGTATTTTGTATGATGATGAAAAAGAAGAAGAATAAAGATGAAAAAGAACAATATTTTGCAGATATTATTACAAAGTCTTATGATATTTCTTCAAAATCATATATTATGCCATTAATTGAATTTTTAAAAACATAAACATTTATTATTAGAATAGTTTAAAAGTAATATTATTTGTGCAATATAAAAATGGATATAATTAGATTATATATAATTATATCATATATAATTATATCATATAATAACATAAGGCTAGTAAGGTCATAGATAGTATATCATTAGCAGTAAAAGGAATTGTTGTAAAAAAATAGAATAGAGATATGGCATTAAGTAAAACGTATGCAATAGATAGTATATTTTACATTGGTTTCGCTTAACATAACAATCTTATTTGACTGTGTAGCATTTTTATTTTATAGGAAAGTTCAACCGTCTTCAACCATCAGCAAGTTTATAACAAACTTTGTTTGTTATAAACCTGCAAGCGTTGCTACGCAACTCTTTTTTTACAGCAGTTCTGCCATATTATATAATAATTTTTCAGATTCATTCCAACCTAAACATGGGTCTGTGATGGATTTTCCATAGATACCTTCGCCAACTTTTTGACAACCCGGTTCAATATAGCTTTCAATCATAACACCTTTAACAAGGCTGTTTACTTCGCTAGAATGTCTCATACTGTGTAAAATTTCTTTTGTGATACGTATTTGTTCCAGATACATTTTTCCCGAATTAGAATGATTGGTATCAATAACACAAGCTGGATTAACAAGGTCTGTTGAATGATACATATCAACAAGACGTATTAAATCCTCATAATGGTAGTTTGGTATATTTTGTCCATGTTTGTTGACAGCGCCACGAAGAACAGTGTGCGTCAGTGGATTTCCATTAGTTGCAACCTCCCAGTTGCGATAAATAAAGGTCTGTTTTGCCTGTGCAGCGATAACAGAATTAAGCATAACGCTAAAATCACCGCTAGTAGGATTTTTCATGCCAGCAGGTACATCAACGCCACTGATTGTAAGACGGTGCTGTTGGTCTTCAACAGAGCGCGCACCAACGGCAATATAAGAAAGAACATCAGACAAAAACCAGTAATTTTCAGGGTAGAGCATTTCATCAGCAGGCATCAGTTCCGTTTCTTCCATTACACGAATGTGCATTTTTCTAATAGCAATCAAACCAGCTAGTAAATCAGGCTTTTTTTCAGGATTTGGCTGATGAAGCATTCCCTTGTAGCCCATTCCAGTAGTACGCGGCTTATTGGTATATACTCTTGGTATAATAATAATTTTGTCTTGTACTTTTTCCTGTACTTTTTTCAATCGAAGCGTATAATCAAGAACAGCCTCCTCATTGTCGGCAGAACAAGGTCCAATAATGGCTAAAAATTTATTGGATTTTCCAGTGATAACATCAGCAATTTCATTGTCACGCTCTTTTTTTAACAGAGCAATATGTTTGGGTACAGGGTATTGTTCCTTAATTTCTGAAGGGGTTGGTAATTTTCTTATAAATTCAAAACTCATAGTAATCCTCTTTTCTGTGTCACTTTTGTATATTATAAAAAATTAGGTGCCAAAAGATAAATGATAAGAAATCATATAAATATGAACACCTAATATAATATGGCTGAACTTTAACACAATCTATAAAAAATGTAAAGATGATAATATACAAATGGATTGAGTTAATGTTATAATAATTATAGGAAAGATATGGTAAAAGTTTTTCTGACAAAATGTAAGAAATCAAATGAAGAAATTAAGTTTTTTGCAGGCAAATAAGATATGCCATTGTTTATGAAATTTGTAGACTGAGCAAGAATAGGAGGGGTTCTATGAGAATGTATGATATCATCCTCAAAAAAAGAGATGGAGGAACACTCACCAAAGAAGAAATTGCATATGTTGTTAAAGGTTTTACAGATGGAACAATACCTGATTATCAGATGTCTGCTTTGTTGATGGCAATTTATTATCAACATATGAATTATGAGGAGACATTAAATTTGACATTAGAAATGGCAAAAAGCGGTGATATTCTTGATTTGTCATCGATTCAAGGGATTAAGGCTGACAAACATTCTACAGGAGGTGTTGGTGATAAGACAACACTGGTGCTTGGTCCTATGGTGGCAGCAGTGGGCGTAAAGACAGCAAAGATGAGTGGCAGGGGATTAGGTTATACAGGCGGCACGATTGACAAGCTAGAAAGTATACCCGGATTTAGTACCTCATTAGATGTACATACATTTATGAAAAACGTATCCGAAATTGGAATTGCAGTAACAGGACAGACTGGCAATTTGGCACCTGCGGATAAAAAGATGTACGCATTAAGAGATGTGACAGCAACCGTAGATAATATTGCACTGATATCAAGCAGCATTATGAGTAAAAAGCTGGCTTCAGGTGCTGATATTATTGTGCTTGATGTTAAAGTTGGCAGTGGTGCTTTTATGAAGACGGAACAAAAGGCATATGAACTTGCAAGAGAGATGGTACGAATAGGAACAGGAGCAGGCAGAAAAGTGTCAGCCGTCATTTCAGAGATGGACCAACCGCTAGGTCTTGCAGTTGGTAATGCGCTTGAAGTGATTGAAGCAATTGATACATTAAAAGGAAATGGACCAAAAGATTTATTAGAGTTATGTGTAGCGTTAGGTTCTCATATGGTTGTTTCGGCAGGTATAACAGAGTGTTTATTAGAGGCAGAAAATTTATTGAAAGATACCATAACAAACCAGACAGCTTATAAAAAATTTTGTGAGTTTATAAAAGCACAAGGTGGTGATGTTTCTGTGTTGGAATCGCCTCAAAGCCTTATTCATGCAAGTATTATAAAAAATATTGTGTCGGATAAGTCTGGCTATATTAGTCATATCAAATCAGATGATATTGGAAAGGCAGTTATGCTGCTTGGCGGAGGACGACAGACAAAAGATTCTATGATTGATTCTTCTGTTGGGTTTGTGTTGCGTAAAAAAGTGGGAGATTATATAGCCAAAGGCGAATCGTTAGGTGTGATGTTTGCTAATCAAGAGGATTTGGCAGAGCAAGCGAATCAAATATTTAAAGAAGCATTTTCTTTTTCAGATAAAAAAGTGGAAAAAACATCATTAATAAAAGGAATTGTAATTTAAGCAAGCAGCAAAGTGGATTGTGAATATCCATTTAACTAATGGTTGAATTAATTTGTAAATTATGGTATAACTAGTATAGTTAGCCATTGGGCAATAATAAAAACAAGGAGAGTACTATGGAAGTAAGACCAGGAGCAAATCCAGCAGATGTAAAAAATTATGATACAGACCGATTAAGACATGATTTTCTTATACAAGATTTATTTGTAGTAAATGAGATTAAGACAATATACAGCCAGATTGACAGAATTATAGTAGGTTCAGCCACACCAGCGGACAAGACTCTTACACTTGAGGCAGGTGCTGAGCTTCGAGCAAATTATTTTCTTGAAAGAAGAGAGATGGGCATTATCAATATTGGTGGTAATGGAACCGTTACAGTGGACGGCACAGAGTACAAGTTTAAATATAAAGATGGAATGTATATAGGTATGGGAGCTAAGGATATCAAGTTTTCAAGTGATGATGCAGCAAATCCAGCGAAGTTTTACTTTAACAGCGCACCTGCTCATATGACTTATCCAACGGTGTTTATTGACCCAGATAAAGATATTTTGCCAGAAAATAAAAAAGAACTTGGCTGCCTTGAGAGTGCAAATCATCGAACTATCAACAAATATATATTACCGGGACAAGTAGAGAGTTGTCAGCTTGAGATGGGTATGACTTGTTTAGAGCCGGGCAGCGTTTGGAATACAATGCCATGTCATACACATGACAGAAGAATGGAAGTATATTTATACTTTGAAGTGCCAGAAGATGCCGTAGTCTTTCATTATATGGGTGAGCCAACACAGACACGTCATATTGTTATGAGAAATGAGGAGGCTGTTATCTCACCAAGTTGGTCTATTCACTCTGCTTCAGCAACACACGCATATACATTTATATGGGGTATGGTTGGTGAAAATCAAGATTTTGATGATATGGACGATGTGGATATGAAAGATTTAAGATAAAAATAGTCTTTTTGTATAGATAAAAGATTGAAAATTTCAATCACAAGATTTATATCGGTGTGTTGTTTGTTACAAATCCATAACAATTTTTAGTTTTTTGTGCAAACGCCGTGCAAAAATAAAGAAAAATGAAGGATTAAGACATATGTGTCCATGCTTAATCTGCTCATAAATTAACATTAGGGCAAGAACTGTCCAAAGTTGTAAAAAATGCTTAGAGATAGTGTAAAGAAATATTTTGCATGTAAGTTTTACTTGCTCCTTTCCAATGGGTAAATGTAATGAGGTTGGAGAGAATATCAATAAGAATTTCATCGTTTTGTATTTTGTGATGAAAAGTTCAAAAATTTGTAAAAAGGAGAGGTAAAAATGTCAGTAAATTTTTCACTTGAAGGTAAAGTTGCTTTAGTTACAGGTGCTTCGTATGGTATCGGTTTCGCAATCGCATCAGGAATGGCTAAAGCTGGTGCAACAATCGTTTTCAACGATATTAAGCAGGAATTAGTAGATAAGGGTATAGTAGCTTATAAGGAAGCTGGAATCGATGCACATGGTTATGTATGTAATGTATGTGACGAAGCAGGCGTTAATGCTATGGTAGAGACTATTGCTAAAGAAGTTGGTCCTATTGATATTCTTGTCAACAATGCTGGTATTATTAAGAGGATTCCTATGTGCGATATGACAGCAGAAGAATTTAGACAAGTTATTGATGTTGACTTGAACGCACCATTTATTGTATCAAAGGCAGTTATCCCTTCAATGATTGAAAGAGGTCATGGTAAGATTATTAATATCTGTTCAATGATGTCTGAGCTTGGTCGTGAGACTGTTTCTGCATATGCAGCAGCTAAGGGTGGCTTGAAGATGCTTACAAGAAATATTTGTTCAGAGTATGGCAAGTATAATATTCAATGTAATGGACTTGGACCTGGCTATATTGAGACACCTCAAACAGCACCACTTAGAGAGCGTCAGCCAGATGGTTCAAGACATCCATTTGATTCGTTCATCGTTGCAAAGACTCCAGCCGAGAGATGGTTAAAGCCAGAAGAATTGGCTGGTCCTGCTGTATTTCTTGCTTCAGAAGCATCTAATGCTGTCAATGGACATATTCTTTATGTTGATGGTGGTATTCTTGCTTATATTGGCAAACAGCCAGAATAATAGGCGTTGATTGGAAAAGTTTTTAAAATACGAAATTTTTAGGGGGGGGGTATAACAAAATACCTCCCTTATATTTTTGGCAATAAAAAAATACTTTACTTTACAAATCATAAATAATTGATTAATATTAATGATGGCTTGTAAAAGCAAGGCTGTTGTTTTATTATGTTAAAAGAAAGAGAAAGGAGTATTGTACAAATTATTATGAAACTTGAAGTAAGAAATATTAAAAAAACATTTGGCGATACTGAAGTTTTACATGATATTTCGTTTGAGGTGTCCAATGGAAAAGCATTGGGTTTACTTGGACGAAATGGAGCAGGCAAAACAACGACAATAAGAGTTATCATGGATGTGTTTCATGCGGACTCTGGAGAATTGTTGTTAGATGGAAAGAAATTTACACAGAAAGAGCATTTAATTGGATATTTGCCAGAAGAAAGAGGCTTATATCCAAAAAAGACAGTTATCGAACAGCTTGTATATTTGGGGAGGCTTCGTGGTATAAGCAAATCGGTAGCGATTAATAATTCTAAAAAATGGTTAAGGCGACTTGAAGTAGACCAATATGAAAATAGAAAACTTGAGACGCTCTCAAAAGGTAATGCACAAAAAGTTCAGTTGGCATCAACGTTAGTGTGTGACCCAGATATTGTCATTCTTGATGAGCCGTTTAGTGGTCTTGACCCTGTTAATTCAAAAATTCTTCAAGATGTTGTGCAGGAGTTGATTGACAGTGATAAACTGGTTATTTTCTCCAGTCATCAGATGAGTTATGTGGAAAATTTTTGTAAAGATATTGCTGTTATTGATAATGGAAATATTGTTTTGTCTGGCAATTTGATTGAGATAAAGAAAAAGTTTGGCGAAAAGCAGCTTGTTTTATCTCCAATGGATGGTAATTTAGATAAATTAGAGCAAATTATTCATACAAAGTTATCAAATTTTATTGTTCCTACAGGCAGAACAAAAGAAGATATCATTATAAAATGTGTAAAAGATATATCCAGAAAAGAATTGTTAGCGCAAATCCTTGAATGTGATATTGAGATAGAACATTTTGAAACATATAAACCAAGTTTGAATGATATTTTTGTTGCCACAGTAGGCGATGAAGAAAATAACATAAAGCAAACAAAAATGACAGGAGGTACAGTCTGATGAAGAAATTTTCAGTCGTTTTTATGTATGAGCTTAAAAATTACATACAAAATAAATCCTATATGGTTTCAACCATATTGATAGCTGTTTTACTTGCTGCAATCATGTTTTTGCCAAGAGTTATTGATATGTCTAGTATGTTAGGCGGCGACACGTCAACGTCTTCACCAACGCAAGATATTGCAGAAGAAGATGAAAATTCAAATCAACATAGTGAAGATTCAGGCAGTTTGCTAATATATGATAAAAGTGGCGTATTTGGTGATTTGTCATTAGTTAAAAATGCTTTTTATAATTATAATATACAGACAAAAACATCGAAAGAAGATATTGAGGAAGCTGTAAAAAATAGTGATGACACAATTGGATTTGTTGTTAATTCATTGACAGAATATGATTATTATGTGAATAACAGCAGTATGTATGACAGTAATTGTGATATTTTCAACAATCTTTTAATAACAGCAAATCAGATAAAGTTTTGTCAAGATAATGGTTTAGACTATGAACAATCAATATCATATTTTTATCCTGATATTAAGAGTAATAAAAATGTATTAGGAAAAGATATGAGCAATAATTATACGTATTGTTATATTTTAATTATTTTTATCTTTATGATTATTATTTTATATGGTGTGATGGTTGCAACATCTGTTACCCAAGAAAAGAGTAATCGAACCATTGAAGTGTTAATTACATCATCAAATACCAATGTGTTGTTTTTTGGTAAAGTATTTGCAGGTGCTGTTGCAGCATTATTTCAGACAGCACTCATATTAGGGGCTACTATTATTTCATATCAGATTAACCGTGATGCATGGAATGGCATTTTAGACTTTGTGCTTGATATACCTTCAGAAGTGCTTATTACTTTTGCATTTTTTGGACTTGGTGGATTTTTATTTTATACATTTATCTATGGAGCTGTTGGCGCACTTGTTTCTAAAACAGAGGATATCAACAAGAGCGCAGGCGGTATTCAGATGATTATTATGATTGTTTATTTTGCTGTATTAGTACAGCTAGGTAATATTGACGGCATTGTTATGAAAGTGGCTTCATGGCTTCCAATCAGTTCTTATAGTGCTATGTTTGCAAGAGTTGCTATGGGTAATGTCGAGATGTGGGAAGTCGTGGTTTCATTTGTTATTCTTGCCGCAAGTATTGTGGGCGTTGGTTTTCTTGGAGCAGCAATCTATCGAATGGGAACATTGCGATATGGCAATCCAATTAAGTTGTCCAATGCAATTAAAGCAATAAGAAATAATAAATAGAAAAATTAGTTGTTCTTATAAATCAAAAAGATGTTGTAAATAAAGCAAGAATATAATAAAAGCATGCAAGATTAAAATATACTAAAAAATAAAACAGCAGGAAAATAACGAATAAATGTTATTTCCTGCTGTTTATCATTGTTAAATATTGTTTTCAGTTTGATTCAATTTTTTTATACTTGAAATTTTTAATATCTTATCCATATTTTTTAAAATCGGTACAATTCGCCGCCTTTTATTTCAATAATATCCTTATCATTTAATTGAACCCATGCTGAGGAAACACTTGGATTATAGACAAAACTATTATCGGCAGCAAATTTAAGGTTATCATATACTTGATTATAATGCACAATATCAATATTGGTAGCATACCAAATATCTTCTTTATTAGCCATTAATTCACAAAATTCTTCGATAACATTCCAATTATTATTTCGTTCAAATTCAAAGCTGTGTCCCCATACATACATCATATACAAATATTGTGTCTTTTTTAAATTGAGAAATTTTTGACCAAACTGTAATAAGTGATGGTTATGGTGACAGGTAGGACACCATTGCATATAGTCGTTTGGCAAATCAAAACCAGTGGCATCGCCTATAAGAATAGGTCCTTCTGCTTCATTGGCGTAGGTTGTGGCACTGCATACATCAGCATATTTGTCATTGACAACTCGGGCATATTCAATGCCAAGACTTTTTGCAATATGAATACAACGCTCATCATAGGAGCCATTTGGATAAGCCAATCCTCTGATGGGATATCCCATAACATGTTCAAGATTTATTTTATCATTAAGGATTTGATTAGTAATTTCTAAATTGGAGCATCGAGCAAGTGTAGGGTGTGTGCATGTGTGAGCCGCTACCTCATGTCCTTTATAAAGGTTAGTCCATTCTTCTTCTGGAATCCTATTTTCCATATAGGTAAGACCAGAATTAAGATTAAAAGTTGCTTTGATATTATATTGATTGAATATTTTTACAAGACGACGATCTTCAACTTTACCATCATCATAACTTAATGTTAAAACTTTATGTTTTCCGCCGGGAAAAGTTTTATATATCATATTCATTGCAGTTATCTCCTATATTTTATTAATATAAATTTATAATTTAACCTCATCAAGGACTTACCTGTTTTTGCAAAAGTTCAAGTTCCTATGAAAATGCTATACAGTAGTAATGAGGTTATAAGTAAGCAGTAAAGCAGCTTGCGAATATTTATTTTATTAAGCATAGCAGATGTATGGAAAAAACGCAATATTCTTTGAAACAGCATTTTTTATTAAGACAGATAGAAATATATTTTGTTATAATTAAAAAAATGAGGAGGTGTCAATTTGAAATTCAAAAAAGAAGTTGTAAAAAAGGTTATTGATTATATTGAAAATAATCTTGAACAAGAGATAGACTTAGATAAAATTGCAGAAATAATAGGTTATTCTAAATTTCATCTTAACCGAATGTTTACAGAAGAAACAAATGTTACTATACATAAATATTTGCAGATTCGCAGGCTTACAGTGGCGGCTGAAAAATTGGTAAAAACCAATATGCCAATTATACAAATTGCCTATGAAGCGGGATATCATTCACAACAAGCATTTTCATTGGCTTTTAAACAAATTTATTTGTATTCGCCAAAGATTTATAGAGATAGGGGTATTTTTGTTCCAAAACAACAAAAAATTTCGATGTGCAAACATTTCTATTCTAATAAAAATCATCTATTTATAAAAGAAATAAGGGGGAGAGCAGCATGAGTACAATTCCCTATGTTATTGAACAGACAAGTCGAGGAGAGAGAAGTTATGATATTTTCTCCCGTTTGTTGTCTGATAGGATTGTGTTTTTAGGGGAGGAAGTAAGTAATGATTCAGCCAACTTAATTATTGCACAAATGCTTTTTTTAGAATCACAAGACCCCAATAAAGACATTCAATTTTATATTCATAGTCCGGGTGGTTCCGTAACGGCTGGCTTTGCAATTTATGATACAATGCAATATATTCAATGTGATGTCTCAACAATTTGTGTAGGGCTTGCAGCTAGTTTTGGTGCTTTTTTATTGGCAGGCGGCACACATGGAAAACGGTTTGCACTGCCCAATGCTGAAATAATGATACATCAGCCAGCTATGAGTGGAGGCATTAAGGGAGTAGCAAGTGATATAAAAATTATGTCAGATTATATGCAAAAAAGTAAGCAGCGATTAAATCAAATTTTGGCACAAAATACAGGACATACAATGGAAGAAATTGAAAGGGATACAGACAGAGATAATTTTATGAGTGCAAAGGAAGCACTAAATTATGGACTGATTGATTCTATTATTTCAAGATAGAATGATGAAAAAAGTCTATACCACAAAAAAGAATAACAATAGTCAAGCAGATTGTGAATATCTGCTTGACTAATATTTACAAATAATAAGAAACAACAGCCAGAGGTCTGCTTATAGCACTTTTTCAAGAAATAAATGTCCACTATGTTCTATGGCGCTGCCTACATTCATAGAAACAGTTGCAATCCCTTTTCCTGCCTTGCTTGGACGTACTATAAGTAAGTGAATAACCATTACTTCATCATTTGTGAAAGTTTGTCCCCAAACAATTTTTGTATATTCTATTGGCTGTATTTTATCCACAATTATACTTCCTGCAATACGATTATTTTCTTCATACACATATAATGTTCTGACATTAACAGCTTTTTCTATATCTTTTTTGGTTGAATATAAAGTTGCTTGTCTAATCATAACTGCACCTCATTGAATATTTAGTCATTGTACTATTTTGTATCAAATAATGGTACATTTTCTTTATCTGTAATAGATTTACTGTAAAAACCCAAAAAGTCTTTTTTCTCCCATCCTCTTTTTTCCCAAAAGGACTTGCCATATTCATTTGTTTCCATAACATTCAAGCAAACTCGTGTGATTCTTTCTTTTTGTAGTGCGCAAATAACAGTTTCTACTAATTTTGTTGCAATTCCTTGTTGTGAGTCATCAAGACTTCGTAATCCCATTCTGTCTGTACTTTTCCATAAATCAAATATTTTTTGATAATCCGTTTGTGTCATTTTCCGAATCATTTTTGTCTCCAATGTTCTTGATTTATCACATTAGTAAAATTGAAATTATATCACACGCCTGACAGGAACACAACGGCATATAATGACCTTTAACTTCTCCTTTCTCTGTCCTGTCGGCGGTATTTTTGTTTTGATTTATTAAAATTTTTATATATTATCTTTATCCAATTTATTTATGTTACTTTGCAGAAAAATATTTTTACCCAAGAAACATATTTAAAATTTCTTTAAAATAATCTATAAATTCTAATTTTTTAATATCTGTATTGGATTTAATATCAATTACATTCCAGATTTTATCATTTACATAAATCTTAATATTACCAATAACGTCATTTTTATATATTGGCAGTAGAACATCATTATAATTAATAGTCACATTAATATTATCTTTATCAGATAAGAGCAGTTGTAAATTTTCATTGATATCTGCATAAGGCATAAAGTCATTATATTTTAATCCATCCCATACAGACAATGGTTCTAAAGGAGAGTCTTTGTCATATACCGTTTGAACATTATATTTTTCTCTGCCATAATCCAATAATTTTTTTGAATCCTTCCACTTATAGGTTTTGTTATTTGGCCAGCCACATGCCAACAAGGCGACAATAAATGTGCGGTTGTCATCTTTGTATGCACATACATAACAATACCCTGCATCGCATGTAAATCCGGTTTTTCCAGAGATAATATTGGTATACATCGACAAAAAAGCATTCGCGTTGCCTACAGTAAAACTTCTAATAATGGAATTATCTTGGTTGTAGGAAGAAAAGGAATGTGATTGTGTTTGAGTAATATCAAGGAATTTGCTGTTGTTGATACAATAAGACATAATAACAGCTAAATCTCTTGCAGTGGTGGAATGTACGCCATGTTCGTCATTGGCATCAAGACCGTTTGGTGTTATAAAATATGTATTTTCACAACCTAGACTAGCTGCTTTTTTATTCATTAGAGATGCAAATATATGAACCAGCTTTTTAGAATCCTCTTTTGTTAATTCATTGATATGTCTGTCAGCAAGGGTACTTGCCTCTACAGGAAATTCATCAGGATTGGAGCGAAGAAAATGTTGTGCTACATTTTCAGCAATAACAACAGCTGCATCATTGTGCGATTTTAACATAAGAGAATACAGTAAATCTTCTAGTTTAAAATAATCTTTTTTGTTGACATTCAATTTCACTTCAGGCATAGAAGCAGCATATGCAGAAGTTTCACAAATCAAATCCAAATCCGCATATTCCAAAGCAATAATACAGGTCATAATTTTTGTGGTACTAGCCATAGGAACAGGGGTATTTTCATCTTTTCCGTATAGCACACGACCAGATTCACCATCTAAAAGAGCGGCATATTTAGCAAATAAATCCATCTTTTCATTGTCGGCATATGCGTGTGTGGTGCAGAAAACAAAATTAAAAATAAGTATCAGTACAGCCATCTTTAACATTAAACTAACATTTTTTTTCAAATATTTCATATTTTATTTTTACTTGCTATGATATAATGCTTATAATATGTTTATTTGAGAGGATAGGATTTTATGAGTTATATTGAGTTTGAAAATGTGCATAAAATATATAAAATGGGTGATGTGAAAATTAAGGCACTAAATGGAGCCAGTTTTTCGATTGATAAAGGGGATTTTGCCGTTATAGCAGGACCAAGTGGGGCTGGAAAAAGTACCATATTAAATTTACTTGGAGGGATGGATTCCTCAACGACAGGAAAAATTATTGTGGATTCACAGCGGGTAGACAAGTTTAATGCAAAAAAATTGACTACTTACAGAAGATATGATATAGGATTTGTCTTTCAATTTTATAATTTAGTTCAAAATCTTACAGTTAAGGAAAATGTTGAGCTTGCCACACAAATTTGCAAAAATCCTCTAAATATAGAAGAAACGATTGTGTCTGTTGGTTTGGAACACAGAATGAATAATTTTCCATCACAGTTGTCTGGTGGAGAGCAGCAACGTGTAGCTATTGCAAGAGCGTTAGCAAAAAATCCAAAGCTGCTTTTGTGCGATGAACCAACAGGTGCGCTTGACTATCAAACGGGAAAGTCGGTATTGAAGCTGCTGCAAAATATGTGTATTAATAATGGGGTTACGGTTGTTGTTATTACACATAATATGGCTTTAACGCCTATGGGGAACAAAGTAATCAAGGTCAAAAATGGCGCCATTAGTGATATATCTGTTAATGATAACCCTACGCCTATTGATGAGATTGAATGGTAAAAAAAGAGTTAC
>CAJUKN010000002.1:58377-246407 GCA_910587485.1 uncultured Lachnospira sp.
AAGCAACTAAAAGAGTTACAAGCAACTAAAAGAGTTACAAGCAACTAAAAGAGTTACAAGCAACTAAAAGAGTTGCAAGCAACTCTTGCAAGTTTGTATAACAAACTTGCTGTATTCAGGAAAGTTTTGTATAGCAAACTGGTTGTAAAAAATAAGATTTTAGCAGAAATAACTGCAACATATTGAAAAATTAAAAAGGTAAAGTGTAAGTTACGGCACTGTATATGAAAAGTATACAATAAATAGGAAAGGAGAAGGTTACAAAAAAACAAGTAACATTATAAGGAGCAAAAAATAGTACAAGCTTTTTATAAGTTTTTAGTAACAAATATATGATAAAGGATACATTGAGAGAGATTAAGTCGTCATTAGGACGATTTTTTGCTATATTTGCGATTACGATTGTAGGTGTAGCTTTTTTTGCTGGTGTTACAGCTTCTTCGGGTGATATGAAGTATTCTTCCGATGTATATTATGATGATTATAATTTGTATGATTTAAGGATTGTTTCTAATGTTGGTTTTACAGAAGATGAAGTGCAAAAAATAAGAGAGGTTGATGGTATTGATGGATTTTTTGCAACACATACAACGGATGTTATATCGAATATAGAGGGTACACAAAATACAGTGCGTGTTATGACTGTTCCAGATACAAATTTAAATAGTGATAATAAGGGTTATATTAATCAATTAAGAATAAAAGAAGGTAGATTGCCTCAAAAATCAGGAGAGTGTGTGATAAGATTTTCTGATTTTTATGATGATAGTATTCAAGTTGGTGATAAACTAACCGTTTCGGCAGATAAAGACAAAGATATTTTGGAAACATTAAAAGTGACCGAATTTGAGATTGTGGGCATTGTCTATACGCCGTATTATGTGAGTTATGATATTGGACAAAGTGATATTGGCAGTGGCAAAGTTCATTTTGCAATGATGATTCCAAATGGTGATTTTGTGGAAGAATATTATACAGAAATTTTTGCGACAGTTGATGGGGCAAAATCATATAACACATATTCTGATGAATATTTTGATTGTGTGGGTAGTGTAAAGGAAAAAATTGAAAATATACATGACGTGGCAGTTCAGATACGAGTTGATGATAATCTTAAAGAGATTGAGAAAAAGAAAGATGAGGCGTTAGATGAAGCATATCAGATAATACGAAAGAGAGTAGAAGAAGAAATTACAGGAAGATATCAGGCTTTTTATCCGGGAATTGATGTATCTAATATGGTTGAATCCATGATAGAAAGTGCTGTAGAGGAGAGTATTAAAAATTTTGATACCAGTGAAATTGATGATTATTTTGACGATTTAAAAAAGACCTTAAAAGAGTCAAGTGCTGATTGGGAATGGTATGTGTTAGACCGTGATTCTAGTTATTCTTTTAGAGAATATCAATCAAGTGCTGATAGAATGGATAAAATAGCCATTGTATTTCCTATATTTTTTATTTTAGTAGCGGCATTAGTTTGTCTTACAACGATGACAAGAATGGTTGATGAGCAGCGTGAGTTGATAGGAACATATAAGGCACTGGGTTATTCTAAAAGTACCATTGCTATGAAATATATTATTTATTCCTTTACAGCTTCAGCACTTGGTGGTGTAATAGGGTGTATTATTGGATTAAAATTATTTCCATATATTATTTATAATTGTTGGAATATCATCTATTATATGCCGGGCATACAATATGGAGACCATTTCATTCTGTCTTTGGTAGCTATATGTTCTATGATAGCAGTGATTGTACTTGCAACGATATATGCGTGTTACAATGAATTATCAGAAGTTCCATCACAGCTTATGCGTCCAAAAGCACCAAGAAAAGGAAAAAAGATATTTCTTGAACATATTGGATTTATATGGAAACATATGTCATTTTCAAGCAAGGTTACTGCAAGAAATATTTTTCGATATAAAAAGCGTTTTTTTATGACAGTTGTGGGCGTAGCGGGCGGCTGTGCATTGATGTATGCAGGGTTTGGAATTAAGGGCAGTATTTCTTCTCTTATCATAAAACAGTATGAGGAAATCTTGAAGTATAATTTGACGATTACGTATAGTGATGATTCTGTATACGATGCTGTAAAAGAAGATACTAGAATCAATGAGTACGCGGCACAATACAGCTATACAGCAAAAGTAAGCAATTTGGAACAGGTAAAAGATAAAAATTTTATTGAAAAAGAAAATATTAATATGAATGTGATTGATGATATTGCTGCTTTTGAAAAATTTGTATTACTGAGAAAGCGCAATACCAATACCATATATCATCTTGATAATAACGGAATATGTATTACTGAAAAGCTTGCTAAAGATTTAGACGTGAAAGAAGGCGATACTGTATATGTTACAGATGAGGACGAAAAACGTATACCAATGAAGATTGCACATATTGTAGAAATGTATACATTTAATAGTATATATATGACAAAAGATTATTATCAAAAAGTAACAGGAAACGACAGCAATAATAATTGTATTATTGCAACGGTTTACGATTCAAATGAGGAGCTGGAGAGTCAAATAGGAAGTGATTATCTGGCAATGGAAGATGTAGATAGTATTACGTTTTCAACTGCTAATATTACAAAGTTTGAAAATATGATTCAGACGATGAATTTAGTAACATATGTGTTGATATTGTCGGCTGCAATTTTATCCTTTATTGTATTATATAATCTTACCAATGTAAATATATCAGAGAGAATACGAGAAATTGCCACAATTAAAGTACTTGGCTTTTACGATTTGGAAGTTGCATCATATGTATACAGAGAGAATGTATTAATATCAATTATTGGTGCTTTGGTGGGATTAGTTTTAGGCATGGCATTGCACAATTATATTATGATAACAGTTGAGATGGATAATATTATGTTTGGTAATGCCGTTAAGCCGTTAAGTTATATATATTCTGTTGTGTTGACGATTGTATTTTCAATGATTGTTAATATGGCGATGTATGGAAAATTAAGGCGTGTTAAGATGGTTGAGTCGTTAAAATCAATAGAGTGAAAAATATATATTTAGTATTGTTTGTGAGAATCAACTAGACCAAAGCAACTGCCAATTATCTGAGTAGATGTGACGGATTGGTTCGTTGATGACAAAAATAAATTGAATTTGAAAAATTTTATATTGGAATAAAAAAAACTGCTTGTTCATATATTGTGAAAAACAATAGAAACAAGCAGTTTTTTTATGGACAATATTGCACAAGTATTACGTATATTACCAGAGAGAGTAAAATTGGAAGTAAACGATGTGATTAAGCGAAATGGTCTTGCTTACAGCAAGCTGACAGAGATACATTTAAGAATTAATCAGAGTGTGATAATAAAATATGAATATGGAAAAGAGTATATTATTGGAAACATTCACGTTACATCAGAAGATATTAATTATTGTATTCAAATGATAACAAAATATTCGATATACGCTTATCAGGACAGTATCCGAATGGGGTTTGTCACAGTAAAAGGAGGACACCGAGTAGGTGTTATGGGGCAGGCAATTGTTGAAAATGGTACGATTTCAGGACAGAAAAATATAACCTTTGTCAATATAAGAGTGGCGCATCAAGTACTTGGCTGTGCAAAGAATGTGATACCATTTATATGCAGTGGCAGCGTACATAACACATTGATTATCTCTCCGCCAAACTGTGGAAAAACAACACTGCTTCGAGATATTATAAGGAATATCTCAAATGGAATAAACTGTATACCAAGAAAAGTGGCATTGATTGATGAGCGCTCAGAAATAGCGGCAAGTTTTGAGGGAGTTCCACAAAATGATGTGGGACAAAGAACCGATGTTTTAGACCTTGCCCCAAAAAGTCAAGGTATGATACTGGCATTAAGGGCAATGTCGCCTGAAGTCATTGCGATTGATGAGCTAGGAGGGGTACAAGATATTGATGCGGTAAAACAAGTGATTCATTGTGGATGTAAAGTTATTGCAACAATACATGGATATGATTTGCAGGATTGCTGTAACCGAAAAGAGTTAAAAGAGATGATAGGACATCATGGATTTACAAAAGTAATTATTTTGTCTGGAAAAAAAGGTGTGGGAACAATAGAAAGTATGGTGAATACATAAATGATTATTAGAATAGTTGGAGCAGTTATTATTTTATTGACGGCAGTGACAGCCGGAATTTGTCTTAGTTATATAGCAAAGACAAGAATTAAGCGGTTATGTGCAATGGTCTCGTCGCTTTATATTTTATCTGGAGATATACGTTATGGAATGACAAGCCTTCCGGCTGCATGTATGAACATAGCAAGAGGAAGCCACAACGATTATTTAAGAAATTTTTATCAAAGGCTTTCCATTGATTTAAATAAAGATGAGTTTATTGTTTTTTCAGAATTGTGGAAAAGGCTCATTTATACTTATGTGAAAGAAATTTATCTGACAGAAAGTGACTGTGAAGTTTTATGTGAAATTGGTGAGTTGCCGTTACATTTGGATAAAGATATGCAGATTAAACATATAGAAAATATTTGCTGTCGTTTAAATGATATTATTGCCGAAGCAAAATCTTGTGTAAATAACAAATGTAGAATTTATCAATGTACCTCAATAGCAGCAGGGATAATTATTGTTATACTTTTACTATAATACAGATTGGAGGCTGGTAATGGAAGTGAGTATCATATTTAAAATAGCAGCGGTGGGCATACTTGTTTCGGTGTTAAGTCAAGTGTTAAAGCATAGCGGAAGAGAAGAACATGCCTTCCTTACAAGTCTTGCAGGACTGTTGTTGGTATTATATTGGATTGTCCCATATATTGTTGAGTTGTTTGAAACAATGAAGAAAATGTTTCAGCTATAATATAACAAGACAAAATATTTCAGTTTTAAGACAGTAAGGCAGGTGGAATTTTGATAGAAATTATTAAAGTTGCAGCATTGGCAATCAGTGTTGTCTATCTGATTTCCATTTTAAAAAGTGCGGGAAGTCAGTTACATATCGTTCTTATTATGACTTTTTCAGTACTGGTTATATATATTTTATCAGGACGCATATCTGGAATTATTGCACAGCTCACAAGAATGCAGGCAATTGTTAATTATGGACAGGATTATATAGCACTTTTAATTAAAATTATTGGTATTACTTATGTCACTCAGTTTGCTTCTGATTTATGTAAAGATAGTGGATACAATGCACTTGCAGGACAGATTGAGTTGTTTTGTAAAATTACAATAGCGGCAATCAGTTTTCCTGTGATATGCAGTTTATTTGATATGACACTTATGACAGTAAATGCTGCAACGCCAGAAATTGAGGATTTGGATTTTTCGGAGATTGACCGTATACTTGAAAATAGTAATTACAATGGATTTTCCTTTGAAAATATTGTAAAGGATATATACAATAATGATTTTCAGGCACAAGGATTGATAAGACAGGCTATCCAATCCATTTTTAATGAAATTATAAGCAATCAATCTTATATATTAAATATCTTATTTCTTGCTGTATTTTCAGCTTCACTAAAGATTCTTTTACCGGATAATAACAATAAACAGGTAAGCGATATCTCACTTTTTATCGTATATGCCATAATGATAATTACCATCTATTCGATATTTAAGTCCGCTGTATCAATTAGTTACAAAGCAATTCATTCAACAGTTGATTTGTATATGGCAATCATTCCTATTTTGCTGCCCTTGATTGCGGCGGTTACTGGCAGTATCAGCAGTGGAATTTATTATGAAGTAGTGATTATGATGGTTACTGCTGTCAATGTTATATTTAAAGATATTTTAATTAATGTGGTAAGAGCTATATATATGATATCTATGGTAAATATACTTACTGAAGGTGGACGATTTACGAAATTGGGAGAAATTTTAACACGGGCAGTAAAATTGTGTTGTAAATTGGTATTGACAGTATTTTCAGGATTGAGTTGTGTTAAGACAATTTTAGGTCAATCAACAGATACTGTTAAAAGAAATTTGTTTTATAAATCTGCCAAGTTTATTCCCGCAGTTGGAGATTCAATAGAGGCTGTTTCTCAGACCGTTGTGGCAGCAGGAAATGTAATAAAAAATGCAGTAGGTATAGCTGGAATCCTTGTTCTTATAGTAACAGTCAGCGCACCTTTGCTTCAGTTGATATCTATCACATGTATGTTAAAAATATTGGCAGCCGTGATTGAACCATTGGCAGACAAGCAATTTATTTCTATTATAGATACTTCTGGAAATATATTAGGCTTGTTGTGCTTGATTGTTATTGTTCAATGCAGTTTGTTTATTATGGTAACAGCTATTGTGATATGTCTGTTAAAGCCATAATGACGTCATATGCACTTATGTTTGATAATATTAGAATAAGGGAATGTGAAAAATAAATTGTTTCACAAGTTCAATAAAATTTAACTAGCAATTTGTGTCTGCGCGTTGCTTGACACAAAGTTACCAAAAAGAACCAAAGGTTCTTTGCGCAAAAGCAGCGCAGAAATGAGGATTTTTATG
Source organism: uncultured Lachnospira sp. (assembly GCA_910587485.1). Classification (GTDB taxonomy): domain Bacteria; phylum Bacillota; class Clostridia; order Lachnospirales; family Lachnospiraceae; genus Lachnospira. The sequence continues at coordinate 64,899 of CAJUKN010000002.1, forward strand.
GAATGGGTAAAACAGATATTTGTCACAGGTATTATGACGGAATTAATATTACATTTGTTGCCAGATAAAAAATATGACAAGTATGTGCGGTTAATTTGTGGAGTCATATTAACAATGGTATGTATTTCGCCCATACTGTCATTTTTTAATAATAAAAATAATATAAAAGATTATATCAATATCTTTGAAAAAATTGGACAAAAATATGATTACCAAACCATGATAGGAAATATGCAGGGAACAGACCAATCCTATTATATACAAAACTACATAGAAGTTAATTGTAAGTATATTAATGGTCTGGTTTTAGAGGAAGGATTAAATCCAGTTGATTGTAAAATTGTTCTGGATATGGATGAAAATAGCGAAACCTATGGAAGTATAGAAACGATTGCCCTAACCATTACAGATGGGAAAAATTCATGTTATGAAAAAGATAACGGAAACCTTATATCCAATCAAGGTGGCAGCAAACAGTACAGTGAGGAGCTTTTGGCACTTATAGAAACAATTTGTGTAACCTATGAAATCAATAAAGATAGTATTCATGTGAAAATTACATGAAAGAGCTAGTAAAAAAATGATTGAGCAAGAATGGGAGGATTAGTGTGAATAATAAAAATGATTTCATAGAAAAAATATTGAATAAAAAGGGCAAGGAAAAAATATTAATAGTATTATTAATAGGGATTTTATTAATGGTTATCGCAATACCCGTAAAAGATGAATCAAAAAACAACAATTCCTTTATCGGTTCACAAGATACAAATAATGATATGTATACGAACTGGTTAAAGGATTATAATTCTGATATTACGTCCTACAGCACATTTATTGAAGAAAAATTAAAAAATATTTTATCAAAAGTTGAAGGTGTTGGTGAGGTTAATGTAATGGTCAAAATTAATGAAGACGAGTCAATTGAGGGTGTGATAGTAGTTGCAGGAGGAGGTGGTAACGGAACAGTGTCAGCCAGTATTACATCTGCTATTGAAGCTTTGCTTGGAATACCAGCTCATAAGATTAAAGTATTAAAAATGGTATAACAATAAGCGTTTGTTGCGCAGAAATGGAGTAGTCATTGAAAAAAATTAAAAAAAATCAAATTATCATAACAGCGTTGGCAATTATGATTGCCGTTGCAGGATATATTAATTATACAGGAAGTCTTGGTGATATTATATCAATTAAAAATAAAAATGAAGATGTCCCTGTTACATCAGAATCCCTAGAAGAACCCGGAACGGTTGTTCTTACAGCAGGCGATAACGTGACAGAAGACGAAAAGTCAAACGGTGAAAATTCAGAAAATTCAGATACAATTAGTGTTAATGGTGATGTGACAAGTGAAAAACCAGTTGTTGCAACATCTATAATATCAGAAGCAAAATTAAATCGTGAACAGGTGCGAGCAAAAAATAAAGAGATGTTGTTAAATATTATTAACAGTACTGAGTTAAATGAAGCGGCTAAAGCAGATGCTGTTGCACAGATAACAGAAATAAGTGAAAATTCACAGAAAGAAACAGCAGCAGAGTTACTTCTTGAAGCAAAAGGATTAGGAAATTCTGTCGTGTCAATACAAGATGGAGAAGTAGATGTTGTTATTAACTCTACGGGTATATCAGATACTCAGAGAGCCCAGATAGAAGATATTATTAAAAGAAAAACAGGTGTAACTGCGGATAAGATTACAATAAATGTTTGCAATAACTAAAAAAATCGATTATAATATATTCATTAACGCGAATGGCTCTAAAATTGTCTGGTTGCAGCCATGCGTGTGAAATATGACGCAGGAGGTCCGCAATGACTAAAGATTTTGAAAGCAAAGGAAATAGTTACTCTATACACGAGAGAGTGAATATTGGTGAGGTTCGTGTCGCAGATGAAGTTGTTGCTATTATTGCAGGATTAGCTGCCACTGAAGTAGATGGAGTTGAATCGATGGCTGGCAATATAACTAATGAGCTTGTCAGCAAATTAGGAATGAAAAATTTATCAAAAGGCGTTAAGGTATATGTCAATGATAGAACGGTTGCAGTTGATTTAGCACTGAATATCAAATATGGTTTTGAGATTCCTAAAGTTTCTGCCAATGTGCAGGAAAAAGTAAAATCAGCAATTGAGACAATGACAGGTTTGGAGGTTACATCTGTTAATATTAAGATTGCCGGCGTGAACATTGAAGCTGAGTAAGTAGCATAAGATTAAAAGTTAAAATTGTTGCTCTTACAAAAATATATTGCATTGTAGCTAGCGCCAGATCAAGGTTTCTTAGTCTGGCGATTTTACACATATGCAGAAAGGTTGTATCTATGACAAGAACACAAATAAGAGAGCATATCTTTATTATTTTATTTGGAGTAGAATTTCATAAAGCCGAGGAGCTAGACGAACATATTGCTCTTTATATGGATAATATTGGTGCAATATCAAAAAAAGATTTAGATTATATTACGAAAAAATCAAGAGCGATTATTTCTAAAATAGAAGAAATTGATATGATGATAAATGAAACCTCAAATGGGTGGCCGACAAGCAGACTTGGCAAGGCAGAACTTACTATTATGAGGCTTGCTATCTTTGAAATTAAATATGATGATGATATTCCAAATGGTGTTGCTATCAATGAAGCTGTTGAACTGGCTAAGAAATATGGCGCAGATAGTGCTTCGTCGTTTATCAATGGTGTGTTAGCAAAATTTATAAAATAGTATATATTGCAACATAAAATATTTGACTGTTTGTTATATAAAATGATTTTGTTTACTTAAATACTATGAATTATATAAGAAATGAGAGGTTATATGGCAGGTTCCTTTACCGTTTCACAAATAAACAGATATATTAAAAATATGTTTCTTCAAGATTTTATATTGAATAAAGTTTCTATTACTGGAGAATTATCAAACTGTAAATATCACCCTTCAGGTCATTTGTTTTTTACACTAAAGGATGCAAATGGAACATTGCCAGCCATTATGTATGCTAGTCAGGTGAAAAATTTAAAAGTACGTCTTACAGATGGAATGAAGGTCATTGTACATGGTCGAATTGATATATTTGAGCGTGATGGAAAGTATCAGCTTTATGCTAGTCATATAGAACTGAATGGTATAGGTGAACTGTATAAGCAGTTTGAGGCGTTAAAGATACAATTTGAGCAGATGGGATATTTTAGCCCACAATATAAACGTCCTATCCCTAAGTATGCACGCAAGGTTGGTATTGTGACTGCTTCAAGCGGAGCAGCAATTCAGGATATCATCAATATTTCTCATAGACGCAACCCATATGTTTCATTGATTCTTTATCCAGCACTTGTTCAGGGAAGCGGGGCATCGAAAAGTATTGTAAAAGGCATACAGACATTAGATTTGATGGAATTAGATGTTATTATTATAGGACGAGGCGGTGGTTCAATAGAAGATTTATGGGCGTTTAATGAAGAAATCGTTGCAGAGGCAATATTTAATTCCAACACACCAATTATTTCTGCGGTTGGACATGAGACGGACTTTACTATAGCTGATTTTGTGGCGGATTTAAGAGCGCCTACACCATCTGCTGCTGCGGAGTTGGCAGTAAGTGATATTCGTGTGATAGAAGGAGTTTTACAGGGATATTTGAGTGCGTTAAAAAATGTGATGTATCAAAGAATAGAAAAATATTACACATATCTTGAAGCGGTATCAACGAAATTAAAATATTTAAATCCACAGGCAATGGTTGACGAAAAAAGACATTATTTATGCCAAATTCGAGATAAATTGGATATACTTATCGCTTCTTGTCTCTCTAAAAAAAGACACGAATTAGAGCTTTATGCTTCCCGATTACAAGGGGTTTCACCTTTGGAAAAATTGGGACAAGGGTATTCTTATACAGAGACAATAGAGGGGAATATGGTAAAATCAGTAAAAGATATAAAAGTATCCGATAATGTCAACATTTATGTTAAAGATGGTTGTTTTACTGCTACGATTTATAAAATCACAGAGAATGGAGGAAATGGTGGCTAAAAGTTTTGATATAGAAGAGTCTTTTAAATTGCTTGATGATATTGTAAAAAAGCTAGAAAGTGGCAATTTGCCTATTAATGAAGCGCTTAAATTGTATAAAGATGGTGTGAAATTAGTTGAAAAATGTAATGTACAGATGGATAAAGTGGAAAAGGAAATTATTGTTTTGGATGAAGATTAGATATATAAGTTATGGTGCAAAATATTTTATATAAAAGCAGTTATGCAGTCTTGCCATAAAATAAAAAATATAAGGAAAAATAAATATGGATTTTCATAGAGAATTAACAGATAAAGTAAATAAAATAAATGATATTATAATAGATAATCTTCCAGTGGTCAAAGGCGAACAAAAGCATTTGTTAGAAGCGATGAATTATAGTGTTCAGGTTGGTGGAAAGCGAGTAAGACCAATGCTTATGCTGGAAACATACAAATTGTGTAAAGGTCAAAATGAAAAAGAAGTGTATCCTTATATGGCAGCACTTGAGTATATACACACTTATTCTTTGGTACATGATGATTTGCCTGCAATGGATAATGATGATTATCGTAGAGGCAATCTTACCACACATAAAAAATTTGGTGAGGATTTTGGCATTCTTGCAGGAGATGGGCTGTTAAATTATGCCTATGAAGTCTTAATGGATGCAATACTTCATTCAAAGGATATGGAAAGAAATGCGAAAGCAGGCAGTATTATTGCGCAAAAAGCGGGTATATATGGTATGGTTGGAGGACAATCTGTTGATGTATTGTTGACAGATAAGTCTGTAAGTCAAAACGATTTGGAATTTATATTTAATTGTAAGACAGGTGCTTTGATAGAAGCTGCTTTTATGGTAGGCGGTGTGCTTGCAGGAGCTAGTGATGATACAATAAAACAGCTTGAAAAGGCAGGAAATTTAGTAGGAGTAGCTTTTCAAATTAAAGATGATATTTTGGATATTACAAGTACACAGGAACAGTTTGGAAAGCCTGTTTTAAGTGATGAGCGCAATAAAAAAACGACGTATGTTACACTTTATGGTATGGAACAAGCAAATGAAGATGTCATAAAAATGTCAAAAAAAGCAGAGGATATTGTAAGAAACATTGGCGACAATATATTTTTAGTAGAACTGATTAATAAGTTGATAAATAGGATAAATTAAGATTATGATTCTTGAAAAAATTAACAAACCAAATGATATAAAGAAGCTTGACCCAATTGAATACAATCAACTTGCGGAAGAAATAAGGGAATTTTTAATTCAGACAATCAGTAAAACAGGTGGGCATCTTGCTTCCAATCTTGGTGTTGTTGAATTGACAATGGCGCTTCATCTTGTGTTTAATCTTCCACAGGACAAGTTGATTTGGGATGTGGGACATCAGTCTTACACACATAAGATTTTAACAGGAAGAAAAGCAGGATTTGATGGGCTTAGGAAATTTGGGGGTATGAGTGGATTTCCTAAAAGAAATGAGAGCAATTATGATGCATTTGATACAGGACATAGTTCAACTTCGATTTCAGCAGGGCTTGGATACGTGTATGCAAGAGATATAAAAAAAGAGTATTACAATGTAATTTCTGTTATTGGTGATGGCGCATTGACAGGTGGTATGGCATATGAAGCAATGAACAATGCTGCAAGGCTAAATACGAATTTTATTATTATATTAAATGATAATACCATGTCTATATCAAAAAATGTTGGTGGTGTTTCTAAGATGTTGGATAATATTCGTTCGTCGGATTCCTATTATGATTTAAAAGAAGGCGTTGCCAATACATTATACAAACTTCCAAGAGGAAGCAAACTGGTAGATTCCATAAAAAAGAAAAAAAGTAATCTGAAACAGATTCTGTTTCCGGGACAAATGTTTGAGGCAATGGGATTAAATTATTTAGGACCAGTCAATGGACATGATATCCACAAGTTAATAAAAATTCTTCATGTTGCAAAACGAGTGGGCGGACCAGTTCTTGTTCATGTAGTTACACAAAAAGGACATGGCTATAAGCCAGCGGAACGTAATCCTAGTAAATTTCATGGAATTGCCCCTTTTGATATCAAGACAGGTGTTATAAAATCATTATCAGAGAATGATTCATATTCTAAGGTGTTTTCTAAGACGATATGTTTAATTGCAAAGCAAAATAATAAGGTTGTAGCAATTACGGCTGCTATGCCTGAAGGAACAGGGCTTGAAAAATTTTCAAGATGGTTTCCAGAGCGATTTATTGATGTAGGAATTGCAGAAGAACATGCAGTAACATTTTGTGCAGGATTATCAGCAGGTGGTATGATTCCTGTATTTGCTGTATATTCTTCATTTTTACAAAGAGCATATGACCAAATGTTACATGATGTATGTATACAGCAGCTTCATGTTGTATTTGCAATAGACCGAGCGGGTTTGGTTGGAAGTGATGGGGAAACCCATCAGGGGATATTTGATTTATCTTTTTTAAAAAGTATTCCTAATATGACAATATTTGCTCCTAAAAATGCGTGGGAATTAGAGCATGTTTTGCACTATGCAATCAATGAGTATGATGGACCATTTGCTATTCGCTATCCAAGAGGGGAGGCTTGTGTAAGATTTCAAGAATTTAGGCAGCCCATTGTATATGCCAAATCAGAAATTATGTTTTGGGAGAAAGATATTGTACTTATTGCTGTTGGCTCAATGGTTGAAACAGCATATGATTTGCGGGAAAAATTAAAAGAAAAAGGATATCATGTAACGTTAATCAATGCACGATTTATCAAACCGTTGGATGTAATGTTATTCTATAAATTAAAACATACCCATCAGTTGATTGTCACACTTGAAGAAAATGTTATAAAAGGCGGTTTTGGTGAGAGTGTATGTCAGTATATCAGTGAATCGCAGCTTCATATGAGTGTACTTAACATTGCGTTGCCAGACGATTATGTAGAGCATGGAAATGTGTCTATCTTAAAAGCAGAAGCAGGGATTGATGTCAATAGTTTAATAGAACGAGTGACTTCTTTTTATAAAAATTTATAATGATAAAAATGGTGTTTTTTGAAATTATTTAGTGGAATATAACAGACTGGGGGCAACTGTTAGATAATGAAATTTGCAGATTAAAAGAAAGGCATGGTTATGGCAAAAGAACGATTAGATATTTTGCTGGTTGACAGAGGGTTAGCTCCTTCAAGAGAAAAAGCAAAAGCGATTATTATGTCAGGGTGCGTATATGTAGATGGACAAAAAGAGGACAAGTCTGGTTCTAAATTTGATGAGAAAGCTAACATTGAGGTGCGAGGCAATACGCTTCCATATGTGAGTAGGGGAGGTTTAAAACTAGAAAAGGCAATAAAAAATTTTGATGTGTCTTTAAATGGAAAAATATGTATGGATGTTGGTTCCTCTACAGGTGGTTTTACCGATTGTATGCTTCAAAATGGTGCTGTCAAAGTATATGCAGTTGATGTTGGTTTTGGACAATTGGATTGGAAACTTCGCAATGACTCAAGAGTGGTTTGTATGGAAAAAACGAATATACGTTATGTTGAACCAAGGGATATACAAGATGTTATTGAATTTGTTAGTATAGATGTTTCCTTTATATCATTGACAAAAGTTTTGAAATCTGTTAAAAATCTTATCTCTGAGACAGGAAATATTGTCTGTTTAATTAAACCACAGTTTGAGGCAGGACGTGAAAAAGTTGGCAAGCATGGTGTAGTAAAAGAGCCTTCCATACATCTTGAAGTGATTAATATGGTAATAAATTATGCAGTTTCAATTGGTTTTGAGGCTGTCAATCTGGAGTTTTCTCCAGTCAAAGGACCAGAAGGAAATATAGAATATTTATTGCATCTTGTAAATCATGTGGATGGTATTTATCAAGAAATACCATTTGAAGCTGAACAAGTTGTTTGGTCAGCACATCATATATTAAATAAATAGTTATGCTTATGGCATGAAAGGACAAACTTGAATAAATTTTATATAATTTCTAATTCTATTAAAGACCCTCAAAAGGCAGCATTAAATAAGATAAGCGATTATATTATCCATCATAAAGGCTTTGTTTTGGATACACCAAAAGATTGTGAGTGCATTATTGTTCTTGGGGGCGATGGGACACTTCTTAAAGCAGCAAGAGATTTAAATAATATTGAGCTTCCTTTACTTGGAATCAATATAGGAACATTAGGCTTTCTTACGGATGCAGATATGGATACATATAAATTAGCAATTGACAGTGTGATGAATAATGATTATATTGTGGACAAACGAATGATGATAAAGGGTAAAATTTATCGAGATAATGAATTGATATATGAAAATATGGCACTCAATGATGTTGTTATCAATCGATGCGGCAATTTGAGAGTGATTGATTTTGATATTTCTGTAAATGGTCAATTTTTGAGTTCTTACTTGGCAGACGGTGTAATTATTGCCACTGCAACAGGTTCTACAGCATACAGTTTATCAGCTGGTGGACCGATATTACAGCCTAATGCAAAATTGATTATGGTAACACCAATATGTCCACATACATTAAATAAGCGAAGTATTATATTTGACTGCAATGATGTTGTTTCGATTAAAATAACAAATAATAAAAATCTTTCTGAGGAGAGAATTGTTACTTTTGACGGAGAACAATTTTTTAATGTGAAAACAAATGATATAATAGAAATTACAAAATCGAAACGAATGTCCAGATTTATAAAAACGAATAAAGACAGCTTTTTAAAGCGTGTTCGAGAAAAACTGATGTAGGGAATGGATATGAAATCAGATAGACATAGTATGATAATTGATTTAATTCAAAAAAATATTATATCAACACAGGAAGAATTGGCAAAAGCTTTAAATGATGCTGGGTTTTGCGTTACTCAGGCAACGGTGTCAAGGGATATACGAAAATTAAATCTAACCAAAACATTGGTTAATGGTGTTATGCGTTATGTGGTGTCTTGGCAGGATGCCCAATCTGCGGATTTTGATAAATACACAAGAATTATAAAAGAGGGGTTTATATCAATGGATATGGCACAAAATATTCTTGTGATAAAGACCATATCTGGTATGGCTATGGCGGTTTGTGCTGCTATTGACGGATTAGACATGTATGAGATTGTAGGCACAATAGCTGGAGATGATACAATTATGTGCGCTGTCCGTTCTGTGGAGGATACAAAAAAGGTTATGAAAATGATAAAACATATATTAGCAGATTGATAAATGTTGAATATATAAAAATAAAGGAGGTAGAATGCTGAGTAGTTTGCATGTTAAAAATCTAGCTCTGATTGAGGAGGAGCAGATTGAGTTGAATGAAGGTCTTAATATAATGACTGGTGAGACAGGAGCAGGAAAATCCATTATTCTTGGGTCAATTAATATTGCATTGGGCGGAAAAGTGTCTGCTGATATTATTAGAAAAGATGCAGAATATGCGTTGACAGAGCTTATTTTTACAATAGATGATGCAGATAAAATAAGTCAATTAAAAGAGATGGATATTGCAGATATTGAAGATGGAGAAGTGATTATATCAAGAAAAATAACGAAAACACGCTCACCTATCAAAGTTAATGGCATGACCTGTACGCCATCTCAAGTAAAAAAAATCGCTTCTGTTTTGATTGATATTCATGGACAACATGACAATAGGCTTCTTTTAAAAGAGTCCTCTCATATTGATATGATTGATTTGTATGGAGCAGAGGATATAGCAGATATAAAAATAAAATATACATCATTATATAAAGAATATCGAGCTTTATGTGATAAATTAGAGCATATGGATATGGACGAGGAGGCAAGAAGGCGTGAAATTTCATTTCTTGAATATGAAGTAGAGCAGATAACGTCAGCAAATCTTATTGAAGGTGAAGATGAACAGTTAGAGACTGAGTATAAGAAAATGAGCAATTCACGCAGTATTATTGAGGAATTGTCACGAACCAATTTGATTCTTACAGAAGGCGAAACAAATGTGTCCGATATGTTAGGGCAAGCAGTTAAGTCGGTAGCTGTCTTATCCGAATATGATAAAAAGATGGAATCCATTGTAGATAATTTAATCAACATTGAGGATATGTTGGGTGATGTTATCTGTTCGATTAGTGACTATGCAAGAAACTGTGTTTATGACCCTATGCAGTTTGAAGAAATTTCATCACGTTTGGATTTAATAAATTCTTTAAAATTAAAATATGGAAAAACAGTTTCTGAAATTCTTTTCTATGCGAATGAGCAACAGAAAAAATTGTTTGAATTGAATAATTATAATGATGTTGTCAATAATTTAAGAGAAATGATTGAAGAAAAAAAAGTAAAACTTCAAGAAATTTCTGAAAAATTAACAAAATATCGTATAAAATCTGCAAAAGGATTGTGTAAGGATATCAGTGAAGGTTTAAAAGAATTAAATTTTTTGAATAATCAATTTGAAACTGCATTTACCATAAAAGAAAATTTTACTTCCAATGGGTGTGATGATGTAAAATTTATGATTTCAACAAATATTGGTGAACCTATAAAACCGTTGTCCAAAGTGGCATCAGGAGGCGAACTTTCAAGAATTATGTTAGCAATTAAAACAGTTATGGCTGGAAAGGAAGACACACAGACGCTTATATTTGATGAAATTGATGCGGGAATTAGTGGAAGAACGGCACAGATGGTAGCAAAAAAATTAAAGAGCCTTTCTGTAAATCATCAGATAATATGTATTACACATTTGCCACAAATAGCAGCTATGGCCTCCACACATTTTATGATAGAAAAAAATGTTATTAATGACCATACGACAACATCAATTACAGAGCTTGATGAGGATGCAAGCATCATGGAATTAGCAAGGCTTTTAGGTGGAAGTCAAGTGACAGAAACGGTGATAAGTAATGCAAGAGAAATGAAAAAATTAGCACGCTTAAACGATTGATAATTGCAGATAATAGACATATAAGAAAATCAGAAAGGAGTATTCTTCATATGTCTAAATTTATGAAATTTTTATGTGCCTTAGCAGTCGTAACCTGTATGATTACGATAGGTGTCAGGTATGTCAACAGTATTAATGATGCGATACCGGGGCATATATATGTAGTACGTAATAAGGAGACTACTCTTGATTTATCGATTCCAGTAACAGGAAAGGTTCATAATAAAGACAATACGTATATTACGTTTAAAGAACCTGTAACGTTTCGAGCAAAAGATATTGGCAATTATGAATTAAGTTTAAAATTGTTTGATATATTTACATTGCCTTCTGTTCAAGTAAGTGTTGTTGATGAACAAAATTTATATGCTTGTGGGATGCAGGCAGGCTTATATATTGAGACGGATGGTGTTTATGTGGTATCCACAGAAGAAATAATAACAGAAGATGATACAAAATTATGTCCTTGTCAAAATATTATTATGCCGGGTGATTATATAACATCCGTCAATGGGGTCTCGATTAAGGAAAAAGAACAGCTTTGTGAGGCGGTTCAAAATTGTGAGGGAAATCCGCTTGATTTGGAGATTATAAGAGATAACAAAACTGTTTATACACAGGTAACACCTGTACGAGCGCAAGATGGGAATTTTAAAATTGGTACATGGATTAAAGATGATGCACAAGGCATAGGAACGATAACGTACTTAGACAGTGATATGAATTATGGAGCTTTAGGACATGGCATAGCAGACAGAAGCTCAAATCAGACACTTGATATAAAAAATGGACAATTATATAAAACAAATATAATTTCTATTGTGAAGGGGGAAAAAGGTTCTCCGGGAGAATTAGTTGGTACGATTGATTATAAAGATTCTAATATCATTGGTACCATTAACAAAAATTCAGCCAATGGAATTTTTGGAAAAATAACAACTCAAGATAATATTTTAAATAATCTTGTATCATATCCTGTGGGATATGAGCAAGATGTACACAAAGGGAACGCCGCAATTAGAATGTATCATGATGGTTCATTTCATGATTATGAGATAGTAATTAATGAGGTTATGTATAACAATAATAGGAATCTTTCGTTTATTGTAACATCAAAAGACCTTTTAGAATTAACAAATGGAATTGTACAGGGAATGTCCGGTTGTCCAATTATTCAAGATGGGAAAATTATTGGAGCCGTAACTCATGTTTTAGTAGATGAACCTACAAATGGATATGGTATATTTATTGAAAATATGTTAAAACAATAAAGCTAGGCGGTGTACTCTCTTTTGAGGTATACCGCTATTTTTTAAGGAATAGTAATATATAGAATAATAATATATACAAATTATAGCGGTATATGTTCTATAGATATTATAAAACTGTGTTTATAGGAATATTATTAGAAAAAATTTTGATAGTGTTGCATATAACAGTAAATTTGGTAAAATCATTTTAAGATACCATCCATTTGGATAAAACCTAATTGTTTTGAATCAGACAAACTATTTAGTGTAAATAAGAGAAAAAATAAAAAGCATTTTTTATAAAATCTTGGCAAAAAAATTTCTTGAATAATGAAAATTTTTTATATTGAATACATACAAAAATTGGATAATATTTGTCATATTTTTGATGAAATTTTCATTGTAATTTTTTGATTTTTTCATCAAATTTAAGAGGTATACAAATCGTGGAAGTACAGCAGTTTACTGGGTTAGAGGCTTGGCAAAAATTGTCGAATGTCGCGATATTCTAATATTGCCTTTCAGTCTTTTTGCTATATAATGAAAAACTATGAAAAAAATGCAATGGATATGGAGGGTATTAATGATTATGGACAGTATTAGGGTTGCTGTAGCAGATGATAACTGTAATATGTTAATGGTACTTAAAGAAATCATTGAGGACGAACATGATATGGAAATCATAGGAACTGCTATCAACGGCAGACAAATAATTAGAATTATAAAAGAACAAAAACCTGATATCGTTTTACTTGACATTATTATGCCCGACTATGACGGATTTTTTGTAATGAATTCCATATATGATGATGCTACTATTTTACATAAACCAGTATTTATTATAATCAGTTCTATAGGAAAAGAGTCTATTACAGAAGAAGCATTTAACAAAGGTGCAGTATACTATTTTATGAAACCCTTTGATAATAATTCTTTAATAAATAAAATTAGAAAAGTATATGCTACAGAGGAAGAAAAACTTGCAATGGCAAAACATAAAGATAAAAAATCAAAAAACGTGTCCATAATCCAAAAGAAAATTCCAAAAGTTGAAAATTTAAAAGAAAAGAGACCTCCAGAGGAAAGTTTTATTCTTCCGTCCGAACAAGATTTAGAAAACAATATAACCCTAGTCATCCATGACATTGGAATACCTGCCCATATAAAAGGATATCGATATTTAAGAGATTCTATTATTTTAACTATAAGAGATAAAAGTGCTATTGATAGTGTGACAAAAGTATTATATCCAACCATTGCAAAAATGTATGAATCCACACCAAGCCGTGTGGAGAGAGCGATACGACATGCAATAGAAGTTGCATGGAATAGAGGAAATACAGATACATTAAATAATTTATTTGGCTATACAATAAGTAATGGCAAGGGAAAACCAACCAATTCAGAATTTATAGCATTAATTGCAGATAAAATAAGACTTGAATACAATTTAAAATAATTATATAATAGTGGCGTGTATTAAATGAAATTAAAATACCGCTGCTAATTACAATACACAGAAGGCAGCATAAGGAGAACTATGTATAAGAGAATTTTTAAATCTTTAGTAGCTGTAACATTGATAACGGCTATTATGGGAACTACAGTACTAGCAGATGAAGTTACTGATTTGCAAAATCAGAAAGACCAAAAACAACAAGAGCTTGATAATTATGAGGACGAATTGGCATATATTCTGGTGCGCATCGATGAGATGGAACTTGCATTAGCTCAAAAAAATAATGAGATTGAAGAAGCCGAGAAGGAATTAGCAGAAGCTGAGGAAAAATTAAGTATTCAATACAAAGATATGAAATTAAGAATTAAGTATATGTATGAAGACCAATCAAAATCGCTTTCTGAAGTTTTTTTGACCTCTGAGTCTATGAGTGAAGTTTTAAATAAGACCGAATATGTCCAGCAAGTTTATAGCTATGATAGAAATAAACTAGAAGAGATGTCCAATACGGCAGCAAATATTAAAGAGCTAAAGAACAATCTTGAAAAGGATAAAAATGAATTAACAACCATGACTGAAGAATTGACGCAGCAGCAAGCTGTGTTATACACATCAATTTCCGAATCGAAGGATTCTCTTGAAGATTTGACAACAAAGCTTAAAAATGCTCAAGAAAAAGCAGCACGAACCATTGTTGCTTCATCAGCCTCACCACAACAAACAGCAAACGTTACAGCACCTACCGCAGCAGCAAACAACAATTCAGCTTTAGCAAGTCAAGTTGTTGCGGCAGCATATAATTATATTGGGGTTCCTTATGTATCAGGAGGCGCAAGCCCTTCTGGATTTGATTGTTCTGGATTTACGTCTTATTTATTTGGACAATTTGGGGTATCTTTATCTAGGTCGTCCTCAGCACAATCATATGGAGGAGCATCTGTTTCTATGTCAGAAGCACAACCGGGTGATATTATATGTTATGCAGGACATGTGGCGCTTTATGTTGGAAATGGAAGAATCATACATGCTCCTGTGCCGGGAAAAACTGTTTGTGAAACTTCTGTTAATATTATGCCAATTACAGGAGTAAGAAGATATTGGTAATAAAGTTTTTATTTCCGTGAGCAACGAGCCAAGTGGACATGCTTATAGCATATTTGCCTATTCATTTGGCGACTGCCGCGAGGGTCAAACACTTATACCTTTAAACACATTGTAGCTGCGCTGTATGGTATTTGATTTGATAATATTTTAATATAATGCTTTTAGAGCTGATTGGAGGAAAGTATGAAGAACGTGTTATTTATTGCATCGGAAGCCGTTCCATTTATTAAAACAGGAGGATTGGCTGACGTTGTAGGCTCATTGCCTAAGTATTTCAACAAGGAAGAGTATGATGTAAGGGTTATGATTCCTAAGTATGTTAGTATACCTTGGGAATACAGAGAAAAAATGATTTACAAAACTCATTTTTATATTGACCTTGCTTGGCGTTCACAGTATGTAGGTGTATTTGAATTGGAATATAATGGTGTTATCTTTTATTTTATTGATAATGAATTTTATTTTTCAGGTTCAAAACCTTATAGTTGGATTCATGAAGATATTGAAAAATTTGCTTTTTTTAGCAAAGCTGCTTTATCGGCTATTCCTGTATTGGGATTTAGACCTGATATTATTCACTGCCATGATTGGCAAACTGGATTGATACCAGTATATCTTAAAGAGCGTTTTTCAGAAGGAGAATTTTATAGAGGAATCAAATCAGTAATGACGATTCATAACTTAAAATTTCAAGGAATCTGGAATTTGAAAAAGGTAAAAGATATAACAGGATTGCCAGATTACTTCTTTACCCCAGATAAATTGGAAGCATTTGATGATGCCAATTATCTGAAAGGCGGCATTGTGTATGCTGACCGAGTTACAACAGTAAGTTCAACCTATGCAGAAGAAATTAAGACACCATTTTATGGAGAACATTTAGATGGATTGATGAATGCCCGAGCAAATTGTCTTAGTGGTATTGTCAATGGTATTGATTATGATTTATATAATCCAGAAACAGACAATATGATATTTGCAAAATATAATCAAGTAACATTTCGTAAAGAAAAATGGAAAAATAAAGTAGGTTTGCAAAAACAGCTTGGTCTTACAGAGGATAAGAACAAGTTTATGATAGGTATTGTTTCACGTCTTACAGACCAAAAAGGTTTTGATTTGATTGCCTATGTGATGGACCAAATCTGTTGTGATGATGTACAATTAGTTGTACTTGGCACTGGTGAAGAAAAGTATGAAAATATGTTCAGACATTTTGACTGGAAATATAATGACAGAGTGTCTGCTAATATCTATTATTCAGACGAATTGTCTCATAAGATTTATGCTGCCTGTGATGCATTTCTTATGCCATCTTTATTTGAGCCTTGTGGATTAAGCCAGTTGATGAGCTTACGATATGGAACGGTTCCAATCGTTCGTGAGACAGGTGGATTAAAAGATACGGTTGAGCCATACAATGAATATGAGAGTACAGGAACAGGATTTTCATTTTCTAATTACAATGCCCATGAGATGTTAGGTATTATCAATTATGCAAAAAGTGTATATTATAATAACAAGCGTGAATGGAATAAAATTGTTGACAGAGCAATGAAAAAAGATTTTTCATGGTCAAACTCAGCAAGAAAATATGAAGAATTGTATAAATATATGTAATATTTGGTCTATTTGTTATATCATTGGCAAAAGGTAGAGAGTTTAATTTATAAATATTTTTGTAAATGGTTATAAAAAAATTAAAAAAATACATAAAAATGCTTGCAATATTTGGATGACTATGGTATAGTATCATAGTCGTGCGGATGTGGCGGAATGGCAGACGCAGCAGACTCAAAATCTGCCGGTGGTGACATCGTGCGGGTTCAAGTCCCGCCATCCGCATTAAATAAGAGTTATTGAAAGCTTTATCTTAAAATGGCAGAAGTCATTAAAGATAAAGCTTTTTGTTGATATAAGCTGTTCATTTAACTTAAAGACGAAGTAGAAATGGGAGATATGATGTCGGATTGTAAATATTTTCAAAACTTAATTCATGCTTTTGAGCATGATAAATTATCATTAAAAAGTCGAGAGTTATTTATTGAACATCTTGATAACTGTAAAGATTGTAGGGAAGAATTGGAGATATACTATTTAATAGAATATGGTCTTAATGATACAATAATTAATTCTAATAATATAAAGTACAAACCCTATATTGATGTATTGGATTTTAAGAGAGTTGTTGAAAGTAAGCTAAAAGATGCAAGACAGAATGTTAAAGATATAAAAAGCATGAAT
Organism: uncultured Lachnospira sp.; assembly: GCA_910587485.1. Taxonomy (GTDB): domain Bacteria; phylum Bacillota; class Clostridia; order Lachnospirales; family Lachnospiraceae; genus Lachnospira. Next base: position 81,912 of record CAJUKN010000002.1, read on the forward strand.
AATTTTATGAATTTATGTCTGTTTTCTGTAGAAATTATTATGATATTAACAATCGTGGTTATTACAATTATTTTATTTTTTTAAGAGGTGATAAACAATGTCTAAAATAATGCTGATTGATGGACACAGTATTTTAAACAGAGCTTTTTATGGTGTACCTGATTTGACAAATTTTGAGGGGATTCATACAAATGCAATGTTTGGATTTCTCAATATGATGTTTAAGTTTTTAGAGGAAGAACAGCCAGAGTATTTGACGGTTGCATTTGATGTGAATGCGCTAACATTTAGGCATAAAGCATATGCAGATTATAAGGGAACAAGAAAGCCAATGGCAGAGGAATTAAGACAACAAGTACCTTTAATAAAAGATATATTACATGCTATGAATATCTGTACTGTTGAATTAGAAGGGTATGAGGCAGATGATATTTTAGGAACGATTGCGAATCAATGTGAAGCCAAAGGAATGGAAGTAACTATTATATCAGGTGATAGAGATTTGCTTCAACTTGCAAAGGAACATGTTAAAATAAGGATTCCGAAAACAAAAAATAAAGTGACCGAAGTGGAAGATTATCTTCCAAAAGATGTATATGAATTGTATGGTGTCACGCCTTCGGAATTTATTGATATGAAAGCATTGATGGGAGATTCTTCTGACAATATACCGGGGGCGCCCGGTGTTGGTCCAAAGACAGCCTCTACACTGATTGCAACTTATCATACATTGGATAATATCATTGAACATATTGAAGAATTAAAACCACCAAAAGCAAAAAAAGCCATTGAAGAAAATATTGAACAAGTGAAATTAAGCCGATTTTTAGCCGAGATTAACACACATGTGCCAATAGAGTATAAAATTGATGATGCCATTTTAAACGATATATGGAATGAAAGGGCTTATGAGTTATTAAAACGCTTTAATTTTAAGTCTTTGTTAAAAAATTTTGATACAAATATAACAAATATAAAGACAAAAGAGCCATTATTTTACAATCATATTATTTATATCAATGACCAATCAATGGCTGATGATATATTTAAAAAAGCAAAAGATACCATTGTATCGAATCAAAATGTGGGATTTTATCTATTATATGAAGATGGCATTTTATATGGTTTTTCACTTTGTCTGAATCAGGATGCGGTCTATTTTGCTTTAAAAGGCACTGTCAGTGACGATTATATTGTACATCAATTTGTAGAACTTTCAAAATGTTGTTTATCGGAAACAAGTGGTAAATTGATTACCATTCATTTAAAAGATGTTTTAAATGTATTTGATAAAATGGATATCTATGAGGAAGCATTTATTGATATTGGATTAGGGGCTTATCTTATCAATCCAAATAATGATGGTTATGAAGTCGATAAATTAGCATTGGATTACTGTAATATGACTGTTGCCTCACGCTCCGAAATTTTTGGTAAAATGACCTTTAGTGAAGCATTTATGATAAATATAGATGGCTTGGCAAAGTATGGAGCTATAGGTAGTTTTATATCATTGTTTGCTTGGGATAATATAAAAAATACATTGATAAAGGAATCTATGTATGATTTATTTAACAAGATTGAGATGCCATTGTTATATGTTCTTTTTTCGATGGAAAAAGAGGGGATTTTAGTAGATAGAGCAGCACTAAAAGTGTATGGGGATAGATTGGCGGAGCGTATTAGCGTTATTGAAAAAGAAATTTATGAGGAAGCAGGAGAAGAATTTAATATTAATTCCCCAAAACAATTAGGGGTTATTTTGTTTGAAAAGCTAAATATGCCACACAGCAAAAAGAACAAGAGCGGTTATTCTACAGCAGCAGATGTCTTAGAAAAATTAGCAGTAGATTATCCAATTGTTGAAAAAATATTAGAGTATAGACAGCTTACAAAGTTGAAATCCACATATGCTGATGGTTTGGCAGAATATATTGGCAGTGATGAACGAATACATGGCAAATTTAATCAAACGATTACATCGACAGGCAGGATAAGCAGCACAGAACCAAATTTGCAAAATATTCCAATACGAATGGAATTAGGAAAGCAGATAAGAAAAGTATTTATACCAAAAGAAAATTGTGTTTTTCTTGATGCCGATTATTCACAGATAGAGCTTCGTATTTTAGCGCATATGTCTGGTGATAAAAAATTAATTGAAGCTTACAATATGGCGGAGGATATTCATCGTATCACAGCTTCCCAAGTATTTGGGGTGCCTTTTGAGGAAGTAACCGATTTACAAAGACGTAATGCAAAGGCAGTTAATTTTGGCATTATTTATGGGATAAGCTCCTTTGGTCTAAGCCAAGATTTAAGTATATCAAAAAAGGAAGCTGCCGAATATATTGAACAGTATTTTAAGACGTATCCTGATATCAAAGGATTTATTGATTCACTGGTTGAAGATGCAAAAGAAAAAGGATATTCGCTTACGATGTTTAACAGAAGGCGTCCAATTCCAGAATTAAAATCAAGCAATTTTGCACAGCGTTCTTTTGGAGAACGTGTAGCCATGAACTCACCGATTCAGGGAACGGCTGCGGATATTATCAAACTTGCAATGATAAATGTCTATTGGGCATTAAAGAAACATCACTTAAAGTCACGCTTGATTCTTCAAGTACATGATGAACTTCTTGTTGAGACTTATATTGATGAATTAGATGAAGTTCAACATATTGTACGCGAGGCAATGGAACATGCTGCACATTTAAATATTTTATTAGAAATTGATATGAAACAGGGAAAGAATTGGCTGGAAGCACATTAAAGTTTGCAGGTAAATTTGTTATAAAAGACAATATTTTTATAAAATAATAAAAGTTTGAAATGTGTAGAGGAGAACAAATGAGAGTAATTGGTATAACAGGTGGTGTTGGGTGTGGAAAAACTACTATTATCAATTTGATAAAAGAACATTTGAATAACAAAAAAGATGTGAAATTTTCTATTTTAATGACCGATGAGATTTCCAGAAATTTATTACAGCCAGAGCAAAAAGCATATATTCAGGTTGTTGAACTATTTGGAGAATCGATAGTAAATGAAGATAAAACCATTCATCGTGGAAAACTTGCAGAAATTATATTTCAAAATCCAAATAAGAGAATGGTATTAAACAGTATTATTCATCCTTTAGTAAAACAAGAAGTAATCAATACAATCAATAATTTGCGCATTACAGGAAATGATTATGTTTTTATTGAGTCTGCTTTGCTGTATGATGACCACTATGAAGTGTTTTGTGATGAGACTTGGTATATATATGCTCCTAAAGAACAACGGATTCAACGGTTGAAATCAAGCCGCAGCTATTCACAAGATAAAATTGAATCAATTATGAAAAGCCAGCTTACAGAGCAGGAATTTAGAAATAAATGTGATGTTGTGATTTATAATGATAAAACATGTGATGATGTGAGGCAACAGCTTGTTAAATTGCTGTAGATGTGGTAATATTAATAGTCAAATCAAATATCCCGCTGCAAGCAACGAGGTATCAAGCTTGCAACGCTGTAGAGCGGCAGGGCATTTGACCATCGCGGCAGTTATTGCTCGCGAAAATAAATATTGGCTATTTGTATCGGAGCTTCAAATAGCCTTGATTGCAGATGAGAAGCTGCATACGTAGATTTCTTATTGCAATGTTTTTGCAACCAAGTTGCTCCAATGTGGAGGGTAAATATGGCAGAATTGACTACAATTAAAAATAATCTTGTATTCGGTTTGGATATTGGAACAAGAAGTATTGTGGGGGTTGTAGGGTATCTTGAACATAATATATTTAATGTCGTAGCGATGGCGCAAAAAGAGCATGATACAAGGTCAATGATAGATGGACAGATACATGATATATATAAGGTTGGCGATACGATTCGCAAAGTGAAGGTAAGCCTTGAAAATCAGCTTGATTTTTCATTGACAGATGTATGTATTGCTGCTGCCGGACGTGTTTTAAAAACGATTAATGCCTCAGCAGAATATAAATTTGAAGAAGAAACTAGAGTAAATCAGGAACATATATATTCATTAAATCTTTTGGCGATTGAAATCGCTCATGCGCAGATTAATGGCAATAGTAATGAGGTTAAATTTTATTGTGTGGGAAGTACTCCTGTTAATTATAAATTAAATACATTTGATATAAGCAATCTTGAAGGTCATAAGGCAAATAAAATTGGTGTGGAGTTGATTGCCACTTTTTTGCCAGAAGAAGTTGTTGATGGATTATATGAAGCCGTAGAATATGCTGGGCTTCATGTGGCAAGTCTTACATTGGAGCCAATCGCTGCAATGAATGTGGCGATTCCAGAGCAATACAGACTTCTTAATATTGGGTTAATTGATGTTGGTGCTGGAACTTCTGATATATGTATTACAAAAGATGGCAGTATTATAGCTTATGGTATGATTCCGCTTGCAGGCGATGAGATAACAGAAGTGATTGCAAAAACGTATCTTGTCGATTTCAATACCGCAGAAAAAATGAAAATATCTGCCAGTGATAAAAAAGATGAAATGATAACATTTCAAGATATTATGGGACTTAAACAAGAAGTAAAAGCAGAAGATGTACACAAATCAATTCATTCAGTAATCAGTAAAATGGCGAGGGCAACAGCTGAAGAAATTAGAAAATTAAACGGCGGTAAATCGGTTAATGCAGTATTTGTTGTGGGTGGCGGCGGCAAGATGCCAGAGTATACAAATTTGATTGCCAAACATTTAGGTATTGCTAGTGAACGTGTAGCCGTAAGAGGAGAAGAAGTTTTAACAAGTATTAATTTCAGAGTGGAAGATTTTAAAAAGGATTCTTTATATGTTACCCCTGTTGGAATCTGTACCAATTATTATCTGCAAAAAAATAGTTTTGTGTTTGTCACAGTTAATAATGAGCGTATAAAGATGTATGATAATAATCATTTAACTGTTGTGGATGCAGTTATGCAGGTTGGTTTTCCAAATGAAAAATTATTTCCAAGACGTGGAGCGGAAATTACATTTACCATCAATGGAAAGACAAGGCTTGTAAGAGGTTTGCCGGGTGAGGGTGCTATTGTGAAACTCAATGGAAAAACGGCTAACTTAAATACATCCATTGAACAAAATGATGTTATTCAAATAACAGAGTCTACAATTGGTGAAGCAGCACATATGACAATAGGGCAGTTAGATGAATTTAAGGCAACGGTATCTTTTAATGTAAATGATAAGAATATTCTTTGTCCACGATTTGCTTATGTTAATGGGCAATTAAAATCTGAATATTATGAGATTGCCAATGGCGATATGATTATTATGGAAAATTATTATACGGTAGAGCAATTGTTTGCATTTCTTGATTTAGAGATTTCCAATTTGGATATTTATGTTAATAATGAGCGTGCTGATAAAAATACAAAGGTATATGAAAATTTTACAGTTAAGACAAGTGAACATGACAATACGATTTCCTATAAGGATTTGCCAGAAGATGATACATATTATGAAAAGAAATCAAAAAAGTCCAATGACCAAATATTTACGCCTGAAATGGCAGAAAAAATGATTGCACAATATAGTAATAATAGTGATAATAAACAATATATTGATATAAATAGCAATGCTTTTATGTCTGAGAATAATGGGATGGTGGATAACAATTCTTCTGCTGCAAAAACGTCTAATTCTAAAAATATGATGATACTTATCAATAATCAGCCAGTTACGCTTAAAGGGAAAGCTTCTTATGTGCTTGTAGATTTGTTTGATTTTTATGAATTTGATTTGACAAAACCACATGGCAGTGCTGTTGTATTAAAGTTAAATGGTGCTGTAAGTGAATATATGGCTCCATTACATGATGGTGATGTCGTGGATTTGTATTGGGAACCATAAGAGCAGAAAGGATAAAACTACAGATATGAGAATGATGACACTTGCAAGCGGAAGCAGTGGAAATTGTATATATATTGGTTCAGAAAATACACATATATTAATTGATTCAGGTATTACTAGAAAACGAATTATGGAAGGGTTAGCGAAGGTAAATATCAAGCTTTCAGAAATTTCAGCCATTTTTATAACACATGAACATTCCGACCATGTAAAAGGGATTGGCGTTATTTCAAGAAATGATGAAATTCCAATATATTGTACCAATGGGACAAAAGAAGGCATTTGTCGTTTAGGCGGAATGGGTGAAATTGACAAATCATTATTGCACACAGTAGTTGCAGATAATGAATATATAGCTGGTGATTTGTGCATACATCCTTTTACAGTATCACATGACGCAAAGGAGCCAGTTGCATACACTGTTCAATGCAATGGAAAAAAAGTAGGAGTTGTCACGGATTTAGGTTGTTATGATGATTATATTGTTCAAAATATGAAAGGATGTCATTCTATATTAGTTGAGGCTAACCACGATGTCAATCTGTTGCAGGTTGGCAGTTATCCCTATTATTTAAAGCAGCGTATTTTAGGTAATAAAGGGCATCTGTCCAATGAATCGTGTGGAAGATTGATAGATGCGCTGTTACATAAGGATATTAGCAATATTATATTGGGACATTTAAGCAAAGAAAACAATTATGATAAATTGGCTTTTGAAACAGTAAAATGCGAAATTGATTTAAGTGCAAGTGATTATAAATCAAATGATTTTAATATATCGGTTGCATCAAGAACAACACCTTCATGTATGGTGGAAGTATGATATTCATTTGACTGAGTGTTTTTTACTAGACAATGGCAGTCATCCTATAAAAACAATATAGAAATGAGGATTGGTATGAAAAAGTGTGTTATTACAGTAGTAGGAAAAGATACAGTTGGTATTATTGCTAAGGTATGTACATATCTTGCTGAAACAAAGATTAATATTCTTGATATATCACAGACGATTGTATCAGGGTACTTTAATATGATGATGATAGTAGATGTGGCAGATTCCAATAAAACATATGAAGATGTTATCAATGACCTTGATAAAATTGGAAAAAATATAGGTGTTCTAATTAAATGCCAGAGAGAAGAAATATTTGATATGATGCATCGAATATAAAGAATATGGCATAGAAGCGAGGATTGATATGATTAATATTTTTGAAGTAAATGAAACCAATAAAATGGTAGAACAAGAAAATCTTGATGTCAGAACAATAACAATGGGAATTAATTTATTGGATTGCTCTAGCAATAATCTTTCAGAAGTCAATGAAAAAATATTTAATAAAATTACTACAGTAGCAAAAGATTTGGTTCATACAGGTGAAGAAATAGCCAAAGAATTTGGTGTTCCTATTGTCAATAAAAGAATTTCTATAACACCAATTTCGCTTGTTGGAGCAGCAGCATGTAAATCATCAAAAGATTATGTGACGATTGCTAAGACATTAGACAGGGCGGCTAAACAAGTCGGTGTAAATTTTATTGGCGGTTATTCAGCAATTGTTTCTAAAGGAATGACAGCTAGTGATAAGTTTCTTATTGAGTCTATTCCAGAGGCATTAGCATGTACAGATTTTATTTGTAGTTCAGTCAATGTGGGTTCAACAAAAACAGGTATCAATATGGATGCCGTACAGTTGATGGGAACAATTATAAAACAGACTGCTATACAGACAAAAGATAGAGACTCCATTGGCTGTGCAAAACTGGTTGTTTTATGTAATGCACCAGATGATAATCCGTTTATGGCGGGAGCATTTCATGGTGTATCAGAAGACGATGCTATTATCAATGTTGGTGTCAGTGGACCGGGTGTTGTAAAATATGCTCTGGAAAAAGTGCGTGGAGAAAGTTTTGAAGTGCTATGTGAAACTATCAAAAAAACAGCATTTAAAATTACAAGAGTGGGACAGTTGGTCGCACAGGAGGCTTCACAGAGGCTTGGTGTTCCATTTGGCATTATTGATTTATCGCTTGCGCCAACACCAGCAGTGGGCGATAGTGTAGCTGATATATTAAAAGAAATTGGTCTTGAACAGGCGGGTGCGCCCGGCACAACCGCAGCTTTAGCCATGTTAAATGACCAAGTGAAAAAAGGCGGTGTAATGGCTTCATCATATGTAGGTGGTTTAAGTGGAGCATTTATACCAGTCAGTGAAGACCAAGGCATGATTGATGCAGTAAAAGCAGGTTCTTTGACGATTGAAAAATTAGAAGCCATGACTTGTGTTTGTTCGGTTGGTCTGGATATGATAGCCATACCCGGTGATACAAAACCGTCTACGATATCAGGTATTATTGCAGATGAGGCAGCTATTGGCATGGTAAATCAAAAAACAACAGCCGTTCGTATTATTCCTGTTATTGGGAAAAATGTTGGTGATATGGTTGAATTTGGCGGATTGCTTGGTTATGCGCCAATCATGCCTGTCAATCCATTTGACTGTACAGCATTTGTTAGCAGGACAGGACGTATCCCAGCACCTATCCATAGTTTTAAGAATTAAACTATATTTTATTTGTGGTTTTAGCAGTAAAGAAAGAAAAAATAAAGGACAACAAGAAGAAATAAAAATGCCTCATCTGTCTGCAAACAGATGAGGTGATGTTCATAAGGACATTTTGCAATTTTCTTGGGAGCATCCACTTTGAAGTGGGTGCTTTTCTTATGTTTAATATAATATAAGAAGTAAAAAATTTCAATCCTTATTTTATTGAATGAAAATGAATTATTATATTAAGTGTTATCCTTTCTAAAAAGGCGAGAGGACATATTGCCAGATTGTACATAATCATTCAATATTAAAATATCATGCTGCATTTTATAGACATAATTGTAGATATTTGCAGCATGAATATCCATAAATAATAAATCTTTATAATCAGCAGTCTTTGTCACTATTGGGATAGAAACTGATTTTTTGATAGATTTTAAATAAGTTCTTCCCTTTTGATTGAATCCTAAAATTTTAATATATGGAAGTGTATCATATTGTATGCTTTTTTCTTTGTCAAAGCCAAGAATAATCCGAAATAATATGCGTTTTATTCGTGATAAAGCATAATTTTTTGTCTTGATGCTTTCTGCAAAACTTGAAAAAGAATAATTACAGCTTCCAGTGTACCATTGTATTGCATGGTTATAAATAGAAGCCGCTAAATCAGGCGTGACATCAATAAATCGCATCATATATTGCACAAAATAATTTTTAGCTGATGAAACAGTTTGTGAGGCTTGATATTTGTTGTTTTCAGCTTCAAATAATATGTTACTTAATTGAAATAATAAAAAAGAGGAAAAATCATCTGCATGGATAAAATTATGGTCTTGCGATTGATTTTTGTACGTTTCTATTAATTGAAGTGTTGATTGAGGTATATAAGAATCAATTGGTTTGTTTTTTTTCAGTGCTTCACGTATACCAGAGGCACTTAAATATGTTCCTTTATCAGAATAATTATTGTATCCATTACCAGTTCTTATAATTGTGAGAGGTTTTATATTGTAGTTGTTTTTAAGAATGGCTTTGATATATTCAACGCCCAAAATATTATTCGGTTCTTCTAATATTTTGCCATAATTTGCCCCTAAAATATCAGTGACAGCCATATTTCTTGATTTGGCAAAGGAATTGCCAAGGGTTAGATATTTTTTTAGTGAATTTTTATAATCAGTACTATCATTTACTAAAAATTCTGCTATTGTCTGAAGCATGTCTATATGATTACATTCACTGCCAAAACAGATGCTATCTACATATAGCGCATGACATATGGATAGCGCTCCTTTAGCAAAACATTCAGCACTGGAAAGAGCATAGTAGGCAGGCAGTTCTACAACGAAATCCGCCCCACAATCTAAAGCGATTTGTGTTCTTGTATATTTGTCTAATATAGCTGGTTCACCACGTTGTACATAATCTCCACTCATAATAGCAATAATACAGTCTGCATTAGATAGGTGCAATGCTTCTTGTATATGATAAATATGACCATTGTGCAGTGGATTGTATTCACAGATAATGCCAAGTGCTTTCATAGAATCCCCCATTTTTATTATTATAGTATATAAAATAAACAATTTATTAAATTTGTATCTACTTATAATGCAGAAATTATGGTTACAAGTATATCAGAAGTATATAAAAAGGACAAGGAGAACATAACAGAAGTAATCATTGAATTACAATAGATTTATCCTTGTTTTACCAAAAAAAAAGGTATATAATTACTTATATTTATTATATTAATTATTTAAGGAGGCATCAATTCTTATGGCATTTATTGACACAATTTATGAGAGAGCAAAGGCAGATAAAAAAACGATTGTATTACCAGAATCAATGGATAAAAGAACCTTTGCTGCCGCAGAAAAGATATTAAAAGAAGGTATCGCAAATCTTATTATTATTGGTACAAAAGAAGAAATTGAAGAAAATAGTAAGGGATATGACATTACAGGAGCAACGATTGTTGACCCATTTAATGACCCAAATAAGCAAAAGTATATTGATAAATTTGTTGAGTTGAGAGGAAAAAAGGGCGTAACTCCTGAATCAGCAAAAGAGATGATGGAAAAAGACTATATGTATTATGCTTGTTTGATGTGCAAATGTGGGGATGCAGATGGTGCGGTTTCAGGTGCTTGTCATTCTACAGGAAACACAATTCGTCCAGCACTTCAGTTGTTAAAGACAAAGCCGGGAATCAGCAGTGTATCAGGATTTTTCCTTATGGAAGTTCCAGATTGTGAACTTGGCGAAAATGGATTATTTGTATTTGCAGACTGTGCTGTTAATCCAGACCTTGATTCTGAAAAGCTTGCAGAAGTGGCTGCATTATCAGCAAGTTCATTTGAGAGCTTTGTAGGTGCAAAATCAAAAGTTGCAATGTTATCGTTTTCATCATATGGCAGTGCAAAACATGACAGAGTTACAATGGTAGCCGATGCCGTTAAGATTGCAAAAGAAAACTATCCAGATATAGCCGTTGACGGTGAACTTCAATTAGATGCAGCACTTGTTCCTGAAGTGGCAGCATTAAAAGCACCAGACAGTGAAGTTGCTGGAAAAGCAAATACATTAGTATTTCCATCTCTTGAGGCGGGAAATATCGGCTATAAGCTAGTGCAAAGACTTGCTAAAGCAGGCGCCTATGGTCCTGTTCTTCAAGGTCTTTCTATGCCAGTCAATGACCTTTCAAGAGGCTGTTTTGCAGAAGATATTGTAGGTGTTGTAGCAATGACGGCTGTTCAAGCACAAGATGCTTCTAAATAAAAATTATTAAGGAATAGACACAAATAGATTCAATTTTAAAATAACGTAGAAATGGGGATTATATAAATGAATATTTTAGTATTAAACTGTGGTAGTTCATCATTAAAATATCAGCTTATTAATATGGACGATGAGAGTGTCATCGCAAAAGGACTTGTAGAACGAATTGGTATTGAGGGTTCTGTTCTTACACATAAACCAGCAGGAAAGGACAAGTATGTTGTTGAAACACCTATGAAAGACCACAATATTGCAGTAAAGCTTGTTCTTGATGCTTTGATTGACAGTGAGCATGGTGTTATTAAGAGTACCGATGAAATTACAGCAGTAGGACATCGTGTCCTTCATGCAGGTGAAAAATATATTGAATCATGTATCGTGACAGAAGATGTAAAAAAAGTCGTAAGAGAATGTTTTGATTTAGGTCCTTTGCATAATCCAGCAAACTTAATTGGTATTGAAGCGATTGAGGCTGCTATGCCAGGCAAGATGAATGTTGCTGTTTGGGACACAGCCTTTGGCGGTACGATGCCACCAAAAGCATACCTTTATGCAATTCCTCGTGAATATTATGAAAAATATGGTGTTAGAAGATATGGCTTTCATGGTACAAGCCACAGTTTTGTATCAAAAGAGACGATTAAATTTGCGAATCTTGACCCTAAAACAGCAAAGGTTATTGTGTGTCATCTTGGAAATGGCGCATCCATTTCTGCATCAGTTGGTGGCAAATGTGTTGATACATCAATGGGACTTACACCACTTGAAGGTCTTATTATGGGGACACGTTCTGGCGATTTAGACCCTGCTATTTTAGAGTATCTTTGTAACCATGAAAATCTTTCAATCAGCGAGATGCTCAATATCTTAAATAAAAAATCAGGTGTTCTTGGCATGTCAGGTGGAATTTCAAGTGATTTCAGAGATTTAGAGGCAGCAGCAAATGAAGGAAATGAAATTGCTAAAGTTACATTGGAAGCATATGCTTATAGAGTTGCAAAATATATTGGTGCATACACAGCAGCTATGAATGGTGTAGATGCTATTACATTTACAGCAGGTGTCGGTGAAAATGCAGCGTGGTTAAGACCAATGATTGCACAGTATCTTGGTTATCTTGGTGTTTGTTTGGACGAGGAAGCAAGCAAGAAAGCATGTGGTGAATGTGGAATTATATCAACACCAGATTCTAAGGTAAAACTTTGCGTTATTCCAACAAATGAAGAGCTTGCTATTGCAAGAGAAACATTGGCACTTGTTCAGTAAAAGCAATAACAAGTATGTTTTTTAACTTTCAGCAATATAGAACGAAACTACTATGACATATAATATGTAAAATTTTTATTGACAAATAACATATAGGTGCGTATAATAGAAAAAGTGTGAATTGGAGACAATTATGCTAATTGATTTTAGAGAACTTCTATTCGGTACAAGGGATTTGCTTTCACAGCAGGTTGAACTTGAGATAAACACCATTGATAATGGCGTTTCAAGTTATGATATTGTAAAAAAAGAACCTTTTGAATTATGTCTGACAAAGACTGGCAAAGGTAAGTTTCATATCAGTGCAAAATCGTTTGTGAGGCTTTGTATTCCTTGTGATAGGTGTCTGGAACCTGTCAATATAGATGTCGATTTTGTAATTGATGAATCTGTTGATATGGCAGAGATATCGGAGAATGAAGAATGTGAAGAAAAAGACTATATTGATGGATACAACCTCGACGTGGACAAGCTTGTTTTTAGTGAAATATTATTGTCCATGCCTAGAAAAAATTTGTGTAAGGAGGACTGCAAGGGACTATGTCTTGTTTGCGGTGCAAACCTTAACATAGCCGAATGTGGTTGTGACAGGTCTGTTTTAGACCCAAGAATGTCTGTTTTCAAGGATATTTTAAACGATTTTAAGGAGGTGTAACTATATGTCAATTTGTCCAAAGAATAAATCTTCTAAGGCTAGAAGAGACAAGAGAAGAGCAAACTGGAAGATGAGTGTTCCAAATCTTGTTAAGTGCAGCAAGTGTGGTGCTTTGATGATGCCTCACAGAGTTTGCAAATCTTGTGGTTCATATAATAAAAAAGAAATTATTGCTGTTGATTAATAAAGCGATAAAATGCAATGGAATCTTAATGATGGGATTGTTGTAAAATGAGAAAACTCATTTTGCGGCAATCCCATTATTTAATTTAGCTTCATCAGGGAAGTTTTCTGCTTTTTAAACGAAAGTTAGGCTTGTTTATTTAAAATTTGTAAAAAGGAAAATAATAAATATATAGAAGGTTTTTATGTTTAATACCAATTAGCGTTAATATCCATTTCGTAAAGTAAATACAAAAAGTCTATTTTTTGATATAATAATATTAAAAAATAGCTATAGGGAGGAATAAACTTATGAAAAGAGTTAGTAAGGCATTGAGTTTACTGATAATATGGATATTAATGTTTAACATGTTATTTGTAAACACGGATACTGCATTAGCGGAGGATACTGTAAGAGGAACGTGCGGAGAGACTATAAGTTGGATTTTAGGTGGCAATGGAACACTTTTAATTGAAGGAACAGGAAAGCTGTCTTATCCATCAGAGGGAGATAAAAATTCATGGTATCCATATATTGATAAAATTAAAAAGGTCATCATTAAAGAAGGAATTACAGAAATTAGTTATAGTGTATTTGAAATGTGTTATAATTTAACTAGTGTAGAACTGCCAGAAGGTATGACAAGTATAGGAAATATGGCGTTTTATGAATGTTATAATTTAAGTGATATCAATTTCCCAGAAAGTATGACATCATTAGGAGATGAGGCGTTTTATAGCTGTTCTAGTTTAAGCAATTTGCAAATTCCCGCAAAGTTGACAAATATAGGGAAATATACATTTAATGGCTGCAGTAAATTAGATAGCATAGAAGTTGCAAAAGAAAATTCAGTTTATGACAGTAGGGATAATTGCAATGCAATTATTGAAACAAAAAGTAATAAATTAATAGCAGGATGTAAAAATACTAAGATACCAGCTAGTGTAACAAGTATAGCAACTTATGCCATTTCTTTTTGTGACGAGCTAAGCAGCATACAAATACCAGCTAGTGTAATAAATATAGAAGAATCTGCTTTTTATAAATGTAGTGGAATAATGAGTATAGAAGTTGCAAAAGAAAATCCAGTTTATGACAGCAGAGAATATTGTAATGCAATTATTAAGACAGCTAGCAATGAATTGATTTTAGGTTGTAATAATACAAAAATTCCATCAGGAATAACAAGCATAAAAGATTATGCTTTATTTAATTGTAAAAATTTAAGTAGTATAGAAATCCCAACTAGTGTATCGAATATAGGTGAGTACGCATTTAAAGGCTGTAATGGATTAAATAGTATTATTGTATCAAAAGATAATCCTGTCTATGACAGTAGAAATGACTGCAATGCGATTATTAAAACAAGGGATAATACCTTGATTGTAGGTTGTAGTAATACAAAAATCCCAACAAGTGTAACAGAAATAGGAGATTCTGCATTTTATAATTGTAATAAGTTAGAGCATATTGAAATTCCTTCTAGTGTAAACAGTATAGGTAAATATGTATTTTATTATTGCAGTGGACTAATTGATATAACAAATCATTCAAAAGCTTCTATATCATTATCACAAGTAAAAGATGACTATAGTTTGGTTTTATTAGGTATCTATAATGATAGTAAATTAAAAGGAAAATGGGTTCTTAAGGGTACATCAACAGAAGTTACTAATATTGCAAATGGACAGACAGCCATGTGGAAAAGCAATGAAACATCTACAAATGTAAAGTATGGTGATGTTAATGCAGATGGTAACATTAATATTGGGGATGCTGTCTTTTTAAAGAAATATCTTGCAAATATGAATGTGACGATAGATAAAAAAGCTTCCGATGTCAATCTTGATGGTGATATTAATGTATCCGATGTAATATTAATATTGAAGTCTCTTGCAGGAATGAATGTTGTTCTAGGTTCAGCAACGCAGCCGACACCACCAGTAGAGCCGCCAACACAGCCAATAGAACCGCCAACAGAAGATATAACGAAAAATTATCCAGATATAACGATATATCCAGATAGTATGGTAAAGATGACAACTTCAGATGGTCCAGTTTATGCAATGAAAATATTGATAACAAATAATTCTCCTTATACGTTTGTAATGGGTGAGGGAAATGATGTTATGATATATAGAAAACGTAATTTAACAAGCAATACATATCTTTTAGCAATAACAAAGGATAATAAATTAATATCAGGTACAAATCAGCTTGTTGTTGCACCAAAAGAAAGTACATATTTTTATGGATTTGAGGGGGAAGAGCTTACATATATTAACAGAAATGCACTATTAGGCTTAACATGTAAAATAAACGGAAAAGCTTATGTAGTAATAGTAGATGATAAGACTGGGAAAATAGTAAGTTTATCGGAAAGACAATAATATATTGTTAACAATTAAAAAAGCTGTAGCACTTGAAATATAAGTGTTACAGCTTTTTTTTGTACAGTTCATTGATTTTAAAATTTTATTTTAACTAAGAAAAAATAATCTTGTATGTATATTTTAATAATAAAGTATAGAAAATCAAATATTGACATACAGATAATAATTGTATAAAGTATGGTGACATACGTATATAATTTTTACACTGCAAAACAACGTGAATGATTAATAGCATGGAGGATGCTAGAAATGAAAATAAAAAATAAATATATAGAGATAAACCATAAATGCAATGTGATTTTTAGTGCTTTTAATAATTGTGTGCAGTATTATATGGCAGGTCATAAAAAAATTTTGTTGATATTAGGAATGATTTGTATATTTATTTCCCCAATATTTTTTGCAAGAAAAAGTTTGGATAATGATATCTGGTTTTTATTAAATTCAGGAAGGTATATTTTAAATCATGGTTTTACTGCAATAGAACCATTTTCAATACATGAGGGATTAGCATTTTCATTTCAGCAAGGATTGACAGATATCTATTTTTATGGTGCTTATAAATTGGGTGGTGAAAAATTATTAATAGCTGTCATTATGGCAGAGGCTATTGTTATGCTTATTTTATATTATCGGCTGTGTAAAATCGTATCAGATGGACATACAGGACAGAGTATGCTTTCAACTATCTTATTTTCAGGCATATCTTCTATTTTTATGACAACAAGACCACAAATTAGTTCTTTTATTGTCTTGATAGTAGAATTGATAATTTTGGAAAAATGGGTACGCACACAGCATCATCAATTCTTATTTTTTTTACCAGTGTTGTCTGCTTTAGAAATTAATCTTCATGCAGCTACATGGTGGATGTTGTTTATTTTTATGATGCCTTATTTATTTGAAGTAAAATGGATAAAAGGTGAGCGAGTAAAGCCAGACCAATATAGGAAAAAACCATTAATTTTGGCAGGACTGAGTATGTTTTTATCAGGATTTTTTAATCCATATGGATTGGATAATATTTTATATCTTATAAAATCACAAGGGACAAAATATAGTCAATATATTGATGAAATGAAACCATGTACATATGAGAGTTTTGGCATGTATTTAATAATTGGTATAAGCGCTATTATTTTAGTGCATCATCTTCGTAGTTTGAAAGTGATTAAATTGCGGTATGTATATTTATATCTTGGAACAGTTTTAATGACATTAGTCAATCAGCGAAGTGAAGTATTATTTGCAATGGTGGCATTAATGATAACCGCTTATGAATTTAGAAAGTCAAAAGTAACACATTTTTCAATTGCATGGCTGTTTTGTTATGTGGAGATTGTTGTGGGAGTATATATCGTTTTTTCACGCTTAAAACCACAAGAATCATATGAAACGGCTTTAAATGAGCATAGGCAAATTATTTCTTATTTGCAAAATTGTGCTTCAAAAGATGCACATTTATTTACAGATTACAATGCAGGAGGTTTGTATGAATTTGAAGGGTATTCATGTTTTATTGATGCGCGAATGGAAGTGTATCTAAAAAGTATGAATGGGGTAAAAAGTTTTTTTGATGAGTATGTGGAGGCAGAAATGGGGGCGATATACTATCATAATTTTTTAAAGGCATATGATTTTGATTATTATATTTTTGATAAGAGTCGAACTTTTTATATCAATGTATCACATGATAACCGATATCTTTGTTTGTATGAAACAGACCAATATGCACTATTTAAGAACAGATAGTTAATTAATTTAATTATTTGCCAATTTTTACCGCCTGAAATTGGCGGTTTTTTATTGAAACGAAGGAAGCTAATCAAGCATATTGTATGTTGTTTGTAAAACTAAGGCAATTTATGGATAAAAAAAGAAAGAGGAATTTATTAATGAAAAAAATAATTATTGTAGGTGCAGGACCAGCTGGATTGACTGCTGGTTATGAATTAGTCCAAAGAACAAAGGATTATGAAGTGATTATAATGGAGGAAAGTACTGCTGTTGGCGGTATATCAAAAACGGTTATTTATCATGGAAACAGAATGGATATGGGCGGTCATCGTTTTTTTTCTAAAAATGACCGTGTGAATGATTGGTGGAAAACCATGATACCTTATGCGGATAATAAAAAGCAAACATCACAAGATTATGTGATGCTGCATAGAAAAAGGGTGTCGCATATTTATTATCACAATACTTTTTTTGAATATCCTATAAATATGAATTTTAACACCATTCGTAATTTGGGATTGGTAAAAACATTGTGTGCAGGATTTAGTTATCTGTATGCCTGTGTTTTTAAAAAACCAGAAATTTCATTAGAAAATTTTTATATTAATCGATTTGGAAAAAAGTTATATGAAATGTTTTTTAAAGATTATACAGAAAAATTGTGGGGTATACCAGCAAGCAAATTATCGCCAGATTGGGGAGTTCAAAGAGTGAAAGGTTTATCAATTTGCGTGATGATAAAACAAATATATCAGAAATTTTTAGGTCGGCATAAACAGGAAGTGGAAACTTCTTTGATTGACGCATTTCAATATCCTAGATATGGCTGTGGTCAATTGTGGGAACATGTAGGGCAACAGTTTATAAAATTGGGAGGACAGATAAAATATGGCTGTATGGTTTGTGGCTTATATGATAGAAATGGTGAGATTACACAAGTGGAATATATGAAAAATGGAATAAAGTATTGTGAAAATGCGGATATTGTTATTTCATCAATGCCATTACGAAATTTGGTTGTTTCTCTAAATAATGTTCCAAAAAAAATAATGAAAATTGCATCAGGGCTTCAATATCGAGATTTTGTTATAGTGGGAGTGCTTTTAGATAAAAAAGAATTTAATCAGCAAGGAGGAACAAAAGATTGTTGGATATATGTTCAAGATTCCAGTGCCAGTGTGGGAAGGATTCAGATATTTAACAATTGGTCACCCTATATGGTAGAAAATCCAAAAGATACAATATGGTTGGGTTTAGAATATTTTTGTTCAGAAGGAGAGGCAATATGGAACAGGACAAAAAAGGAATGGAAAGAAGTAGTAAAAGCAGAATTGCAAAAGATAGGACTTTTGTCAAAAAAAGCCCATATCTTAGATTGTCATTATGAAAAAGTAAAAAAAGCCTATCCATCTTATGTGGGAACTTACCATCAATTAAAAATATTAAAAGAATATTTAAATCATTTTGACAATTTATATTGTATAGGCAGAAATGGTCAGCATCGATATAATAATATGGACCATTCAATGCTGACAGCTTTTGAGGCAGCAGATGATATTATTTTACATAAAAAAGAAAAAGACAATATTTGGAATATTAATACAGAAAAAGAATACCATGAAAAAAAATAATATAGAAAAAGATATAAACTAAATAGTTGTATTTAACTATAACTATATTTTTTTTATTGACATATACTAATTTAAAAAGTATATTTTTGTAAAATAATATTATTTGTGCGTGATATATAAAAAGGTTTAAGGCAAAAATGGAGTTAAGCAATTCCTAACATGATTAGGTGTTCCTTAAAATTAGTCGCAACATGGAGGCTAAATATGAAGATAAAGTTGGCAATTTTGGAAAAAGATGAAAATTATTTAAATAGAATTACATTCACTTTTGGCAGCAAATATGCAGATAAATTAGAAGTATATTCTTTTACAGATGTAAATAAGGCTTTGACTACAATAACTGAAAAAAAAGTACATGTTTTATTAGCTGACGAGAGGTTTGAAATCAATCAAGACAGCCTCCCTACAAATTGTGGATTTGCTTATCTTGTTACTTCTTCAGATATTGAGTCTTTAAGGAATCAAAAGACGGTTGGAAAATTTCAAAAAGCAGACTTCATTTATAAGCAGGTTTTAAGTATTTTTTCAGAAGTAAGCGCACAGATAACAGGGATTCACGCAGAGGCAGGTGCTACAAAAATGATTGCAGTCACTTCTGCAGCAGGTGGTGTAGGTGCTTCAACAATAGCAGCTGCAATAGCTACAAGGCTTGCATTGCTGCAAAAAAAAGTATTGTATTTGGATATGGAGTTGTTAGGAAGTTCTGACTTTTATTTTCATTCTGAGGGAACGATGGATTTTAGCAATATTATATATGCCTTAAAAGGTAAGAATACAAAAGTTGCGTTAAAGATAGAGAGTGCTGTTAAAAAGAATATGGCGGGAGTTGCTTTTTTTTCACAGTGTAAAAATGCTATTGATATGGCAGAACTTCAATCTAATGATATAGAAAGGCTTCTTGAAGCTATTAATACAATGGAGGATTATGAATATCTTGTGATGGATATTGATTTTTCATTTGGAAAAATTTGTATGCAGGTGATGTCTTGTTCAGATAAAGTGGTTTTTGTATCAAATGGAGAAAAAAGTGCGAATTATAAGACAAATCGTGCATTGGATTCGTTGAAAATTATAGATGAACAACGAAAGGAAAAATTGATGCCACGCATAAAAATAGTGCATAACTGTTTTAAAAGTCAAGGAGCAAAGGTTATTGACAGAAACGATGTTGCAATATTAGGCGGTGTGCCAGTTATAAAAAATGGTGAGGCAGAACAAATTGTACAGCAAATAGCTTCTGCACAAATGTTTGATGTGTTGTTTTAAATATGTTTAAGTAGTTGATTCATATAAAAATGGGAGGAAGCATGGAATACGATAAAGAACAAGAAGTTATTGCAGCAATTAAAAAATATATTTCAGATAATTTGATATTAAGTCAACTTAGTGATGAACAACTTGAAAAACAAATTGAAGAGGTAGAGGAAAGACAGCTTGGTGGTCAGTATGTATCAATTGAACAAAAAGTATCAATTGCAGAACAGGTATTTAGTTCTATCAGAGGGTTTGGACTCTTAGACAGTATTATGAAAGATGATTCTATTACAGAAGTTATGATTAATGGACCAAAAGCTATATTTGTAGAGCAAAAAGGAAAATTAACAAAATTGGAAAAAGAGTTTGAGAGTGAGCAAAAACTTGAGGATATTATACAAAAAATTGTAAGTATGGCAGGAAGAGAAGTGAATCAGGCAAACCCTATTGTAGATACCAGACTTCCTGATGGCTCGCGTGTCAATGTTGTGCTGCCGCCAATATCGTTATGTGGACCAATCATTACAATAAGGAAATTTTCCAAAACACCAATGACTATTGAAAAATTAATTGCATATGGTTCATTGACACAAGAAATTGCAGATAAATTAGAACTTTTAGTAAAGGCAAAATACAATATATTTGTATGTGGTGGAACAGGCTCTGGAAAAACTACTTTTTTAAATGCTTTATCGAATTATATTCCTTCTGACGAGCGTGTTATCACAATAGAAGATTCAGCAGAACTTCAAATTACAAGTATTAAAAATCTTGTTAGAATGGAAACTCGTAATTCCAACAGTTCAGGAATTGGTGAAGTAACAATTCGAGATTTGATTAAATCTTCTTTACGAATGAGACCAGAACGAATTGTAGTTGGAGAGGTCAGAGGCGGAGAGGCGTTGGATATGTTACAAGCGATGAATACAGGCCATGATGGCAGTTTATCAACAGGTCATGCCAATTCAACTAAAGATATGTTAAGTCGTCTTGAAACAATGGTGCTTCAAGGAGCGCCAGGACTTCCGCTGGAAGCGATAAAGCAGCAGATTGCTTCTGCGGTTGATATTATTATCCATCTTTCCAGATTGAGAGATAAGTCCAGAAAAACGATAGAAATTACAGAAGTTCTTGGGTTTGAAAAAGGGGAGATACTACTGAATCCATTGTATCGTTTTCAGGAAGATGAACATAGTACATTACATAAGGTATCTGGTGGTTTGATTCGGACAAAAAATAAGCTGCAAAATGATTTAAAGTTAAAACAGTCTGGTATATATGAGGAATTTTAAGATAAAGAAGCTTGTAAGGTTGGATAATTGAGCGTATCAAAATATGTTTGTCAGACAATTGTATTTAAAACGAAAAAAAGCAGTTACAGAAAAAGAGGTGAGCATGTGGCAAAAAAGGAAAAGTATATAGAAATTGCTGGCATTACTGGGATTGGACAGGATTATAATGTCTATTTATTAAATATAAAAGAAAGGGTTATAGGGTATCTTATCGGATTTGTCGGGGGATTTCTGGCAACAGAAATTATGTTTGGTGTTGTGATAGCCAGTTTGATTATTGGCGCGATTGTCGGCTTTGTAGCTATCCCTGTATATAATCGTTATCTTTTTAAAAAGCGAAAAAAAACAATTCGGATGCAATTTAGAGATTTGTTGGATTCATTAAACAATTCATTCTCTGCAGGCAAAAATACTAATGCAGCGTTTGAGGATGCCTATAAAGATATGTGTATGGCATATTCAGAAAATGCAATTATAACAAAAGAAGTTCAAATCATTAATAAGGGATTGATAAATAATTTTACAATAGAGCAGCTTCTTGAAAATTTTGCACAAAGAACAGGAATTAATGATATTGACAGCTTTGCACAGACATTTAGTGTGTGCAACAGATTAGGCGGCAATCTAAAAAAGGTAGTTGCAGATACAAGGGATATTATTAATGATAAGATTGAAATCGAGATGGAAATTGAGACAACCGTTTCGTCAAATAAAAATGAAATTAATATTTTGTGTTTTATGCCATTTATTGTAATTACTATGATTAAAGGCATGGGAAATGATGCGATAACAGCTAATACGCCCATCAATGTTATTATTAAGTTAGTGGCAATTGGTATATTTGTGCTGGCTTACTTTTTAGGGCAAAAGATAACAGATATTAAAGTATAAAATTTAACTTGTAATTTGTGTCTGTATGCTGCTTGACACAAAGTTACTAATAAAGGTTCTTGCACAAAAAGCAGCATAGAAATGAGGGTTAAAATGGAGGGAACAATTCCTTATATTCTTGCCTCGATAGGCAGTATTATGGTTGTGTTTTGGCTGTTTTTGTTCTTTAAATACAGAACAACATATGACCAAATGATAAGCGCATTAGACAGCAAGCAATTTCCATTGTGTGAATTATATTTTATTGGGTTAGGATTTATTGATTTATTTCATATCAATCTTCGCACAGATTCTGGAAAAAAGAAAGAAAAGAAGATTGCAGAAGTTTATGGTGAGCGATATGCCTATTTTTATCATTGTTGTATAGAAGCAGGAAAGATTACTTATCTTATTACACTGCTGCCAATTGGTCTTTATCTTGGCATTCTTTTAGATGATAATATCATGGCAGTTTTGGGAATTGCTGCCATATTTGCCATTGTTTTTTATCTGGATATGGAAGTCAACAATGCAGTAGAAAATAAGCGTGATGAAATTCTTTCAGAATATCCAGAGGTGTTATCAAAGCTGACATTACTTGTAAATGCTGGCATGGTTATCCGAGAGGCGTGGAATAAAGTAGCTCAGACAGGAGATTCCTATATTTATAAAGAGATGCAGATTACAAGCAGTGAAATGCAAAATGGCGTTTCGGATATGGATGCACTGTATAATTTTAGTCAACGATGTGGTGTTAAAGAAATTAGAAAATTCTCATCTATTTTAACACAAAATATACAAAAAGGCGGAGGAGAATTGGCTGCCAGTATGAAGTATATGAATATTGAAAGTTGGGAAGAAAAAAAACAAAACGCAAAAAGAAAAGGAGAACTGGCAGGGCAGAAGTTAATGCTGCCGCTTATGTTGATGTTTGTCGGCATATTGATTATGGTGATTGTTCCAATTTTTATGAATATGTTTTAAGGTTTAAGCAAAAATTTATTCAATAATTGATATAGCAAAAGGCTTGATAAGACTGTTTAAAGGTGCTGATCAAAAAATGAAAAAGGTTAAAGCCTTCATTATACAAAGGAGGGAGCATATGTCATAAAACATAGATAAATATTTAAAAATACAATAATAAAAGTAATGAAGAAAAATTTAGGAAAGGACAAGCTATTTAGATAAGAATCTGCAAAATTATTTAAACAGATAATGCAGATTTATCTTTTGGCAGAGAAAAAATTATGGTAGAAGCAATAACAGATAAAATTATGTTGGGGTATTTTAAGGCAAAATGTAAAGTCATGTCTTTTTTTGAAGATGAAACAGGTGATACAAATATTATTGCAATTATATTGTTGATTATTGTAGTTATTGCTATGGCAGTAATATTTAGAAATCAAATTGCAAATGTTATAAACTCTTTGTTTAATAGAGTAAATAATGATATTGGTAATTTTCCAGAGAATTAATGATATTGGTAATTTTTAAAGAGCTTTTATAGTAAACATAACAATTTAAAAGACAATCACCAACTGTATATTTTATAACATTTGGTGGTTGTTATGAATTTTAATACTTCAGAAAAGGAGAAAAGTGGTGACTATTAAATGGATAAAAAAGAAGTTAAAAGATGAAACAGGTGCTTCTCAGGTTGTAGAAATGACCATTATATTTCCTATTGTAATATTAGTGATGGGAGCATTGATTTATCTTGGCTGTTATATTGTTCAAGGTGTCAGTATGTACGCTTATGCTCAGCGAATGGCGGTATATACAGCAAGAGAAATTTCTTACCCCGGTTATGAAAAGTTGGGCGATATGACACAGGCTATTGATTTTGTCACCATACAAGAAGCAAGTGTTGACACTATATTTGCACAAAATTGGAAACCATATCGTTTTTTAAATAGTGGTAATAATATGATTAGTAATAAAGCAAGTCTTGAAAGTACTTTGCGTTCTCTGGTATCGAGTACAGCTTTTATAAAGTCTGGAGAGCCAGAATGTTCTATTAATATTAAAAATAATATATTTAATCAAAAGGTTACAGTAACAATTAATAAAGGTGTTACTGTTCCTAGTTTTATGGTGGCTATTGGTGTGCCGCAAGACAGCATGAATATTCATGTTGGTGCGGTAGCGGTAACCTTAAATGCTACAGAGTTTGTGCGAAATACAGATTTTGTGTTTGATTCTGTATCAGAAATTATAGATAATACGCCAATAAAAGATTATATTAATAAATTTAAAGAAAAATTTAACAACATGAAACAAAAGATGGGAATAACTTAAAAGGTACAAAAGGCGTGTACGCATGGAGGAAAAAGATGTTAAAGTCTGTGTATAATTGTCGTGGTTCAATATCAATATTTTTGGTGCTTATTATGTTGCCTATGTTTGTATGTGCGGGCTTATGTGTTGATGCTTCTAAAGTATCTGTAGCAAAGTCGTCCATATCTGGTGCAGGAGATTTGGCAATGAATGCAGCACTTTCAGAATATGACGATGATTTAAAAGAATTATATGGGTTATTTGCAAATTCAAAAGATATGGAAGAATTGCAAAAAAATGTTACAAGATATTTTGAGAATACAATTAATGGCGCAAATGTATTAGATAGCGCAGATTCGTATACAAGAAATTTTGTTGATGGCATTGTAGCCAATATGTTTACAGGTGGAGAAACAGATTTTAACAATGTTGTTGTTACTAGGGTGGAAAAAGATGCATTTAAATTGTCTGCTATTGAACAGTCTGCCATTATAAAGCCCGATATTATGAAACGACAAATTCTTGATTATATGCAGTACAAAGCACCTGTCAATCTTGGAAAAGGATTGCTTACAAAACTAGGGTGTATTGGAGATGTATCGAAACAGTCCAAAGCGATGGAAAAGCAAATGGATTATCAAGATGAACTAAAAAAAGTTGATGATGTATGTAAAAATGCTTACGATGCAATCAAAAGTTATAATGAAGCGTATGAGAGTAGTTATAGTGATAAATCAGGTACGCAAATTATAGAGGAAGTGCGTCAAAGTATTGAAACTGTAAAAACATATTATCAACAAATGACAGAATATAAGATAGCACATAATTCTGTCAAAATGGAAACCGTTGAAATTGATAAAAATATTAAAAAGAAATTTGAAACAGAAAAATATAATAAAGATGATACGGTGACAGATAAGTTAGATAAAATAAAAAGGGCAATCGATGCAACACTTGGAATAAATCCAGAATATAATTTTGATTTTTTAGATTTTTGTAATGGTATAAAAACGGATTGTGCAGACAATCTTGAAAGTGAACTTACATATATCCAAAATTTTAATCAGAATGCAGATACCTATTGTTATTTTTATACTTATATTGATATGTATGAAAAGTTGTATAAAATTCTTAAAGAAGATGATGAGATTGATGATGAAACAAAGGAAAATTACAAATATTTGTATAAGATAGGAGAATATCAATATACGTATGAAACGGTGCGAAATAAAGTGAAAGAAAAAATAAGTTCTTCACAAAATACAGCACAGACAATTAAAGATAGTTGGAATGGAAAAGTATCTGCTTTATGTGAAGGTGCAAGAAACGAACTGAAAAGATGGTCAGACTCAATGGAACAATCCGATGGCGTAATAAAGAAATTAGAGTCTGCAATTCAAAGTCTTAAAAAGATAAAAAAACAAATAGAAGATGTTAAAGATAGTAAACAAAATTGGAAAGGTGCTATTGACAATCTGTCTGATGGAACTGTCAAATCTACAATGTTGGGCGATTATGAGGGAACTGCAAAAGAATTAAATATTGATTCGATTAATATACTTCAAACGCGCTTAGAAAAGAATAAGACATTTTTTGAGACACTTAAAGAAAGAATTGAAGGAATTAAATTTGCAGGATATAAGGTTATTCATTTAAATAGTTCTTCTTTTATTAATGAAAAAACAGATAACAGTACTTATCCTAATATTTTTTCACTGGCAGCTTCTTATGTTAATGAAAATTATCAAATAGGCGAAGGCGTTAATGGCATTGACACAGCAAATGTTGGAAAAATAACAGATAACGATGCCTTTTATGTCTATTTAAAGAAGAATTTTCAAAATTCAGAAAGCGTGGAAAGCGAACAAAAAAAGCAAGCAAAAGAAAATCGAAAAGAGATTGTTGATAAAGGCAATACAGGAGCAAAAGACGATGCAAAAAAAAGCTCAGGTATGACTTATGAACAATTTATTAAACCATATGGTGATAATGAATCAGTAAAACAGCTAAATAAAGAACTTACAGCATTGTCACAAAAGGGGTCTGATTCAGGAATAAATTCAATTGATGCAGAGGGTTCATCAGAATGTAAAGCAAACCTTAGCAGAATCACTACTCTTTTTGAAAAATTAAAAGATTTATTAACCAATGCACGAGATAATCTGTACTTGGAAGAATATATGACTGAAATTTTTAGTTGTTATACAGATACACTAGATACCACAAAAGTAAGCAGTATCAATCCTCAAAATAAATTAAATGAGCATGTGTTTTATGGAAGTGAAGTAGAATACCTTATTTTTGGAAAAAATACGCCAAAAGAAAATTTAACATCAGCAAAAGGGCTTTTGTTTGCACTGCGATTGGTACTTAATACCATCTATGCGTTTACTGCTTCTGATATTCGTGCCTATACGTTATCAATGGCAACAGCAATTGCTGGCTGGACTGGATTTGGTGTGCCAATTGTTCAGACCATTTTGACATTTGCACTTGGAATGGCGGAGTCTGTTATTGATGTAAACGCATTGTGTGAAGGTGATTCAATAGCATTGTATAAAAATCAACAGACATGGGTTTTATCACCAACTGGTTTGGCAAACAATTTAAAAGATACATTGGCAAAAAAAGCGCAAGAAGTTGCTGGTGCGCTAATAGATGATGTTACAGAAGCAATAGAACAATGTGCTGATGATAAATTAAATTCTTTGCTTGGTGATAAAGGAGCAGTTACAAAATATATTGATACGACAACACAAACGATTACAGACAAAGTAAAAGATAGTGTGATTAGTCCACTGCAAACGCAGATAAGTACTCTTATCAGTGGGGATAAGGATTTAGATGAAAGTACAGTTCAAACAAAGTTTAAAGAAATTTTAAATGAAGCTGTGTTAGGCTCTTATTCTGATGATTCGCATGACAGTGTTTTATATAAGGCAACAAAAAAGGCAGTAGAATATGTAGAAACAAATTGTCTGTCTGATTTAGCACATTTTACAGTAGAAAAATATAATCAATATAAAAGTGGCGGACAAGATGTTATTAATGATATTACAGAGCAGATTAAAAATAAGGTAGACAGTATTGCCAAACAAGTGTCAGGCAAAGTAAAAGAAGCAGTAAGCAGCTTAAATAGTACTCTTCAAAATGCAGTTAGTAATGCAGTCAGTACTGGAGGAGCAACTGCAAAACAAAAAATTAATGAGGCAATTTCGGATTATACAAGTCAAATTAATAAATCAAAGAAAGTAAATAAAGTAACAGGAAACAATACACAAGATAGCGATATGTCCGTTTCTGGAAGTGGATTTACAATGAATTATAAAGAATATATGAAAGTATTTTGTATTTTGTATTTGATGTCAAATCAGGAAGGAATGTTAAATAGAACAGCACAGTTGATACAGGCAAATTTGGCAGGCAAGGGCAGCAGTACAAATTTGGCTAAGGCTTACACAATGCTTCAAATTTCTGCGAAGGTTAAAGTAAAGACAGCATTTTTAGATGTTGTTTCTGGCTCAGGTTCTGAATTGGATTACAGCAATTTAGGAAAAGGTTATCGAACCATTCAATATAAAAGTGCATATGGCTATTAAAGAAATACGATTGAAAATTTCAATTTTCAATCGTAGGATTTGTGGCTGCATATTGTTTGTCACAAAACCATTCATGCGCAAAAAGCAGCACAGAAATGAGGTTAAATATGTCAAGTTTTATGAAAAAATACGCAAAGGAAGAAGGTACTTATACAATTGAGGCAGCCATTTCTTTAACGATATTTATATTTGCATATATTATTATTGTTTCGCTTGCGACAACTGCAAGAGTGGAAGGAATAACTCAATATGCGCTTAATCAGACTGCCAAAGAAATATCACAATATTGTTATATAGCAGACAGGGCTGGATTTTCTGCAAACAAAATGAAACCAACAGCTTCACAGAGTGAAAAAATGAATCAGGCAGACGATGTTATTGAAGCGATTGGTGAGTTGATGAATATTGGTTCTAATACAGGACAGAATATGGCACAAAATTTAAAATCAGGAGATTTATCAGCAAGCATTAAAGGAGTTCAAAATAATGTTACAGCAATTAATAGTGGTGTACAGAATGTATTTAGTAAAGTACAAAGTTTTGCATCAGATAATCCAATTGCCTCTGTAAAAATATTATTGTCTGGGATTGGAAAAGAAGTTATAGGAAATGCTGCCAGTAGAGTTATTGGGATAGCATTGTGTAAAACATTGATGCCTAAATATATAACAAGTAACACTGCTCATGCAAATGAAGTGCTTGAAAAATTAGGAATTGAAGGAGGATTAAATGGCATTAATTTTGGCATGTCTACGGTATTGTGGGATGGAAGGTCGATAAACCTTGTTTGTATTTATCAGATTAAATTGCCAGGCTTGTTGGGTGAGCGGCATATTAATGTACAGCAAAGTGCCAGTACAGCAGCATGGTATAAAGAGACATCTCTTAAGGAGGCAGCTAACTCAGTTCCATCTGGCTCTATATGGAATGAAGGCAATTATGGTTCTAAATTTGTGTCATTATATAAGTCAGAAAATGAAGGAATTGCAGTAAAATCGGGCATAGGGATAGATGGATATAAACAATCAGAAAATACATTTGTTGAAATACATGCTATGAATATTTTTAGCAAATCTTATTCAGAAATAAAAAAAGATGCTGATGGAACGTCACAGGACAGTGAAAAAGCAGAAAATTATACACTCAATACTAGTAGAATAAAAAGTACTATGAAATCATATGCAAATACACTTGTTAATCATGTTGAAAAAAATGGTGATGTTATTACAATGGAAAACGGTACACAGCTTCACCCAGCAGGTGAGAACAGGCAGAAAGAACTTATCATGTACCTTCCAGAAGAAGCTGCAGCCAATAGCGAAATGAAAAAAGAACTTGAAAATATTGCCAAGCAGGTCCAATCAGAAACAGGCGTAAAAGTGGTATATCAATATAAAGATAAAGTATTTACGGAAGCTGAAAAAGAGAAAGAGTAAAAAAGATACAAAAGTGGGGCATATTTATGAAATATATAATTGCTTATATAGGCGTGCTTGTTATGACTGTGACTGGAATAGCAGTAATTAATAACAGGTATTATAAAGAAAAATGCAAGAACAAATATCAATATTTTATCCCAGATATAGCATATTTCAAAGTGCTGATTCCTTTTTTAATAGGAGTAACAGTAATTTATAGCTTGTGTTTTGTAAAAAAGAATGTAATGTCGTTGGAAGTGATGATTCGATGGTCTGTACTGTTATGCAGTTGTTGTGTGATTGCTTTTATTGATATAAAAGAACATAAGATACCAAATAAAATCATTTTATTTCTGCTGGTGGTAAGATTGGGATTTATGGTTTATGAGACAATAGAAAATCCTGATTTTTTAGATTATATGATTTGGTATCCGCTGCTTGGCGCACTTGTAGGTGCGGCTCTTATGCTTTTAGCAATGGTAGTGTCCAGAAAAGGAATTGGTATGGGCGATGTAAAATTGATATTTATTGTAGGATTTTATGTTTCTAGTTATGAACTTATTTCTACTATGTTTTTGATATTTTTTGCATCTGCTATGTATGGGATTGCAGCGCTTGCTTTAAAGAAAGTAACATTACGAGATGTTATGCCATTAGCACCTTTTGTCTTAGTTGGGGTGATGATGAAATATTTATTAATATGTTATGGAGGATAAGTATGAAAAGATTAAATTCAATATTATTTATGGTGGTACTTGTCATTATGACTGGATTATCATGGTTTGTCCTCTTTAAAAATCAAACGACCAAAAATTTAGAATATGATAAATACATACGTATGGCAAGGCGCAATATGGAAAAACAAATTTATGTAGATGCAGTGGCAAATTATAGAGAGGCACTGGCGTTGACACCAAAAGATTACAATCTTGAGATGGAGCTTGCAGAAGCCTATTATCTTTGGGGAAATGAAGAAGGGTTTGTAACAGCTTGCAATACAGCGATAGGTATTGATGCAACCAATTCTTACGCATATTTGAAACTGGCAAAATACTATGAAAATCTCCAAAAATACCATGAGGCCTTAAAGGTTGTAAAATCAGCTGATAAGGTTTTGGACAGAAAAGAAATTGAACAGTTACTTTATGATTTGAAAAATAAAATCGTGATGAAAAGCGTTGGTGCAAAACAGATAACAGCATGGAGAAAGATAGGCAACACAAATTATTGTGCATTTCAATATGAAAATAAATGGGGAATGTTAAACAGCAATGCAAAACAGTCAATAAAACCACAGTATGAATATATTGGGGTATATGATGAAGTTTCTAAATTAATTCCTGTTTGTTTTAATGGGGAATATTATTATATTGATTCCGATGCAAACAGAAAACTGGTTGGTGACTACGACTATACATTTTTAGGTTCTTTTGGAGATGGATATGCACCAGCACAAAGAGATGGAAAATATGGATATATCAATATAAGATTTGAAGAAAAAAATTTTGAATATGATTTTGCAGGAAGCTTTGCAAATGGTATTGCAGCAGTGAAACAGGGAGAAAAATGGGGCTTAATTAATAAAGAACTTAAAATGGTTACAGAGATAAAATATGATGATATTCTCGTAGATAGCAATGGTTTTTGCTCTATGTATGGCATTGTTGTTGCGGTTGAAAATGGAAAATATATCTTTTTAAATACAGAGGGAAAGAGAACATGTGAACAGCAGTTTGATAAAGCCAAAATGGCATCTTCAAACAGCGGTGCAATTGCTGTTCAAGTAGGAGAAAATTGGGGATTTGCAGACATAAATGGAAATATAGTAATAGAGGCAGAATATAAGGATGCCTGTTCTTTTTCTTTAGGGTTAGCAGCTGTTAAGATAACATCGGATTGGGGTTATATTGATATAAATGGAAATTTGGTTATTCCAGATAATTATATGGAAGCAAGACCGTTTAACAGCAACGGCTCTGCGATAGTACAAACAGGGGATATATGGGATATGATTGTTTTATGTGAATATAGTAACTAGTAATTGAGGAGGAAAAAAGTATGAAATTTACTTATGAAACACAAGGGGCTAATTCGTTTCTTGTCTATGCAGTAAATGAAAAAGAAGAAATTGATACACTCACTTTGGGAATGATTACAAATAATAAAATATCAGGATTTCTTCCTGCTATATTTACACAGGTTGATGATATTCGATATGTTAAATATAATATATCATCAAAAATATCAGCTGACCAGATATTTGCAGGAACAGTGATGAAAAAGCAGCTTTTAGGTATTTTTTTAGGAATATCAGAAGCAATGCTTGCAGCAGAAGATTATATGATTCCTTTAAATAGCTTGGTTTTAGATTTGAAATATATTTATGTAGATGTTAGTACTTATAAGGCTAAATTAGTTTGTGTTCCATCCGTAAGAATGATTGAGCAGGATAGCTTGAATGTATTTTTGAAAAAAATCATGTTTAATACAAGATTTGATGGAAGTGAAAGTACAGATTATGTTGCCAGAATTATTAGTAAGTTAAATGCTTCTTCCTCCATGTCTATGAATGAATTTAAAGAGATGATTGCTCTTTTGAAAAATGAACTGTCAATGGATGAGCAAGTGGGGATGTTTTCTCAAGAGTTAGGAGCATGGGAGTATGAGAAGGTATTTCGAGATAAAATAGATAGTGATAATTTAAAAGAAAATCAAAATGAGTTTATGGGACAAAATCAAGGACCAAACAACGAAAATCAGCAAGGTATGCAGAGTGTACAAAATAGACAAGGAATACAAGGTGTGCAAAATGGACAAGGACTGCAGGGGATACAAAACACACAACTGCAGAATATACAAGGTATGCAAAGCGTACAAAATGGACAAGGGATGCAAGGGGTACAGGATAACAAGAAAACAGAAAAAGAAAAACAGAAAAAGATAAGAAGAAAAGATGAAACATCAGGTAACCAAACTCAGATACCAAGTCAAAATAATATGATGAATATACCCGGAAAAAATAAAAACATAAATAATGTAAATAGCAATACAAATGTAACATCAGAACAGAAAGCCAGTGGGGAAAAGATTTCGCTTGGTCATTTACTAATGCATTTTAGTTCTGAAAATATGGCAAAGTATAAGGCGCAAAAAGCTGAGAACAAAAATCAAAAGAAAATGCAGATGGTAAATAATATAGGGAATATGAATAATGCAGGCAATATAAATAATATGGGGAATGCGAATAATGCAGGCAATATAAATAATGTGGGGAATGTGAATAATGTAGGCAATATAAATAATATGGGGAATGCGAATAATGCAGGCAATGCAAACAGTGTAGGCAACATGAATCATATAGGCAATATGCAAGTACAAAATATACAAGGTATGGAACAACAAATGAACAATGGTGTACAGAATATCAGTCAGATGATAGAAAAAACACAAAATAGTAATTTTGGTGAAACGATTGTACTTAATGCAGGAACGATTGGTGAAACAGTTGTGCTTGACAGTATTATTCAGAATAATTCTAATATGCCATATCTTGTGCGAAAAAAAACAGGTGAGAGAGTGAATATAGTAAAGCCTATATTTCACATTGGAAAAGAAAGAAGTTATGCAGATTATTTTATTGCAGATAACTCTGCAATAAGCAGAAGTCATGCCAATATTTTATTAAAAAATAGCAGATGCTTTGTTATGGATACAAATTCTACTAATCATACATATATTGATGGAACAATGATTCCATGTAATGTGGAAGTGGAATTATATTCTGGAAACATCTTAAAACTTGCAGATGAAGAGTTTGAGGTTCATTTGATATAGCATAGTCTAAACTTGAATAGGATAAAAATATGTACATATGGAGGAAAAATGAATTATTTAGTACAGGCATGTACAGACATAGGTATTGCAAAAAGAACAAATCAAGATAGTTTTATGGCTAAAGTTATAAATACATCTTCAGGACGTATGATGATAGCAGTTATGTGTGATGGAATGGGCGGGCTTGAAAAAGGCGAGGTTGCAAGTGCTACATTAGTCAGCGCATTTAATAGATGGATAGAAGAAGTATTAGTAAAAATGAATACTGAAAGTTTGCATGAAAATTTTATAAGACAGGAATGGACAAATCTTATTTTAGAGAATAATGAAAAAATTAAAATATATGGAAAAAAGTGTGGGGTTAGTTTAGGAACAACAGTGACAGCCATTTTACTTACAGACACATTGTATTATGTCGTAAATGTGGGTGATACTAGAGTATATGAACTTAGCAGACAAGGACAGCGAATTATAACAAAAGACCATACGGTGGTTCATAAGGAGGTTGAACAAGGACTTATTACAGAAGAACAGGCACATATGGATCCAAGAAGAAGCGTTTTATTACAATGTGTTGGTGCGTCTGAAAAGGTATATCCAGATTTCTTCTTTGGCGTACCGATTCAAAATGCAGTATATATGTTATGTACAGATGGATTTCGCCATGAAATATTGCCAGAAGAAATTTATCATTATTTACAGCCAGATAATATGATTAATCAGGAAGTGATGAAAAATAATATTCTTACATTAATAGAGTTGGATAAACAAAGAAATGAGCGAGATAATATTTCTGTAATTACAGTGAGAACTTATTAAAATAGTATAAATTGAAATTATATAGAATTTGAATTATGTAAAATTAAGTATATAGAATTGAAATTATATAAGGTTAAAATTGGAAAGATGAGGCAAAAGATATGTTAGAGATAGGCTCATTAGTTGATGGGAAATATAGAATCCTGCGTGAAATTGGACATGGTGGAATGAGTATTGTATATATGGCTATTAATGAAAAGGTAAATAAAACATGGGCAATTAAAGAGGTGCGGCGTGATGGAGTTATTGATTATGAGGCAGTCAAGCAGGGATTGATTGTTGAAACAGATTTATTAAAAAAATTAAAACATGCCCATTTGCCAAGTATTGTAGATGTTATTGAAAATGAAGACACTTTTCTTATTGTTATGGATTATATTGAAGGAAATTCACTGGAAAAAACACTTTTAGAATATGGAGCGCAATCGCAGGAAAATGTACTTGACTGGGCAAAGCAGTTATGTGATGTGTTGGGATATCTGCATTCCAGAACACCAGCAATTATATATAGAGATTTAAAGCCAGCGAATATTATGTTAAAGCCTGATGGAAATATAATGGTGATTGATTTTGGAACGGCAAGAGAATATAAAGAAAAAAATTTAGCAGATACAACTTGTCTAGGAACAGTTGGTTATGCAGCACCAGAGCAGTTTGGTGGAAAGGGGCAAACAGATGGAAGAACAGATATTTATTGTTTGGGCGCAACTTTATACCATTTGGTGACTGGTTTAAATCCAAGTGAACCACCATATGAAATTAAGCCAATTAGAGAAGTAAATCCAATGCTTATGGAAGGTCTTGAAAAAATTATTCAAAAATGTACACAGAGAAATCCAGAGCAAAGGTATCAATCTTGTGCAGAGATGTTATATGACCTTGAAAATATAAAACAAGATAATACATTTATGAAGAAACAAAAAATAAAGATGGGGACATTTATAGCGACAGCAGCATGTTCCTTGTTATTGTGTGTGTCGGGAATTTCATTAAATGTGATGGCATCTCAAATGGCAGCAGATCATTACGAAAATTTTATAAATGATGCAGGAAAACAACCTGATTACAATGAGAAAATTAGTTTATATAAGCAAGCAGTTGCAGTACCGAATAAAGCGGGGGAAAAAGAAGCATATATAGGATTAATACAATGCTATAGGGATAATAATAACGAGCATGTGTTTACAATTGACGAACAGGCGGAATTGACAAGGCTTATAAAAAACAATAAAGAAAATCTTATGAGTAATCCTCAAAATTATGCGGAAGTGTGTTTTGAAACAGGAAAATTGATTTGGTACTATTATAGTTATGGAAATTCTCAAGACAATCAAATCACCAGAATGATTACAGCAGTAGATTGGTTTGAGGATGCTTATCGTAATTGTAATGATAATTTTGCTTATAAAAATATGGCGGAAGTTTATCGTGACATTGGCATGTTTTATCGAGATATTAATATTAATACAGTAGAAGCAAGTGATAAAGGAATTTATAAGCCATTTTTTGAAAATTTGAAAGAATTACTTGAACGAGTGGGAAGTGATGAAGCTGAGAGTGATATGGTTCGATTAGAATTATATGAAATTTGCAGAAGTGCGCTTCAACAATATGCAACAAAATTTCGCGGTGAAGACATTTCACAAAATGAACTTATCGTTATGCACAATCAAATTACAACCTATGTAGAAAAGATGTATAAAGCGTTGCCAGACAGCAAAAAAACAGATATTGGAAGTCAAGGGAAAGATGTACAGCTTTTAGTTTCAACATATGATTTGCTTCCATCTACACTTGAGTCAATACAGTTGGCGTATAGTTCTCAGAAAGAAATATAAGAGCAGAGATTTATTATAAAAAATAAGAAAGGAAAAGCTGTTGATGTCCGTTGAAACAATACAAATATTATCAGCTATAAGTTTTATATTAGCAGGGGTCTTGTTGGGAACAACTGTTATATTATTTTTTGCCTTGAGAATCCAAGATGCTTTTGGTTTTTTGACTGGAAGAACAAGAAAAAAAGCAATTGCGCGTATAAGAGAAAATAATGAACATTCTAAGGAAAATGTTGTTTTATCAGGAAGAAAAAGTGAGATTGTTACAAGTTCTTTAAGAGATAATAAAAAATATTCAAATGAAACCGTATTATTATCACAAGAGTATGGTAATAGCAAAGAAACAACATTATTATCACAAGAACATGATAATGGTATGGAAACGACATTGTTAATGGGAAATTATCAACCAGAAAATCACTATATAAATCAAAATAGTACAATAGGTGTTACAACAAATTTGTTGGATTTAAATATTGATAATGAAAAATTAGGAATTGAATA
Source organism: uncultured Lachnospira sp. (assembly GCA_910587485.1). Taxonomy (GTDB): domain Bacteria; phylum Bacillota; class Clostridia; order Lachnospirales; family Lachnospiraceae; genus Lachnospira. The sequence continues at coordinate 118,675 of CAJUKN010000002.1, forward strand.
TGAAATTGTATTTATGGAAAGCACAGAAATAATATCATAATATTTATAATATTTAAGAGGAAATACTATGAAGAAAATTAAAAAGAACAATACTAAAAAGTTAATTGCGGTTATGCTTACATTAATTATGGTGTTGAGTTCAATACCATTTAATCAATGGGTGTTAAAAAAAGCATATGCAGAAAATAAAACAAGTGAGTCATCAATTATTATATTAACAGATGATAATAATGATGTTATTAGTTGGGCAAAGGTCGTGTTGTCTTATGAGAAAGGAAATTTGGCTGTTGCAGAAGAAAAAACGCTTATATATGATAAAGAAAAAAAGGGGTACAAACTTACAGATGATGATTATGCTATATTAAAAGATGAAACGTTGTCTAATATAAAAGTGAATATTGAAGCAGAAGGATTTGAAAAAATAGTAGATGAAACTTCATTGATAACAACGGTCAGCAATGAAAAAAAGTCTGTAGTATTGACACCTAATTTTAGTGTGACCACCTTTCAAATAGAGCTTGTAGGAGATGATTCACAATACATTTATACAGGCAGTTCTATACAATTAATAAAATCAATTACTGGTTTAAGTAAGGCAAATTTAACACAGCCACAAGGTGAACCAGACAATCTTTCCTATATAACAACAACTTATGAATATAATGTTGAATATAGTCTTGACAATAAAATATATCAAAATGATGTTCCAACAGGAATCGATGCAGGAATTTATGATGTTTATGTGAAGGTATCACAAAAGGCATCCAAATACACACATACAGATGCTGAATTTAATAAAGAAACAGCTGTTTTTGATAGTGATGAAACTCAATATATTATAAAACATAAAGACATAACAATCAAAAAGGCACAACTGACAGATGAGCAATTTCAATTTAATTTGACAAATGCTATAGGTACTGGAACACAGGAAAATCCAATTTTAGTGGAATGGAATAAAGCAACAGTAACATATCCAGCAAGCAAAACAATATCCGATGGTGAAATTACATATAGAGTAGAAGATTCATTAAATCATTGTTCAATAAATGCAAATAATGGTGAGCTTTCATTTAATGAAAATTGTATTGATACTATTTATCCAGTATATGCAGCTATAACAGGTATGCAAAATTATGAGGATAAAGAAATTTGCTATTATATCAAGGTGGTTAAACAAAATTTAGATGCAATTCAGTTTAGTGATATTATTAAAGAAAATGGCGAGTATAAAAAAACAATTACATATGAAAATGGATTGAATACTTCTTCTTTACTCATCTATGGAGATAGTAAAAAAGAGGTGCCAAATGTAAAATATAGTATCAAATCACAAAAACCGTTAGATGGAGATAAAGCTTTAGAAAATGGAGAAGATGTTGCTGTTATTGATGAAACTACAGGAGAATTAAGTATAAATCGCAGTGGAATTGTAGTTGTTACAGCAGCAATTGATGAGCATTTATATCAGGGTGAAGATGGGAATACATATGGTTTTACACTTACGATTTTAAAAAAGGAACATAATATTCATTTTGAAAATGTATCATCACCAGTGCAAGCACAGTATGGTGATGTATTAAAGCATCAAGCAAAATTTATAGATGAAGATGATGCAGATGATAGAAAGATAGATACAATAAAATATGAAATTTCAGATAAGAATACAATTAAAGATATCGATTCAACGATTGATAAAAATGGTACAGTGACAATTAATAGTGTATGTGATGATTCAGAACAAACCTTTATTGTTGTTACTGCCACTCTTGATGCAAATGATAAATATGCTAAAGCAACAGCCACATATACAATTAAAAGCAGTGCAGGAGAACAGTCATTTATATTAGATGATACGCCAGCCAACATTTACTTTGGACAGTTTGAACAGAGTTTTTTTATAAGGTCAGCTTCAGAAATTCAATCAGGTTCTGGTAATTCTATTGTATATGCACTTAAAGAAATAAATAGTATAGTGAAACCTGTTGAGAATGGATATGTTTCAATTAATAATAAAGGTGAAATTTCGCTTGATTACAATAAAATTACAAAAACAACGCCTGATTTTGAAGTGCAGGTTACTGCTTCATTAAGTGGATGTCCAAATGGCAGCAGTATGCAGTTATATAAAACGATAGAAAAAAATTATATTTTGAAATATAATAAGGCACCAGACAATACAGGAAAAAAATATTATAGTGAAAAAGGTAATAATAACGGATTACAGGCAGAAGAGTTATGGTATCGAGAAGATGTAACATTAATAGCAATGGATAAGTATAAATTAGCAAAGTCTTTATCAAACAAGGATAATTGGGAGAATGACTTTAAGGATTCTATAACAATTGATGCCTCGACAAATGAAACACAAATTTATTATAGAAATACAGATACAGGTATTATTAGTATTGGTCCTAAAATTTCTTTGAAAATAGATAAAACAGTGCCTAAAGATTTAGCGGTCAATTATATAGCTAATACCATATTTAATAAGATGTCTGATTTTGATTATAGATTTGGCGCATCTGGAAAGAAAACAAATCTTGATGATGGTCAAAAATATGTTCAAGTTACATTGTCAGCATCAGACAGTGGGACTGATAAATCGGGTATCTATAAATTTAAATATTGGGGAGAAAGTTTTGAATCAGTAAATGGCAATTTAAAGTCATTTGAAACAGAGGCTGTTTTAAAGGCTGATTCATCATGGAAAGTAGATGGGGATAAGGTATCTTATACATTTACTGTCCCAGAAGAATTTAAAGGAAAAATTAATTTTATCGCATATGATAAAGCTGGCAATGAAATGATGAAATATGAGAAATTGGAAGACAATAAAATAATTATTATTTCTGATGACACAGCACCAAAAATAACTCCAAGCATTGATAAAACAAAAATGGAATTGATAATTGATGATGATGCTTTTGATAATTCCAATGATGAAATTACTCGATTTTATCAAAATAATATTGATATTGATGTAACATATATACCATTTCATGGTACAGAAAATAAAGAAAAAAACAGACAGATAAGCGAAGATATCAAGAAGAATATACAATGGAATGAAACGGTTAAAAACATAGGAACATATGAGTTTAAGGATAATGGTGAATATACAATAAAAGTAAGTTCAAAAGACCCTGCTGGAAATATAGGAGAGAGTGAAACAAAATCATTTCAGATTGATACAACAGCACCAGCTATCACAACAGAAATGAACGTTGCAGATTCGCAGGATAATTTAAAATCAGGAGAAATTGTAAAAAATCCTGTTAAATTGACGGTTGCAGTAACAGAGAATGGGGTTTTTGATTCTACAAAAATAAATATTTCAATAACAGGTACAGATATTAATGGAAAGGATATTTTAAAGGACAGTACAGATGCTATTATTAAGAAGTTTCAGGAAAACAGTGGTTGGACATCTGTAGAAGATAAAGATAAAAATACCTGCACTTATACAAAGAGTATTTTATTTGAACAAGATGCAAGATACAACTGGACAATTCAATATACTGATGCGGCGGGAAATGTATCAGGAGAACCAATAAAAGAGAATGTCATAATAGATAGAAAACCTCCTAATGAGTATGCGATAACATATTCTGAAGAACCTAAAAATATATTAGAATATATTGATAAGTTTTTTAAAATACTCTTTTTTGGTGAAGAAAAAATAGATGTCACAATAAAAGCAGAAGATAGTATTTCAGGGATTAAACAGCTGCAATATTCAACAGGAGATGGTAATTTTACAGACCTTCCATTGCAAGCAAATGAAAATCAGGCAAATATTTTTACAGCTACGTTTCCAGTGAATGCTGAGTATAGGAATAGGCTTTATATAAAAGGAGTCGATAATGCTGGAAATTCAAGTACATTTGATGGAGATGAGGTTATTTTAGATATAGAAAAACCAAAACTTCAAGAAAGTTTTAAATCAAATGGAATACAAATAAACGATGGCGGTACATATAATACAAATATTCAAGCTTGTATAACTGTTATAGAAAATAATTTTTTTGAAGACGATTTGCAATATACAGTGAATTATACGCCATTTCTTAATGGAAAGTTGGACGAAGCCCATAAGGAAGATATGAAGGTATTAATAAACTGGAATGGGCAAACTGCTGCATGCGAATTTACAAAAGAAGGTCAATATGATGTGGAATTTAGATATAAAGATAAATCGGGCAACGAGGCTAAAAAGATAAAGAAAATGTTTTATATAGATAAAACAGCACTTGAAACAGAAAGCAAGCTTGTTGGAGATTATGAAAATGCAAATCATTATCGTACAAATGTAGGATATCAGCTTTTTATCAAAGAAAATTATTTTAATCCAGATGGATTGAAAATAGATGTTCAATATATATCATATGATGGTGAAGAGTTGAATATAAGTCAAACTGTAAAAGACAGTCTTATTAAGACATGGCATTGGGACGACCAAATATGGAATGTTTTAGAATATTCATTTGAACAAGAAGGGTATTATAAAGTTTCTTATTCATATACAAATAGGTCAGGGCAGTGTTCTAAAGAGGATATAAGCACATTTTATATTGATAAGACTGAACCAATAATTGGACTTGAATGTAAAAATGCACCAGATGCATCAGAAATTGAAGATTATACTCAAAATGTTACAACTGCATATATTACAGTAACAGAAGTTGCTGAATTTGACCCAAAAGATTTTAAGATTGAAGTGACAGCAAAAGATGTTACAGGAGAACCTGCAAAAGATATTAACGTTAAGGATTATGCAGAAAAATTGAATAATCCAGAGAATTGGAATAGTTATAAAGGTATTCATAAAGCAGAAATCGTATTTGATAAAGAGTATCAGTATGAAATAAAATTAAATTTTACAGATAAAGCTGGTCATAATGCCATTGAAGTTATAAGAACTTTTGTGTATGATGAATCAAAGCCAACAGACCTTACAATAGAATATAGTCCCGCTTTGCCAACTACAACCTTAACACATAAGCAGATTGTTGATTATTATTTTGGTAAAGATACAAGTAAAGTAACAGTGACCATTTCAGCTAATGACAGCACATCAGGAATCAAGAATTTTATATATACGACAGATAATATAGAGTATACAACAGTAGAAGTAGAAGAAAAAGATTTTACAGAATCAAATAGAAAAAATGCAAGGATAAGTTTTGATGTTTCTGCGGATTATAAAGGAAGTATTTGGTTTAGCGTTACTGATAAGGCAGGGAATACAGAAACTGTTGTAAATAATGAGGTTATCGTATTGGACAAAACGCCACCTGTTGTAACTGTTACATATGTGTCCGATGAAAAGCCTGTAATAGAAAATAATTATGAGTATTACCAAAATGTAAGAAAAGCAAAGATAGAAATTAAAGAAACGAATTTTAATCCAGAAGGTGTAAATTTATCAATTTTAAGATCAAGGCTGCAAGGCGGCAGCAGTGATGTGGTGGAGGTAGCATCAGAATATGCGCCAGATTATAATCAATTTGATGATAATAATCAACCAAAAGGTTGGATATTAGAAAATGGAAATTATGTAAAATATGTTAATTTTGATGAAAATGCAGATTATATATTCAACCTAACAGTAACCGATTATGCAGGAAATGAATATACTATGCAAGAACAAAAATTTACAGTAGATACTATTAATCCAACAATCCATGTATCGTATGGGAAAGATGAAGTACAACCCCTTAACAGCAATTGGTTTAAACAAGCACGAACAGCAACAGTGACTGTAGTTGAACATAATTTTGATGCTACAAGGGTTGATGTGACTGTTACTGCAAAAGATATGGCAGGAAATGTTGCAAATGCTGTAAATGTGGACAAAGAATATGCAGATTATGTAAAAAATGCAGAGAATTGGACATATAAGGGGAACGATACATATACAATTGTATTAAATTATAAAGAAGATGCACATTATACATTTGATATATCCATGACGGATTTGGCAGGAAGAAAAAATGTAAATGAGAAAAATGAATTATATGTAGATTATCAAGATAGTATTGCACCCAATCTATTTGTGGTAGATAAAAGTATTCCTGCTGTAATGCCAACATATACTTCAGATGCAACTGTGGTAAATGAAAATCATTATAATCAAAATATAAATTTACAATTTACAGTTAGTGAAAACAATTTTTATAAAGAAGATGCAAAAGTTGAAGTAGTATATACACCTTATAATGGAGCAGTCAATGAAAATTATGGTGAGAATGTGACAAAGGCTTTAGAGTGGGAGAATCCGACTAGTTCAGATACTTGGACAGCAAAAGCAACGTATATATTTACAGATGAAGGTAAGTATACAGTTACCATTTCTTATACAGATAAGGCTGGCAATGTCTGCAAGATTGCCCCAAAAGAATTTTATATTGATAAGACTGTGCCAAAAATTAAATTTGAATATTTAGATGAGGGAAGTGCAGATTCAGTCAATACAAAATATTATAAACAAGCTAGAACTGCTCAAATTACAATTACAGAAAATGATTTTAATCCAAAGAACATTCGTCTTCATATCTTAAGAAGATTAAATTCAGAACAAACATATACCGATGTGACAGGTATTTATGCAGTAAAATATGATGTATTAGATGGCTGGGCAAAAGATGAAAATAGTTTTGTCAAAGAAATTGAATTTAATGAAGATGCAGACTATGAAGTTTCATTATCCTTTACAGATGATGCAGGCAATCAAGCTGATATAGAAACACAGACGTTTACTGTTGATTTGACAAACCCACAAGTGAATGTAACTTTTTCTAATATGGATGTCCGTAATGAAAATCAGTTTAGAAATTCAAGAACTGCCACGATTACAATTATAGAGCATAATTTTCAGCCTGAGCGTGTAAATGTATTAATTACTGCAGTTGATGCTAATGGTCACCCAGTGTACAATGAAAATGAATTGGCGATTCAAGATGAATTTAAAACATATTTGACTAAAGCAGATAGTTGGGAACATACAGGCGATATACATACAGCACATATTTTATTTGAAAAAGATGCAAATTACACATTTGATATTAATATTACCGATATGGCAGGACATAACAATATAGATGCACTTGGAAAAAATGTTGTTACATATACAGGTATAGCTTGTAATCAATTTACAATTGATACAACACTTCCAACAGGTTCTATCCAAATAGCAGATTGGACACAATCAAAAAATGGAACATTATGGAATAAGTTTTTGACGAATATTACATTTGGATTGTGGCTTCAAACAGATGCTGCAGTAGTCATTAACAGTGATGACAGTCTAAGTGGGATAGAGTACATTCGTTATTATACGGTTGACCGCCCTTTGACAGAAGAAGCTGTTAAAGCACTTCCAGATTCAGCTTGGCTGGAGGGGACAAGTTTTAAAATGGGGGTTGATGCTCGATTTATAGTTTATGCTCGAATTATGGATAATGCAGGCAATGAAATTCTTATTTCCTCTGATGGGATTATCCTAGATAATACGAAACCAGCAGGAGATGCAACAGAGCCGCGAATTACAATTCGCACAGAAGATAAAAATAATATTTATAATCAAGATGTACGATTGGATATTTATGTGGAAGACCCAGCAGTCGGTTCATTGGGTGTATATTCAGGTATTCAAAAGATTACATGTACAGTGACAAATAGAGCAATAGATATGGTTACACAAGATGTGTTATTATATGAATTTGGAAATGATAATCCAAAACAAGAGGAATTAATACATGAGTGGTCATTAGCAGAAAGTTTTGTTGTTGACCAAAATATGAATAATAGTAATGATATTATTGTAGCTGTAACAGCTATAGATAATGCAGGAAACAGCAGTACTAAATATTTGCCGCTTGCGATTGATGAAACAGCACCAAGAATTGAAATTTATTATGATAATGATGATGGAGATTCCAGTTTTGAGGAAACGACTTATTTTAAAACTGAAAGAACTGCCACAATAGACATTATTGAGCGCAATTTTAATGCAGATGATGTAAATATTAATGTCACATCAACAGATGACATTTTGCCTGATATATCAGATTGGACTATCGTTGGTGGAACAGCATCAAATGGTGATGATACAATTCATAGAGCAACCATACATTATTATGCAGATGGTGATTATACATTTGATATTTCATATGCTGATATGGCAGGAAATGTTGCTGATAATATTGAATACAGTGGTCTTGCACCACAACAGTTTACAATTGATTCAATTTTGCCAGTAATTTCAGTGGCATATGATAATAATGATGCTATAAATGGAAATTATTATAATCAGGCAAGAACTGCAACAGTAACGATTGAAGAACATAATTTTGAAACAAGTCGAATTGTCGCAGAAATAACAACAGAAGGTGGAACAGCAAACGTACCACAGCTTAGTGATTGGAGCAGCGCAGGTGATACACATACAGCAACGATTTCATATACAGGTGATACGCTTTATGGTTTTGCTTTGCAATATACCGATATGGCAGGAAATCAAGCAATGGCATATGAAAGAGATAATTTTTATATTGATATGACAATGCCAGAATTATCCATTCAAAGAATTGAGAATGAGAGTGCTAATAAAGAGGAACTCATTGCACCAGTTATTGCATTTTCAGACCAATACTATGACCGAATTGATATTTTATTAAATGGTGAAAAAACAGATACCATGGGATTTTACGATATGAATGAAAATGGAGGTATTTTTACATTTAATAATATCACAAAAGATGATATTTATACATTATCTGCATCTGTTTTTGATAGAGCTGGTAATGTGACTGAACAGCAAATTGTATTTTCAGTAAATCGAAATGGTTCAACATATGATTTGGAAGCCTCAACAGAAAAAATAAATGGTTCTTATATAAAAGAAACAAAAGATATTATTGTTTATGAAATAAACCCAGACCCATTATTGACACATAAAGTAACATTATATAAGAATGGCAAAACTATTTTGTTGACAGAAGGAATCGATTATAGTGTTAATATAGATGGCGGCAGTGGCAGCTGGTACAAATATATTTATAATATCTTTGCTAAGAATTTTGATGATGATGGTATATATCGTTTATCTGTACAATCTACGGATAAAGCTGGAAATATAGCAGAAAATACAATTGATACAAAAAATAGAGAGATTTCTTTTGGTGTAGATAATACTATGCCAAATATAATGCTGTTGAATCTTGAAAGTGGAAAAACATATGCTGCAAATAGTCTTAATGTGCTGATGTCAATTAGCGATAATCTTAAATTGTCATCCGTTTTAGCATATGTTGATGATGTGCTTGTAAGAGAGTGGACATCAGATGAGATTATGTCTTTGATAAATGCAGGTGAAGATTTTGCATTTGACATAGCTGGAACATCTACAAATGCCCATTATGTAAGAATTGTTGCTGTTGATGCAGCAGGTAATTCTCAGGAGATAGAAGCAAGAGATTTTTATGTAACAACAAATATATGGATTCGTTTTTATACAAATACAGTGTTGTTTTGGGGTTCAATAGGAATTGCTCTACTCTTTATTGCAGGTATTACAGGAATTGTATTTATCAAAAAGCGTAAGAAAAAGCAACAAAGATAAACATATACAATAAAAATATTTAGTTGTTTTTAGGACAATAGTATTAAGTCATTAAATTATTTTATCTTATAGAAATTAAGGGATTGTTGAAAGATGAGAAAATTCATTTTACAGCAATCCCTTTAATAGAATTTATTGATACATATAGAAATTTGTAAAGGACGTTATGAAGATTAGAAAGTTTCTACTCTTTATTTTTAAAAATTTTACCATCAATATCTATACTTTTTCTTGATTTATAAACTATTTTATAGTATATTAAGGCAAGACTTTGGTCTGATTCTTGTTCATTTTGCTAATCTTGTGTTGATGTATTCGTGTTTAAGGGCAAAATTGGCTGATTGACAGAAAGGTATGGTTGTTAATATGGCTCAACGATGTAGGGTTGCATTAGATGCCATGGGAGGTGATAATGCTCCTAGTGAAATCGTAAAAGGTGCAGTGAATGCAGTAAATGCAACAAATAATATTGAGGTAAATCTTGTTGGGAAGCAAGAATTAATAAAAGAGCAGCTTAAGAAATATAAATATAACAAAGATAGAATAAAAATTACCGATGCAAGAGATGTTATTGAGACAGGAGATTCGCCTGTTATGGCAGTTCGGAGAAAGAAAGAATCATCTCTTGTAAAAGCCTTGTATATTGTAAAAAATGGTGAAGCCGATGCATTTGTTTCGGCAGGAAGTTCTGGTGCTATTATTGTTGGAGGACAGACCATTGTAGGCAAAATTAAAGGAGTGGAGCGTCCGCCGATGGCTCCATTGATTCCTACCGCAAAGGGCGTATCAATACTAATAGACAGTGGCGGCAATGTGGATGCAAGACCTAATTTTTTAATTCAATGGGCAAAGATGGGGTCCTTGTACATGGAGCATATTATTGGCATCAAAAAACCAAAAGTAGCGATTGTTAATGTCGGTGTGGAAGAAGAAAAAGGAAATGCACTTGTAAAAGCTACGTATCCTTTACTAAAAGAATGTAAGGATATCAATTTTATTGGAAGTATTGAAGCCAGAGAAATTCCAAATGGTGAAGCCGATGTAATTGTCTGTGATGCGTTTGTTGGCAATGTGATTTTAAAATTATATGAGGGTACAGCTTCAACACTAATTAAGACCATCAAGGGCTGTATGATGAAAAATGCAAAGACAAAGATTGGTGCTTTATTAATTAAAAAAGCACTCAAGCAAGAACTAAAAAAGATGGATGCCACAGAGTATGGCGGTGCGCCATTAATTGGATTGAATGGTCTAGTGGTAAAGGTGCATGGCAATGCAAAATCAAAAGAAATAAAAAATGCGCTTCTTCAATGCGTTAAATTTAAACAGCAAAATATTAATGAATTAATAGCAAAATCAATGAAAAAAGAAGAAGCAGAAGAAATAGAAAATTGATAAAGGTTATTTTAGGAGGTTTATGATGGAATTTGAAAAAATGCAGGGAATTATTGCGGAAGTATTGGATATTGACAAATCAAAAATTACGTTAGAAAGTACATTTGAAGAATTGGGTGCGGATTCTTTAGATGTTTTACAGATTATTATGGGAATTGAGGATACATTTGAGATTAAGATTCCTGATGAAGCAACAGAAAAGATTGTAACGGTATCGGATGCAGTTGAACAGATAAAAACAGTAATTTAATGTTAAAAGTTTTTTGTTGCATAAAGTGAGGCTGTCGCATTAAAGCGGTAGCCTCTTATTTGACATAAAAGCCTCGCAATATGCGGTATGAAAGGAGTAAAATGCCTCAACACAATACAAATTTAGATGAATTTCAAAATCGTATTGGTTATCAATTTAATGATATTAATATGTTAAAAAATGCTTTAACACACAGTTCATATGCTAATGAGATAAAATTAAAAAAGGTAAGTAATAATGAACGGCTTGAATTTTTGGGGGATGCAGTGTTAGAACTGACTTCAAGTGATTATATTTATCGAAATAATCAAATGAGTGAAGGAGAGATGTCTAGGCTGCGCGCAAGTATTGTCTGTGAGCCTACATTAGCAATGTGCGCCCGAAGTTTTGGTTTGGAAAAATATATTATGCTTGGAAAGGGAGAAGAATTGACAGGAGGACGAGAGCGTGATTCGATTATCTCCGATGCCTGTGAAGCGTTGATAGGTTCGATTTATATAGATGGTGGGTTTGCTAATGCAAAAGAATTTATTGAAAAATTTATACTCAATGATTTAGAAAATAAAAAACTCTTTTATGATAGCAAGACTATTTTGCAGGAAGTTGTACAAGCGCGTGGATTAGATGTAGAATATGAGCAGATATCAGAAGTTGGACCAGAACATGACAAGACTTTTGTTGTCAGTGCAAAATGCAGTGATTTATTTCATGTTCAAGCTAGTGGGCATACAAAAAAGGCAGCACAGCAAAAGGCGGCATATGAGGCTCTTTTATTGTTGAAAAAAAAGAACATTGATGTCAAACCGAAAGGGAAGAAATAATGTATTTAAAAAGTATAGAAGTGCAAGGATTTAAATCGTTTGTAAATCGAATATTATTTGAATTTCCAACAGGTATTACGGGTATTGTAGGTCCAAATGGTTCAGGTAAAAGTAATGTTGCCGATGCAGTTCGTTGGGTTTTGGGTGAACAGAGTGCAAAACAGCTTCGTGGTGCAAAAATGGAAGATGTTATATTTGCAGGCACGCAGACAAGAAAACCTGTAGGGTATGCTTATGTATCCATTACATTAGATAATTCCGACCATGCACTTTTGGTTGATTACAATGAGGTGACAATCACAAGAAAAGTATTTCGTTCTGGAGAAAGTGAGTACAAAATTAATGGCAATAGCTGTCGACTAAGGGATATAACAGAGTTGTTTTATGATACAGGTATCGGTAAAGAGGGCTATTCTATTATAGGTCAAGGTCAGATTGATAAAATTCTTAGTGGAAAGCCAGAGGAACGACGAGAACTATTTGATGAGGCGGCAGGAATTGTCAAGTTTAAAAGGCGTAAAGCAGCATCGATTAAAAAGTTAGAGCATGAACATGAAAATTTGGTGCGTGTAAAAGATATTTTGGCAGAACTTGAAAAGCAAGTTGAACCATTAAAAGTGCAGTCTGAGAAAGCAAGAGAATATTTAAAATTAAAAGAAAATTTAAAAGTACATGATGTCAATGCGTTTTTGTTAGAACATGACAAAATCAAAACAGAACTTTCAGACCTCAATTCAAAGCTTGATATTGTTATGGCGGATTTAAAACAATCCAATGAGGATTATGAGGCAACAAAAGCGGAATATGAAGATATTGAGGAACAGTTAAAACGCTTAAATGATGATATGGATAGCATCAATCATATGTTGTCGGATACAGAAGTTGAAAAAGAGCGTTTGGAAGGTATGATAAAGGTATATGCAGAACAAATAAAAACGATTGAGGCAAGCAATATACATTTTACAAACCGACAACAAGTTATAGACCATTCAATTAAGGAAAAGCAGCAAGAAATAGACTGTCAAAACAAGGAAAAAGAAAAACTTGCGGATAGTTTGAGTGAATATGAACAAAAGAAAAAAGATATTGAGCAGCAATCTAAGTTTATTCAAGATTCCATAACAGAAATTTCTGAAAAAATTGATTGGAATAATAATGTTATTTTTGGACTTCTAGGTGAAAAAAATTCAATTACTGCAAATAATCAACGTCTTGCGACGATGTTAGAGCAGCTTAATATTCGTAAAGCAGAATATAATAGTCAAATAATTAAATATAAAAGTGAAGAGCATATTCAAGATGAGATTCTTTGTCAATATGAAAAACAGTTTCAAGAACAAAAGAATAAGATAAAAGAACTTGAGACCAATATGAACCAGTTGAGTACCAATATAGAAAAAAATAAGCAATATGTTGGAGAACTTACCAGTCTTATTGACCGGCAGCAGGCTGGGTATCACAGAGAAAAATCAAAGCTGGAATCGTTAATTGATATTACTACAAAATATGATGGCTATGGAAACAGCATTAAAAAAATTATGGAGCAAAAAGCTTCAAATAAGGGAATACTTGGAGTAATTGCTGATGTAATTAAGGTTGAAAAAAAATATGAGACTGCTATTGAAACTGCACTAGGCGGAACGATACAAAATATTGTTACAGATAATGAAAATACAGCAAAAGAACTTATCAGTTATTTAAAAGAAAATAAATTTGGACGAGCCACTTTTTTGCCGCTTTCAACAATCAGTGGAAAGAATACACTGGAAAAAGAACCTTGCATAAAAGAAGACGGCGTTGTGGGCATTGCAAGCAATCTTGTCAAAGTCAGTTTTGAATATGAAAAGCTTGCAAAATATTTGTTAGGGCGTATTTTAGTGGTTGATACAATTGATAATGCGCTTATCATTGCTAGAAAATATAAGCATAGCATAAGAATTGTGACATTGGAGGGAGAACAGCTTAATCCGGGCGGTTCCATGACAGGCGGTGCATTTAAAAATGCCAATAATCTGCTTGGCAGAAGACGTGAGATAGAAGAACTTAAAAAAGAAGTTGCTGCAATAAATAAAGAGCTTGGAGAACATAAGGAGGAATTGTCTAAATTAAGACAAGAACGAACCTTATTGAGAGAACAACTGGACAACAGCAATCAATTAATGAGAGAGAAACAGATTGCCATAAACACTGTCCAGATGAATTTGAATCAAGCCAAAAGTAAAAAAGAGGATATTATAAAAATTTATAAAACGGCTATCCAAAATATTGCAGATATTGACAGTGAAATAAATGATATAAATTTACAATTATCCAATGTGACAAAAAATTCAAACGAGTTGGACAATAAAAATGAGGCGGTACAAAAAGAAATTGAAGCATTAAATAATTTGTTATCGCAAAAACATGAAGAAGAAAGCAAACACAATCTTTTTGCACAGCAAATAACAGTTGAGTTTTCTTCTCTTGTTCAAAAAGATGATTTTATCCATGAAAATATAGAGCGTCTTAAGTCAGAAATACAAACTTTAGAAAATGAAAAAGCAGATATTATTGCAAAAATGTCAACAACAAATGATGATATTACAGCAAAAAATAAAGAAATTTTAGATGTGAAAGAACAGATAAAAAATGCGCAACAACAAATGAATCATTGTAATAAAAAAGTAGATGAGTTAAGAGCCATGCGAGAGCAATGGAATGAGACACACAAAGCATTTTTTGAAAAGAGAGAACAAATTAGCGCTCATATATCCGATTTGGACAAAGAGGCAACACGTTTAAATGCCAATATAGAAAAGCAGGAAGAAGTAAATGATAAGGTTATTAACTATATGTGGGAAGAATATGAATTGACATATAGTTATGCACTTCCATTTAAAGATGAAAGTCTTACAAATTTATCATTTATTAAAAAACAAATACAAGCATTAAAAACACAGATAAAGTCCTTAGGTGATGTTAATGTCAACGCAATTGAAGAATACAAACAGGTCAGTGAACGGTATACTTTTTTAAAGGAACAGCATGATGATTTGATTGAGTCCGAAAATGTATTAAATACCATTATTAAAGATTTAGATACAGGAATGCGGGTTCAATTTAAGCAAAAATTTGAGGAAATTAAAGTTGAGTTTGACAATGTATTTAAGGAGCTTTTTGGCGGAGGACGAGGAGCGATACAGCTTATGGAAGATGAAGATATCTTAGAGGCTGGCATCCATATTATTTCACAGCCACCCGGAAAAAAACTTCAAAATATGATGCAGCTTTCTGGTGGAGAACGAGCATTGACAGCTATTGCGCTGCTTTTTGCTATACAAAATTTAAAGCCATCGCCATTTTGCTTATTGGACGAAATTGAAGCCGCGCTTGATGATTCTAATGTGGAGCGATTTGCAAATTATCTTCACAAATTAACCAAGCATACACAGTTTATTGTTATCACACACAGAAGAGGTACAATGAATTCGGCAGACCGTCTATATGGTATTACCATGCAGGAAAAAGGTGTTTCAACACTGGTTTCTGTCGATTTGATTGAGGATAAATTAGAAAAAGAAAGGAAATACAATGGGGCTGTTTAGTAAATTAAAAGAAGGTCTTACAAAAACAAGAAATAATATTGTAGCAAGTATTGATTCTATATTTAGCGGTTTTTCAAGTATTGATGATGAATTTTATGAAGAACTTGAAGAAACGTTGATTATGGGTGATATTGGTGTTCGAGCTACAGAGGATATTATTGAAAATTTAAAAGAAAAAGTAAAAGAAAATAAAATTAAAAATCCAACCGATTGCAAACAACTGTTGATTGATACGATAAAAGAAAAAATGAATCTTGGGGAAAATGCGTATGAATTTGAAAACCGCAAATCCATTGTAATGTTAATCGGTGTGAATGGTGTTGGAAAAACAACATCGGTTGGTAAACTTGCAGGACATTTGAGAGCGCAAAATAAGAAGGTATTAATGGCTGCTGCTGATACATTTCGAGCTGCTGCCATTGAACAGCTTACAGAATGGTCAAATAGAACAGGAACCGATATTATTGCACAGTCTGAAGGTTCAGACCCTGCGGCAGTTATTTATGATTCGATTGCAGCTGCCAAAGCAAGAAATGTAGATGTCTTGTTGTGTGATACTGCAGGTAGGCTTCATAACAAAAAAAATTTGATGGAAGAGCTGCGAAAGATTGATAGAATTATTGAAAGAGAGTATTCGGATGCATACAGAGAAAATTTGATTGTATTGGATGCTACAACAGGTCAAAATGCACTCTCTCAATTAAAAGAATTTAATGATGTCACCAATATTACTGGAATCATTCTTACCAAGATGGACGGAACAGCAAAAGGTGGAATTGCCGTTGCCATTCAAGCAGAGATGGGGATTCCTGTAAAATATATTGGCGTGGGTGAACATGTTGAAGATTTACAAAAATTTAATTCAGATACATTTGTCAATGCGTTGTTTGATGTAAAGCATGAAGAACAGGATAACGAAGCATAAATTAAAAAGGACAAATAAAATGATAGAATTGGAGAATATAAAAAATTATGGAAGAGTTATTGTTAAAAAAATTTGAGGAGGCTTCTGAAAAAGTAAAAGAAGTCACACTAGATACCAATCTTGTATTTAGTGAATATTTTAGCAGCAAAACAGGGAATAAAGTTTATCTTAAACCAGAAAATATGCAATATACAGGAGCATATAAAGTAAGGGGAGCTTATTATAAAATAAGCACATTATCCGATGAGGAAAGAAAAAAGGGGCTTATCACTGCATCGGCTGGCAATCATGCACAAGGTGTTGCCTATGCGGCTAAAAAATATGGTGTGAAGGCAACAGTTGTTATGCCAACAACAACGCCTCTTATCAAGGTGAATCGAACAAAAAATTATGGTGCTAATGTTATTTTATATGGCAATGTATATGATGAGTCTTGTGAATATGCAATGAATCTTGCTGAAAAAGAAGGTCTTACATTTGTTCATCCCTTTAATGACCTTGATGTGGCTACAGGACAAGGCTCTATTGCTATGGAGATAATAAAAGAACTGCCAACCGTGGATTATATTCTTGTTCCAGTTGGTGGAGGCGGACTAGCTACAGGTGTTTCTGCTCTGGCAAAATTTTTAAATCCAAGTATAAAAGTGATTGGTATCGAGCCAGCAGGTGCTAATTGTCTCCAAGTGTCGTTAAAAGAGGGGAAAGTAGTAACACTTCCATCAGTTAATACCATTGCAGATGGAACAGCAGTTCAGACACCGGGCGATAAATTATTTCCATATCTTCAAAAAAATCTTGATGATGTTATCGCTGTTCCAGATGAAGATTTGATTGTTGCCTTTCTTGACATGGTAGAAAATCATAAAATGGTTGTAGAAAATTCAGGGCTTTTGACAGTGGCAGCATTACGACAGCTTAAAGTAAAAGATAAAAAAATTGTTGCGATTCTTTCAGGTGGCAATATGGACGTGATAACCATGTCTTCCGTTGTACAGCAAGGTCTTGTACAGCGAAGCAGAATTTTTACCGTTTCTGTTTTACTTCCAGATAAGCCGGGCGAGCTTGTTCGTGTTGCAAGCATTATAGCAGAAGCAAAGGGAAATGTTATTAAATTGGAACATAACCAGTTTGTAAGTATTAATAGAAAAGCTACCGTTGAGCTTAGAATAACGATTGAAGCGTTTGGACATGAACACAAAAATGAGATTGTACAAAAATTAGAAGAAGATGGATTGAGACCAAAAATTGTAAAGGTGAATATTTAGGGTTTAGGAAAAGAGGTGCTTATACACCTCTTTTTTTATGTACATAAATGCAAATTAGATTGTTTTTCACACATATTACACAATTTAAACATAATTTGACCATTTTATACCTTTATGATTTAAACAGTCAAGAGGATATTCACAACTTGCTCATAACCTTATTAACACTTCATGGTATTTTTTAAACAGGCAAGTTGAAATCTTCCCTGATAAGATTAAAAAATGGTTATTAAAACGCAATATAAGCGTAGAAATGAGGTATATTATGTTGAATTATAGAAGATTAACAGTAGCATTATTGACAGGTACCCTAGTAATATTTTCCATTACAGGGTGTGCAAATTCTACATCTCAAGCTCAGACACAAGTTCAAACAAGTGATTTATCACAGACAACATTTACAAAAAATCAAGACTTAAATGTAGAATATACAAGTGAAGAATTGGATGCAAGTTTTAATGAAGCCGAGTGTACAAAAATTTCACTTGGAAATGAAACGGTTGAAATTACATCACCGGGAACATATTTGTTAAGTGGTACACTTACAGAAAAAAGTATACATGTAAATTGTAATGAAAAAGGTACAATCCGACTGATATTGAATGGTGTTCATATAACCAATTCAACGGCAGCACCTGTTATTATACAAGAGGCAAAACAAGTAATTATTACGCTTGCTAAGGGAACAAATAATATAATTACAGATTCAAGAAATACAACAGCAGATGAAGAATATTCAGCAGCATTATCTTCAAAGGCTGACCTTACGATAAATGGAGAAGGAACACTTACAGTCAATACAGAATATCGCAATGGAATAAGAAGTTCAGATGATTTAAAAATAGTATCAGGAACTTTTTATATAGACAGCAAAGAAGATGGCATTGTAGGCAAAGACCTGTTGTCTATTCGTGGTGGAAATTATACGATTACTGCAGGTACAGATGGAATGAAATCGACTTATAATACAGATACTTCTAAAGGAAATATTGTTATTGAAGGCGGACAATTTCAAATTACATCACAAAATGATGGGATTCAATCGGAAAATATATTGGCTATAAGTAATGGTACATTCACAATAAAAACAGGAACAGGGGCAAGTGAAGCCTTAAAGTCCAATAATAACACAAATATGAGAGAGCTTGATTGGGGCAGTAACACAACAACATCAGACAATTCAGAGAGCAATAAAGGGTTAAAATCAGTAAATGGTACTTATATTACAGGTGGTACTTATACAATAGACAGTCAAGATGACAGTATTCATTCCAATGGACAGATTGCTATTAATGATGGAACATTTTATCTAAGTGCTGGTGATGATGGTATTCATGCAGATAGTTCGATTGAAATCAATGGTGGAAGTATTGATATTCAAAGAAGTTATGAGGGTATAGAAGCAGAAAAAGTTACAATCAATCAGGGAAATATATCCATTGTATCCAGTGATGATGGAATCAATACTTCCAATGGAAGCAGTACAGAATTTTCAATGGGCGGTGGTATGAAAAATAATGGGCAAGGATTGACACAAAATACAGCATCATCAAGTACCATACTGTTGACTATCAATGGAGGTACAATCGTAGTTAATGCAGATGGTGATGGAATCGACTCAAATGGAAGTGTTGTTGTAAATGGAGGAGAAATCGTTGTGATGGGACCGACAAACAATAACAATGCAGCATTGGATTTTGATAGTCAATTTGAAATAAATGGGGGAACATTGATGGCATTTGGACCAAATGGAATGTTAGAGGTTCCAACATCAACAAATAATGGATGCTGTCTGGTGGCAACATTTGAGACACAAGCAGCTAATTCAGCATTTGAATTAAACGATTCGTCAGGTAATAGCATTATGAATTATACACCTATTAAAAGTTATTCTTCAGTAATTGTATACGCTGAAACAATTAAAAGCCAAAATCAATATACAATGAAAGCTGGAAGTAGCAGTATAGAATTGACTGCAACAGAAAGTGTTACAACAAATGGAAATGCTGGCATGGGTGGAATGTTTGGCGGCGGTAAAGGCGGTCATGGTGCCATGAAAGATAATGAGAATAGGATTCCAAATGGAATACCAAATACAAATGGTACACCAGATGAAATGGAGCTACCAAATGAAATGGAGATGCCAAATATGGATGGGATGCCAAATAGAGGTGGAGCGCCAAATGAAATGAATATGCCTGAAAATGAAGATGGAAATAATAATGGTATGCCAGATAAAAATAATATAGGGCAAAAAGGACAATTTAATACCAATACACAGGAAAATATGAATTTTATGTAAAATTGTTTACAATAAAATACAATAATATAAAAAGGTGTCAAGTAAAAATACTTGACACCTTTTTATAGTCGTGATATGATACACGAGGCTTAACAAGGATTGTATAGAGTTACTATCATAACAGCAATAGAGGTGTTTATGGAGAAATTCGTTGAACAAACGCTTCTTTACGATTTTTATGGCGAACTGCTTAATGAACATCAACGCAATATTTATAAAGATGTGATTTTTAATGATTTGTCATTGAGTGAAATTGCAGATGAGTATGGTATATCAAGGCAAGGTGTCCATGATATCATTAAAAGAGTCAATCATTCATTGTGCTTATATGAAGATAAATTACATTTAGTTGAAAAATTTTTGTCAACAAAAGAAAAGCTTTGTAAAATAGAGCATTTAACAGAAGAAGCCATATATTCAGATAATCTTGATAGTGCTGATATTGTTAGGCAGATACGTATTATTGTAAAAGAAATTATTGATAGTATATAGTTGCTGTTGCAACAGAATTGAGGTTTTATGGCATTTGACAGCTTAGCAGATAAACTTCAGAATATATTTAAGAATTTAAGGGGTAAGGGCAGACTTTCTGAAGCCGATGTAAAAACTGCTTTAAAAGAAGTAAAGATGGCTTTGCTTGAAGCGGATGTCAATTTTAAAGTGGTCAAACAATTTGTAAAGTCTGTGGAAGAACGAGCTATTGGACAAGATGTGATGACAAGTCTTACACCGGGTCAGATGGTTATTAAGATTGTCAATGAAGAGATGATTTCCCTTATGGGGTCAGAGACAACCGAGATTGCCTTAAAATCAGGTAATGAGCTTACCGTTATTATGATGGCGGGATTACAAGGTGCTGGTAAAACAACGACAACAGCAAAACTTGCTGGAAAGTTTAAGGCAAAAGGAAAGAAGCCATTATTAGTTGCCTGTGATATTTACAGACCAGCCGCTATTGAACAGTTAAAGATAAATGGACAAAAACAGGAAGTTGAAGTTTTTGCTATGGGAACAAACAACAGTCCTGTTGATATTGCAAAAGCTGCAATCAATCATGCCAAGATGAACAATTATAATATTGTCATTTTAGATACCGCAGGTCGTCTTCACGTAGATGAAGATATGATGACGGAGCTGATTCAAATAAAAGAACAAGTATATGTAGACCAGACGGTTCTTGTTGTCGATGCGATGACAGGACAAGATGCAGTCACAGTTTCTTCTTCTTTTAATGAAAAGGTAGGCATTGATGGTGTTATTCTTACAAAATTAGACGGTGATACAAGAGGCGGTGCTGCTTTGTCAATCAAAGCAGTGACAGGAAAACCAATATTATATGTTGGTATGGGTGAAAAGCTTTCCGACCTTGAACAGTTTTATCCAGATAGAATGGCATCAAGAATACTGGGTATGGGCGATGTGCTTACGCTGATTGAGAAGGCGGAAGCGCAAATAGATGCAGACAAAGCAAAAGAGATGGAGCAAAAGCTCAAAAAAGCAGATTTTGATTTTAATGACTTTTTAGAATATATGGGACAAATTAAGAATTTAGGAGGAATAGGCTCCATTCTTGATATGCTTCCGGGTATGGGAATCGGCGGACAGATTAAAGGATTCGATGCTTCAGCTACAGACGATGCAGAGGCGAATATGAAAAAAACAGAAGCAATTATCTATTCTATGACACCAGCCGAGAGAAGTAATCCTAACTTATTAAATCCTTCAAGGAAAAATAGGATTGCCAGAGGAGCAGGTGTTGATATCAGTGAAGTCAATCGCTTGGTAAAACAATTTGAGCAGATGAAAAAAATGATGAAGCAAATGCCGGGCATGATGAAAGGTGCTAAGAAAGGACGTTTTAAATTGCCTTTTTAAGCTCATCAAGCAGCGCAGTGGGTTGTGAATATCCGCTTTGACATTGTATATACAATAGGTTTGCAAACATAACCCGTAAGGTTATAGTACCGTAGGAACTACGGAAAGGTTTTTCCTCATAAAAAAGCCATAGCTTTGGAAACTGATAGCTCGTAAAAAGAAATTTTCCTAAATGGTTGAGAAGGATTAAAAGAAACGCTCATTTTTATAAGTAGAGGGTAGTTCACTAAATAGTAGGAGGTGAAAATTCATGGCAGTAAAGATTAGATTGAAAAGATTAGGGGAAAAGAAGTCTCCTTTTTATAGAATTATCGTTGCAGATTCAAGGTCTCCAAGAAACGGAAGATTTATTGACCAAATCGGCACTTACGACCCTAACTACAATCCTAGTAAGCTGAACATTGACGCTGAAGCAGCTAAGAAATGGTTAGCAAACGGCGCTCAGCCTACAGAAGTTGTTGGCAAGCTCTTCAAGATAGCCGGTATTGAGAAGTAAACAAACTAGTGGAGGTGTTGTTTCGGTGAAAGAATTAGTTGAAGTAATTGCTAAGGCACTAGTTGAAAATCCTAATGAAGTTGTTGTAAAAGAGACGGAAAAGGATAGAGCTATTATTATTGAGCTTAAAGTTGCTCCTTCTGATATGGGAAAAGTTATTGGCAAATCTGGAAAAATAGCAAGAGCTATCCGCTCCGTTGTCACTGCTGCATCCTCTAAATCAGACAAAAAAGTAATTGTTGAGATTGATAATTGTTAAAACGAAAAAATATGATTGTTATTTGTATTCAATATAGATAATCACATTATAAATTTCATATTTCATAAAATCAGCGGGCAGTTGCTCGCTGATTTTATGTACACAGATGCATAAAGAAATTTGTTGATACTATAATGTGCATCTCACCCAACGAGTAGGGAAAAGAATTTTTCCCTACTCAATTCTTATAAAAAATAGATTTTTGAATGAAAAGTTAAAAAAAATGAAAGTTTTTTGTGCAAAAGATTGTACAGAAATGAGGATTTTATGGAAGATTTGTTAAGAGTAGGTGTTATTACAAAGACACATGGAATTAAAGGAGAAGTAAAGCTATTTCCTACATCCGATGATTTAGACCGATATAAAGTGTTAAAAAAATGTATTATTCAGAGCAAACGAGAAAATGTTGAAGTCGAAGTTGAGTATGCAAAGTTTTTTAAACAATATGTTATCATAAAGTTTAAAGAATTTAACAATATTAATGATATTGAAAAATATGTAAAAAGCGACCTTATGGTTACAAGAGAAAATGCAGTACCATGTGAGGAAGGAGAGTATTTTATATGTGATTTAATTGGTCTCATGGTGGTTACAGATGAGGGACAATTATTGGGTGAGCTTACGGATGTTCTTGAGACAGGTGCCAATAATGTGTATGAAGTAACCAATACAGCAGGAAAAAAATATCTTCTTCCAGTAATAGACCAATGTATTTTATCTCATAATTTAGAAGAAAAAAAAATAATTGTACATATATTACCCGGATTACTTGATATATAAGAACAAATATGATATAATTATGAAGAAAATTAAATTTTTATAAAAGGAGGTACATAAGATGCCGATTCAAAAGCGTAATCTAGCTATGTACATAGTCTTATCCATTGTAACTTGTGGTCTTTTTGGCATTTATTGGTTTATTGTTGTAACGGATGATGTTAAAAGTATTACAAATGATAATCAAAGTTCAAGTGGTGGCGTGGCATTTCTTTTGACACTTGTAACGTGTGGTATCTATGGATTTTATTGGGCTTACAAGATGGGTGAAAAAATTGACTATATGAAGTCTATGCAAGGTATGCCATCAGGAAATTCAAGCATACTATTTCTCATTCTTGAACTATTTGGATTACAAATTGTTAATTTAGCACTTATACAAGATTCTATTAATAGATTTGTTGATATGAATAATGGACCAATGGGCAGAATGAATTAATTTTTAGATAAATTTGTCCATACGAAAAAGTTAAATGTTAAAAAAATGCTTACAGTTTGACGAGATGTTAAATTGTAAGTGTTTTTTTATCATAAACATTTATAATATGTAAATATTTATAAAGTTTGATTTATTATGTTAATACATTTATTAGAAATAAGTTTTAATTTACTTTTTGATGGATTTAAAATAGTTTATTGTAGTAAAGATATTAAGATAATAAAATACAGGAGAGTAAGTATGCGAAAAAAAATTTTTGTTAAATGTATGGTTCAATATGGGTGGCTGTTATTGATAGAAGCTGCGTTAGCAATCATTGTCAGCTATACAGTAGTGCAAGGTAATAAAATTATCAGCGTTGTTATTGATGACATGTTGGCAGGAAAAGAAATTTTATTTGCTAGCTTTGTTGTTCAGTTTTTGATATTTACAGCCGTTGGCGTTTTTGCTTCTTTTGCACAAAGTATGGCAGCGTCAAAATATGCTATATTTATATGTGCAAAATATAAGGATTTGGTTGTTGAAAAGCTTTATTACATAGAATACAAATATTTTGATTCCAACTATTGTGCTACCATTTTAAATAAAGTTATTAGTGATTTGGGTGAAATTGCAGGATTGTTAGAATTTGTATTACCAGAAATAATAAGCAGCGTTATTGCTGTGATTACCTATTCAGTATATATAGGACAGTTAAATTTAGGATTGTTGATATTGATTTTAATATCATATCCTTTGATTTTTTGGATTGCAAATATATTAGTAAAGAAAATTAGTAGTTTACAAAATACATATAGACAAAAGACGGATATGATGGCAGAGATTGCACAAGATGCGGTAAATGGAATTTTAGTATTGCGTTCTTTTGGAATGGAGAAAATTTTTCAGAAAAAAATGCATCAAGCATCAAAAGAATTGGTAGAAAATGAAGAAAAACGAACGCAAATGACAAATACAGCACATGTTACAAGACAGATTGTTCAATGGCTGCCTAATATTATCAGTGCCATTTATGCCATGTATTTAGTAAGACAAGGAGATATTAGCCTTGGTGGGTTGATCGCATTTATTTTAGTTTTAAATAAATTTGTAGAAGCTTTTATTGGATTGCCATTTTGCATGGTCGATGCATCCGCGGGCATAGTCTGTGTAAAACGTATGGAGGAAATTTTTGAGGCAAACGAGGAAGGTGGCGGAACAGAATGTACACCGATGGATACAGATGTAGCAATTTACTTTGATAAGGTGAATTTTGGATATACAGAGGATAATATGGTCTTACAAAATTTGTCTTTTGAGGTGAAAAAGGGTCAAAATATTGCTTTTGTTGGTGAATCAGGAGGCGGAAAAAGTACCATATTTCATTTATTATGTGGATTTTATGAAAAGACAAGCGGAAGTTATCAACTGATGGGGAGAACTATTGAAGATTGGAATAGAAAAGCTTTGAGAGAGCAAGTTGCTTTGGTCTCGCAAAATGTATTTTTGTTTCCAACTACAATTGAAGAAAATGTTTTGTATGGAAATCCAAAAGCAACACATGAAGAAGTTATAGAAGCGTGTAAGAAAGCTGAAATTCATGCGTTTATTATGACATTGCCACAAGGATATCAAACAAAAGTGGGAGAGCGAGGAGCCATTCTTTCTGGAGGGCAGAAGCAACGAATCTCAATTGCCAGAGCAATTTTAAAAAATGCACCTATTTTGTTGTTGGACGAGCCTACATCAGCATTAGATGTAGAGACAGAAAGCAGTATACAAAATGCAATTAAAGCGGTTATGGCTGGAAGGACTTGTATTACGATTGCTCATCGTTTATCAACCATTGTCAATGCAGACAAAATTTTAGTATTAAAACGAGGACATATTGTAGAATGTGGTACACATAAGGAATTGATGACATTGGAGCAAGTGTATGCGATGATGTATAGGGAGGCAATGAATGATAAAGAATTATAAACTGTTTGTTCGTTCCATGAAAGTGATGGGAAAGCGAATGTATCTTTATTTAGGTGCTATTTTTGTGATGAGTGTAACATTTTCTATGTTTTCAATTATGAGTTCACTTTTGATGAAAAGTATTGTAGATATTGCTCAAGTAGGAGAATATCAGAAATTAGCAGGGAAAATTGCCGTTATTGTTGTAATTGGTGTAGTATCTTTGCTAATATATCGTGTTGCAACAATTCGTTATAATGTAGAGGCAAAACGAGTATATGGTGTGCTTTCAGAGGCAGTATTAGAAGCTGAGATGCGTTTGCCTTATAGTTATTATGAAAAGCATCATAGCGGGGAAATTATATCAAAAATATCCTATGATTTAACAAGAATGGGCGATATTTATGGTTCTAGGCTGCGAAGAGTTGTGATGCCATTTATTCAAGTTATAACATTTTTAATACCAATGTTTTTGCTTAGCTGGCAGTTAACGTTATGTCTTGTAGCAGTGAATGTGGTGATGATGAGCATAGAAATACTACTCATCAATCCAATACAGAAAGTAAGCACAGAATTGTCCGTAATTAATACAAAAATGACAAGTCGTTTATCCGATTTGTTGCAGGGAATGGAACAGGTTAGAATGTATGCAGGTGGCTATAAAACTATCAGTGAATTTAAGATGCAAAATTATCACTATGCAAAAAAATCAAACAAAAGAATTTTTTATATGGCATGTTTAGAATCTAGTGGAAAAGGATTTGAATTGTTGTGTTCATTAGTTTTTCTTATGCTAGGCATTTATTTTGTAGAAAAAGGATATACAACACTAGGCGCATTAACTGCTATTTATACGATGTATGGCGCATTTTCTTTTCAGTTTTTGCAGATAGGAAGATATATTCCGGAATTAGTAGGGTGTCTTGTGAATGCAAAAAATATCTTTGATTTTTTAGATGAGGCAAGAGAGCCACAGAATTGGTATACGGATTCATTTAATGAAAAAAATCATGGGAAAAATAATTTTTCAAATAAAGAATTAAGTATAAGTAAAAATTCACAAGTTAAGCCAAAACAACGAACAAAAACAAAGGAATATACAATAGAAAAGGAAATTGCTGTAAATATAGATTCTGTTACATTTTCTTATGATGGAGAAAATACAGTGATTAACGATTTTTCTTTGCAGGTAAAAAGCGGTGAATGTGTAGCAATTACAGGTGCATCGGGTTGTGGAAAGACAACACTTTCAAAACTATTGTTAGGATTATATCCACTTGATGGAGGCACAATGATAATCAATGGGTTGGATATTAAAAAATTCCCTTTGGCAGCATTAAGAAAACAGATTGCTTATGTTCCTCAAGAACCTTATCTATTTAATGGTTCAATTGAGGAAAATATACGAATGGGACAGCCAAATGCCACAGAGGAAGAAGTTATTAAGGCAGCCAAACAAGCTAATGCACATGAATTTATTATTCATTTTTCAGAAGGGTATCATACAAAAGTAGGAGAGCGAGGAAATAATTTGTCTGGCGGGCAGCGTCAGCGAATTGCAATTGCCAGAGCAATCTTAAAGGATTGCCCTATTATTCTTATGGACGAGGCAACCTCTGCTTTGGATAATGAGTCAGAACAATTTGTAAACGATGCTTTGAAAAATTTACAGGGCAAAAAAACAATTATAATGATTGCACATCGACCATCGACCATACAACTGGCGGATAAGGTGTGCTATATGAAAGAAGAATAAAATTTTTTGGTTGCAATTTATAATAATATGTGATATTATCTAAAAGTTGTGAAAAAGAGATGGTCCTCTGTTACAATTTTTGTATTAAGAACATCCGAATATCAAGGAGGAAACAGATGAATAGTATTATTAAGAAAATCGAAGATGAGCAAATGAAGGCTGAAGTTCCAGTATTTAATGTAGGCGATACTGTAAGAGTATCTGCTAAGATTAAAGAAGGAAATCGTGAGAGAATACAGGTATTTGAAGGTACTGTTTTAAAGAAGCAGGGAACAGGGGTAAGAGCTACATTTACTGTAAGAAAGCTCTCAAGTGGTATTGGTGTTGAAAAGACATGGCCTATACATTCTCCTATCGTTGAGAAAGTAGAAGTAGTAAGACGTGGTAAAGTAAGAAGAGCAAAACTTTATTACTTGCGTAATCGCACAGGTAAGGCAGCTAAAGTAAAAGAATTAGTTAAGTAATTTAACAAATTTTGTATTATATTTTTGAACATCTGTAAGTTTTTACTTGTAGATGTTCTTTTTTCTTTTTTACCTCATCAAGGAAGTTCCCCATTTCAATGCCGCGGAGGCATAAGTGGTGGGTGGAGACTTGCGTTACGATAGCAGCTAGTAAGATATGTTTTGGTGATAGGATAGAAATAGGTATTTTTAAGGTATTCCAAAGTAATAGTGTTTATGATAATATTAATTGAAGAATCAGCAGATTAAAAATAAAGAAGTGATTACATGATTTTGGTTATGTAAGATTCAAAAGTATAATATAATCAAAGTACTTATAAAAGATATATAGAGGATACAATACAATGTCAACATTTTTAAGAAGATACAAGGAAAATGTTTTATTACAAAAAAGATGCAAGGAAATTGTCAATATATTGATGATTGTTGTATTTGCATATTCACTGGTACTGTTTACATGTGACCGGACAGTAATTCATGGCAATTCAATGAAACCAACAATTGAAAATGAAAATACGGTTTTAATTAATCGAATGGCATACGCATTGACATCGCCAAGTCGTTTTGATATTGTCGCATTTAAAAAGAGAGGAATCCAATCAAATAAAGTATATATAAAAAGAATTATTGGGCTGCCGGGTGATACGATACAAATTAAAGATAAACAGATTTATGTTAATGGAGAATTGCTTTCTGATGACAAATATAATAACAATATACTTACACCGGGTATTGCAGCACAAGAACTTACCTTAAAAGAAAATGAATATTTTTTGATGGGCGATAATCGTAATAACAGTGAAGACAGCCGTTTTGCCAATATTGGATTAGTTAAAAAAGAGGATATTATTGGTACAGTGTGGATGATTGTTGCACCATTTGAAAATATTAAAATTATTACATAGCATATTAGAATGGAGATTAACATGAATCATTACCAATGGTATCCGGGACATATGACAAAAGCTAGGCGTATGATGGAAGAAAATATTAAGTTGATAGACCTTGTTATAGAGGTGCTTGATGCCAGAATACCATTTAGCAGCAGAAATCCAGATATTGATACACTTGCAAAAAATAAGTCCAGAATGATTTTATTAAATAAATCAGATTTATCCGATAAGGATATCAATAAGTTATGGATGGATTATTATAAAGAAAAAGGAATATTTTGTATTCAGATTAATTCAAGAAGTCAAGAGGGAATAAAGCAGATTAACAGTATGGTTGTTAAAGCATGCAGTGATAAGATTGAGCGCGATAAAAGAAAAGGCATTATGAATCGTCCAATTCGAGCAATGGTTGTTGGGATTCCCAATGTAGGAAAATCAACATTTATCAATTCTTATGCAGGCAAGGCTTGTGCCAAAACAGGAAATAAACCGGGTGTCACAAAAGGAAAACAGTGGATTAAATTAAGGGATAATATTGAACTGCTAGATACGCCGGGAATTTTGTGGCCAAAGTTTGATAATCAGATAGTAGGGCGTAATCTTGCTATGATAGGCTCAATGAATGATGAAATAATTGATAAAGGCGATTTAGCTTTTGAAGTTTTAAAATATGTAAAACAATATTATCCGCAAAGAATTGCTGCAAGATATCAAATTGATGAAGAAAAAGAAGTTATTGAAATTATGGATGATATTGCCGCTGTTCGAGGTTGTCTAAAAAAAGGAGCAAATACAGATTATGATAAAGTTGCAGGTATCATACTAGACGATTTTAGAAGTGGAAGAATAGGAAATATAACATTGGAAAAACCAAGTGATAATATAGGGTAATTGTTAGAATGGTTAGGCAGGTGTTATTAAGCTGTTTTATTTCATAATCTTATTGTGAAAAATTTTAAAATAGGGATGTAAAAAATAAAATGAGTACAAAAAAGATGACAGAAAAACAAAAAGAAAAGCTTAAAGCAGAAATTGAGCGAACAGAACAGTTAAAGGAATATGAACGTACATATGAAAAATATAATTTTATATGCGGAATTGACGAGGCTGGCAGAGGACCATTAGCAGGTCCAGTCGTTGCAGGTGCTGTTATATTGCCTAAAGATTGTGATATTCTTTATATTAATGACTCAAAAAAACTTAGTGAAAAAAAGCGCAATGAATTATATGAAATTATAACAAAAAAGGCAGTAAGCTGGGCTGTTGGAATTGTTGAACAAGATGTGATTGATGAAATTAATATTCTTCAAGCAACCTATGAAGCTATGCGGCAAGCTATTAATAAACTCACTGTTCAACCCGATATATTATTAAACGATGCCGTTACAATACCAGATGTAAAAATAAAACAGGTGCCTATTATAAAAGGAGATGCAAAAAGTATCAGTATTGGGGCAGCAAGTATTATAGCAAAAGTGACAAGAGACCGTATTATGCAGGATTATGATAAAATATATCCACAGTATGAGTTTGGAAAACATAAAGGGTATGGTACAAAGGTACATACCAGTGTAATAAAAGAGATAGGACCTTGCCCAATACATCGAAAGACATTTATAAAGAAGATTGTAGAATCAACAGATAAAGAAAATTCTATTTAAAATGTTTGATTTTTTCAAATGATTACTTAAGTGTTATGTTTTCAGCTTTAACCAATTTGAGCATATTGGCAACTATGGGCTAGTTTATATGGAAAATAGCATGTTATGGCTAGAAGGGAGTTTTTATGCAGTTAAATCTAAATTCAATTATTCATCAATTAACCAATAGCGCAGGTAGTGCTGTAGATAAAAATGCACAAACAAGTAATGCTGCTCCCAATGTGTCAAATAATGTGCAAAATGTGCAGCCAAATACATCAACAGGAAATGCCTTATTACAAAATATGTTAGCAGGCGATACCTTTACAGGAAAAGTGATAAGTATTAAAGACAGTATGGCACTTCTTATGCTTGCAGGAGGCGAT
Source organism: uncultured Lachnospira sp. (assembly GCA_910587485.1). Classification (GTDB taxonomy): domain Bacteria; phylum Bacillota; class Clostridia; order Lachnospirales; family Lachnospiraceae; genus Lachnospira. Next base: position 149,765 of record CAJUKN010000002.1, read on the forward strand.
TTTGTCAATGCACATATTTCAAATGGTTCTTCGGTTTCTATTGGACAGAATCTTACCTTTTTAGTAGAACAAAATACACAGCAAAATATTTCAATTAAACCACTTACTATGAATGAGCAGCAGGCATTTCTTATTAATAAAGCGTTGGATGCAGCAGGGTATTCACTTAATGATAGCAATATCCAAATTGTAAAAGAGTTAATAGGCATGAATATGCCTATTGATGCGGCTATGATTGAAAAAATGATTACAAGTGCTAATGAATTTCCACAGGCAAATTTAAAAACGATTGCCAATTTAATACGTCTTGAAATGCCTATTACGCAAGATAATATTATGCAGTTTGAAGCGTATAGTAATTATCAAAATAGTATATCAAGCGAATTAAATACGATGGGAGAACAATTTAGTCAATTATTTACTAATATTATAGGTAATGAAGCGGCTATGCAAAATAGTGCGACAGCAAATAATGAGGTGCTTGCAAATAATCTAGCAAAATTGCAAAATTTTAATATGCAGCAGGCTTCTATGTTAAATGATATTGTGAATACATTATATCAAAATACTTCGTATCAAAATACTACATATCAAAGTGGCTTACAAGAAGCAGTATTATCGCAGCCATTAAATCAAGTGCTTTCAGATGAACAGATGCAAACACTTGAAAATACAATACATCCGTTGTTATCTGAGTCACCTGATAATGAGCAGCTTCAGACGATATCCAATGCACTTGGAGAAAAGTCATTGACAACCAATCAGCTTTTGAGCAATTTAACGTTGTTACTTAAAAATAATCCAGAGTTTGCCTCGAAGCTTAGTACGCTTGGTGAGTCTTCAATCATGGAAAAATTATTTTCACAGATGATAAATGAAACCATGAAACTTACACCAGCAGATGTGGCAAAAGAAGATGGGATAAAAAATTATTATAAACGTTTAAAGCAATCTCTTGAAAAATTGACATCTGATGGCAGAGAGAGTGCATTGCCGCAGGAATTATCGAAAAGTATGAATGAGGTCAAAGCAAATATTGATTTTATGAATGATTTAAATAAAAATATGACCTATGTGCAGATTCCAATACAGCTAAAAAATAGCGAAACAAATGGCGAATTATATGTTTTTACCAATAAAAAAGCATTGGCAAAAGGTGCTGATAACATTAGTGCAATGCTGCATTTGGATATGGAACATTTGGGGCCTATTGATATTTATGTGCGGCTTCAAAATAAAAATGTTTCGACTAATTTTTGTCTGGAAAGTGAGGAATTGCTCGATTTTGTATATGCTCATATTGATAAGTTGGATGCGAGATTACAGGCACTTGGATATTCAACAAGCTTTGAGATGAAGTTAAACGAACCAGAGGATAAATTTGACTTTGTTGAGGATTTTGTCGAAAAGGATATTTCAAAAAATAGTACATCGCAGTTTATTTTGGATATAAGAGCGTAAAATAAGGCAGCAGTGTGAAATTTATGTGTTATTGAAAGTTGAAAATAGTAGAATCCACACTTTGCAGGGATTTTATTGATATGAGTTAAAATTTTTAATCGACAAGATGAAGGTTTATTATGAAAAAACGCACCCCAATTAAATCGGGATGCATTTAGATTATAAAATTTGTTGCAAAAGTTTCGTAGGAGTAAGAAATGGAATATCAAATTCTTCAAAGTCCTTTTTATTGCGAGTAACAATATAATCACAGTGAATGGATTTTGCGCAGGTGGCTACAAGACAATCTTCAAAATTTTTTACTTTTTTCTGAAATACAGTAAGAACGTCGTTGTTGCTAACACGGCATACCTTTACGATTTCTAATAGTTTTCCGATTGCTTTATAGGCAAGTTCTGGGCTGTGGGTATATTTTCGGACTAGGTAGTAGATATCCGTAATAGAAGAAGCCGATACGAAACCATCAATTTGATGTTTCTCACAAAGATTTAGAACTTTGTAAGAATTGTCTACAAAAGGTTCCCATTCTAGTAGTAAGTCAATAATAACATTAGTGTCACACATTATTTTCATACTTTGACAATCGCTCCTCTCGTAAAAAATCAAGGTCTATATTAGAAGGGATATCTTTTAACATTCCACGTAGAGAATCTACAGCAGAAATTTGAGGGTTTACTACTTTTGCAATGGTTTTTCCATTACGTGTGATAAAAATGTCCTCTTTAGCAATCATATCAAGATACTTGCCAAAGTTGGTTTTAAATTCTGTTGCAGTAACAATCATAAATTATTTCTTCTTTCTTATAAGATTATTTATATTGTATACGATTTATAAGAAATAATGAATATAATCGCACGAAATAAAAAGTTATATGACAAATAATCGTGCGAAATATTATTAATAAATACTGCATTAAATAATAATGGTTGTTTAAGCTCATCAGGGAAGAGTTTGACTTGTCTGTTTTGTGGTGAATCGTTACAAATAAAATTTGTGTTTGCGTGCTGCTTAACACAAAATTACTAAAACATTTAGGTTTTACCCTAAAGATTTTTTGCAAAAAGCAGTGCAGGAATAGGAGTTTTATGGCTGAATATAAAGGTACACAAAAGAATAGTGATAAAAATAAGGATAAAACAAAAATATCTGTTGCGCTGGAGTATACGCCCGGAGAAGAAGCGCCTAAGATTATTGCATCTGGAAAAGGTGTTTTAGCAGAAAAGATTATTGAGAAGGCAAAAGAATCCGATGTGCCTATTTATGAGGATAGTAAACTGGCAAGCACCTTATCAAAATTGGAACTTGGCGATATGATTCCGCCTGAACTTTATGAAGTTGTAGCAGAAATACTTGTTTTTGTAGATGATTGTGATAAAATGAAAAGTAAAGTTAAAATATAAACAAGGGGTTCTTATTTGAATAAAAAAGCGATTGGTTCAAAGTGGGAAGCTGCTGCCAGAGATTACATAAAAATGTGTGGTTATGAAATTCTATATTGTAATTATAAATGTTCTATAGGAGAGGTTGATATTATTGCAAAAGAAGAAAAAACGATTGTTTTTATTGAAGTGAAATTTCGCAGTTCAGGGCGTTATGGCACTGCAGTTGAAGCGGTTGATAATAGGAAACAACAAAAAATACGCCATGTAGCTGCTCATTTTCTTATGACAACATATCATACAGAATCTATACCTTGCCGATTTGATGTTTTAGGATTTGATAAAGAAAAAATAACCTATATAAAAAATGCGTTTTAACCTTATTAGGGAGGCGTTCGACTTGCTTGTTTTAGCAAGAGTTTAAGTTTTTTCCAAAATGTCACAAAGCGGCAAAGAAAATTATGTATCTTTTGATTGGATATAAATATGGCTTGTAAGGAGAAACTATGATTGATAACAGTATTCAGCGAATTGCTGGCAGACCAAAGACATGTACCTTTGTTCAAGCAGATAATGGGGTGACTTATATTGAATTTGCCCCATTAAAAGAAATTGATTTTATTACACATGGGTTTTCCACAAGACTTGGTGGTGTTAGTTCTGGAATTTATAAGAGCATGAATCTTACATTTGGATTGTCAGATAATCCACAGCATGTTAAAAAAAATTTTGAGTTGATGGGAGAGGCATTAAAAATCGAACCAGAACATATGGTTTATTCTAAGCAGACACATACAACGAATGTTATAAAAGTAGATAAACATCATTTTGGTATGGGTATAACAAGGGAACGAACATTTGATAACATAGATGGATTGGTTACAGATGTACCCGGTTTATGCCTTGTCACTTCTTTTGCAGACTGTATTCCCATTGTTATTGTTGATAAAAAAAAGCGTTGTATTGCTTCTGTTCATTCTGGCTGGAAAGGCACAGTTGGCAATATATCAAAAAATGCTGTTTTATTGATGAAACAAGAGTTTAACAGTGATGTAAAGGATATGGTGGCACTGATAGGACCGGGAATATGTCCTTCCTGCTATGAGGTTGGCAGTGATGTGGCAGAACAATTTATCAACAGATATGCACCAGAAGAACAGCAGCAGATAGTGTTAAAAGGGTTATTTCCAGATAAGTATCAATTAGATTTGACCAGTGCAAATAGATATAATCTTATTCATGCAGGAATAGATAGTGCAAATATCTTTGTCAGTGATATTTGCACATGCTGTAATTCAGATGTTTTATTTTCACATAGAGCAACACAGGGCAAAAGAGGTATTTTGTGTATGTTTGTATGTATTAGGTATGATTACACTTTTAACAATGATAATAGAAGCGGGAGTTAGACTTGCTTGTTTTGGCAGTTAAGCTCCTGCCAAAATGCCACGAGGTGGTAATGAGGTTATGAGCAAGTAGCAAAGCAGATTGCGAATATCCGCTTGACTAAAATTTTAAGGAGGTTGAAAATGAAAAAGGGTTTTTGCATACTTATAACGCTTGTTGTATTATTTTTATTTAGTGCTTGTAGCAGTAAAACAAATAATAGGGCAACATTTCAAGCAACTATATTAGAAATACATGATGATTATTACCTTGTTGAGCCAGTTGAAGGAAGTACAGAACTTAACAGTGCAGACCAGATAACAGTTTCTATAAAAGGTATGAATATTTCACCAGAACCAAAAGTGGGAGATATTTTGGAAATTGTATATGATGGTGTGATTGCAGAATCGTATCCTGCGCAAATTACGAATGTTTACAGCATTCGCGTTGTTGAATAAGAAGATAACAGAAATATTGCATTCTAAAGGAGCAAAGGTTTATATAGATGTGGCAGGAGAAAATCTGTTCTCCTGCCTATACATATCTATTTTTATCCTTATTTATTATATTCTTTTCTTTTTTTTACTTGCGCGTATGGTCAAGTAGGTAATCAGTGAAAGAATGACAATCGGAAGCAAAAGGGAGAGTACAGTTGATAAAATTTCTGTATAAAAAGGTGTATCTCTCCATGATTTTTTAATATCTTTGTATTCAGCCGTATTGACAATTTCCTTTAATTGATTTTTCATATCTTGTGTCAATTCGCTTTGATTGGTCTGTATTGCAAATGAAACCGCTTTTCCCTGCATAATAGTATAATATTTTCGGACATAAATAGTTACTTCATTATTGGCTACAGAAGTTATATCTGTAACATAGTAATTTGTGCCATTGAGTGTATCAATAAATGAATTGGTGATTGTTTCTGTAACACTGTCGTTTGAAATGTTAGCCCATGTGTCTACATAGTGTTGAAATTGACTTTCAAGTGTATCCTTGTCCATCTCATTAAAATTAATATAATTATTTGGTGCATCTTTTCCACTTACAAGAATTTCATAGATTACTTCATCTTTAGGTATAATTTCAAGGTATATATTATTGACTTTCATAAGAGCTCGGAGCTGTTCTACATCTTCGGCGCCTATTTTTTCAAGATAGGAATTGTTTGATGTGACATTTTGCGTAAACGTTACCAAATCATTAGAAATAGTAACAGCTACGTCAATATCAGCTAGGTTAAAGGTTGAATATCGGTTTGAACTTTCTGTGCTTTGTGTACTGCTGGTTTTGGTATTTGATGTATCATCACTAGCATGTACAAAAACAGGCTTTATCATAAATGTAATAATGAATAAAAGAACAGTAAATATTGCTGTTAATAGAATAAATTTATTTTTTTTGTACATCATAGACCCCTTTTCCTTATTTTATTATATACCATATCACAGAACTTTACAAAAATCAATTTAACTGTTATTATATGTAAGATTAATGTTGAAAAACTGTGTAGAAATGAGGGTTAATATGAGTAAACCGATTGTAGCTGTTGTAGGCAGACCCAATGTAGGCAAGTCAACATTGTTTAATGGTTTAGCCGGACAACAGATTTCTATTGTAAAAGATACGCCCGGCGTTACGAGGGATAGAATATATACAGATGTAACATGGCTTGATAAAGCCTTTACATTAATTGATACAGGAGGAATTGAGCCAGACAGCAGTGATATTATTCTTTCACAGATGAGAGAACAAGCACAGATTGCTATTGATACAGCTGATGTTATTCTATTTATGACCGATGTACGACAAGGACTGGTTGATTCCGATGCAAAAGTTGCCGATATGTTAAGACGCTCTCATAAACCAATAATCCTAGTAGTCAATAAGGTGGATAATTTTGAGAAGCAGATGCCAGATGTGTATGAATTTTATAATCTTGGAATTGGGGACCCTATACCAATATCTGCTATATCAAAGTTAGGTCTTGGCGATATGCTTGATGAAGTGACAAAATGGTTTCCAAAGGATAAAGAAACACAGGAAGATGATGATAGACCCAAAATAGCAATCGTTGGAAAGCCTAATGTAGGAAAATCGTCTATTGTCAATAAACTGTTTGGAAAAAACAGGGTTATTGTATCTGATATTGCAGGAACGACCAGAGATGCCATTGACACCACAATAAACTATAATGGGCAGGATTACGTATTTATAGATACGGCAGGATTGCGCAGAAAGAGCAAAATTAAAGAAGAATTGGAACGATATAGTATTATTCGTACTGTTTCCGCAGTGGAGCGAGCAGATATTGTTATTGTTGTTATTGATGCTAATGAGGGCGTGACAGAACAAGATGCAAAAATTGCAGGAATTGCACATGAACGCGGAAAAGGTATTATTATTGCGGTTAATAAATGGGATGCCATATCAAAAGATGATAAGACCATATATCAATTTACCAATAAGATTAAAGAAACATTAAGTTTTATACCTTATGCAGAAATTTTATTTATATCGGCTAAGACAGGTCAGCGCTTAAATAAAATATATGAATTGATTGATGCAATTATTGAAAGTCAAAATATGAGAATCCCTACAGGAGTGTTAAATGAAATTCTTACGGAAGCTGTTTCTATGCAGCAGCCTCCATCAGATAAAGGAAAACGATTACGAATTTACTATATGACTCAAGTTTCTGTAAAACCTCCAACATTTGTTATGTTTATAAATGATAAAAATTTAACGCATTTTTCATATACAAGATATATCGAAAATAAAATTCGTGAAGCTTTTGGCTTTAGGGGGACAGCAATTCATTTTATCAATAGAGAGCGAAAAGGAAAAGAATTATGACAGAACGTATAATATGTATTATAATAGGGTATTTTATAGGTGCCATTGTTCAAACCGGTTATTGGATTGGTCGTTTTTCTCATATTGACATTAGAAATTATGGAAGTGGCAATGCTGGAACAACAAATGTTATGAGAAATCTTGGAAAGAAAGCAGGATTATTGACATATGCTTTTGACATGTTGAAAGTTCTTCTTTCGGATGTTATAATTCATTTTTTATTTGGAAATAATTTAGATAATGAGATGCTGTTATTCTTATATAGTGGCTTTGGCGTTGTTTTAGGGCATAATTTTCCATTTTATTTAAAATTTAAAGGTGGAAAAGGGATTGCAGCTTCTTCAGGTGTTATTATATCGCTGTTAATCTTTCCAAAACATTGCTGGCTCTTTACAATTGTTGGAATGATTGTATTTGGTTCTGTGACTTATTTTTCAAAATATGTCTCAGTAGGTTCATTAACAGCATTAACAATATGGTTTTTTCAATTTTGTCTGTGGATTGCTATAGGTTGGCTGCCATTGTCAACGAGTGCTGCTATTGAGGGGTGTGTGCTTGTGTTTATTATTACAGCATTAGGGTTTATAAGGCATCGCAGCAATCTTGTAAGACTTGCCAATGGCACAGAGCGAAAGATAGGTCAGAAAAAAGAGTAAAATTTCAGAATGGAGGTTATCGTGGCAAATATAAGTATTTTGGGAGAAGGAAGCTGGGGATTAGGTCTGGCAATTTTACTTTATAATAATGGACATCATGTCAAGGTTTGGTCTATATTTCCAGATAAGATAGAAATTTTAAATAAGACAAGACAAAATAAGATGGCTCTGCCGGGTGTTATGATTCCAAATGAGGTGGAATTTACAGCAGATATACAAGAGATAAAGGATAGTGATGTTATTATTATGGCGGTTGCCTCACCTTATACAAGGTCAACATCAAAGCTGATTGCACCTTATGTTAAAAGTGGTCAATATATTGTCAATGTTGCAAAAGGTATTGAAAATGATACATTGATGACACTGTGTCAGATAGTAGAGCAAGAAGTGCCACAAGCAATAGTGGCTGTTCTGTCTGGACCAAGTCATGCAGAGGAAGTAAGTCGTGGCATACCAACATCTTGTGTTGTGGGAACGCATAAAAAAGAAGATGCAGAATATCTCCAAAATTTATTTATGAATGATGCATTTCGTGTATATACGAATCCAGATATGCTTGGTATCTGCATTGGAGGCGCTCTTAAAAATGTGATTGCATTAGCTTCTGGTATTGCAGATGGTTTGGGCTATGGCGATAATTCAAAGGCGGCATTGATAACAAGAGGAATCACAGAAATTGCACGTCTTGGCATAGCAATGGGCGCTGACCCTATGACATTTGTCGGTTTATCTGGAATTGGTGATTTGGTTGTCACATGTGCAAGTATGCACAGTCGTAATAGAAGAGCAGGTATTCTGATTGGAAAAGGTTATACAAAAGATGCGGCGATGAAAGAGGTTCAAATGGTGGTAGAAGGTGTACATTCTGCAAAAGCAGCATATCTTTTATCACAAAAGTATAATGTTGAGATGCCTATTGTAGCACAGGTGAATGAGATATTATTTTATGGCAAAAATCCAGCCGATGCAGTAAAAGAGTTGATGTTAAGAGATAAGAAGATAGAGAGTGACAGTGTAAAATGGAATTGATTGGATAAAAGTAAATCATTGCTTTTTGTTATAGGAAAGGGAAAAATATGCGTGTAATTGCAGGTACGGCAAGAAGCCTGCCTTTAAAGTCTGTTGAGGGGTTGGAAACACGACCTACAACGGATAGAATAAAAGAAACATTATTTAATATACTTCAAAAGGATATAGTAGGTTCAAGATTTCTTGACTTATTTTCAGGAAGTGGAGCTATTGGAATTGAGGCGTTAAGTCGAGGGGCAAGACAAGCTGTTATGATTGAATATTCAAAAAAATGTGTAAGCTGCATAAAAGAAAATCTTGCATTTACTCATTTAAGTGATAAAGCAATCGTTATGGAACAAGATGTGATAGCAGCATTAAGTCGTATTCCATCAAAAGAAGTTTTTGATATTATATTTATGGATGCGCCTTATAGGCAAGGATATGATAAAGAAGTGCTGCAGGTATTGCGAGATGCTCCTTTTATAGACCCCTATACGATTATTATTATTGAGGAAGCCATCAATACAGATTTTTCTTACATAGAGGAGGACTCCGGATTTCGCATAACAAAAATAAAAAAATATAAAACAAATAAACATGTATTTTTAAATGCAGTGTTGTGATAGATGTGAAAGGTGGTTTAATAATGAAAAGTGCAATTTATCCAGGAAGTTTTGACCCTGTAACACTTGGACATGTTGATATTATTAAGCGTTCTGCTGGATTGACAGACAAATTGATAGTAGGCGTTCTCAATAATAGTACAAAAACGCCATTGTTTTCAGTTGAAGAACGTGTTAATATGTTGAAAAATGTAACAAAGAAGATTCCCAATGTAGAAGTTGTGAGCTTTACAGGACTTCTTGTAGATTTTGCAAAAGAAAAAGACTGCAATGTAATTATAAGAGGACTGCGAGCAGTGACGGATTTTGAATATGAGCTTGCAATGGCACAGACAAACCGAGTTGCAAATCCTAATGTTGACACAATATTTTTAACAACAAGCCTGAAATATGCGTATTTAAGTTCAAGCATTGTAAAAGAAATGGCTCAATATAATGGTGATATAAGTAAATTTGTACCAGAAGAGGTAATTGAACAAATTTACAGTAAATATGGAAGATGATTTAAAGGGAGATATACCATGAGTAGAATAGAACAGCTTATAAGTGACATAGAAGCGTACATAGAGAATTGTAAATTTCAAAAATTTTCTGCAACAAAAATCATTGTTGATAAAGAACAGCTTGAAGATATGTTAACAGAGCTAAGAATGAGAACTCCTGATGAAATTAAAAAATATCAAAAGATTATGAACAACAAAGAGGCAATTATTAATGAAGCAAATGAACAGGCTGATAAGATGCGCAAAGAAGCCAAAGCACAGGCAGATGCTATACTAAATCAAGCACAGATACATACCGCTGAACTTATCAGTGAACATGAAGTGATGCAGCAGGCGTACGACCAAGCCAATCAACTGATTGATAGTTCAAGAGCGCAGGCGCAGGCAATTATTGATAGAGCGTCACAAAATGCGTATAGCATACGTACTGGAGCCATTGATTACACTGATGAGATGCTTTCAAGATTACAATATATTATTGAACATTCAATTAAAGATAACAAACGCCATTATGAAACATTAATTAACGACTTAGAATCTATGTTAGCTGTTGTGACAAATAATCGAAATGAATTAAAAAGTGATAATGAAGAAGAAGTTGTCCAGACACAAGAAAGTACAGAGGAAACAACAAATACAGAAAGTACACCTACACAGACAGAAAGTCAACAATAAAAAAAGAGCTGCTATGCAACTTTCGCACATTTGTAAAATCAATTTGCTGGCAGATTGAACTTTCCTGTAAAGTAAAACAATGCTCTTGGTTTAACCCAAGAGTATTTTTGCAATAAGTATAGTTATAATAACATATAATATTTTACCAGATATATATTTTTTGATATGTACATACTCTCTTCCAATTCCAACAGTCTGCATAAGCGTTGAAATTCCGCCAAACGCATTGATAGCAAGGATAAGTATTGCCTTGTTTGTTGCAGGGATTTGCATATTGTTAATATAAAAAATTCCGTTTGTAATTTCTGCAATGCCACAGGTAAGATTGCGATATAATTCAGAAATAAAATGTATATTATATATATAGTTTGATATACAAGAAAAAATAACAATATATCCGCCTAATTTTAACATGTTTTTGACAGTTCTTCCCATCTCTTCATCAATAATAGAACTCCAGTTAACTTTTATAGTGTTTTTCATATCTTCAGTATAAGCATCTTCGTAGTCTTTTTTAATGTTCTTTTTTTTCTTAGACATAACGTTGTCTGATATAAGAGTAGCCTGCAAAGCATGGTTTTTGTTGGATAATGCCTTTTCATAAAATATTAAAATTCCCAGACAAATAAATACAGGCACATATGTACATAACAGTAAAATGGATATTTTTATATCCTTAAAACAAGACATAGTAAATACATAATTAAGCATAAAAGAAGGGCTTGAAATATTGCATAATGGCATAATTCGCATAAGCAGAGGGTCTGGTTTATTATCGCGGCAGTAAGCTGCAATTAATATGCCGCCAACTGGAAAACCACACAATACGCCTGCTAAAATAATATAACTATATATAAATGACTTTTTTATTGGAAAAATGCGCAGTACAATCGATGATAATAATGCGGCTGGAAAAAGACCGGGCAATACAGTAAATGCCCATAATTTTAATCCTAAAATCGTACCATTAAAAGCTTTATGCGGTGTGATGATAATGGTAAAAAGAAGGATTACAAATATTGAAAGAAGCACTTTATTTAATTTTTTCATATTGATTCCTTATTTCTGTGCTGCTTGCAGCAAATCTTATAGGACATATCCATTGTTTAGTACAATATATGAAATAGATACAAATTTATGATTATTTACATAGAGACAGTGTATAGGCACTATAGATGGATTTTGTAAATATTTGTGCAAAAAGTAAATTGAATAAAAATAAAGGATTGATGAGCAACATTAAATATTTGTAAAATTTAAAATATGTTTATTATTTTTGTAAGTTATGATATAATTTAGCGAAAAGCGAAAATGAGGTAGTTATGGAATGGAATTACAATTATGGAAGGAGATTCTTACTCCTTATGATTTGGCAGTGGAAGAGTTGACGGTTAAATTTAATCACATTATTAAAGAATATCGGCAGCAGGGCTGTTACTCACCTATTGAACAGGTGACAGGCAGGGTAAAAAGTATTTCAAGTATTATTGGGAAAGCGCAGAAAAAAAATGTTGCGATGAATGAAATTGAAGAGTGCATAGAAGATATTGCTGGAATACGGTTGATATGCCAATTTGTCAATGATATTTATTCAGTTGTTGAGTTGATTCGCAATCGAAGTGATATGAAAGTGAAAAGCGAAAAAGATTATATAACACATATGAAAGAAAGCGGTTATAGAAGCTATCATATCATTGTCATGTACAGTGTAGAGACGACGACAGGTACAAAAGAAATTCCAGTAGAGATACAGATTAGAACATTGGGTATGAATTTTTGGGCGATAATTGAACATTCTCTACAATATAAGTATCAGGGAAATATACCAATTCACGTTAAAGAGCGTTTAACAAGTGCATCAAAAGCCATTATTACACTGGATAATGAGATGGAATCCATCCATGACGATGTTATTGATGCACAAAACTACTATTATATTCGTGCCAATATTGTATCCGATATTTTAGGCAATATACAAAATTTATATAAATGTGTCAATAAAAAAGAAATTGAAAAAATACAAGATGAATTTTATGTGATATATCAAGGCGGAGATATCAGTAAATTAGAGCAGTTTAATAAGCAGCTTGATATTGTTGCTGAGAGCTATCGAATGCAGTCTATGACTTAGAGATTTTATTTCAATAAAAAATTGGTTTGAGAAATAATATGAATACATTTTTTTACAAACAAGTTTGTTACCTATTTGTGTTAGAGTATCGCAAATAGGACTTACCATAATTGTTACGCTACGTTTCAGAATGGAGATTACTATGAATTTGCCACAGCAATATATTGATAATATGCGTGATATTTTAGATGCAGAAGAATTGGAGGCTTATCTTAACAGTTTCCATGATAATCGATTGTATGGGTTAAGAGTAAATACAATGAAGATTTCTGTGGAGGAGTTTTTGCGGATATCACCCTTTAAGTTGACGCCAATTCGTTGGATTGATAATGGATTTTATTATAGTGAAGAAGATAAACCAGCAAAGCATCCCTATTATTATGCAGGATTGTATTATATACAAGAACCAAGCGCTATGACGCCTGCTCATGTACTTCCTGTGGATAGTGGTGATATTATTCTTGATATGTGTGCGGCACCCGGCGGAAAATCAACGGAATTGGGTGCAAAGTTAAACCATTCAGGACTGCTTATCACAAATGATATTAGCAGTTCAAGAGCAAAAGCATTACTAAAAAATATTGAAGTATTTGGAATACCAAATGTGTGCGTGTTGAATGAAGACCCTAAACGATTGGTTTCAAAATTTGAGGGATACTTTGATAAAATTCTTATTGATGCACCTTGTTCAGGGGAGGGAATGTTTAGAAAAGACAATAAATTAATAAAAAGTTGGGAAAAAAATGGTCCTGCTGTTTATTCTAAAATTCAGCGTGATATTATTCTTTATGGTGCTGATATGCTGCGTCCGGGTGGGAAAATGCTCTATTCTACATGTACATTTTCAAAACTTGAAAATGAGGAAACCGTGCGATTTCTTTTAAAAGAACGCCCCAATATTCATTTGATGGATATTAAAAAACAAGAAGGATTTTGTTCTGGCATCGCTTATGATGAAGAATTAGAATCACTGCATATTGAAAAGTGTGTTCGTCTTTTTCCACATAAAATAAAAGGAGAAGGTCATTTTATTGCATTGTTTGAGAAAGAAGCAAACGATTGTCAGGAAGTTTGTTTTTCACAAAGTTCTCTGTATGCAAAAGGTGCTGCACAAAGGGGAAGTCATATCAAAATACCAAAAGAGTTACAAGAATTTTTTACACATACAACCATTCCGCTTCATTCACTACAAATTAAGTTGTATGATACAAAAGTTTATCAAACCATTCCTTTGATGATGGATAATAAAGGGTATCGAGTAGTACGTGAAGGACTGCTTTTAGGAGAATTGAAAAAGAACCGTTTTGAGCCAAGTCAGGCATTAGCAATGGCATTGGACAAAACGCAGTATGATAATATCATTAGTTTGCCATCGGATGACGCTCGTATTATCAAATATTTAAAGGGAGAGACACTAGAGTTGCCTGAATTTAAAAATAGTAATTCAAATGGGTGGGTTCTTGTATGTGTTGATGGTTATCCGTTAGGCTGGGGCAAGTATGATGGGTATTCCCTTAAAAATAAATATCTCTCAGGTTGGCGGTGGTTGTGATGCGGTTAGATAAATATCTTGCAGATATGCAAAAAGGTACACGCAGTCAGATAAAAACATATATAAAAAAAGGACGAGTAAAAGTAGGCGATACAATTGTTACATCGTCCGATTTTAAAATTGACCCTAGTAAGGATTTGGTTTTGATGGATAATGTTCCCGTAGAGTATGTTTTTTTTGAGTATTATATGTTAAATAAGCCATCTGGTGTGGTAACGGCAACAACGGATAAAAAAGAAAAAACGGTTTTGGATTTGATACAATCCAAGCGAAATGATTTATTTCCAGTGGGAAGGCTTGATAAAGATACAGAAGGATTGCTGCTTATTACAAATGATGGGCAGCTTGCGCATAAAATTTTATCTCCTAAAAATCATATTGATAAAACCTATTATGTAAAAGTAAAGGGACAGCTTGATGAGAATATAACAACGCTTTTTTTAAAAGGGCTTCAAGTTGATGATGATTTTTGTGCATTGCCTGCCAAGCTGGATATTTTATGTTATGATAAAGAAACCGATAGCACGACAGCTTATATAACGATACAAGAGGGAAAATTTCATCAAATCAAAAGAATGTTTGCTACAGTGGACAGTGAAGTGTTGTATTTAAAAAGAGTATCTATGGGGAGTTTAAAATTAGATACCAATCTTAAATTAGGGGGATATCGTCCTCTTACACAAAGTGAGATAGAGAATTTAACCTTATTAGAGAAAGATTAGACTTGCTTGTGAAAAATTCCACAAAGCAGCAATGAGATTATAAGCAAGCAGCAAAGCGGGTTGTAAATATCCGTTTGACTATTATTGATAAGATAAGCAGCAAAATAGAGTGAAAATATTTGTTGGACAGATTATAAAAATATAGACTGTGATAATGAGGTGCAACCAATGTGTGATTTTTTACCAATAAGTAAAAAGGATATGAAAAAAAGAGGCTGGGAACAGTGCGATTTTGTCTATATTATTGGCGATGCGTATGTAGACCATTCTTCTTTTGGACATGCCATTATCAGCAGAGTGCTTGAATCAAGAGGATATAAAGTTGGGATTATTTCACAGCCTGATTGGACAGATAAAGAAAGTATTACCATTCTTGGAAAACCGCGACTGGGATTTCTCGTATCTGGTGGAAATATGGATTCGATGGTAAATCATTATACGGTAGGTAAAAAGCACAGAAAAACTGATGCCTATACGCCCGGTGGCGTTGTAGGAAAGCGACCAGATTATGCAACAATCGTGTACTGTAACCTTATTAAACAGACTTACAAAAAAGTGCCAATTATTATAGGAGGCATTGAGGCTTCATTAAGACGTCTTGCACATTATGATTATTGGTCAAATAAGGTGAAACATTCCATATTAATTGATTCTGGTGCTGATATTCTTTCCTATGGAATGGGAGAACACTCTATTGTTGAGATTGCCGATGCATTAAACAGTGGAATTGATATAAAAGATATTACCTTTATAAAAGGAACCGTATATAAAACGAGTACGCTTGACAGTGTTTATGATTTTATAAAATTGCCTGATTTTAATATAATTTCATCGGATAAACGCCAATATGCAAAAAGTTTTAAAATACAATATGAAAATACAGACCCATTTACTGCTAAAACATTAGTAGAACAATATAAAGAAAAATGTTTTGTTGTGCAAAATCCACCAGCATTGCCGCTTACTACAATGGAAATGGATGATATATACGCATTGAACTATATGCGGGATTACCACCCAGTATACAAAAAACAAGGCGGGGTACCCGCTTTATCAGAAGTGAAATTTAGTATTACCAGTAACCGTGGTTGTTTTGGAGGCTGCAATTTTTGTGCATTGACGTTTCATCAGGGAAGAATTGTACAAGTACGAAGCCATGAATCTATTTTACAGGAAGCGATGATGATGACAAAAGAGCCTGATTTTAAGGGATATATCCATGATGTTGGCGGACCAACAGCAAATTTTAGACGTACTTCCTGTGACAAACAGTTGACACATGGTGTATGTATGGGTAAACAGTGTTTATTTCCAAAGCCTTGTGCTAATTTAACAGTGGAACATACCGATTATATTAGTCTGCTTAGAAAATTGCGCAAGCTGCCAAATGTCAAAAAAGTATTTATACGTTCAGGAATCCGTTTTGACTATTGTATGGCAGATAAAGACGACACGTTTATAAAGGAATTATGTCAACATCATATTAGCGGACAACTTCGTGTAGCACCCGAGCATATTAGTGATAATGTGTTAAAATTAATGGGGAAGCCTTCTAGTAAAGTGTATAAGGCATTTTTAAAACGATATGAAGCAATCAATCAAAAAACAGGAAAAAAACAATATGTTGTTCCTTATCTAATGTCTTCGCATCCCGGTTCAACACTAAAAGAAGCCATTGAGTTAGCAGAGTATATTCGTGATTTGGGTTATATGCCAGAACAAGTGCAAGATTTTTATCCAACTCCATCAACCATTTCAACCTGCATATATTATACAGGTGTGAATCCTTTGACAATGGAACAGGTCTATACACCTGTGACATATCATGAAAAAGCGATGCAGCGAGCGTTGATACAGTATAAAAAACCAGAAAATTATGAGTTGGTAAAAGAAGCATTGATAAAAAGCAATCGTACAGATTTGATTGGTTTTGATAAGAAATGTCTTATTGCGCCACGAAAGAAGAAGGGAGAGAAACATTGAAGATGATAAAACATTTAGAAAAAGGGCAGTTTGGTTATCTATCCGCTAAAAAAAAGAGAAATTTAATCATTATGATAATTGCATTTGCTTTCGTGATAGCCTGTTTTATTATTGGTCTTGTGATTTTTAAAAACAAGAACAATATTTTAACCGTTGCATCCGTTGTATTGGTGCTTCCTGCTGCCAAGTTTGCAGTTGCTTACTTTATTTTACTGCCTCATGCTTCAGCACAACTTCACTTAAAGGAAGCTGTTGAAAGGATTTCAGGAAATCTAATTGTATTATATGATTTGGTGTTATCCAACAAAGTCAGCCCCATTGGCACACAGGTGGTTGCTATTACAGACACGCTTATTATTGCATTAACCAATGAGACAAAAGCTGATAAAAAATTGTTTGAAAATAGTGTAAAAGAATTTATGCAGGTCGATGGCTGTAGTGTGACCGTAAAGCTTTATACCGATGAAAAATCTTTTTTAGCAAAATTAAATATGCTTGCAAAAAGTAATTCAGATGATGCGACAAAGGATTTGACGAAAGTGAAGAAAAATTCAGCGTCCATTCAATCAATGGCTATTTAATAAAGCAAATTTGCAGCAGTATATCATAAATTCCTATAAACGAAAAAGGTGGAATGAATTGTGCGAGAGTTTACAATATCCGATTTGGAGGCGGGTCAGCGTTTTGATAAATATCTGTTTAAATTGCTTCCTCATTCTGGAAGAAATTTTATTTACAAGATGCTTAGAAAGAAAAATATTACATTAAATGGTAAAAAAGCAGATGGCAATGAAAAGATTGGTCAAGGCGATTTGGTGAAAATCTATTTTTCGGATGAAACCTTTGAAAAATTTGCAGGTAAGGATAAGTTCAATGATTGCCATGGTTCACAAGATATTTTTATATCAAATAAAAAAGCATCGCCAAAGCTTGATATTATATATGAAAATGAAGATTATTTACTGGTGAATAAGCCAGTAGGACTTTTATCACAAAAGGCGGATTTAAAGGACATTGCTCTTGTGGATATGATTGAGGAATATCTTGCACAAAAACAGAGAAGACATTGTTCAACATTTAAAGCAGGCATCTGTAATCGACTTGACAGGAATACAAGCGGCATTGTGGCAGCAGGAAAAAGCATATATGGACTTCAAAAGCTGTCAGAGGGATTTCGTTTAAGGACATATTTAAAGTATTATATTACAGTAGTAAAAGGTGTGATTGATAAAAGAGCATTGATTACAGGATATTTAAGTAAAGATGAACATATCAATAAAGTGCATATTATAAATGAGCAAGAATACAGGCAGTGCATCAATAAAGAACAATATGTTGCCATTCAGACAGAATATATCCCTGTTTGCTCTTGTGATTGCTTGACGTTGTTAAAGGTACATCTTTTAACAGGTAAATCACATCAGATAAGGGCGCATCTTGCCTATATGAAGCATCCAATAGCAGGTGATGTAAAATATGGTGACAACGATTTTAATCAGTATATTTTTCATCAATATGGAGTAAAAAGCCAGATGCTTCATGCTTATGAACTTCATATTCCAAAAAATAGTGATGATAAATTAACACAAGATATTATCGCAAAAACAGATATACCAGATGTGTTTATCAAGGTGTTAAAGGGAGAAAAAATATGGGAACATGGAATTCAAGAGGTCTTAGAGGCTCTACATTAGAAAGTTTAATTAATTTGTCCAATGAAAAGTATTTAGCGGGAAATTTGGCAATTATACAAAAAATTCCAACACCCATTACGCCAGTTCATATAGACCAGTCAACAAGACATATCACACTGGCCTATTTTGATAAGAAAAGTACAGTT
The DNA here is from genome assembly GCA_910587485.1 of uncultured Lachnospira sp. Classification (GTDB taxonomy): domain Bacteria; phylum Bacillota; class Clostridia; order Lachnospirales; family Lachnospiraceae; genus Lachnospira. The sequence goes on from CAJUKN010000002.1 coordinate 168,544, forward strand.
GATTATATTGGAGCAGTTCAGGGAATACCAATTTGTTTTGATGCAAAGGAGAGCATTTCGGATACTTATCCTTTGCAAAATATACATCAACATCAAATTGAGTTTATGTCTCATTTTGAAAAGCAGAATGGAATATCCTTTATCATTTTGTATTTTTCTTCCAGAGATGAGTTTTATTATATTCCATTTTGTGATATAATAAATTTTTGGGATAGAGGTCAAAATGGAGGACGTAAAAGTTTTACATACAAAGAAATAAAAAAAGAATACAGGATATATCAGACACAGGGAGTACCTGTTCATTATCTTGAATTGATTAATAAAGATTTGGCTGCAAGAGAAAAAATATAATGTAATGTTAAAAGAGTGAAAAGAGGGGGTTATATGGAAAAAAATCTTATTGAGAAATTTGAGCTTTTAGATGGAAATGCTATTATTGATATGAATTATTGTGTCATTACAGCCAATGAACAAATGTATCGTTTTTTGGGTATTTCAGCGTCTGTTATTTCAATTATTGAATCCATACATCAAGTTGATATAGATGATTTTATGGACGTTTGCGAGCATTTAAAAGAAGATGAATATGTTGATATGGTTCTTAGAATGCGAAGGTCTGATAATTCATATCGATGGATATTGCTCCATATAGCAAAATTTGCTTATAAGTCAGAGGATAATGAATTTGAATATTTAGAGATTAATGCTTCTGATATTCTTACATTAAAGCGACGAAATATGACATTACAAGATACAATAAAAGTTTTTAGGAATAGTTTAAATGTTAAAAATGAAACATTTATGATTTATGACTATGATACAAAACGGTATCAAATTAATAGTATTGTAAATAATGAAATTCATAATATTATTGATATGAATGTTTTGAATTTAAAAGATAAGATTGAGACAGAGCATTTAATTGATGACAGTACAATAGATGAGTACAATGCGTACTGTAAAGATATAAAAGAGGGTGTGTTGTCCTATAGACATATATTTAAAACAAATATTTTAAATAATACATCAGAGTTTGATACAGTAGAATTGGCTGTTCATACAATTTATCAAAATGATAAGCCAAGCAAAGCGATTGGCAGTATACATAATCTTTCGGACAAAGTGATATATGAAAAGGAGGAAGCTCAAAAAAGCAATAGCAAAAAGGAGGCAGATTCAGAATTATATCAATTTTGTAAGGACAGTGTTTTGTATAAGGCAAATTGTGAATTTTCATTGCTTTTGTTTGAGATAGATGACTATGAGGAGATGGAACAACAAAAAGGGACAAGTTATGCTCAAAATTTATATAAAATTGCATTGAGAACAACAACACAGTTGGTAGGACAGCGCGGAATTGTCTGTGATATAAAACAAAATTTAATTGGTATAGTGGTAAAAGACATTAATAATGAAGTCGTTTTAAGAGCTTTTATTGAGTCGTTGCGAAATCAAATATCATGGAATGTGCTGTTGACACATGATAATCGACGTATAACATTTTCAATTGGAATTGCAAGGTATCCGCAGAATGGTTTAGATATTGATATAGTTTATAAGAAGTTATATCAGGCTTTAAATATATGCCATATGCGAGGAGAAAATAGATATATCATATACAGAGAACATCTGCATGGTGAATTGAAATAATAGGTAATAAGAAAGTAAACAATTTGTTAAACTTGCAGGTTGAGCAAGAATGGAGGGAATAATGAAAAAGGATTTGCTGCATACCCCAGAAGGCGTAAGAGATATATATAATGGAGAATGTGCAAAAAAATTAGTGTTGCAAAATCGCTTAAAGGATGTATGTATGGCTTATGGATATAATAATATTCAAACGCCTACATTGGAATTTTTTGATGTATTTAGTAAAGAGAGAGGTTGTATACCTTCTTTTGAGATGTTTAAGCTTTTTGACCGATATGGAAACACGATGGTTATGCGTCCAGATATGACACCTTCTGTTGCAAGGACTGCTGCCAAATACTATGCAGAAAATATATTGCCAGTCAAATTATGGTATGAGGGGAATATTTTTATTAATGTAAGTCAGCACTATCAGGGAAAATTGAAAGAAACAACGTCAATAGGTGCAGAATTAATTGGAGATAACAGTATTGATGCTGATTTTGAAATTATTTCTATGGTGATTGACTGTATGAAAAATGCAGGATTAAAAGAATTTCAGGTCGAGGTTGGAAATGTCTCATTTTTTAGAGGACTTCTTTGTGAGGCTGGTATTTGTGGCGATGAAGAAGAAATGTTGATTTCACTTATTCAGGAAAAAAATTATATTGGCGTAGAAGAATTGTTAGATTCTCTTCATATTGATAAGCATATTGCCAATGTTTTGCTGGAATTGCCACAAATGTTTGGTTCTGTAGACGTCCTTGACAGAGCAAGAAAACTTACAAATAACAAAACTTGTATTGAGGCAATCGACAGGCTTTGTGCATTGTATGATTTGTGTAAAATAACAGGTGCAGAAAAATATATATCATTTGATTTAGGTTTATTAAGCAAACATTCATATTATACAGGATTTATTTTTTATGCGTATACATTTGGAACAGGTGAGCCTGTTGCTGGAGGCGGACGTTATGACAATTTGCTTGGACAATTTGGATGTGATAAACCTTCTATTGGTTTTTCCATTACAGTTGATAGTCTTATGGCAGCAATTACAAGACAAGGCTTACATATTCCTGTTGATATTATGGGAATGCTGTTAATATATCATACAGGCAATGTTGTTCAAGCAATTTTAATTGCAGATAAATTAAGAGCAAGAAATATTCCTGTTAGTATGATAGCCTATAATGAAAATAAAACAGAACAACAATATTGTGAGTATGCCCTCAATTCACAACTGGCGCATGTTGTGATGCTGCCAAAGTTTGAAAAAGATAACAATATTTCTAATATGGACATATCATGTGACATTCCAGAAGATACAACAGTAAAAGTTCTTTCTTCTAAACATTTTATAAAAAAAGAGATGATGATTGCGGATTTGTTACAAGGAAAAGTGAAATAAAATGGAACGATAATTTGCGCTTACACATTGATTGATACAAATTTGTAAGAACTTTTAGGTCTTTGTGCAAAAGCAGCATAGAAAGGGAGAAAATATGAGATATATTACAATTGCACTCTCAAAAGGACGCCTTGCCAAAAAGGCACTTGAAATGTTTGAACATATTGGCATTACTTGTGATGAGATGAAAGATGAAAAGACTAGAAAATTAATTTTTACCAATGAAGAATTGGGATTAAAATTTTTCTTGGCAAAGCCTTCCGATGTTCCAACTTATGTGGAATATGGGGCGGCTGATATTGGAATTGTTGGAAAAGATACGATTCTTGAGGAAGGGCGTAAATTATATGAAGTGCTTGACTTAAATACTGGAAAATGCAAAATGTGCGTATGTGGTCCACAATCTGCAAAAGATAAATTGCAGCATCATGAGTTGATTCGTGTTGCGACAAAATATCCTAATATTGCAAAGGATTATTTTTATAATAAAAAACATCAAACAGTAGAGATTATCAAGTTGAATGGCTCGGTGGAATTAGCACCTATCGTGGGACTTTCAGAGGTTATTGTTGATATTGTAGAAACAGGTGCCACCTTAAAAGAAAATGGATTATCTGTACTAGAAGAGGTCTGTCCATTGTCTGCTCGAATGGTAGTCAATCAAGTGAGTATGAAGATGGAAAATGAGCGAATTAACAAGATTATTATGGATTTAAGAAGCTATTTGCAAAAGCTGCGATAGCAGCTAGATGGTTTGAGCAAGCAGCGTGCGGATTGCGAATATCCGCTTTGACTTAATAAATAAATGGATATTTCCGCCTACGAAAAATGAAAGGATTTTATTTATGAAAATTATTAAATTGACAAATGAAAGTAAAAAAAATATTTTAGAAAATTTATTAAAAAGAAGCCCAAACAATTATGGAGAATATGAGGCAGCAGTGGATACGATTCTTGCCAATGTAAAAGAAAATGGAGATAAGGCACTGTTTGATTATACAAAAAAATTTGATAAAGCCAATATTAATGAATCCAATGTTATCGTTACACAGGCTGAAATTGACAAGGCATATACATTAGTAGATGCTAAATTAGTAGATGTAATAAGAAAGGTGATTGTCAATATTCGTTCCTACCATGAAAAACAAAAGCAGTATAGCTGGTTTGACTCAAAGCCTGATGGAACGATTTTAGGACAAAAAATTACACCGCTTGCCTATGTTGGTGTGTATGTACCCGGTGGAAAAGCTGCTTATCCTTCGTCCGTTCTTATGAATGTAATTCCAGCAAAAGTTGCAGGCGTTGAACAAATTATTATGTGTACACCGCCAGATAAAGATGGCAATGTATACCCAACAACGCTTGTTGCGGCACATGAGGCGGGCGTTGATGTGATTTATAAAGTGGGCGGCGCGCAGGCTATTGCGGCAATGGCTTATGGAACAACATCTATACCAAAAGTCGATAAAATTGTAGGACCCGGAAATATTTATGTTGCATTGGCTAAAAAAGCAGTATTTGGCTATGTTAGCATTGATTCGGTAGCAGGACCGAGTGAAATTATGGTGATTGCAGATGAGAGTGCTAATCCAAGATTTGTGGCAGCCGATTTGCTGTCTCAAGCAGAGCATGACGAGATGGCATCCGCTATTCTTGTAACAACAAGTGATGAGATTGCTAGCAACGTATCTAATGAAATTGATGCGTTTGTAAAACAATTATCCAGAAAAGAAATTATACAGAAATCACTGGATAATTATGGCTATATATTAGTGGCAGATTCCATGGAAGAAGCGATTGAGGTAGCCAATGACATTGCTTCAGAACACCTTGAAATTGTCACCAAAAATCCATTTGATATTATGACAAAAATTAAAAATGCGGGCGCTATTTTTCTTGGGGATTACAGCAGCGAACCACTTGGTGATTATTTTGCAGGTCCAAATCATGTCTTGCCAACAAATGGCACAGCCAAGTTTTTCTCACCATTGAGTGTTGATGATTTTATCAAAAAATCAAGTATTATATCGTATTCAAGAAATGCGTTAGAAGCAATACATACGGATATAGAGACATTTGCAAATGCAGAATATCTCACAGCACATGCCAATTCAATCCATGTGCGTTTTGAGTAAAAAATTAACCAAAATCGTGTGATAAATAGTTTTACAAAGCGCAAAAACAGCGCAGAAATGAGGATTATTATGAGTAATAATTATATACGTCAAGCAAATATAACACGAAAAACAAACGAAACGGATATTTCATTAAAATTTGTTCTTGACGGTTTTGGAGATTCTAATATCAATACAGGCATTGGCTTTTTTGACCATATGCTTATCAGCTTTGCAAAGCATGGTTTATTTAATCTTGATATAAAAGCGACAGGCGATTTAATTGTGGATTGTCACCATACAATAGAAGATGTTGGGATTGTTCTTGGCGAGGCAATTAAAAAGTCGATTGGAGATAAAAAAACCATACGAAGATATGGCGATATTATCTTGCCAATGGACGAGGCATTAATTTTGTGTGCGATTGATTTATCAGGGCGTCCTTATCTTGTATTTGAAGCTGATTTTCATTCAGATAAGGTAGGGTATTTTGATACACAGATGGTAAAAGAATTTTTCTATGCGGTTTCTTATAGTGCTGGAATCAATCTTCATATCAGGCAGTTGAGTGGAGAAAATGACCATCATATTATTGAGGGCATGTTTAAGGCTTTTGCAAAAGCACTTGATGAGGCAACGATAAAAGATGCAAGAATAAAAAGTTTGTTGTCCACAAAAGGAACGTTGTAAAAAGGAGAAAAAAGTATGCGTTTATATCCAGCGATAGATATAAAAAATGGTCAGTGTGTCCGTTTAAAAAAAGGACAATTTAATGAAGTTACGGTTTATTCAGATAAACCTTATGAGATTGCAAAAGGTTTTGAGGCTGATGGAGCAAAGTTTATACATATAGTAGACCTTGATGGAGCATTAAAGGGAGAGCGAGTGAATGCAAAAGCAATAGAAGATATTGTAAAAAGTGTTTCCATTCCCGTTCAGTTAGGTGGTGGCATCCGAACGCTTGACAATATAAAAGATGTGTTGGATTTGGGGGCTTATCGTGTTATTATTGGAACAAAGGCTGTCACAAATCCAGACTTTATCAAAGAGGCAATCAATCAATTTGGTGCAAAACATATCGTTATTGGCATTGATGCAAAAGATGGATTTGTAGCGGTTGAAGGTTGGGAAAAATTAAGTGATAAAACTGCGTTAAGTTTGGCACTTGCAATGAGAGATATAGGGGTTCAGACAATTGTGTATACTGACATTTCAAGAGATGGTATGTTGACAGGACCTAATATTGAACAGACAAAGCTTTTATCAGACCAGACAGGTATTGATATTATTGCTTCTGGTGGCATGTCTTGTATGGAAGATTTAAACCATGTATATAAAGCGGGCATACATGGCGCCATTATGGGGAAAGCTCTCTATGAAAAAAAGATTTGTTTAAAAGATGCCATAGAACAGTTTGAAAGGAATTAAAAAATGTCTTACAAGAAATTAATACCAACCATTTATCTAAAGGATGCTATTGCGTATAAAGATTTACAGTGCAGTCAAAAAAATAGTGATGGAAATGTGGTGTCGCTTGCAGTGAATTACAGCAATAATGGTGCTGATGAAATGATTATAATGGATATGTCTTATGATGATGCATCCCATGAGGAGGCAATTAGCATTATCCGACAGATTACAAAGTCAATTGATACGCCTGTTCTTGTCGGCGGCAATGTAAATAGGGTAGAAGATGTTAAAAAATATCTTTATGCGGGGGCAAAAGTTGCTTTGCTAGATGATTTAAGAGAAAGCAATATGCTGATGATGAAGGAAGTTACAGACCGATTTGGAAGTGATAAAATTGGTTTGATAAGTCATTCTTTTGATAAAGATATTTATCATATGGCAGTAGACAACAACATTTGTCTTAATATTTTAAGTCAGAATTGCAGTGCAAGTGTGCAGGATTTTTTAGAAATTCCTACGATTGCTTTTGTAAATGAAAACATTTTGCATGGTTATTTAGATGATGATACAAGAATATTTAGTGAAATTTTAAAGAAAGAAAATGTATATGGTGTAACCAGTTTTCATTTATCAAAGCCCGACTATGATTTTATGAAAATAAAAGCAAAGCTTGACGATTTAGGAATTATAATGAATACATTTACAAGTGCAATACCATTTTCGGAATTTAAGTTAAATGGTGATGCTTTGATTCCAGTGATTGTGCAGGATTATAAAACTGACGAAGTGTTGATGTTAGCCTATATGAATGAGGAAAGTTATAATACAACGCTGCGTACAGGAAAGATGACATATTTTAGCAGAAGCCGTAAGGAATTATGGGTAAAAGGATTCACTTCAGGACATTTTCAATATGTTCGTTCCATTAGCATTGACTGTGATAATGATACGCTGCTTGCCAAAGTAAAGCAGGTGGGTGCAGCCTGTCACACGGGCAATCGAAGCTGTTTTTATCGTGAATTGATGTCAATGGAATATGCACAGACCAATCCATTAAAAGTTTTTAATGATGTAATGAATGTGATTGAGGATAGAAAACGTAATCCAAAAGAAGGCTCTTATACCAATTATTTGTTTGATAAAGGAATTGATAAGATACTTAAAAAGTGTGGTGAGGAGGCAACTGAAATTATTATTGCTGCCAAAAATCCAGACCCAGAAGAAATCAAATATGAAATATCGGATTTTTTGTATCACATTATGGTATTGATGGTGCTGCGTGATGTAACTTGGGAAGATATTGTAAAAGAACTTGCCAATAGATAATATAATAACCACAGCATAGAAATGGGGATAAAATTGTGAAGTATATTATTACGCATATGGATAATTATTTTGTATCTGCACAGTATGAAAATGATGTTTGTATTGCTCTAAATTCGTATAAAAAAAAGAATATCAATCATGTTGATATTGCAATGGGAAATATCTATATTGGGCGAGTTGAAAATGTAGTGAAAAATATTAATTGTGCATTTATTGAGATTCAAAAAGGTATAAAGTGTTATTATTCATTGGATGATAATAAAAAACATATTTTCTTGAGAAAAGAAAATGATGGTCGTGTCAATCAAGGAGATGCGCTTTTAGTTCAAGTGTGTAAAGAGCCATTAAAAACGAAGCTGGCTACAGTGACAGGAAAGATAGAACTGGCGGGCAGATATTTGGTACTGTCAACCGATGTGAATGGTGTTTATATATCGTTAAAAACAAAATCAGATATTTACTATAAACAATTAAAAGATAGATTGATTGCTTTTCTTGACAGCCAATCAAAAGAGTTTACAAATATTACAGATTATGGTTTTATTCTTCGTTCTAATAGCATATATGCACAAGAAGAGGATATTTTAAACGAGGCAAACAAACTGATAGAAAATTTTTATGAAATTCTCAAAAATGGTATATATGGCAAGTTTTGTACTTGCCTTTACCAGTCTGTGCCTTCTTACATTCAAGAAATCCAAGATATATCCAATGAACATTTAGAAGAAATCATTACTGATGATATGCAGGTAGCAGAACAATTAAAACAATCGCTTACAGGAAAAGATGTTGAAAAAATAAGATGGTATCAAGATGATATGCTTCCATTATATAAATTATATGATGTTGAAAAACAATTAAAAAAAGCATTATCGCCAAAAGTTTGGTTAAAATGCGGGGGATTTATTGTAATACAACAGACGGAAGCATTAGTGTCTATTGATGTCAATTCTGCAAAATGTGTATCAAAAAAACGTGGGGAGCAGGCATTAGAAAATACGTATTTTAAGGTGAATATGGAAGCTGCTGCTGAAATTGCAATACAGCTTCGCCTTCGCAATATTTCAGGAATTATTATTGTCGATTTTATTAATATGAAAGAAAACGAACATTACAACCAACTAATTGCTGTTTTAAAAGAGTATTTTAAAAAAGATAAAGTAATGACAACATTTGTAGATATCACAAGACTTGGCTTGGTAGAGATTACAAGGAAAAGAGTAGGAAAAACATTGAAAGAAGTTTATGAGGATTATCGTATTGAGTGATAAAAAATATTCGTATGAAGATTTTTATAATAAAATTAGCTTTCCTATAAAAAAATCACCATTAAAATATAAAATCTTTTTATTTATCTATCGCTATTTGGTTTATTTTACCATTATCATTTATATGGCATTGTTGATATATTGTCTCGTTAGAGGCGCATATTATCAATTTTTTAACGCTGTTTTGACACCTGCTATAACATTTATCGTAGTAACAATTATACGGCGGCTTATCAATGCGCCTCGCCCTTATAAGGTTTATTCGATTGAGCCTTTAATAGCAAAAAAGAAAGATGGTGAGTCTTTTCCAAGCAGACATACATTGTCTATTACGATTATTGCAATGACAGGATTGTATATTTGGTGGCCTGTGGGTGTAGTTTTATGGATAATGTCTGTCTGTATGGGAATTTCAAGAGTGGTTGCTGGTGTACATTTTCCAAAAGATGTACTGGCAGCAGGTATCATTAGTATTGTAGCTGGAATGGGTATGTTTTTTTGGTAGAAAGGCATGGGATTATTATGGAAAAAAACAAAATAAAACTTGCTTATATTGGTGGTGGTTCTAAAATGTGGGCAAGAGTGTTTATGAATGATTTGGCACTGTGTAAAGATATGACAGGAGAAATTGGTTTGTATGATATTGACATAGAGGCTGCCAATCGAAATAAATGTATTGGTGAATATATCAATCAGTCGCCAGAAACTTGTACAAAATGGAATTATGTGGTGTATGAAAGTTTAGAATTATGTCTTTTAGATGCTGATTTTGTTGTTATATCCATTTTGCCGGGTACATTTGAAGATATGAGAGTAGATGTTCATATGCCCGAAAAGTATGGTATTTATCAAAGTGTAGGCGATACAGCAGGACCGGGTGGCGTTATGCGCGCTGTTCGTACCGTTCCTATTTTTGAAACATTTGCTTATGCTATCAAAAATATATGTCCAAAGGCATGGGTTATTAATTTTACCAATCCAATGAGTATATGTACGAAAACACTATATGATATCTTTCCGGAAATCAAAGCCTTTGGTTGCTGCCATGAGGTTTTTCATACACAAGATTTTTTATGTGATATTTTAAAAGAACATACAGGAATTTGTGCAAAGCGAAAAGATATTTATACAGAAGTTGCAGGAATCAATCATTTTACTTGGATTAGCAGCGCAAAATATCAAGATATTGAAATTATGGATTTTTTGCCAGAATATATAGAGAAGCATTATGAGGAAGGGCATTATGAGCATGGTCCTGCCAACCAATATCAAACAGATTGTTTTGCTTATGCCAATAGAGTAAAAATGGATATGTATAAGCGTTATGGTGTTTTGGGAGCAGCAGGAGACAGGCATTTAGCAGAATTTATGAATGCTTCATGGTATTTAAAAAATCCCAAGCAGGTAGAAGCATGGAAATTTGCGTTGACTACAGTTGATTTTAGAATTTATCAAATGAATGAAAAAATCAAAGAGTCTAAAGAAATGGCAGATGGGATTTTTCCTGTAAAGGTACAAAAATCCGATGAGGAAGCAGTCGATTTAATGCGTGCAGTACTTGGACTTACAAGTACAATAAGCAATGTAAATATTATAAACAAAGGGCAAATTGATTGGCTGCCAAAAGGAAGTATTGTAGAATCCAATGCAATATTTACAAATAATAATGTCAATCCAATTATGACAAAGCCGCTTCCAAAAAGTGTACAGGTGCTTGTTAAACGCTGTTGTGACAATGTTGATGTGTTGTATGAGGGAATTAAAAATAGAGATATGGATATGGTATTTGCAGCGTTTATTAATCAGCCGCTCTGTTCATGTTTGACAATAAATGAGAGTAGAACACTGTTTGAGGAAATGCTTGCGCATACAAAACATTGATTTATTTTGGAATTTTTATTGTTGCCCTTGTAAGTTTGTGTGATACAATCTTTAAGAAAAAAATAGCTGCCAACTACCGTAAATAGTTGACGACGGATGCTGTAATGTGTTCAGTAATTAACTTTAGAGGGGAGAGCCGCTTTGTGGCTTTCCCTTTTTTGTATATTGACTCTATGATTTTTGATAATATAATTTAAGAAAAAAATAAATATTTCACCATTCAGTAAAAATATTAAAATCAATTTTTTGCTCTTTTTTATTAATTCTATAACAGAAAATCTTTTTATAAGCCCTGTAATATTTATAACATCTTGCGGGAATGGCTTAAAATCAAGGTTTTGCGCTTATCCTTTTATATCATGCCATATCTTTGTATAAGTTGGTTTTGTAAGACGAAGTACTATTTTGGCATTCCAAATTTAAGGAGGATGACATAAAAACAAACGAAGTTTACCAGAAATAATATAGCAATAAAACTGTAATATATAGTAAATATTCTAATAATTTAAAGGAAAATAAAGAAAAATTGCTTTATAGTTTATGAAAAGGAAATCTAAAAGATGGTAATGCTCATGGAAGAACTAACAGTAATAATTAAGGAATTGGAAGCTATTGAAAACGAATTGCAGTTTGAACATTTTGATTCAAATGCTGCTATGAGAATTGGGATTGTCCTTTAATATGGAAGTGTCTGCAAAATGGAGGTTTGTATGAAAGTTGGAATTATAGGTATGGGTAATATGGGAAGCAAGTATGCCCAGTTGATATCCAGAGGTGAGATAGTCGGAATGGAATTATCAGCTATTACAAGAGTGTCACAGGAAAGATGGGACAGAATAAAGGATTATGTGAGTGCAGATTTGCATAGATTTAATTCTGATGATGATATGTTTAATGCTGTCGATAAAGGAGTGTTAAAGCTGGATGCTGTTATTATTGTAACACCACATTATTCGCATGAGACTTTAGCAATCAAAGCATTTGAAAGAGGCATAAGTGTGTTGTGTGACAAACCAGCAGGAGTGTATTCTAAGCAGGCACGTAATATGCTGGATGCGTATAATACTATGAAGAAGGATAATCTGGATATCTTGTATGGTTATATATTTCATCAGAGAACATTTCCGATATACAAAAAGATGAAACAGATAGTTGATAGTGGCGAATATGGAAAGATAAAACGGGTAAATTGGGTGGTTACAGACTGGTATCGCTCGAATGCCTACTATGAGTCAGGGAGTTGGAGAGCAACATGGAAGTATGATGGTGGAGGAACTCTGCTGAATCAATGTCCACACAATCTTGACCTGCTTGCATGGATATGTGGTGAACCTGAGAGCGTGACTGGGTTCTGTAGAGAGGGGCAGTATCATTCTATAGAGGTGGAGGATGAAGTAACTGCTTATCTTGAATGGAAAAATGGAGCGAGTGGAGTATTTATCGCATCGACAGGAGAGGCACCAGGAGTGAACAGGCTGGAGATTAGTCTGGATAATGCGCTGCTTGTGTGTGAGAACGGTCAGTTAAGGATAGCAGTGCTTGACAGACCTGAGATTGAGTATAGAAATGGAACAGGAGATTTATTTGCCAAGCCGTCCTATAAATGGCATGATATAGAAGTTGAAGCGTCAGACAAGGCGTACAATAAGGTGTTGGAGAGCTTTGCGAGAGGCGAGATGGTGGCAGCAGGAGAGGAAGCTATAAATAGTCTTTATATCTCCAATGCAATATATCTATCATCATGGGAGCATCGCAGAGTGAAGATACCAAAGTTAGGAACTGCGTATGAGAAGCAGTTTGAGCAGGAATTTGAGATGGGACTTAGCAGGAAGTTGGCAAAGAATTATAACAAGTTGGCAGGGGACATCTCTCATGCAGAGATTATAAGGCTCGTTCTGGGCGCATGCAGTACAAACTGTTATATTGTTTATAATAAGTCATCCCAAAACTGTTTTATAATAGACCCAGCAGATGAGGCGGATAAGATAATAGATGCTATAGAGGTAAATGGTTTGAAACCTCAGTATATCATAATAACACATGGACACACAGATCATATACTGGCGATGAGAGAGTTGGTGGACAAGTATAGCATACCAGTTATGATTAGTCGGATAGATGCATGGAGACTGTTGGATGAGAGGCTTATTAATGAGCGTCCGTATGTCACAGAGCCATATAAACCAGTTAGAGCTTCGGTGCTTCTTAGTGAGGGCGATGAAATCTGGCTTGACGATATCCGTTTTCAGATAATGATACTTCCGGGACATACGCCAGGTTCTATGGCTATCGTTGGAGATGGTATTATATTTACAGGAGATACGCTGATGGAAGGCAGATGTGGCAAGACAAGTCTTTTAGGTGGAGATGAACAGGCATTAGCAGAGTCTGTGCAGCGGCTGAAGGATATGCCTGAAGACTATACTATATATCCGGGACATCGTGAAATTACTATGCTGAGGGAGTGTGGGATATAGAATAAAACAATCATCACTTTCAGCAAATGCAGGTGGTTTGAGTACTGAGATTTAGGTACTATTCACCCAAAAAGCATCATAAAAACAGAAAATAAAAGAAACGTCGAGAACATGCAAAAATGTAGCATTTATGCAGATTCTCGGCGTTTTTTAATCTCATCAAGAATCTTTTACTTCAATGTCGCACAGGCATAAGTGATGGGTGAGGACTTGCGTTGTGATAGCAGCTAGATGGTTTGAGTAAGTAGCGTAGCAGATTGCGAATATCCGCTTTGACTCCCTCAATCAACCTAAAATCAGCTTGTACGAGAGAGAAAAAAATCTACTATTTTTTATAGATTTTGTTGGAAATGGTTGACAAACAAATGTTCGTATTATATAATAACACAAACAGACAAAGAAATACGTATGTGATTGTTCGTTAAGTCTATTTGTGGCGATGCTGCAAATAAATTTTTTAACGTAAAATTGGTTTGCAAAGCATTTGTGTCTATGCGTTGCTGGACACAAAATTACTAAAAAATGTATAAGATTTTAACCTCATCAAGAAAGTCCCCCACTTCAATGCCGCAGAGACATAAGTGGTGGGTGGGGACTTGCGTTGCGATAGCAGCTAGATGGTTTGAGTAAGTAGCGTAGCGGATTGCGAATATCCGCTTTGACTAGGTTCTTTGCATAATAAGCAGCGCAGAAATGGAAGTGAGTATGGAATTAAAAATAAGTTGTAAAAGTGTTTCAAAACGACGCAACACAATAAAGTCTATTCTTTATCAATATGAGAATCCAATTCATACTGTCAAAGACCTTCTGGTGGAAACGGTACGATTAAATGTAGCAGAATATGATAAGCGTCAAGAAAGTTCAGAAATATTAAAGGTTTTATCCAATGAGGATATTGAAGATATGGCGACTACTGGAAAAGTTGGATTTGGCGTCAATTATGGAAACAAAAAGCCTGATATAGATAAAGCGATTCAAAATGCTTTAGAGTGTTTTCAAGATGGCTTGGTGGTTGTCTTTATAGAAGGCAATCAATTTACAAATGAAGATGAACCGTTGTCACTAAAGGATGGAGATGAGATTACTTTTGTTCGTATGACTATGTTAAGCGGGCGTATGTGGTAATCATAAGATAAAATGTAAATTTATTAAAGAAGCTGTATTGCTGCCAGAAAAATTAACATATGTGCTAATGAAAAGTGTAGTGTAAATTTACTAAACAATATATTGCTTACAAATAATGAGCATATGAAAGCAATAAATATGTATAAACATGTGGAAATGGAGGTTTTATGAGCAGTTACGAAATAATGGAAAAGCTTACAAAAAAGTTTCAAAAGGAATGGGAGAAAAAATTAGAATCCCTTGATGAAACAACACGCAATTTGGCTAAAGATATTGACGAAAAAAACAGCAATCGATATGGTTCCAATGCGATAGATAATAGTGAATTGGTTATTAAGGTAAAAGAAGATTTTATAAATTCTAAGCTGGCTTGTCCAAGTGAATTTATGAAGAAATATTATAAGGAAATCGTAGAAGTTTTTGTACGAAAAGATAATTTATCCGATTTCTATACAATTATTGATAATTTAAACGATTATCCTTTTTCAAGAGGAATATATAGAAGAACGGTGCGAAGCCGTGGTTATACAACATGGTTTCCTACTATATTTAACTTGCTGAAATCATATAAAACATTTCGGATATGTAACTGTTCTATTTATGACTATTTAACAGGCAACCTTTCTGAAGACATGAAGGCAGTAACAAGTGAGTATTTTTGGACATATCGATTAAATTTTTGGGATTATATGGTAGCAGCAAGACTTGATACAGGTGATAAAAAAGTTGAAGAATTTGTGACAGATATGCTGCTTGGAGATAATAATACAGCGGTTGTCACAACAAATATTATCCGAGCTATTGTTCTGTGTCACAATGAAAAATTACATCAATTATTGGCGGATTTTTTGCTTGCAGCAAGATTGCAGGAAGGTGTGCGTCAGGCAGTTTGTGAAAATGCAGACTGTGGAACAATCTCAGCATTTTTGGTGATTTTTAAGACCATTTATGACAATAATCTTATTCGTTTTGCAGCAGTAAAAAGGGCGGTGGCAACATGGACAGGGCTTTGTGATTTAGACCATGTTGACCGTATTACAGATAAAGTGTTAAATATTGTCCATGAAGCGATTGATGGTGGAACAGACAAAGCGATAGAATTTACACAGTCTAATGATAGCATACAAATCATGTGTGGATTGTGGACATTGGGATTTTATGATATACAACATGCCATGGATGTGATGGATGGTTTTATTACAAATGGAACAAAAAATCAGCTTCTTACAATGGGGTATTACAATACATATCTGTATTATCAAGAGTATTCTTATAAGACAGCATATAAGGTTGTTATGGCATATCCACAGGATTATGAGCTTATTGCTGTATTTATGCCATCGTTCTTAAATAATACAAATACACTTGTCTATCAAGCCATAGGAAGAGGAAGACGTCAAGATGGCGAGGAAGAAGGATATAAAGAGATTGCAGTTACCGATTTGTATCCATCAGAAGAAGAAGCCTATAAGTGCTATCAGATTATGAAAGAGATTTATGAGCAAATTCCTAAGAAACAGAAAGAATTTTCGCCTATTATTTTCCCATGGTATAGTGCTTCTCTTTCTAAAACAGACCTTGTAATACGTATGTGTGCAACGGCATATGCGCTTTCGGATATCCGTCTTATGGAAGAAGCTTGTACATATCTTCCAGATATTGATGTTTCAGGATATTATACAAGCCGAAGTGCTTATTTGGAATTGCTGACACATGACCCAAAATCGCCAAAGTTAAGACATTATTTGATTCAAGCAGTTGCAGATAAAGAATCATCAACAAGACAAAAGGCATTTGATATGGTGTGCGAACTTCAGAAGAAGGGGCTTAGTGAAGAAGAGTATATTCAGTTAGAAGGCTTTTTAAAGTATAAAACGTCAGGAATAAGAAAAAATGTTTTAGCATTATTAAATAAGCAATCATATGAAGGGCGTATAGAGAGTGCAAAACGTCTGTTAAATGGCAATGTGACAGAACTTAGAATGGGTGGTCTTACTATTTTACAAGGTTTGCAGCAAAATAAAGAGGCTATGGCACAAGAAGATGTAAAGACTATTTTTGATGAAGCACTTGATACGCTGCAAGAGATGTCAAAGGTTACAGACAGTGAACAAATTATTGTTGACGAACTTCTTGGACAGGGAAAGGCAGCAGAGGTCTTAAATGAAGAAGGATATGGTTTGTATGTGCCATCACAAGAGGTTCATATGCCAAAAAGGGACGAACATCCAGAAGTATTCCAGAAATATTTTGAGGTTTCAAAGAGTGAACTGGATAAAGCATTTGACAATCTTGAAGATTTTTATAAGAAACATAGTATGTTGGAGTATAAGAATGCAGCAGGAGTTGAAACATTATTATCCAATAATTTATCAGCAATTACTACAGACAGAAGTTTGCCAATAGAAGACCGCTATCCTTTTAAAGAACTTTGGATAGAGTTTTATGAAACCTATATTAAAAATCCAACACTTTTGCTTCATATGCAGATTGCTAGAAAGACATTAGCATTAGACAATATTGAAAATAGAGATACATATGATAAATATAGGAAAATACTGCTTGGAAGCTGTCTTTATGATTATTTTGGTCGTCTGAAGAATCAGAAAGAATATTCAAATTCTCATTATGGATATGATATTGATACCATTATTCGTATTATGGTAAGTATGTATCCAGATACACAAATAACCAATGTAGCAGAAGAAATGATAAATTATGTGATTTATCATGTGGAAGACAGCGCACTTTGGTTTAAAAAGATTAAAGATAAGAAAAATTATTATTCATCAGCTGATGGAGAAGTATCATTAATTTCAAATGCAAGGATTAGTGATTTGATTTGTCTTCCATGGAAAACAGATGAACAGTTTAAAAAGCGTTTTGAGTTATATTATGATATTGACAGACGGTTTGAATATAATAAGCATAGAGATTCAAGATATTATTATAGCAGCGATAGAAATAACAATTATTTAAATATTTTTGATTATATTAAGGCTTACACATTAGGCATGATACCAAAAAATGAAGTGTATAAGGCTGCTTTTGAATATTTTAGTTTGAGTTATACATTGAGTACATTGTCTATACTTTTGTTGGAAAAACTGTTTCCATATCAGGAAACTCAAATTGCACATTATATGAAAGATGACAAAGTAGATAAAGAGAGTGATTTTTATAAAAATGCAGTGGATATCTGTGAGCATATTGTCAATAAGGTATTAGATGTAGAATTGTCAAGAGGTGATTTGCCAACAATCTTTTCTTCTGCCGCTAGAAGTATCAAACATTTTTGCGGAATAGAACGCATGGTTCAGATATTGGTGGCAATGGGTGATGAAAAGCTGGATAGAGGAACCTATTATTGGGGTTCTAATGAGGATTCTAAAAGTGTTGTTTTAAGCCATCTGTTAAGTGTATGTTATCCTAAAGAAGACGATGATGCAAAAAAATTAAAAGCACTTTTAAAAGATAAAAAGATTTCTGAAGTGCGTCTTTATGAAACTATTATGTATGCGCCTCAATGGATTGATATTATTCAAGAGTATTTAAAGAAAGATTTAAAAACAGGCTGCTATTATTTTATGGCGCATATGAATGAGCGGTTTGATGATAAAAAGAAAGCAGTTATTGCAAAATATACACCTCTTTCTGCGGAAGAATTAAATAATGGTGCATTTGACTTGAATTGGTTTAAATCAGCTTATAAGACGTTAGGAGATGCGACATTTCAGAAACTTTACGATGCAGCAAAGTATATTTCAGATGGCAATAAACATTCCAGAGCAAGGAAATATTCAGATGCAGCACTGGGGAAGGTGACCGTTTCTGAATTGGAAGAAAAGATTAAGGATAAGCGCAATAAAGATTTGCTTATGAGTTATGGCGTGATTCCAATTACTGACGAAAAAGATGAGCTGAGAAGATATGAATTTATACAGGAATTTCGTAAGGAAAGCAGACAGTTTGGCGCACAGAGAAAAGCAAGTGAAGGTCTTGCGTGCGATATGGCATTGAGAAATTTGGCAACGAATGCTGGCTATCAAGATGTGACAAGATTAATTTTGGCGATGGAGACAAAAATGGTGGAAAATGACAGTGATGCATTTAAACCACATGCTATTGGCGAAACTTCTGTGCAATTAGTTGTTGATTCATATGGTAAAGTTAGCTTGGAATGTGTCAAAAAAGGAAAAACCCTTAAATCGCTGCCAACTAATTTGAAAAAAGATGAATATGTGCTTTATTTAAAGGATATTCAAAAGAAATTAAAAGCACAATATTCACGAACCGTTAAGATGTTTGAGCAGGCAATGGAAGACAGAGAAGTCTATACATTTAAAGAACTGAAAAATTTGACAAAAAATCCAGTAATTGAACCTATTGTAAATAATCTTGTATATATTACTTGTGGCAAAACGCAAAAAATTGGTATGCTGTCAAAGAAAGGATTGACAGACTATAATGATGAAACAGCAGCTTTAAAAGGAGATACAAAGCTTCGTGTTGCCCATCCATTTGACTTATATCAAGCTGGTTGCTGGAGTGCATATCAAGATGTTCTCTTTAAACAGATGCAGGCTGAAACAAGAGTGAAGCAGCCATTTAAGCAAGTATTTAGAGAATTGTATGTAAAGCTATCAGAGGAAAATGAGCGATTCAATAGCCGTATGTTTGCAGGCAATCAGATACAGCCGCAAAAGACTGTAGCGTGCTTAAAAAATCGCCGCTGGGTTGCTGATTATGAGGAAGGTCTGCAAAAAGTTTACTACAAAGAGAATATTATTGCTAAAATATATGCATTAGCAGACTGGTTTTCACCAAGCGATATTGAAGCGCCAACATTGGAGTGGGTTGAATTTTCAGACCGCAATACATTTGCACCAATTAAAATTAGTGATGTTCCTGATATTGTGTATTCAGAAGTTATGCGTGATGTGGATTTGGCAGTGAGTGTTGCTCATGTGGGCGGAGTAGACCCTGAAACAAGTCATTCTACAATGGATATGAGAAAAGTTATTATTTCTCATAACCTTGCATTGTTTAAGTTGACAAATGTAACCTTTAAAGACCATCATGCTATTATAAAAGGACAGCGGGCAGAGTATTCCATTCATCTTGGAAGTGGTGTCATTCATATGCTTGGAAGCCATCAGGTATATGTGTTGCCAGTACATTCGCAGTCTAGGGGAAAGATTTTCCTTCCATTTGTAGATGAAGACCCAAAGACCGCAGAAATTATGAGTAAAATTGTTTTATTTGCACAAGATGAGAAGATAAAAGACCCATATATATTAAATCAGTTAAAATAGTTGAAGTTTATCAAGGAAATTGACTGCTTTTTGAGCGGGAATTAGATTTACTTAAAAAGCGTTAGCAACTCTAATGGAGTTACTACACAAATGGCTATGTGGAAACACATAGCCATTTCTTACGAGGAGATATATGCAGATAGATTTTAACCTCATCAAGGAAGTCCACCACTTCAATACCACAGCGGCATAAGTGGGGTAAGGACTTGCGTTGCGATAGCAGATAGATGGTTTGAGCAAGTAGCATAGTGAATAGTGTCATGTCAACAATGAATGTTAATATGTGTTGCTTGTAGCAACGGGCAGTTTTTCATACAATAGTGTTATCGAAAAAGAAAGGAGGTCATCCCTAATGTTAAGCGAAAACATTAAAGCAATCAGAAAATCAAAAGGACTTTCGCAAGAAGAACTTGCTATTAAGCTGAATGTAGTGCGACAAACACTCTCTAAATGGGAGCGAGGCTTATCAGTTCCTGACTCTGATATGTTAGTTGCCATATCGGAAGTGCTTGAAACACCCGTAAGCACTTTGCTTGGGGAAAATGTTGCCGAGTCGAAAGTTGATGACTTAAAAATGATTTCTGAAAAACTAGAGATTATAAACTTACAACTTGCACAAAGGAAAACCCTGAGAAGAAAAATACTTCATTGGCTACTTATCTCATTGTGTGTGGTCATAGTAACAATGTTTGCGGTCTTAATAAGATTAAATAGTCCTTACTTAGGTTTTGATTATAACGACCCTGAAGAAGCTGTTGCAGGAGTAGTTTTTCACGCATTTGAATGGCTGTTTGTCAGATTTGCACCGATTATCCTTATAGGGGCAATCGTTGGAAGTTTCTTGACATGGAAAAAAGTATAAAATTGTTCTACTTTTGGTAGTATCTTTCAGATTTCAAAATTTTATTTCATCTTAGGGGAAACAGGTGTATAATAACAGTAAATCTTAAGTTAGCAAGGAAATATGATGAATACACCCAAATTAGAAACAGCACGTTTAATTTTAAGAAAATTTACAGAAGCAGATATAGAAGCTCTATATCTGCTTTTGAGAGACGAGGAAGTTAATAAATTTTTACCATGGTATCCAATGAAAAACATTGAGGAAATAAAAAAGTTTTATGAGGAAAGATATGCGGCAAAATATGCACAGCCACAGGCTTACGCTTACGCCATCTGTTTAAAAAGTAATAATGATTCTATTGGTTATATAAACATTGAAATGGAGGAATCTCACGATTTTGGTTATGGACTTCACAAAGAATTTTGGCATAAGGGAATTGTTACAGAGGCAGGAGAGATTCTTATACAACAAGTGAAAAGAGATGGTATTTCGTATATTACAGCAACACATGATGTCAATAATCCTCACAGTGGTCGTGTAATGCAAAAACTTGGAATGAAATATTGTTATTCCTATGAAGAACATTGGCAACCCAAAAACTTTCCAGTTGTATTTAGAATGTATCAATTAAATTTTAACGAAGATGATACATTTGTATATAAAAAGTATTGGAATATGTATCATAATCATTTTGTTGAAAATTTATAATTGAATTAAATAATATAACTTGCAATTTGCTAATGAGCTTATGAGCAAGTAGCACAGCGAATGGTGAATATCCACTTTAACATTTGTAAATCAAGCATTTATGTTTTTATATAAAATGTTTTAAGATGGGAGGAAGTATGTTAGAAATTAAAGGGAAATATAATACTGCAAAAATTTTTACAGATATTGTAGACCAAGAATCAATAGCACAAATTATGTTATTGTGTAATCAAGAGATAACAAGCGGCAGTAAAATTCGGATTATGCCAGATATTCATGCAGGTGCTGGCTGTACCGTTGGAACAACAATGACAATAACAGATAAAGTAATACCAAATTTGGTTGGCGTTGATATTGGTTGTGGCATGGAACTGATTAAAATAAAAGAAAAGCATATTGAATTGCAAAAGTTGGATAAATTAATTTATCAAAAAATTCCATCAGGCTTTAATATTCGAGAAAAAGCACATCCTTTTATAAAGCATATTCAACTAAAAGAGTTGTATTGTTATAAAGAAATTAATATGTTAAGGGCAGAGAAAAGTCTTGGGACGCTCGGCGGTGGGAATCATTTTATTGAAGCTGATAAAGATGAAGAAGGAAATATTTATATTGTGATTCATTCGGGCAGCCGACATTTGGGACTAGAGGTTGCCAATTACTATCAAAAAGAAGGATATCATCAATTAAATGGAAGCAGTAAGGCAGATATTGATGCATTGATTGGTCAGTTAAAAGTAGAAGGACGCAATAAAGAAATTCAAAAAAGTGTTGCTGCTTTAAAAAATGTAAAACGAATCAGTATTCCAAAGGATATGGCATATGTTCAGGGTAATTTATTTGAACAATATATTCACGATATGAAAATCATTCAAGAGTTTGCTATGCTTAATAGAAAAGCAATGATGGATGAAATTATTAGAGGAATGAAACTGCATGTGGTTGAACAATTTACAACAATCCATAATTATATTGATATGGAAACGATGATTTTAAGAAAGGGTGCTGTCTCAGCACAAAAAGGAGAAAAGTTATTAATTCCTATCAATATGAGAGACGGTTCGCTTATTTGTGTTGGAAAGGGTAATGATGAATGGAACTGTTCAGCTCCGCATGGAGCAGGAAGATTGATGAGTCGGTCGAAAGCAAGACAATCTTTTACCGTATCCTCATTTAAAAGTGAGATGGAAGGAATTTATACAACATCGGTTGGAAAACATACATTGGATGAGTGTCCTATGGCTTATAAAAGCATGGACGATATTGTCAATAATATTGGGGATACCGTAGAAATCGAAAATATCATTAAGCCTATTTATAATTTTAAAACTGGAGAAGAAGATATAGCATAAAAAAGTTTAAGATTAAAATTTAAATGGAGTAGATTGTAAGTGACAAAGAGGGTGATTAACACACCTCTTTGTTTAAAATTTATGCTTTTGAGAAAAAGTTATCACAAAACAGTTCTGATATAGAAAATAATACTGCTTTACCAATAATTTTTACTCTGTTTCCAATTACTTCACAGTATAAAACTCCTGTTCTTTCTGAAGCCTGAAAGGCGGTTATTTGATTTTTCTTTAATTGGTTTGCCCAAAAAGGAGCAATCATACAATGTGTTGACCCTGTTACAGCATCTTCTTTTATATTAAGTTTTGGTGCAAATACTCGTGAAACGCAATCATATTCTTTGCCTTTGGCTGTAATTGCTACGGCAAGACCATCGAGATTTTTTAATAGTTCCTGATTTGGTGTCATTTCTTGGATAATGTTTTCAGATTCAAAAACCACAAGTAAGTCACGGTCAATATATGCTTGAGAAGGTCTTGTACCAAATGCTTGTTCCATCTCATTGGTTATTTCGGTTTTATGGTAATGGTATGCAGGAAAATCCATTTCATATAAATCTAATTTTTTATGTACTGTAAGTTCCCCACTCATAGTATGAAATGTTATGCTTTGTAGGTCAGGTTCATAATAATTCATAATAACAAAAGCTGTACCTAATGTAGCATGACCACATAAATCAATTTCGCTATTAGGAGTAAACCATCTTAATTTATAATGGTTGTCTTCTTTTACTGTAAAAGCAGTTTCAGAAAGATTATTTTCTTTGGCAATATTTAGCATTAATTCCTCTGAAATCCAGTTATCCATTACACATACAGCCGCTGGATTGCCTGAAAAAACTTTGTCTGTAAATGCATCTACAATATATTGTTTCATAAACCATCACTCCTATTCATTTTTATAAGATTTGTCTTTTATTAATAATTTGAAATTATTATAACGAGCCTCATGGAATAAGTAAAGTGAAAAATTATAGTCTGCATCATTTTTGAAATAATTATAGAAAAATTGGCAAAATCCAAACAATAATAGTGCAATATATAAACAAAAAAAGAAGATAAATTGACAATAATTCAAGATGTTGTTAAGATTGTTATTAAGAATTTTGGCAAAGTAATGATTAAGAATTATAGTGAAAAGGATAAATTAATGAGTAGAAGTTATAAACATATTGCATGCTGCAAAGACCCTAATACAAAAGGAATGAAGCGATTGGCGAATAAAACCGTTCGCAGAACTTGTTTTGATATTCCTTCAGGCAATGCCTACAAAAAAATATTTTGTTCTTATATTATTTCAGATTACAAATTTTTTGAAACATTTTATTCCTATGCAAATGGTTATAAAAGATATATATATGCAAAACAGTATACAGATAAAGAATTGTATAGAAAATGGTATAAAGAGTATAAGATGAAATGATAAAGGTTAATATTAAAAGATAAATTTACATGGATAAGGAGTAAGTGATGACAATCAATATGAGTGAGTGGACTGCAATTAAACGTGATGAAAAAGGTATCTATTATTTGTTTAATAAAAGTCTTGACAATTTAGCATTTGGGAAAACAAATAATTATGCTCATTCATATATTCGTAAAAATTTGAATGAGAGTAATTTAGCAGTTGAATTAAAGCAAAAATTTAAAGATAAACTTGTACCAATTCATATGAATTTACTTTCACTTGATGGTTTCAATGATTATGGAGAATTAGAGGGGGATATGTTGGCAATTCCTACATTGGATTTGTATAGAGAATGTAGAGGCAGGATTCCATATTTAAATATGTGGTGGTGGCTTGCTACACCTGATTCTACCCCTTCAGGGTGTGGTTGTGAAAGCGTGCGATTTATAGATTCAGGTGGTCGTGTAGATTGTGTTTGGTGTGGCAGTTCTGCTTTGGTTGTGCGTCCATTTTTTATTTTGCAAGAACCGTTTACATTAACATCATAATTGTGTTTATAAATTACAACAGCTATCAATTGTTTTTGGTTTTGTAGATAAGAAATCAGGTTGTTTTGGCAGAATAATTGGCAAGTAATTTAAAAAAATTGATGGATTATAGTACTCTATATATTCATTAGGAGTCCATTTAAAAATAGGGGAATGTATCATAAACTCTAACTACATTCCCCCAATCATATTAACTTATCAACATCAATTCCCTATCCTTAAATTTCAACTTATTTTTCACTTTTTATAACAGCCTCAATCTTATTATTAATATATTCCTCAAAATTGCCAAATACGGTTTCAATAGCAATCTTAGAATTGTCACTAATTAATTTTTCGGCAATTTCAATAGCTTGTTCTTTTGCATGATTTGCAGCAGTTTTGTCAAATTGACCACTTTTTTTAAGGGAATCAACATAAGTTTGAGAAACGGAAGTGACAGCAGTAGTAATAGCTTCTTGTGCATAATCAATGTATTGGTTTAATTTTTCGTGTTCTACAAATGTTTTTGTTTTTTGGAGGTTATCAATCTAAGTAAAAAATAAAAATATAAAAACAAGACATACTATACTTGAGGTGATAAAAGTATGGAACATTATAGAAAATCTGCACATTGCACATATAATATAAAGTATCATATAGTATGGATAACAAAATATCGAAAACCAGTAATTACAAAAGATATAAAGGCTATTTTTAATAGTAAAGATTCCTTTCTTTTTTTAACATTGTTTGATAGATTTACATCTTATAAAATAGAAGATATACAGTTTGCAGCATTTCTAAAAGAATTTAAGAATCATCTTAGAGAAAATAAAAAAATAAATAATGTATTATTTGATGAACTTGATAAAAATAAAGGGACAAAAGATAAAAATGTTATTATTTCTAAATTGCAGTTTCTTGAAATAGTCATGTTAGAGTTTTTAGGTGTAGACAATATTGACTGAAAAATAAATTCATTTTACATAGAAATATATATAATAGATAAATAGATAGAAAAAAATAGAATTTATTGACAAGCATATAATAGTAACATATAATAAATCGAACAATTTTTTATATGAAAAAGATATTAATATATGGGACAAAGTGAAAATTGATAAGCTTTGTTCATGGCTATTTTTATTTACAAGGAATTTATCAATGGAATCAAAATATAATATGACACAAAAAGAGAATATTTTTCTTGCAAAGAGAAATATTGTAGATTATATATGGAAAAGTGCCAATCTTGAAGGTATTGGAGTTACCTATCCAGATACTCAGGCTATTTATAATGGTATGGCTGTATCAGGTTATACAATAGAAGATATTAATGCTGTAAATGATTTAAAGAATGCTTGGCAGTTTTTATTAGAACACATTAATGATGAACTTAATTTAAAATTTATAAAAAAAGTTCATATGTTGTTAGGAAAATTTACAATAATTAATGCAGGAATGATTCGACATGAAGAAGTAAGAATAGGCGGTACAGAGTGGATTCCTGAGTTGCCAGATGAAAAAGAGGTTCATTGTGAAATTATTAAGATAGTAGATAGTAAAATTTCTCCATTAGAAAAAGCATTAGATATGACATTATATATTATGAGATTACAGTTATTTTATGATGGGAATAAAAGGATTGCTATGCTTATTGGTAATAAAATAATGATTGAGAATGGACAGGGAATTATATCTATTAAACAAAAAGACATCAAAGAATTTTACAAATGTTTAGTTTCATATTATGAAAGCAATAATAAATTAGAATTAAAACAATTTTTATATGATAATTGTATAGATGGAATGATATTTAGTTAGTAGCGTTTTGAAAAATCAATTTTCACATAAAATTTATTGACAGATAAAAGACTCTTTGTTATCATAATTACACAAATGTTTCATATAAACATTTTTTACTTTACAATATTTACTACTCAGGGGTAGTAAAGGTTTCGACAGGGGTTTTGAAGCTGGTGAAGCTATTCGCAGACGATGCGTCAAATCGTAAACTTAAATATAAACGCTAACGATAATTTAGCTTACGCTGCCTAGTTGCAGCAGTCTGACCTAGCGCACCTACACTTTAGGATTCAGGCTTCGACTATGTAGGAAACGACTCAACCAAAGCTTTGCGGTTGATGGGCGTATGATGAAGCTACTAAAGGCATTGGAATGTTGATTTTCCCATGCTGGAGGGAATGTATAACAATCAACTATAATAGTAGAAGAACAGTGAATGGGCTTTTGGACACGGGTTCGACTCCCGTCTACTCCATTTACCAGAGTGCTTGCAAAAGAGAGTTGCAGGCACTTATTTTTATGCACAGCCTCGTGCAGAGGAAATAAGCCGCAAAAACGGTGAACGGGTCACGCGAGTAGGGGTTCTCTACTCGATTTTGTCCCAATTTGACTCTACTTTTATTTCATTGTGTTATCATGGAAAAAATGCAATAATATCTTCTATACTAACAGGTCGCATATAATTAGCGTCGACACCTACGTCAAATTTTCGTATACCATTTTGCAGATTGTTAAAATTATAATCTTCGTGATTATGTTGGTGTCCATGTAGGTGAATCGTACCTTGAAAATATCCATTCCATTCTTCTATAGGGTAATGAAATAAGATAAAGCGATTGTTATTATAGGATAGCTCATAATAATCTTTTATCCATTCAAATAAGTTTTTATTAAATTGTTCACTTTGTGCAAATTTATCATGGTTACCCTTTATCAAATATTTGCGACCTTTTAATTGAGAGAGTGCTTTGGTGGCATATTCTGCCCCTTTCATGGTGACATCTCCTAAAATATACACATCATCATCTGCACAGACAGTATGATTCCAGTTTTCAATTAAGGTACAATTCATTTTTTCTACAGTGGAAAATGGGCGGTTTGTATGGTTTATAATTTTTTCATGGTAAAAATGTAAATCGGCTGTAAAGTATATCATAATATTCCTTTCATCTTTTTATCTTGTGTGTTTAATATGTCATAAAAAATTCTTATAATTAAGTTACTTTATTTTATTATGTTTGTAAAGTATTATTTTAACCTTTATTTTGGAGTGTTTTTGGCATAAAATATAACTTTATTTTAAATACTTAAAAAAATAAAAATATTGTTATGAAATATAGACAAAATATCACAAAATATGTTAGTATAAAACAAAGAATATAATGATTTAGAATATCTTTAGAAACGAGGTGGTTGTCATAAATGGAAATAATATGATTCATAATAGTTCAGATAATAATTTAACAGTTGGAGGATATTCATTTTTATCAAAAGAGGCAGCACAAGCTGCAAAAGATGAACTGAATGCTATAAAGTATGTATCATCAAAAACGGATTCTAAAGATGCCAAACAGATTTATATGTTATATAATACGATATTGGATAAAGAGATGTTTCATTCTCCTATTGGATTGGAATATCTTAAAAAATTACAAAATTTTTTATATAATAGCAAAGAAATTCCAAATGATAAAATCAGACCTATTCCTGTTGATTTTAATACACAAAATTCAATAGATAATAGGCATGAAATTTTTAAATCAAAAGGAGAAGTTCATTCTTTAAAGAAAAAAAGCAAGCAATATAAAGATTATGTTGTTAAGCTTGTTATTGCCAATTTGGCATTGATAATAATTATTATTGCTATGTTTATAATACTAAAAACTAATTCAAATCCAACAGTTTTAGATTATGAAAATAAGCTTCAAAATAAATATGCAGCATGGCAGGAACAGTTAGAATTGCAGGAGAAATCACTAAAAGCAAGGGAACAGCAGCTTGACAAAAAATAACTATCGAAATATTTAATGACGATATAAACAAGTCAATTTGGAGGGGTTGGTATATGAATAAGATTAAAATTTTAATTGTAGATGATGAGAGCAGAATGAGAAAATTAGTCCATGATTTTTTATCAAGGCACAATTATGATGTTGTGGAGGCAAAAGACGGCGAGGAAGCAATTGATAAGTTTTATGCAGATAAAACAATTTCTCTTATTATATTAGATGTAATGATGCCAAAGATGGATGGTTGGGAAGTATGTAAACAGATTCGCAAAGATTCCAATGTGCCAATTATTATGCTTACTGCAAAAGGAGATGAAAGAGATGAACTTACTGGATTTGACTGTGGTGCAGATGAGTATATTTCCAAGCCGTTTAGTCCTAAAATTCTTACAGCAAGGGTAGATGCACTGGTTCGACGTGCATATCAGATTGACAGCAATGAAATTGTTGACATAGGAGGTATTATTATTGATAAGGCTGCGCATATTGTAAAAATAGACGGACAGGCAATTGATTTGAGTTATAAGGAATTTGAACTCCTTACGTACTTTGTTGAAAATAAAGGAATTGCTTTATCCAG
Source organism: uncultured Lachnospira sp. (assembly GCA_910587485.1). Lineage (GTDB taxonomy): Bacteria > Bacillota > Clostridia > Lachnospirales > Lachnospiraceae > Lachnospira. The sequence goes on from CAJUKN010000002.1 coordinate 197,734, forward strand.
AGAAAAAATCCTTAATAATGTGTGGAATTATGATTATTTTGGTGATGCGAGAACAATTGATACACATGTTAAGAAATTGCGTAAAAAGATGGGCGAGAAAGGCGATTATATCCGAACAATATGGGGTATGGGGTATAAGTTTGAAATATGAATAGACATTCTATTAAATTTAAAATGACATTGTTGCTAAGCATTGTAATTGGACTATTAATTATTATTTTATTGTTGGCAAATAGTTTTTTTGCTGAGAAATATTATCAGTATGATAAGCGTCAGCAAATGCTTACAGGTTATGATACGATAAATGAGATTATGAAAACATATGATGGCAGTAATTTATCAAAAGATAACTTATATGATAAAATGGAACAATACACATCAAATACAGCAATATCAATTATTATTGTAAACAGTGATTGGACAACCGTTTATACAAATACCAGTGCTGAGATGGAAATGTTAGACCGATTGAGAATGAGTATTTTTAATAAGGATATGTTTCACTTTGAAGAGGTTGATGTCTACCAGAAAAAGAAAAAAGAGTCGGATAAATATAATATTACATTTAACATGGAATTGTCAGGTGTGTCAGAAACAAGAGAAATACTAATAAAAAAAGATAATTATACATTTCAAAAAGTTTATGATAAACGATTGGCAGATTATTACTATGAATTATGGGGAACATTGGAAAATGGTTGTTCAATTATGATGAGAGCTTCCATTCAGGGTATTAAGGACAATGTTGCAATTTCTAATAAATTTATCACATATATTGGATTGAGTACGCTTTTTCTTGGAATGGCAGCAGCTTTAGTATTTTCACAGTATATATCAAAACCAATCAAACAGTTGTCAAAGCTTGCTGAGAGAATGGCACACCTTGATTTTAATGCCAAGTATGAAGGTGTTGATAAGGGAGAGATTGGTGTTCTTGGTATCAGTATGAATAATATGTCAATGGAGCTTGAAAGTACTATATCACAGCTTAAAACCGTCAATAAGCAGCTTCAAAAGGATATTGATAAAAAAGATAAATTAGAACAGATGCGAACGGAATTTTTATCCAATGTATCACATGAGCTAAAAACGCCTATTGCATTGATACAAGGATATGCGGAAGGTTTAAAGGAAGGGATTTTTGATTCTCCTGAAAGTATGGATTTTTATTGTGATGTTATTATAGATGAAGCAAGTAAAATGAATGTGATGGTTAAAAAGCTACTGACGTTAAATCAACTGGAGTTTGGCAATGAAAGCTTAGAGATGAACCGATTTGATATTGTTGAACTGGTTGAGGCGATTGTGACAGCTAATGAGTTAAGGGCAAGTCAACAAGGTATTACAATAGAGTTTAATCCAGATGAAAAGCATATTGATGTGTGGTCTGATGAATATAAAATTGAGGAAGTCGTGACAAATTACCTCTCGAATGCCATTAATCATTGCGAGTTTGAAAAAAAGATTGTTATTAGAATTGGGAAAGTAGAAGATTGTGTTAGAGTATATGTATACAACACAGGAAAGCATATACCAGAAGAAGATATTGAGCGTATTTGGGATAAATTTTACAAGGTTGATAAGGCACGTACAAGAGAGTATGGAGGGAATGGTATAGGATTGTCTATTGTGAAAGCAATTATGGATTCTTATGGCAATTCCTTTGGTGTTTCAAATGTTGAGGGAGGTGTTGAATTCTGGTTTGACCTTGATGGGAAGGCGTGATATAATAGTTACAATATTTGATATTTTAAGGAAAGGAGAGTCTACTTTTAGATATACATATTGTATATATTTTAGTAGCAGCATATGAAAAAGTTAATTGTTTGTATTTTATCATGTATGATGGTATTTCTTTTAGTGGGGTGTGATAAGCAAGTTACGCTTAACACGGAAGAAAATGATTTAATAGCAGAGTATATTGCAGGAGTGATGTTAAAATATTCTTTTAGTGATAAGTGGAATTATGAAAAAGCAGTTAGCCGTGTTGATTCCTATAAGCCAAAAAATCCAGCTTCAACTATTGGAGGAGGTGCAACAATAAATAATACGACGCCTACACAATCATCTACTAGTACGCCAACAACTGCCGCCACATCAACAAAAGATGTTATGGAAGCACTTTCCTCAGCATTAGGAATGGATGGATTAGATATTCAATATAAAACTTATAGTGTGGGTGAGCGATATCCAACACAAGAGTATGCGATATCGGTTCCTGCTGGTGAAGGTTATAAAGTATTAGCTTTAGAGTTTGAATTAACCAATAATTCCAATTCAGCGATAGATTTGGATACATATAATAAAGGCGTTGTGTTCCGTTTAGCTTTAGGAGAGAGAGCATTTACACAATATGCTTCTATGTTAAAAAATGATTTAGTATTTTTAAAAGATGTATCCGTAGAATCTGGCAGTACATACACAGCAGTTGTATTATTTCAAATTCCGGATTCTTTAGCAGATAGTGTTTCAGGTGGAACATTATCGGTATATCATAATAGTACTTCTATTGGGAATGTATTATCTTTATAAACAATAAAAAGACTGTTGCAAAATGTAGTTGCAGCAGTTTTTTATATGTAGGTCTATATAATGGAAAGATATTGTAAAAGTAGTATAGGAGTTACAGCAAGCAGAGAAAAAGAACTTCCTATAATTTTGCTTACAGTTGTTTATAAATTTGTATTACTTTTATGGCTATATAAATGGTTGTATATAGACAGGAGTAAAAGCTTGTATTATAATAAATTCAATAAATTGAAATAGAATTAGGGGAGGAATTTATTATGACTATAGAAGAATGTCGAAAGTATTTACCTGAAAGTTGGATAGAGCCAATTCAGAATGACCCTGTGTTATGGAATATTTTTTCTGAACATGAGTATGATTTGGAACAAGAGGCAGTACCGCCTTTCTTAATTCAAGACCTACGAGGAGGTAATTTGGAACACCTGCGTCCTATCTTAAGCCTTTATGGTCAACCGGGATTAAAAATGTTAGAGGGATTGATAAAAATTGATGAATCTAGCAAAGATACAGCACAAGTGGAATTACCAAATGGGCAGATTGGTTATGCAGGTTACTTTTTTGCTAAATCGGATTTAAAACAGGATGCAGCGAAAGCTGCTGCCATGACAGCAGTAAATCAATATATTCAAGCGCTTCATCAGGTTTATACTCAGATATTTGAGGAGCCTGCACCTATTGATATCAATCCTAAGATTACGATATTGAGTGGAAAAGAAGGGCGTGATTTCCAAGAACAGATACACCAAGATTTTGTCCATAATCATTTTCATCCAAGTGATGATATTTATGAAGACATAGGAGATTGGTTTATGGATATGGAATTTCAAGAAGCGTGTGAAGATTTACAGCTTTTTAATGAGGCATTGTATCATATTAGCAACGACTATTTTCTATCTCACTATCTGCAATGGTCGCTAATTGTTCCTCAACCTATAGACAATCCTTTTCAAGGCTACTTTGAATTGTGGAAAATGGGATTGGATATTGAATTTCCAGAAAAAGACCAAGTGGTATTGATTGCAAATTAATCAAAAGAGAAAATGCCACAAAATAGCAATAAGGTTAAATAATGGAGCTGTCAAACGAAAGGTTCAATATATAAGGTATTGTTTAATATTGTATTATATTTTACAATATCTTGTACTTGATTTCTTTGATGTGATAGCTCCAATTTTTTGTAAATAGTATGGATTACCATTTTAACACGTTTTCTTTTGTATATTCTAAGGCTTCACTATCTGTAAGCTGATGGATATAATCTGGTCTTAAATGGGGTTTATAACCTGCTCCAAAGCATTTATATTCAGCATAATAACAAGTGTCGTGAGATTCTTTTTTGTTCCAATCATGGAATCCTTCATCTGTAATTTGACTAGACATTTCACATTGAATAAAGACAGCTTTTGCGTAAATTCTCCAAGGTCTACTAAGCATAACTGTTTTGTCAGGACAATTTCCAGTTAGTCTGCAATTTTCAAATACATAACCATACTTTTGTTCTTCATAGGTAGAAGGTGCTGTATAATAGCTGTTAATAGGTTCATTTCGATTGAGTGCATATAATTCGCAATTTTTGAAATAGGCAGTTGCGCTTCCAAAGATAAAATCAACTTCCCCACAGATATAGCAATCTTCATAGAGCTGCCGCCCAACGCTTCGTTTACTAAATTCAGTTGGACCAATAAAACCACCTGGCATATTTTCTTTTTTTGGTAAAGGACCCGTAAATAATGTATCTTGATGACCTAGCATACGACAATTTTTAAATGTGATATAATCACCTTCTGCATATACAGCAATTGCTTGTCCGACTTGCTTTCCAAATCCAGATGAATTTTCAAAGGTGATATTAAATGCGTTAAAATGGTTTGCATATACTAGAAAAGTGTAGGAGCGAAATGTGCCACGTTTGCTGCCATCTTTCATTAACATAGAAGCATGATAATCATATGTTATAATGGTGTCGTTTGCTGATTCACCTATCAACGTAATATTGTCCGTTGTAATTTCAACACGTTCTTTGTAAATGCCATTTTTTATATATATAATTCCACCATGTTCTTTAAGGCTGTTGACGGCAGATTGTATGGATTGAAAATCACCTGAATTATTTTTTGCAACAGTAATCATAATATATCCTTCTTTCTATGTTATTTGTGTTTGTCATTGGGTAATGGTTCACTTTGTTGTTAATAGAAAGTGTAAAATCACCTTATAGACATTTTAATAAAATAAGAGTATACTGGCAACAGTTTTATGCAAATATTATATTTTTGGAAAGGTACTAACGTGATAAACTATAAAGAAGATTGTAAAGATGTAGATATTTATCTGTTTTTAAGAAAATGTGTAGGTTGGGTAGAGTTAGACAAAAAACAAGCACAAACAGCATTAAATAATAGTCTTAAAATTGTGACCGTATTTGATGATGAAAAACCAATTGGAATGGGCAGAGTGGTTGGTGATGGTGCAGTGATTAGTTATATTCAGGATTTAATAGTTATTCCTTCATATCAAAAAATGCACATTGGGAGCCATATTATTGAACAACTAAAGGCGTTTGTCTATGATATAACAGCACAAAATACAAATATGATGCTTTGTCTTATGTGTGCAAAAGGCAGAGAAGCATTTTATAAAAAACATGGGTTTATTGCCAGACCAACAGATTCATTAGGACCTGGAATGATACAATATATTAAGAAAGATTGATAGATTAATAGTTGATATAAGTCTATAATAGAAGCTCTCCTTTAAGCGATAAAAGTACTTATCGCTTAAAGGAGAGCTTATTTTTATTTTATATTATATCTTTGAATCGTTTTTTTACCTCATTAAGAAAGTCCCCACTTCAATGCCACAGAGGCATAAGTGGTGGGTGAGGATTTGTATTGCGATAGCAGATAGATGGTTTGAGCAAGTAGCGTAGCGGATTGCGAATATCCGCTTTGACTAGTAGTTTTCTTTGCAAAAATCGTATTATGCTAAAAGGCTCTTAACATATTCTGCTATTGTATCACATTTGCAGTTTGCAAAGAAAAGTTCTTGAAATTTATCACCAGCAACAGCACCTTTAACAAGGTCTTGGTCAAGATTTTTAAGAATGTCAACTAAACTGTCTTTAAATGCAACTTTTCTTACCTCGTCAAGAATTTTTTTGTTTCGTTGTTCTGGAATAACTCGTTCTTTAGGATAGCCGCCACCCGGTTCACCTTCAAATAATTTTTCAAAGATATAAGTGAGATTTAATTCAGCACCCCAACCAAATCCTTTTGCAAATGGAAGTGCGATTGCATTGCCATCATTAATTTGCATAAACATGTAAGCATCGGAAGGGTCTACAACATGTCCGCAAATGACACCCGGAAATGAATTGAGTGCCAACATAGCACCTTCACCTGTACCACAGCCTGTTACTACAAAATCGGCAGCGCCGCTGTTTAGCAAAATAGCAGCTAATATACCGTTTTGTACATATGTAAGCTGTGCCTTATCTTCGGCGGCATACATGCCATAGTTATCAACAGTAAATCCTTTAGCATCTGCTACACTTTTCAATGTATTGTAAATTAATTCATTTTTGGCAGCTTGGCTATTTTCGTTAATTAATGCAATTCTCATTATAAAAACCTCTTCTTTCATTATAATTAAACATGTGGTTGAAAAAATTTAAAGTAGTATAAATCATTTTTATTGATGAAATATATACACATAATAAATATAAACATCCTATGATTATTTGTCAATCTAAAAAAATAGAGACCATTTTTAATTAAATGTAAAATATATTGTTATTATTTATAAAAAATGTTATTATAAACATAAATATATACAACGTTTTGTATATAAATTTTTGGTGTGGGGGGGGAAATATATTTATGAGAGGTTATAAACTCTTGGGACTGGTGTTATCCATAGGGTTAATTGCAGTCTCCGTGTGGGGATGCGGGGCTAATTCAAAAAGAAGGACAATTGGCTCAATTATGGATGCAAATGAGGCAAATAATGATAATTTAGACAAACAGGTATTGGAATTAACGATTGCATCAAATCAGACATCGAAGGATAATCCATATCATTTTGGATTAGAAACATTTAAGGAGGTTGCAGAAGAGCTTTCGGGAGGAACGATTAAGGTAACATGCAGTGATGGTGATTTATCAGAAGATGAAGCAGAGCTTGTGAATATGTTAGACAGTGGTAAAATTCAAATGGCGGTATGTTCTCCGGGTAATATGTCATCAGCTGGCGTATCAGAAGTGAATATGCTTTCGCTTATCTATCTGTTTAATGGATTCAGCCATTGGGAAGCGGCTATGGATGGAGAATTTGGGTCTGCCATGAAAGACGTCATTTTGCAAAAGACAAACAATAAATATCGTATTATGGGTTATTGGTCGGCAGGTGTCAGAGATTATTATGGTATGAAAGCAATTACAACACCAGAGGATATGCAGGGAATGACGATTCGTACACAGACTTCAGGTGTGGTATCCGAATATTGGACAGGTCTTGGTGCGCAGCCAGTAAATATCGGCTGGGGAGTGTTGTATGATGCACTTAAGAATAAAGAGGTTGATTGTGCAGAAAATGACTATACGAATCTTATGCTGAAACAGCATCACACTACGGAAAATGGTAAATATATCTGCGAGACGCATCACGATTATACAACGCGTTTATTTATTATGAACGGTGATTTTTATGATAAACTTACAAGTGAACAAAAAAACTGGATTGATACGGCGGCACTTGCTGCAACGCTTAAAGAGCGTTCTGTGACATACGATATGATGGATAGCTCAAAGGCACAGTGTATTGCCGAAGGAGCAGTAGTAACGGATTACTCTAAAATGGATATTGCAGCTTTTAAAGAACCAGCAATATCAATTCAAGACAGTTATGCAGATGCCAATGGTCTTAAGTCTTATTTGGAAATGATAAGAAGAGCGCAATAAGTTCAAGGAGGACTCTGATTTGGATAATGGTGATAAAACAACAACAAAAAGAAACAAAAATGAAAAGAATACATTTAATATAGGAATTAAAGCAAAGTTGATTATCGGTTTTGCCATTCCATTGGTGTGTACCATCATCATCGGAATGGTCGCTTATTCGTTGGCAGCATCAGGGATGACACGCAATTATGAGGATTCTATGTCAAAGGCTATGTCAATGGCGGTGGAATATTTGGATTTCGGATTTCAATCAGCCGTGTCCGAATCAGAGCAGCTTTATTATGACACAGACCTTGTAAAATGGGCTACTGGTTCCGTATATAATGAATGGACAAGACAGGAGATTGCAGAAAAGGTATCGGTTAATTTAAATGTAAAGCAGAAAGGCAATGGTTTTGTTGCAGATATGTATATTATTCCGGGCAATAGTCTTGAGGTTATATCAACACATGACAGTGATGCAAAGGTTTCAGGATTTTATAACGATTTAGAAGGGAAAAACGAAGCATCATGTTTGCAGTCGCTTAGTGGAAGCTGGGTTGGTTCCCATGATTATGTGGATGAAGTATTATCTGCAAATTATAGGGATTATTCCAAGGATGACTATGCCTGTTCATACATACGTCCTATGACAACAAAACGCGCTTGTATTGTGGTAGATTACAGCAGCAATATGATTGCAAATATACTGCGCAATTTGAGTTTGGGAGAAGGCAGTATTTCAGCGTTTATTACGGCAGACAAAAGAGAGCTTCTGCTTCGTGATGATACGATTGTAAAGAATAGTGATTTTTCGTTTGTACAGCAATCTTATTATACAGAGGCTATGAATGAAATGGCGGCAACTATAATCGATTATGTTACTTATAATGGACAACAGTATTTATTTATGCTCAGTAAAAGTTATCAAAACGGTTCCGCAATCTGTGCGATGGTGCCAATGAATTTGGTAAAGGCAGGCGCAAATTCCATTAGAGGAATTACCATTTTTATGGTTTGTGTGGCATGTTTAATCGCATTGGCAGTGGGAATATTTATTATTGGAGGAATTGCTTCTATTATCAGACAGATTAGCAATAAGCTTGAAGTTGTATCATCTGGTGATTTAACCGTAAGCATAAGAGGCAGAAGTGATGAATTTAAGATGCTGGTAAAAAGTGTGTCGAATATGATAAAAAATTCCAGAAATCTTATTGTGCAGGTACTAAAAACGACAGAAAATGTTTCATCGTCTACACAAAGTCTTTCAAATGCTTCCGAAGTGCTTACCAATTCCAATAGACAGATTTCTGTTGCGGTGGATGAGATGGATACGGGCGTGGGACGTCAGGTTCAGGATGCACAGAACTGTCTTGTTCAAATGGATGAATTATCACAGTGCATAAGCAGTGCGGTAGAGAGCGTGAAAAAGATGGATTATATAACAGGCAATACAAAGCAGGTTATTGCAAGTGGTATATCTACTATGGATGATTTATCCGATAAATCGGCAAATACAACGAATATTACAAAAAATGTAACAGCTAATATTAAGAATTTGAAAGAAAGTCTTTTACAGGTTGAGAAATTTGTAGAAATGATTAATGACATTGCCAATGAGACAAGTCTGCTTGCGTTGAATGCTTCTATTGAAGCAGCAAGAGCTGGAGAAGCAGGAAAAGGCTTTGCAGTAGTTGCACAGTCGGTTAGTTCTTTGTCTGATGGAACTATTGAAGCGGCAAATCAGATTCAGGGCGTGATGGAGCAGATTAAGGATTATGCAAATGATACAGTAAAAGTGGCATCTCAAGCTGAAGTAATTGTATCCAAACAGTCTGAAACGGTAGGTAATACCATTCACGTATTTGGAGATATGAACGAATATCTCCAAAGTCTTGTTAATGAGATTGCAGATTTGGAAAACATTATTGAGAGCATGGAAGAACATAGAAATGATACATTGTCGGCAATACAGAGCATATCAGCAATTTCGGAGGAAACTGCCGCCTCTGTTTCAACGGTCAATGAATCGCTTAAAGAACAGATTATGATGGTAAATAACCTTTACGATTCGACATTAGAGTTGAAGGGCAGGGCAAAAGAACTTACAGAAGCTGTCAACGCTTTCAAAATTTAATTTCATCAAGTAGCGAAGTGGATTGTGAATATCCTTTGACCAAATATCAAATCGTTAGGTTTTTAAGTAACCATATAAATAACTTTTTTGATTTTCATAAATTTTTGAATTTTAAATATGTTAATTCATATAAATTTATGGTATAATAGTCACATTAATATCTTAGTGGCATTTCAGACAAAAAGATTTATATCAAATGCAGTTAATATATTATTTATAAATATAATATAAAAATGATATATATTAACAGAAAGAGGGGTTATGATTAAAGATTACGAAGATTTTAAAGTATTTGTGTTGAAAAATACAGGAATTGACCTTAATGCCTATAAAGAACGTCAGATGAAAAGAAGGATTGAATCGCTTATTGAACGCAATAAGTTTGATGGGTATGATAGCTATAGTAAAGCGTTAACAACGGATAAGGAAAAGTTAGAACAATTTGTTAATTATTTAACGATTAATGTATCCGAATTTTATCGCAATCCTGCTTTATGGCAGACGCTTGAAGATGTTATTCTTCCAGATTTGATAAAAAAGTTTGGTGATAAACTTAAAATATGGAGTGCTGCTTGTTCAACAGGGGATGAGCCATATTCGCTTGTTATGGTGCTTGCCAAGAAAGTTCCTATGAGTAAGATACATATTATTGCAACAGATATTGACGACCAAGTGCTTGAAAAGGCAAAAGATGGCGTTTATGGGGCAGCAAGTCTTAAAGGACTTCCAGATGAGTATAAGAAAAAGTATTTTACAAAGATGGGGGATAAATTTTTTAAGATTAGCGATGATGTAAAAAAGTGTGTTGAGTTTAAAAAGAGTAATCTTCTTACAGACAGTTATCCACAAGGCTGTCATTTGATTGTATGTCGAAATGTTGTTATTTATTTTACAGAAGAAGCCAAGCGTGAAATTTATAAAAAGTTTAATCAGTCTATGCTTGTCAATAGCTGTTTATTTGTAGGAAATACGGAGCAGATTATTAATCATAGAGATTTGGGCTATGAATTTGATAAGCTATTTTTCTATAGAAAAGTGCGAGAATGTTAATTCGATTATTGTCATAAGTTTGTTTTGTAAATTTGCAAATGGTTGGCAGTTATTTATTCAAACAATGGGATATTGTATTAAGAAAATCAGGTACAAAATATTATAAAAGAGAATATGAAACAATATATTGTACATTTAGTTTTAATACAATAGTCCCTTTGTTTTTATAGTCAAATATATTTTTTATAGAATATCTTTTATAATCATTTGTATATAATTTTTAGCTTGTGTTGTATTTTCGCAAAAGTCTTTCGTAAATTCAAAATAGCTTGTTTTATCACTTATGTTTTGTATAAATTCAGGTAATATAAGGTCACTGGTTTGAGGAACAAAGATTCCTTTTTTGCGAATGTAGCAGGTGGAAGCTTTAGCCTGTATGCGATAGTTTTTATCAACATAAAAAGATACACTTTTATGAACAGCTATATCTTCTGAAGGAAGATAGTAGTAATCCTTATAATTTTTATAAAAATGTCTCAATTCTCCCTGATAGAGCTTTATCCGTAGTTTTAATATATTGTCATATAATTTTATGTAAAATGGTTCTTTGCCATAAGACACTGCTGTAGGCATAAAATTAGGCAGAGTAGCTGTAAAGGTTAATTCTTTGACAATATTTCCTGTAAAGTCTTTTGTATCATTTAAAGTCCAATCTAGTGTTGAAAATAAAATGATTTCAGATAACATCGAATATCGCACAATAGTGCTTAATTGAGGAAGCGCACAGATATCTGCTTGGTTATGAAGCAACAATATAGACTGTTCGTTGTTATGTTCTTCATTTAACATCTTTTTTTGGACAAAAGTGTTATATACATAAATTAAATCACCACCTCCAAAACGGTCTGTTCGATTGATACCCATAAAATGTTCTATATTTTTTTGTTTATATTGTTCAAGTTTTAAAAGTTTATGTGCTTTTTTTGCATATTGATATAAATCTATACTTATCATGTTGGAAAAATCAATTTTTAATTTTAAAAGTTGGCTTCTTGTCTTTAAAAAAGGGATATCAAAACCATCTCCATTAAAATGAACAATTATGGTATATTGCTTTAAAATAGAGGAAAATTGGTCAATTATAGTAGGTTCTTCTTCTGGAAATTCTGTAAGAAATTGACAATAATTCCACTTTCCTTCCTTATAATAAACAAAACCAATAAGGTAACATATGCTATTTTTGGCAGAAAAACCCGTTGTCTCAATATCCCAAAACAGTGAATCACAAATCGTATAGTTGGTGTCTGGAAATGTTAGTTGAAGTAAAAAGTTGATATCTTCTGGTAATATTGCTGGTTCAAATATTTTATGGATTACTTTCATAGAAAGCCTTTCATATTTAAAAGATTTAGTGAATACCTATTATTATAATTATTTATTTTGTCTATCAGTTGCTTTTAAAAAGCTGCTTGTTATAGTGGTACAAGTTATTGATTTTTTATAAAAAATTAGGTATAATTAACAGAATAATTTTAGTAGAAAAAAATAGCAATTATCATTAGCAGTTTATCAAAGTGATAAGGGATTGTCAACGATTACCAAAAAGTCGGATATTTTGTTTCAACAAAGTATAATAGGTGAAATAAAGTTGACCTAGCAATATGTGTCTGTGCGTTGTTTGACACAAAGTTGTAAAAACAAAATTGGAAAAATTTTGTTTTTTGCACAATAAAACAGCGCAGAAATGGAGATTAATATGGATATTATAAGAAAGAAAAATATGCGAAATAAAATTATTTTTGTTGGTTTCATGCTTTTTACACCATTGCTTATTGTTCAGTTAGTTATACTTTGGCTGTTATCAAATAATATAATTGGTCTTCTTGTAGCCGCCATTTTAACAGCAGTTGTTATCATTGCAATGATGACAGCAGTAATTAGGTCGCTATGGACATTTTTTTATCCATTGGTATCTGTATTTTTGGGTGACAGTACACATAAAAATAATGATAATAAGATGATAAATAAAATCAATAAACTGTCAGAGCGAAGTGATGGTATAGGTGAGATGATACGTACTGCCAATAGTACTGTTACAGGTTTTGCAGATGTTATTACAGGCATCAAATATTCCATAGAAAAACTTGAAAGTGTGTCAGCTGAGTTTCAAAATACTTTCCATGAAATGGAATCTTTTATGCAGAATACGTCAGATAATGTAAACACAATTACAACGAATACTTTATCGCAAGTAGACAGTACATATGATATGAAAGATAAAATTGCTGCCATCAGTATGGCGATTGAAAATATTAATACAAATGTAAAGGCATTGTCAAAAAGTGCAGAAGTTGTTGAGAATTATCAGCAGAATGCAGAGAATATTATGGAAGAGCTGATGGATATGAGTAAGGAATGTAATGCTGCCATTGAGGAAGTAAAAAATCAGACAGAACGAACCAATCAATCGGCACAGCAAATACATACAGCAGCAGAAATCATTTCGGATATTTCAAATCAGACCAATTTACTTGCACTTAATGCAAGCATTGAAGCAGCAAGGGCTGGAGAACATGGTGCAGGCTTTGCGGTTGTAGCAGAAGAAGTTAGAATTTTAGCAGATGAGTCCAAAAAATCAACAGAGCATATTAATAATATTGTCAATGAACTGCTTGCTAATTCCGATATCAGTGTTCAAATTACAGAACAAGTTTCACAATTCTTTACAGAACAAAATAAAAAGGTAGAAGAAACAGGAAATATTTTTAGGTCATTAAATGCTGAAATTATCCAAGTTGGGGAAGCGATTAAAGATATTGATTCTGAAATGACACAACTTGATAAAAATAAGGTGGTTATTGAAAATAGTGCAGATAATATCACTTCTTTTGCAGAAGAAAACGCAAAACAGGCAGAATCTACATCAGCAAATGTATCAGGAATCCATGATATGGTTGAAAACTGTACAATAATGACAGAGAAGGTAACAAGCGTATCGCAAGAATTGGTAGGATATGTCAGAAAGTTTGATACAAACCCGTTATCAAATGAATAGAAAGAAAGTTTGTTGTGTGAAAGAATAGAAAAATAAAAAGATAAGAAAAAATATAAGGGTGGCACGCTTTGCGTGCCACTCGTTGTTATGGGTCGTGACCCAGTTGAGCGCGCGAAATGTGACTGTTTTTTCAAATATCTTAATTCTATCTTTGAATACTAGGTTGTTTTTCAGTATCCTCAATGGGGATAGAGGGCAGAAGTGTCAAAGACACTTTTTAAAAAATGAAACTAAAAGTTTGTTGTAAGTAATGTTGACAAATTAAACGTAAATATGTTAATTTATAGTAAAGTTGCACAAAAAATATTTGATTTTTGCGACTTATGGAATGATTTTTTATAAAAGGAGGGATTAAAAGACGTAAGGGGTAATTCGAGGAGTAAGAAGCTCTTTGTAAAAAATTTATAGCCCATGTAGTCAGTAAATGATACAGGGCGGAAAGGTAGAAGGTATAATGAAAATAAAGAAAGTAATGAGATTTTTATCAGTAGTTCTTGCGGCAGTCATGGTATTTATAACATTCGTGCCTCAAAATGTTTTTGCAACGTCGCAGACAAATTTGAGTTATCCAGCACAGACAGTTAAGATTATGGCATATGGTGGAACCAGAGCGCTTAATATTACAGGATATGCAAATGATTCTAAATTAAATACATATCATATAAATGGTTCGCAAAATGAAAACTGGAGAATTGATTATGTATCAGATGGGGTTTACAAAATAGTAAATGTTGCTGCTGACAAACTTATTTCGTTAGAAAATAATTCAGCTGTAGCAAATGCTTATTGTGTGTTAAAGGACGATAACGGAAATGATAGTCAGAAATGGAAAATTGAAGGCGTTGAAAAAGATTTCTTAGGGAATTACTTATATTACAAAATTACTAATTACGCTAATCCAAATCTGGCAATTAGCTGGAATACGGAAACACATGAAATTACAGTTAAGAGTTATACAGGGGCGAATAATCAGAAATGGAAGTTAAACTGTGACGGACTTGCAGGATTTGCCGCAAACTGTGTTGTTGACGAGGGAGAAAAGGCAGGTACAATCGGAGGATTACTCGGAAAGACAGTATATGTAAGTACATTTGCAGACCTTAAGGCACAGCTTCTTAAAACAGAGCCTCTGACAATCGTTATTACAAAGGATATCAGTGGATTTGTTGAAGAAGGATACGATTTAAGAGTAGAGGACAATAAGACAATTATCGGTTCATATTCGGCTAATACATTATATGACCCTAAATTTAGAACAGATGATTATTTTAAGAAGGAAAAACCTAGCGATAATATAATATTTAAAAATCTTCATGTATCAGTAGGAGAAGTGGAAGATATGATGGCAATTGCTGTATATGGTTCTAAAAATATATGGATTGACCATTGTACATTTGAAAGTTCACTTCCTATATATTATGATGAGGTTGGTAAATATATATGGGTAAATACATCATCCTATGCAAAAGAAAATCCTGATTTTGTAAGTATTTCTTATAATGTATTTAACCGTAAATTCTGGGGATTAGCATTTGGCGCAGATACAACAGGAGAGAACAGAGCTTCTGTTATGTATAATAAGTTCGTATCTATAGTAAACAGAGCGCCGCAGCTTGGAAATGGTACGCTTCATGTATATAATAATTATTATGTCAGAAATGAAACATCTATTTATAATGATGGTGTTGCAAGTATAAAATGTGGTTCAGGCGCAGTTGTATATTCAGATGCACAGCGATTTGAGAAATATCGCAAGGAATCAAGCGGTTACTGGGATAATGAAGTTACAGTTGATTCAAATGCATCATTTAAAGATGTGGGTTCATACACAGACAAGGGGGAAACTCCTGTAAGTGCGCCGTATGCTTATGAAGCACCTTCATGTACTGTTACAACATGGAATCCATCATCAAATTATGATTACAAAATTATCAGCGCTTATGGCTCAAATGATATAAAGGAATTTTGCAATAATTATAGCGGAGCCGTTACAAGCTTTGATAATCTTAAATATATTAATCACTCAGAATGCAACAGATATGTAAGCAAGAGTGTTTCATCACCGTTTACATTTAATTATACAGATAAGTCTGACAACGGAGAGGATACATCATCAGGCGGAGGTTCGTCAAACGGCATAACTGATGGTGGAATCTATATGATTAAAAATGTAAACAGCGGAAAGTATCTTGATGTTGCAGGCGGAGTTGCGGCAAACGGTACAAATGTACAGCAGTGGTCAGGAAGCAATCCAGGAGCCTACTACAATACATGGAAGCTTGTTAGTGTTGGAGATGGATATTATAAAATCTATTCACAGGTAGGAGACGGAAATACATATTTGTTGGATTTGACAGATGGCTTGACAGGAAGCGGAACGAATATCAGAATCTGGCAGAATACATATTGTGATGCGCAGACATTTAAACTTCAGAAAAATGATGATGGTACTTATGCTATTTTGACAAAGGCAACAGGCTGCAAATTAGGTCTTGATGTTGACTCAGGCTCGTCATCAAACGGTGCAAACGTGCAGCAGTGGGGTTATAGTGGTGGAAATCACCAGAAATGGATTCTTGAAAAGGTTAATTAATTTATAAAACATATAAAACATAAAAAAGAAACGCTTTAGTAACATTTGATTATGGAACTGAAGCGTTTTTAATTTATGGGGTTTAGCCTGTCTATTTCCCATCTTTGATAATATAAATTTTGTGTTTGATATTTTAGCATATTTTGATAATTCTGGATTGAATAACTGTTCTGAAAATTTTTGCTCCCTTTTTATATATGGGTTATTCATATGCACCCCTGTCTATATTTTAACATAATAAAAACAATCTTTCTATACATCAATGGTTTCACTTCAGTTTATGATGTTGCGCAGAGCGGGTGGTTCTGATTTTTCTGTCCTTGTTTTTTTTATATGGAAAATAAAGGAAATAGTCATTTTGTCATAAAAAATGTATAATTTCAGTAGATTTTTAGTACTTTTTAATGTAAAATAAGACATAGAAAAATCATATAAGGAGAAGTTTGTCATGGGTAAATGTACATTTAAAGGTGGAGTACATCCCTTTGATGGTAAAGAATATTCTAAAGATAAGCCAATCAAAGAGTTGTTCCCTGATGAGGGCGAGATGGTCTTTCCATTGTCTCAACATATAGGCGCGCCAGCAGTTCCAGTTGTGGCTAAGGGAGATTACGTGCTTGCTGGACAGCTCATTGCTGAGGCGGGGGGATTTATATCTGCTAATATTCATTCATCTGTCTCAGGTACAGTCAAGTCTATTGAACCAAGAACATTGGCAACAGGTGGGAAGTGTAATTCCATTATTATTGAAAATGATGGTGAGTACAAGGAAGTGGAATATGTACCAAAGAAGTTGGAAGAACTTTCAAGAGATGAGATACGAGAACGCATTAAGGCAGCAGGCGTTGTGGGTATGGGTGGTGCAGGATTTCCTACAAATGTGAAGCTTACACCAAAAAATCCAGAACAGATTGATTATATTATTGTCAATGGTGCAGAGTGTGAGCCTTATCTTACATCAGATTATAGGCGTATGTTAGAAGAGTCGGATAAACTTGTGATGGGGTTAAAAGTGGCACTTGCATTATTTGACCATGCTAAGGGAATTATTGGTATTGAGGATAACAAGCCAGAAGCCATTGAAGAGATGAAAAGAAAAGTGGCAGATGAACCCAATATTGAGGTCAAAGAATTAAAGACAAAATATCCGCAAGGTGGCGAGCGTTGTCTTATATATGCCACAACAGGAAGAAGTATTAACTCGTCTATGCTTCCAGCCGATGCAGGCTGTATTGTACATAATGTAGATACGATTTTTAGTATTTATATGGCTGTTATTGAGGGAAAGTCATTGACAAAAAGAATTATTACTGTAACAGGCGATGGTGTGAAAAATCCTTGCAATTTTTATGTTTGGCTTGGAACCAATTATAGACAGTTGCTTGAGGCGGCAGGAGGTGCTGTTGGAGAGCCGCAAAAATATATTTCTGGCGGTCCTATGATGGGATTTTCTATGTACAGTTTGGACGTTCCGGTTGTCAAGGGAAGTTCATCACTGCTTGTCTTTCAAGAAGATGTTGTGTCAAAGATTGAGTCCAGTGCATGTATTCGCTGTGGTCGTTGTGGAGAAGGGTGTCCAAGTAATCTTCTTCCAGCAAAGCTTGCAAGTTTTGCTGCAAAAAATGATGAGACTGGATTTGTTAAGTTTGATGGCATGGAGTGTGTCATGTGTGGAAGCTGTTCTTTTGTATGTCCCGCAAAAAGACCATTAACACAGCAGATTAAGGCAATGAGAAGTATTGTTTTAGCAAACAGAAGAAAGAAGTAAAAGGGGGATTAAAAGTGAGCGAATTATTTAACGTATCAAGCAATCCTCATGTACGAAGCAAGGTTACAACTCAAGCAATTATGAGAGATGTGCTAATTGCATTGGCGCCTGCTTGTATATTTGGTATTTATAATTTTGGTATGGATGCATGTATCCGACTTCTTATCGGTGTGGTTACATGTGTTGCTACAGAGGCTATCTATCAGTATTTTATGCATCAAAAGATTACTATAATGGACTTTAGTGCAGCAGTTACAGGACTTTTGATAGCAATGAATATTCCATCAACATTAAATGTTGGATATGAAATTATAGGTTGTA
Source organism: uncultured Lachnospira sp. (assembly GCA_910587485.1). Taxonomy (GTDB): domain Bacteria; phylum Bacillota; class Clostridia; order Lachnospirales; family Lachnospiraceae; genus Lachnospira. Next base: position 216,064 of record CAJUKN010000002.1, read on the forward strand.
TCTTTGCAATTCTTATAGTAAAGCAGTTGTTTGGCGGTTTGGGACAAAATTTTATGAATCCTGCACTGGCAGCAAGATGTTTTCTTTTAATTGCATTTACAGGACCAATGACAAACTTTGTCACCGATGCCTATTCAGGAGCGACACCATTAGCTGTATTAAAGCCGGGAGCAGAAGCAGCACCTGCTACAAGTCTTTTGGATTTGTTTATAGGAAATCATGCAGGTGTTATTGGTGAGACATCCATTATTTGTCTTTTAATTGGTGCTGTTTATCTTCTTGTTAAAAAGATTATTTCATGGAGGATTCCTGTATGTTACATAGCAACTTTTGCAATACTGATTTTTTTACTTGCGCCAGGTCATCAGTTTGAAACAGAATATCTGTTAAAAGAACTATGTGCAGGTGGTCTTGTATTAGGTGCATTTTTTATGGCGACGGATTATGTTACATCACCAATTACACCTATGGGAAAAATTGTATTTGGTGTAATTTTAGGTGTTCTTACCTTTATCTTTAGAATGTATGGAGGTTCAGCAGAGGGCGTTTCTTATGCGATTATCTTCTCAAACCTTTTAGTTCCATTGATAGAAAGAGTTACTGTTCCAACATCATTTGGTAAGAAGAAACCTGAAAAGGAGGCGAAGTAATATGGGAAAGATTGTTAAAGATGCCTGTATATTATTTGCCATTACACTTGTTGCAGGGATACTTCTTGGGGGCGTCTATGAGATAACGAAAGCACCGATTGCAGAGCAAAACGAGAAGGCAAAACAGGCAGCATATCGAAATGTTTTGGCAGAAGCAGAAAGTTTTGAAGAGATTGCAAATAACGATAAGTATTGCGGCGTTGCACAGGATTTTCCAGCCGATGAGATTACAGAAGTTGTAGCGGGTGTAAAAGACGGCAAAATTCTTGGATTTGTCATTACTGTTGTAGCAGGGGACGGATATGGCGGCGATATTAAGTATTCTGTAGGTATTGCTGCTGATGGAACCTATAAGGGAACGTCCATTCTTTCTATTAGTGAGACAGCAGGACTTGGTATGAGGGCAAAGACCGACCCATCTTTTTTAGCACAATATAATGATGTAAAAGTGGAACAGTTTAGCGTTGTGAAAGATGGCACAGGTTCATCTTCGGATGATAAAATTGACTCAATTGGCGGTTCAACAATTACTTCAAAATCCATTACAAATGGTATTAATGCAGCTTTGAAGCTGTTTAACCGTTTGGTAAATGATAAAGTTAAAACAGTAGGAGGTGCTGGTATTGAATAAATGTGTTGAAAGACTTTATAATGGTATTATCAAAGAAAATCCTACATTGATTCTCACGCTTGGTATGTGTCCTACACTTGCGGTTACAACATCAGCAATCAATGGTATAGGTATGGGACTTTCTTCAACAGTAGTATTGGTTATGTCCAATTTATTGATATCACTTTTGCGAAAAGTGATACCAGATGGCGTTAGAATGCCAGCATTTATCGTTATTGTAGCTTCATTTGTAACGATGGTGCAGTTTCTTATGCAGGGATACTTGCCAGATTTATATGAATCATTAGGTATCTATATTCCGCTTATCGTTGTAAACTGTATTATTCTTGGTCGTGCAGAGTCGTATGCTTCTAAGAACTCAGCCATCTTATCTATTTTTGACGGGCTTGGCATGGGGCTTGGCTTTACTGCAGCGCTTACCATACTTGGCTTTTTAAGAGAGTTAATTGGTGGAGGAACCATTCTTTCTACAGGAGCAACATCACTTGTTGATTTAACAGAGTTTGGCTATACGCCTGCAAGCATTTTTATTCTTGCACCAGGTGCGTTCTTTGTTCTTGCTATATTAATTGCTGTTATGAATAAAGTAAAGAAAGCGCATGGCATGAAACCAGCAGAAGTGCCAGATTATATTGGTGATGAAGATGAAAAAGAAAAGTAGGGAGGACAGATAGATGAATTTATTAATTATTGGTATTGCAGCCGCTCTTGTAAATAATGTTGTATTAAGCCAGTTTTTAGGTCTGTGTCCTTTCTTGGGTGTGTCTAAGAAAATCAACACAGCAGCAGGTATGGGTGGTGCTGTTATTGGTGTTATTACAGTAGCTTCTGCTATATGTAGTTTAATATATGATTTTATATTGATACCGTTTGAACTTACCTACCTTAATACAATTGTATTTATTGTAGTTATTGCTTCATTGGTTCAGTTTGTTGAGATGTTTTTAAAGAAGTGTATGCCGCCGCTTTATGAGGCGCTTGGTGTCTATCTTCCACTGATTACAACAAACTGTGCTGTACTTGGCGTTGCATTGACGAATGTTCAAAATGGTTATAATTTTATAGAATCTGTAGTGTGTGGTCTTGGTACAGCAATAGGCTTTACAATTGCTATTGTGATATTAGCTGGTATTCGTGAGCGAATTGAGGATAATGATGTTCCAGAAAGTTTTAAGGGAATGCCTATTGTTTTACTTACAGCAGGATTAATGTCAATTGCATTCTTTGGATTTTCTGGAATACTGTAAGAGGAGGAAAAGTATATGATGGGTATTGTGTGGGCTGCGATTATTGTTGGCGGCGTTGGTTTGATACTAGGACTTTTTCTCGGATTTATGGGCAAAAAGTTTGCAGTGGAGGTTGACCAAAAAGAGATTGATGTCAGAGCGGAACTGCCGGGAAATAATTGTGGTGGCTGTGGTTATGCTGGTTGTGATGCTTTGGCTAAGGCAATTGCTGCCGGTCAGGCAGATTGTGGGGCATGTCCAGTTGGCGGGGCGTCTGTTGCCGCTAAGATTGCCTCTATTATGGGGGCAGAGGCTGGCGAGACTGTACGTATGACTGCTTTTGTAAAATGTAGTGGTGACTGTGAGAAAGCAAAAGAAAATTATGTGTATTCTGGCGTAGAAGAGTGTAGCGTTATGCCATTTGTTCCAAATGGCGGCTCAAAGACATGCACATATGGTTGTTTGGGTTATGGTTCTTGTGTAAAGGCATGCCCATTTGATGCCATTCATGTTGTCAATGGGGTTGCTGTAGTAGATAAAAAGAAATGTAAAGCCTGTGGCAAATGTGTTGCAGCCTGTCCTAGACAGTTGATAGAGTTTATTCCATATGAGTCGAAATATGTGGTATCTTGTTCTTCTAAGGATAAGGGTAAAGATGTTATACAGGCATGTAGCGTAGGCTGTATTGGTTGTATGTTATGTACAAAACAGTGCGAGTTTGATGCGATTAAAGTAGAGAATAATATTGCACATATTGACCAAACGAAGTGTACAGGTTGCGGCAAGTGTGCAGAGAAATGTCCAAAAAAGATTATTATCAAGCAAAATGCTCAATCAGCAAAAAGTTATTCTCAGAAATAAAAAGCTAAGTGCTATGTTTGTATGAAGATTTGATTTTATTTATAAAAACTAAAGTAATATTTCTATAAATAATGTGTTATAAAGAAATATTACCAATTAGAAAGCAGCTGCAAAATAAATTTTCAATGCCAGTATAGATGGTATGAAATTTTAATTTTGCAGCATTTCTTTTGTTAATAAATATTTTGATTGCTGCCCCTAAAAAGACTATGATATAGTTTTACCAAATCCAAGCCATTAGCTGTTTCTAAAAATGAATTGTAAAATGGAGCTTAATAATGAAAAAAAACAATATTAAAATAAAAAAAGATATGTTATTAATAATAATTATATTAGCAATTGCATTGTTGTTTTTCTTTTTTATTCATTTTTTTATAAAAAAAGAGGGAAACATGGTTGTGGTTAAAGTAAATGGTGATATCAAATATAAAGAGTCTATCAATCAATCAAAACAATTGGTTGTTGATGGGTATCAGGGAGGAAGCAACCAAATTGTGATACAAGATGGATATGTCTATATGGCAGATGCAGATTGTCCAGACAAGTTATGTGAACATATGGGAAAAATCAGTAAAACAGGAGAAAATATTGTATGTATGCCGCATCGCGTTGTTGTTGAGATTATTGGAGATGGGGGTGAACTGGATTCTGTTGTCAAATAGTGAAAAAAATTCTAAAAAAGTAAAAAATATAGCAATGTGTGGTATTTTAACGACATTAGCAATGATATTTAGTTATATTGATAGTTTAATTTCAATACCTATACCTGTGCCGGGCGTTCGGATAGGAATATCGAATATAGCAATTATAACAGTATTATATATAGTGGGTGTCAAGGAAGCAGTTATTGTAAATATACTTAGAATCACACTGACTTCCATTTTATTTGGCAATATTACAAGTTTTTGGTTTAGTATAACAGGGGGAATGTTAAGTATTGTTATTATGGTTCTTTTGAAAAAAATAGATACATTTTCTATGGTTGGGGTTAGTGTTGCTGGTGGAGTATCGCATAATATTGGGCAGATAATAGCTGCGGTTCTTATTATGGAGACAAATACTATTTTATATTATCTTCCAGTTTTACTTATCACAGGAACCTTTACAGGGATTATTATTGGAATAGTAGCAGCTATGGTTCTTAAGCGGTTGAAAATTTATTCTATTAGATAGACAAGATAAAAATAAAAGGCTGTTGCAAAACAGAAATTTTAACATCTTTTTGCAATAGCCTTTTATAGAAAATTTATTGTTTATATTGTTGTTGTAGTTCAATTTCTTCCATGGTTTTAGATACGCAGTGTGTAATTGGTTTCCATTCTACTTTTTTAAACAGAGCAACCAAAGAAATTGGAATATATGTAAGCATAAAAAATGGAAACGTAAACAGCGACCAAATCTTCTTTTTTGGAGAAGCGATAATATTTTTCCATTCAGTTATCAAGGTTATTGTTGCTACCGAAAACATTAACAAACAAAAGCTTGCAATAGCAAATACACCAGATTCTAATGTGATTGGAATAAGTTGTTTAAATAAAATTGGGTTCGCTGCGGCTAATATCAAAAAGATAAAATTTAATACCAACAATCCAAAGGAAAGCAATGTAGCAGGTGCTATTGTCATAAACATATCATAACAAGAGATAAACATTTGACGCTTTTTAAATGCCATCATTATTAAGTCTTTTCCATATTTAAACATTACCTGATAAAATCCTTTTGACCAACGCATACGTTGATTCCATGACTGTTTGAATGTTTCCGGCTGTTCATCATAAAACATTGCATTTGAACAATATCCAATCTTTTCACCATCAAGAATATTGATAACAGAAAATTGAATATCCTCTGTAAGAAGATTGCATTTCCAACCTTTATACTTTTTAATAATGTCACTGTTTACAAGATAACCTGTACCAGAGACAGCACAACTCGTTTTTAACAACATTCTTGGATTGTTGAGGTACTTCGCCTCTCTGCAAAACCAAATAGAGTATCCAGATGTAATCCAATTGGTGTCAAAATTCTTAGAATTGCGGTAGCTTGTAATAACGCGATATCCTTGGTCAAATGTTTTATTCATTTCTGAAACATAATTTTTAGAAATGATATTGTCTGCATCAAAAATAAAGTAACCATCATAAGCCGTATAATCGCCATAATCCGTTTTTATTTTCTGAAACGCAAAATCCAGTGCATATCCTTTGCCTACAAGTTGGCTGTTAAAGCGTTCATAGACAATGGCACCATTCATTCTTGAAATTTCTGCCGTATTATCGGTACAGTTGTCCGCTATCACAATAATATCAATTAATTCTGATGGATAATCTTGTGCTTTGATACTTTTAATAAGGTTTGCAATAACAGCACTTTCATTTCGAGCAGCAATAATAAATGCAAATCGGTGTAGTTTCTTTGGTGTGTATTCTGATTTTTTACGTCTCTTTTCATGAATTAGTGCAATCAATATATATATAAATTGATAAAAATATAACACGGTCAACAACATAAATACCAAGGTGTTAATTGTTGTAATTGTTTTCATGGTCATCTCTCCATTTTTAAAAATGAATTATTGTCACTTTTTTACAAAAATATATAAAGTTACTTGTTGATTATAGCATCACTTTTCAAAAGGTCAATATGATAATAAAAAATAAAACTATTTGACAAAAAATTTCATTCATTTATTATATAATATAACGGGCAGAAATGCAAAGTAAAAATTTGTAAATGATATTTTTTATGTAATTAGGAAAGTTTTTATTTGTTTTTATGTAGTTAAGTGAAGGGATTTTTTATAAATAAAGAGTATATATTTGACCTCCATTTATCTGCCTATAAAATATACGAAAGGGAGCAACGATATGTACAAGGAAATATCAAAATTAATTATTTTTGGTGATATGCCAAACGATTCCATATTAGTAAAAATGTCAAATATTTTCAAAATATTAAATGTTTTCAAAAAATTTACTGATAATGGGATGACAAAGGATGATTTGATAAAAGAGATATATACACAGATAAAACGATTGCTGACAATAGCTACAGATTATGGATTTGATGGCAACCTTTGGCAAAATTACTTGACCTTTTTGTTGGTGACAACAGAAAATCCATTTAGCATTACTTGTGAGAAGATAGGGGCAAACGAAGGCAGTGTTAATCTCTTTGCCATGAATGATATTGGTATTTTTAGAAAACTGTTTCATTATGATTTTTCTGCTATTGAGGAACAACTTGAAATCAACTGTTTTTCTATTATTACCAATTATAAGGCAATATGTAAAAGTGAACTGATGTACAATCATAATGTGAGCAAGAAAGTTCAAGCGTTGAGCAAAAAACTTGCTGCTGCCCATACAGACGAAGAATTTTTTGATGGTGTTACCTGTTTTTATAAAGATTATGGCGTAGGTATGTTTGGACTCAATGCTGCTTTTCGTATTGGAAATCGTGCAGATGGAAGTATTTTCTTTAAACCAATTAATAATATGGACAAGGTAAAATTAGATGACTTGATTGGATATGAGATACAAAAGAAAAAGCTAATTGAGAATACAGAAAGCTTTATACAGGGAAATAAGGCAAATAATGCACTGTTATTTGGTGACAGTGGCACAGGTAAATCAACAAGCATCAAGGCAATCGTTAATGAATATTATGATAAAGGGCTGAGAATGATAGAGATTTACAAACATCAGTTTAAAGATTTGTCTAGTGTTATTGCAAGTATTAAAAATAGAAATTATAAATTTATAATATATATGGATGATTTATCTTTTGAGGAATTTGAAGTTGAATATAAATTTTTAAAAGCAGTAATTGAGGGCGGTGTGGAAACACGTCCAGATAATATATTAATCTATGCAACATCAAACAGACGTCATTTGATAAAAGAAACTTGGAATGACCGCAATGATATGGAGTCAAAGAATGGTTTACATAGGTCGGATACAATAGAAGAAAAGTTGTCATTAGTTAATCGTTTTGGTTGTCAAATAAGCTATTCAAAACCAACACAAAAAGAATACTTTGATATTGTTGTTCAGCTTGCAAAAAGAAATGGTATTAACATGAGTGAGGAAGAACTTTGCAGCGAGGCAAATAAATGGGAACTCAGTCATGGCGGCATATCAGGAAGAACAGCACAGCAATTTATTAATGATTGCGCTAAAAAGAAGTGAGAATACAATTGAAAATTAAAATTTTCAATCTATGCACAAAAAGCAGTGCGGAAGTGAGGATAAAAATGATTTCATATATTAAAGGAGAGTTGGTGGAGGTTTTTGGTGATACGATTGTTGTTGAAAATAATGGTATCGGTTTTAATATTAAGGTGCCTGCGACCGTCATATCTCGTTTTTCAAAGATTGGTGAGTCTGTAAAGGTATATACTTATTTGCAGATTCGAGAAGAATCCCATAGTTTATTTGGATTTTTGACAAGAGATGATTTGAATATCTTTAAAATGCTTATCAATGTAAATGGCATTGGACCAAAAGGTGCATTGGCAATTTTGTCCACCATATCGCCAAATGATTTGAGATTTGCTGTGATTTCAGGAGATGTTAAGTTGATATCGAGTGCGCCGGGCATAGGAAGTAAAACAGCTCAAAAATTGATTATTGAATTAAAAGATAAGGTATCATTAGAAGATGCACTAGAAAATTCACTTTGTGAGAATGTGTCTGATGCAGAGGACAGTGCAGCTCGAAATGAAGCGATAGAGGCGTTGTGTGCGCTGGGATATGGCAGTGCGCAAGCGGTTCGAGCAGTCCGTGAAGTAGAAGATATTGAATCAAAAGATTCGGAAGTTATATTAAAAGAAGCGCTTAAAAAGCTGGCAACGATGTAAGGTTTATATCTGCGTGTTGTTTACTACAAATGGATAAGAACTTTTGTTCTTTGTACAAAAAGCAGTGCAGAAATGAGAGGAAAATTATGGAGAGAAGGGTTATTTCAACAGAGTTTACAGATGAAGATATGAAGATAGAAAGTGGTCTTCGTCCCGAAAACTTACGAGATTATATCGGACAAGATAAAGTGAAGAAAAATTTAAAAGTGTATATTGAAGCCGCAAAGGAGCGAAAGGATGCATTAGACCATGTATTGTTTTACGGACCACCGGGACTGGGAAAGACGACACTTGCAGGAATTATAGCAAATGAGATGGGAACACATTTAAAAGTAACGTCAGGTCCGGCTATCGAAAAGCCGGGAGAAATGGCAGCAATACTCAACAATCTTGCAGAGGGCGATGTGCTTTTTGTGGATGAGATTCATCGTCTAAACAGGCAGGTAGAAGAAGTGTTGTATCCAGCAATGGAAGATTATCAGATTGACATTATGATTGGAAAAGGTGCAGCAGCAAGGTCGATAAGATTGGAATTGCCACAATTTACATTGGTTGGAGCAACCACCAGAGCAGGATTGTTATCAGCACCTTTAAGGGATAGATTTGGTGTTGTAAACCATCTTGAATATTATAGTGTTGAAGAATTAAAGACCATTTTATTGCGTTCCGCAAAAACATTGGGGGTTGAGATAGACGATAAAGGCGCGTATGAGATGGCAAGGCGTTCAAGAGGTACACCAAGACTTGCCAATAGGCTGTTAAAGAGAGTAAGAGATTTTGCACAGGTTAAATATGATGGCAGAATTACAGCAGAAGTAGCGGATTATGCGTTAAATTTACTGGAAGTCGACAAAAATGGGTTGGATCGAAATGACCGACTCATTCTTACAACAATTATAGAGAAATTTAAGGGCGGACCGGTTGGCATTGATACATTATCAGCCTCTATTGGAGAAGATTCGGGTACATTAGAGGAAGTGTATGAGCCTTATTTAATACAAAACGGATTTATTAACAGAACTGCCAGAGGAAGAGTTGCCACAGAGCTGGCATATAAAAATCTTGGTATACAGATTAATTAAGGCAATAATCTATTTTTTGACACATATACAATGCTGTTGTATAATAGCAGCAAGCAGATGACTGGCAAAACAAACCGTGTGTCCTTTATAAGAATGTAGTTGCTGTTTTATAAGACATAGTTGTTGTTTGGGAAGGGTAGAGTGGTGGTACATATGGCATCAGTAAATACATCGGAAGTAACGATTGGCGGTAAAGTATTTAAGATAAGTGGATATGAGAGTAAAGAATATCTTACAAAGCTTGCAGAGTACATTAACGATAAAATGCAGGAAATTATCAAAGGAAGAGGAATGACAAGGCTTGGTTTTGATGTTGTCACAAATCTGATGTACTTAAATCTTGCGGATGATTATTTTAAAGCAAAGGCTATGTGTGATGACATATCGGAAGAAATCGAGAAAAAAGACCAAGAAATCTACAATCTAAAGCACGAATTAATATCAGCCAATATTAAACTAGACTCACAGGCTAAGGAGATTGAAGCCTTAAAAAAGGAACTTTCAAAGGTTCATAAAATGCCAGAAGAACGGTTTAATCGAAATGTGGAAGATATAAGAAAACGGACAAAGAATTATAATGAGGGGTAAAAGTGAGAGACAATAAGGTAGAAATACTTGCTCCTGCAGGTTCTTTGGATATATGTAAGGCAGTTATCAATGCAGGTGCCGATGCAGTGTATCTTGGTGGGAATTTATTTGGAGCCAGAGCATTTGCAGGAAATCTAAATGAACAACAGGTGATTGAAGCAATTGAATATGCACATTTAAGGGGAAAATCGATTTATTTAACGGTAAATACACTCTTAAAAAACAACGAGCTTGAAGAACAATTGTTAAATTATATAATGCCCTATTATAAGGCAGGATTGGATGCAGTCATTGTTCAAGATATGGGTGTATTTAAGAAAATACATGATTTTTTCCCAGACATGCCAATACATGCCAGTACACAGATGACTATTACTGGAAGTTATGGTACTAGGCTGTTAAAAAATATGGGGGCAACTCGTGTTGTCTTAGCAAGAGAGCTTACCTTGTCTGAGATTGCATCGATTCATCAATCTTGTGATATTGAGATTGAAAGCTTTGTGCATGGCGCGTTGTGTTACTGCTATTCTGGTCAGTGTCTATTAAGCAGTATGAATGGTACAAGAAGCGGCAACAGAGGTCGTTGCGCTCAGCCATGCCGTCTGGATTATCAAGTGATGCAGCCACTTGCCAATGATAAATTAACAGATAATTGTTCATTGCAAAGAAACACATTACAATATCAAATGATAAATGATAAAGAACATGCGTATGCACTCAGTCCAAAAGATATATGCACATTAAAGATTCTGCCAGATATTATAGAGGCAGGAGTGTATGCCCTTAAGATTGAAGGGCGTATGAAAAATGTTACCTATGCTGCCGGTGTTACTGCTATGTATAGAAAATATGTTGATATGTATTTATGTAATGGTACAACAGGGTATGAAGTGTCACAAGAAGATATCCATTATCTTATGGATATCTATAATCGGGGTGCGTTTACAACAGGATATTATAACAGTATAAAAGGCAAGGATATGATGTCAGTTACAAGACCAAATCATATGGGAACAAAAGCATTAAAGGTAAAAGAAAATATCAATGGACGAGTAACTTTTCAGGCGTTAAGAGCCATTAATAAGCAAGATGTATTTGAGATTGATTCCAACTATTCGTTTTCAAGTGGAGAAGATGTCCATAAGAATGATACCTTTGTTGTTAATTTACCTAAAAAATATAATCTTTTTAAAGGACGTGTAATTTACAGAACAAAAAATGCAGTAATTACGAATGATGTTGAACAACATTATGTAAAGAATATGGTTAATGGAAAAACAAAGATTGATATGACATTGTTTGCAGAGTGCGACAACGTAATAACGCTTGAACTTTCTGCGTTAGGACAGACTGTTTATGTCACAGGCGGCAAGATACAAAAAGCGTTAAAAAATGTATCCGATGAAAAAATGTGCATAGAAAAATTGTCAAAATTGGGAAATTCGCCATTTATTGCAGGTGATATAAAAATTGTAATAAAAGGTGATGTGTTTATACCATCCAGTCAGCTTAATGAGATAAGACGTGATGGTATTGCTGCGTTGTGTACAGCCCTTATTAAAGAAAAACAAAGGTCGTTTAATGAGCAAAATATAAAGTCTAATGCTTTTGTTGTTTGTGAGAATAAAAATTATTTTATACCAAAACAAAAAATAATGGATTTCTTACCAGATAGGAAAAATAATTGTGTAATCAGTGTGTCCAATATGATGGCTTGTCATTCTATTTTAACAGTAGATAAAAGGGGCTATTTTCAAGAAATTTATATGGATTATAGTATTTGTGAGACCAACAAAGGTTGGGATATAATAGACCAATTAAGAGCTGATGGCAGACATATAGCGATAGCACTTTCTTATATGACAACACAAGAACAGCTTTATTCTTGTAAAGCATTGATAGAGACGGCATGTAAACATAATATCAATACCTTTGTTGTCCGAAATCTTGAACAGATAGGTTTATTGTCTGAAATAGCAAAACAGTCTGCTTTATCTATAAAAGTAAGATTGGAGGCAAATTTGTATTGTTGGAACAGTGAGGCTGTATTGCAGTTTATAAAAATAGTTTCTGAGAGTGGATTGTGGCTTGAAAGGATAACATTTCCTTATGAATTAAATATAAATGAGATAGCACAGGTTGATTGGAACATTCCAGTTGAATGTATCGTCTATGGCAGAGTTCCAGTTATGATTTCTAAACAGTGCGTTAAAAAGACATATGGTATGTGTGATAGGGGTAATAAAACAGTTTATCTCAATAAAGATATGCCTGTGTCATGCAGATGTAAAGAATGTTATAATATTATATGGAGTTCTAAAGTCTTAGATTTAACCAGTCATTTTGATAAAATAGATATGATAAAACCGGATTATATACGATATGATATGCCAGAGGTATGTATGAATAAGGATTCTTATAACCGATTGTTAAAATGGATATTGAATAAAAATGAAATAGATAGTGATGATATAAAATGGACAGGACATTTTATAAATAAAGTGGATTAAAAATTTTATTAAAAAATGAAAACATTTTTAGAGGAAGATAATGAGAGTTGTATTTATTGAGCTTGCAAAGTATATATTTGCCTTTTTTATTGCCTTTTATGTTGCTGCTAGCTATTATGGGGCATCGTCTCAAAATGAAAATATAAGAAAAAAAATATATATATTTCAAAATATATTGATGTTTCTGTTTCATTTGTTAGGATTTTTGCTGCTTTATCAACTAAATAGTGAAGATATTAAGTATTTAATCTTTTATTTTGCCCAATTTATTTACTTATTTGTGATTATTGTTGTTTATGATGTGTTGTATCCGAAAGCTTCAAGGTTGTTAGTAAACAACATGTGTATGTTATTATCAATTGGATTTATCATGTTGGCGCGTCTTGATTATGATAAAGCTATCAGACAATTTGCTATCGCTATAGCAGGAACCATAGTAACATTTTTTATTCCATGGATTCTAAAAAAAATGCGCTGCCTTAAAAGTATTGGATGGGTGTATTGTGCTGTCAGTTTAGGCGTATTGGTGGCGGTACTGTTTGGCAGTGCTGTCTATGGAGCGAATTTGGTGCTTACATTAGGACCTGTTTCTATTCAGCCTAGTGAATTTGCTAAAATTTTATTTGTTATGTTTGTCGCTGCTATGTTTAATAAGGCGACCAGTATCAAACAGATTATTATTGTTACCATTATAGCAATAGTGCATGTCGTTGTATTGGTTGTATCGAAAGATTTAGGGGCAGCATTGATATTTTTTGTTGTGTATATTATGATGTTATATGTTGCTACAAAAAAGATAGGTTTGTGTGTTGCAGGTCTTGTATCAGGAATCGCCGCTTCTGTTTTGGCATATTTTATATTTGGACATGTCAGACAAAGAGTGACTATTTGGAGAGACCCATGGACAACGATAGACACAACAGGGTATCAGATTTGTCAATCATTGTTTGCAATCGGTATGGGTTCATGGTTTGGATATGGACTGGCACAAGGATTGCCGGGGAAAATTCCAGTAGTAGAAAAAGATTTTATGTTTTCTGCTATAACAGAAGAGTTTGGTATTATCTTTGCGGTGGCATTAATTTTGATTTGTTTAAATAATCTTATTCTGATGATGAATATTGCTTCAAGATGTAAAACATTATTTTACAGGCTTGTGGCAGTAGGATTGGGTGTGACATATGGTTTTCAGGTATTTTTGACAGTAGGTGGTGCTATGAAGATGATACCTATGACCGGTGTAACTATGCCATTTGTCAGTTATGGAGGTAGCTCTATGGTAAGTTCTCTTATCATGTTTGCTTTGATTAATGGCATGTACAATATGAGACAAGACGAAGGTGAATTGAATGAATCAGCAGGAAAGAGCAAGAAAAACAAAAAATAAAAAACCCCATGATATCTATGAAAATAGAAGAAAAAGTTTAAGAAACCATGAAACAAATGTAATTTCATTTCTTTTTATTGGATTATTCTTGACTATGGCGATATATTTGGTATATTTTAATGTGGCTGTAGCTCCTAAAATAATCAATAATCCTTATAATAAGATGATTGATACACAGCAGGATAAAGTGGTAAGAGGCAATATCTTAGCTTGTGACGGCACCGTGCTTGCAAGCACACAGATAAATGAAGAGGGCGAAGAATATCGGTATTATCCATTTTCTAATATGTACTGTCACGTTGTAGGGTTAAAAAGTGAAAAGACAGGAATTGAAGGCATTGCAAATTTTGAATTATTATCAACCGATGGGAATATAATAAAAGAGTTGGGCGCTGATTTGCAAGGAAAAAAATCCAGAGGGAATGATTGTTTGACAACATTAGTGCCAAGTCTTCAAGAAGCTGCATTTCAGGCATTAGGAGATAATAAAGGAGCAGTGATTGCAATGGAGCCTTCTAGTGGAAAAATTCTTGCAATGGTGTCAAAGCCTGATTATAATCCCAACGATGCAGCTCAAAAATATGAAGAATGGCTGTCATATGACAGTTCCGACTCTGTATTACTCAATCGAGCAATAAAAGGCTTATATGCACCTGGTTCAACATTTAAAGTGATGACTGCCTTAGAATATATAAGAGAGAATAATGCGTATGGCAATTTTTCTTATGAATGTGATGGGAGTGCATATGTGCAGGGAGGCACAACGATTCCATGTTTTGGTCAAACAGCACATGGCTTTGAAAACCTTACCGATGCTTTTTCTAATTCATGCAACTCAGCCTTTTCTACGATTGGCTGTCAACTGGATTTGGAAAAATTTAAAAAGACTTGTGAGGATAGCTTGTTTAATCAAAGTCTTAAAATTGGAATGGATACAAGCGACAGCAGCTTTGAGTTGAATGCAAATTCAGGGATAAGCTTGGTTCAAGAGACGGCTATTGGACAAGGAAAAACCATGATATCACCAATACACAATCTGATGATTATATCAGCTATTGCAAATGAAGGTATTATGATGAAACCATATCTGGTTGATACCATACAGACAAGTGAAGGAACGGTGTTAAAAAAGACACAACCTGAAAGTAGGGTGCAGATATGTACATCGGATGAAGCCTCAACAATATCCGATTTATGTAGAAGCGTTGTTATGCAAGGAACAGGCAATCTCTTTAGAAATGCATCCTATGAAGCAGCCGGAAAAACAGGAACTGCCCAGTATGACAGCAGTGATAATGCCCATTCTTGGTTTGTTGGATTTGCACCATATGACAATCCACAAATATCCATTTGTGTTATATTGGAAGGTGGATATACAAAGGTGGCTAATGCGCAGCAGGTAGCAAAAAATGTATTGGATGCATTTTTTGGTTGATTAACTTCATACAGGGTTGTATAATGTTTTTAAGAAAGAACACGCTACATGAACCGGAGGAATTGCAATGATAGAGGCAACAAGCTGTGGCGGTGTGGTAATATATAGAGGGAAGGTACTTGTATTATATAAAAAGTACAGGAATAAGTATGAAGGCTGGGTTCTACCTAAGGGTACGGTTGAGGCAAACGAATCCTTTGAAGATACTGCTATAAGAGAAGTTCGAGAGGAAGGCGGTTCAAACGCAGTTATTAAACAGTTTATTGATACTACTCAGTATACATTCAGCACAGCAAAGGATACAGTTTATAAAAAAGTTAATTGGTTTTTAATGCAGGCGAATAGCTATTATAATAAGCCCCAAAGGGAAGAATTTTTTGAAGATTCAGGATTTTATAAATACCATGAGGCTTATCATCTCTTGCGTTTTCCAAATGAAAAACAAATTCTTGAGAAAGCATATGAGGTGTACATTAATATGAAAAGACAAGGTGTTTGGTAATGGATTTATATAGTATTTATGGTATACTGGACGGCAATATTTATCGAGTAGATAACTATAATAGTGGTGCCAGTACAAAGAATTTAAAGTTTGATGAAATGTTTAACAGTATGATTGATGACGACTTGGAAAATATCTTTCAAGATGTATCAAAAGAATATGGTGTTGATGTTAATTTATTAAAGGCAGTTGCGCAGGCAGAGTCTGGAATGGACCCTAACGCGACATCATGGTGTGGTGCAATGGGAATTATGCAGCTTATGCCTGCAACGGCACAAAGCTATGGGGTAACCAATCCTTACGATGCAAGACAGAGCATTACTGGAGGCGCAAAGTTATTGTCATGGCTGTTAGACGACTACAATGGCAATGTATCATTGGCGTTGGCAGGTTATAATGCTGGCTGTGGTTCTGTACAAAAATATGGCGGTGTTCCCCCATATGATGAAACCATCAACTATATACATAAGATTAACGATTTGTTAGGCGGTGCGTTGGAGGCAGATTCATGGACGATTGATGGAAGTACGAAGACCAATTTATCCAATGCAGATATGGGCATGGTGTCATACAGTGCCTATCCAGCAGCACATTCTATAAAAATAGAAAGTAAATCAGCAGATTTACCAGATGGCAATAAATATCTTATTAGAAGAACACTTGATAATAGCAGCAAATCAATACATAAGGAATTAAATGTTGATGGTGAAGATATATTGAAAAACCCCAACATTAATTTAATAAATGCAGCATTGTCTAATGCTGTAGAACAATCAGAGAATACCATGCGAAGCAACACCCCATATTATTTGTATGAGCAACAGGCTTCTATTGTCAATTCGCTGATTTCAAAAATTAAAGAATTATGAATGGAGGGGTGACATGAAAGACCGAATAAAAGTATATTTATACAACAAGACATTTAAAGAGATTGATATGAGTGATTTTACAAAAATAACAGAGGATTTGTTTGCAGAAAGAAATGATATTGTTAAAGTGGAATTGCCAGAAGGTGTGGAAGAGATAGGAAATCACGCATTTGAAAACTGTGCAAATCTTCAGGAAGTTATTTGTCCAAACACACTAAAAAAGATAGGTACAAAAGCATTTGCAGACTGTGTTAATTTAAAAAAAGTAGACTATGCAAAAGACGTGGAAGTAGATTCTACTGCATTTGTGGGTTGTCCTAATATGCAATAAGTGTGTTGTGCATAAAAAACAGATATATTTCAGAGTGAAAGGTTCATTTCAACTGGAATATATCTGTTTTTTTGTAAAAAAATTATTTTTACTGGAAAGAAAAGACATGTAAAGGTCTATATATGTATTTCGTTGAAAAATCAGGTGATGTTTAGTATAATAATAGTGTGAAAAATAAAAAGCAGCGCAGAAATGAGGAAAAATATGGATACAAGAATAGAATTGGCAGTAGATAAAAAGAAAAAAGGAATGAATTGTGCGCAGGCAGTAGCCTGTACATATTGTGATTATGCAGGTTTAGACGAGGCTACAATGGCTGCAATCACACAATCCTTAGGAACAGGGATAGGAGGCACATTAGAGGGAACGTGTGGGGCGATTACAGGAGCCTGTACAGTAGTTGGGCTTGCCAACAAAGAAGCAGGACGCGGCAAAGCTATGCAGGCAGCAAGATATATTGTAAATAATTTTAAACAAAGTAATCAGACAGTTACTTGTAAGACGTTAAAAGGCGTTGACACAGGTGTTATGCTTAGAAGCTGTGAAGACTGTGTACGCGATGCAGCCAAATTTTTAGAAGATATGTTACAAGCAAATGATTAAAATACAACATATATAAAGTTATAAATGATATTTTTATACAAATAAAATATATTTATCTTATTATAATATTTCTTGACAAAATAAGGCATGTGGGCTATGATTTGTTAAGATATGTAAAAGAACAGAAATGAGGTTAAATGATGGACAAAAAGAAAACATTTGTGACGTTAGAACAATTACAAGAGATTGATAAGACCTATCCTACACCTTATCATCTCTATGATGAACAAGGAATTATTGATAATGTTTTGCGTCTTAAGGAAGCATTTTCATGGAATAAAGGATATCGAGAATATTTTGCTGTTAAGGCAACACCAAATCCATTTATAATAAAAATATTAAAAGATTATGGCTGTGGTGTGGATTGTGCTTCTATGACAGAGTTGATGATGGGACATGCGCTAAATTATAAGCCAGAAGAAATGATGTTTTCTTCTAATGATACACCAATAGAGGAATTTCAATATGCCAACAAAGTAGGTGCTATCATTAACCTTGATGATATTACACATATTGATGTTTTAGAGAAGGCGTTAGGCGGTCAATTGCCAGAGACAATAAGCTGCCGATACAATCCGGGCGGATATTTTAAACTTGGAACATCAGTTATGGATAATCCGGGTGATGCCAAGTATGGCATGACCCATGAACAGATTATAGAGGCATTTAAGACTTTAAAGTCAAAAGGTGTAAAGCATTTTGGTATTCATTCTTTCCTTGCCAGCAATACAGTAACCAATGAATATTATCCAACGCTTGCAAAGATATTGTTTGAACTTGCAGTAGAACTTTCAGAAAAAACGGGAGCAGATATTCGTTTTATCAATCTTTCAGGCGGTATTGGTATTCCTTATAAACCAGAGCAAAAAGCAAATGATATTGCAATTATTGGAGAAAATGTACACAAAGTGTATGATGAGGTCTTAACTCCTGTAGGAATGAATGATATTGCTATCTATACAGAACTTGGTCGTTATATGTTAGGTCCTTTTGGTTGTTTGGTTACAAAAGCTATCAATGAAAAGCATATTCACAAAGAATATATAGGTGTAGATGCATGTGCGGTTCATCTTATGAGACCAGCTATCTATAAAGCCTATCATCATATTACAGTGGCAGGCAAGGAAGATGAACCTTGCGACCATGTTTATGATATTGTTGGCTCTTTGTGTGAAAATAACGATAAATTTGCTATTGACAGGGAACTTCCTAAAATTGATATGGGTGATTATCTGATTATTCACGATACAGGAGCGCATGGTTTTTCTATGGGTTATAATTATAATGGAAAGCTTAAATCAGCAGAATTGTTGTTAAAGAAAGATGGAAGTGTTCAGATGATTAGAAGGGCAGAAATACCAAAGGATTATTTTGCTACATTTGATTTCTGTGATATTTTTGATAAATTGAATTTACAGTAAAAGGAATAAGTTTTGTATGATGAAAGATTTAGATGTGATTTCTTCTAAGATAAGTAAAGGACAAAATTTAAATATCCATCTTGAAAAATATGGCAGAAGTATGGCTTCTCTATATCATGCGTTAAGTTTAGTCAAACTTTCTATGAATTATTATACGGTTTGCGATATATATTATGACAAAATTGGCGACAATGAACAGGATGGTTTATATGTTAAGCTTTATAATCGTTTTCATTTATTGATTCAACATTATCTTGATAATCAAATGGATATAGAACAGCTAAAAGTCATGCGACAAGATGTTATAGATATTATGAGTGTTGTTGTTTCATTTGTTGACCAATTAAGAATATATGAATATGTGTTTAATAGAGTGGAATATCAGTTTAGAGATAAAGAAGAATATCCATTTGATAAAGAGTACTACAATACGTATTTTACAAATGATTTAATCCATTATATTTTTTCAGAAAAAGATAATGTTGTGGTAAACAGTAAAATTGCCAGAATTATAGGGCAGCTTCCTATGAGACTGTCAAAAGACCGTTTTTTTTCATATGTAAGAGAAGCGTTTTCCTTGTATCATGGAGCGCAGAAAGGTTCCATTGATGACTTTGAGTACTCGATTAGAAGTACAGCCATGCTTTCTGTTTCTAAAAAACAGGCAGACCATACAGCAATAGATGAACATTATTTTGATGAATATAAAAAAATAATGGATATATTAGCAAATGCAGATTATAAGACAATGGATGCCGCAACATATTATAAGTTGGACAAAGAATTAAAAATAGGCATTGAAAAGATAAATAATTTTTCTGATAATATGGTACTTTTGGCACAGTTGGTTAATGATTTGTATACGGCTGTGCTTATGGAGCCATATTCAATTGGAAGTACAACACAGACCATTCTTGCCAAAGAGATAATAAGCATAATCAATAATCAATGTTTTGTTTCACAAACAGATGGTGCATCAAATAATGATATTTTTTATTATCGTAAATTATTTGAGAAAATTGCAGATAAATTTGTTACTTTTGAGGGGATTCAAGAAAATATTTTGTCTATTGTTGAAAAAAATGAGTATGTGTTAGATGATGCTTGGGATATTTATAAGGATAAACTAGAAACATTTGGAGTAAAAGAGCTTTTTGAATCATTAAAAATTGTTACAAAATTGCAATCTGGCAGTGATTTTGTTGTACTAGAAAACGATGCCTCATATGCTGAAATACCAGATAATTCTTATGCAGATAAAGTTTGTGAAAGTCTAATTAACGATATGCAAAAGGCTTTTAAAACGTTGGGACAGCCTGTTAAAAGAGCAGTTATGGCAACTGTGTTTTCACAACTTCCCGTTTTGTTTAACAACACAGACGAGATACAAAATTATATTAATATGTCGCTAATACAATGCAGAGATGAAGCAGAGCAGATGGCTGTGGTAGAGATATTAAAATCAATGATGGAAGGCTGAACTATGAAGTGGTATAAAAAGCTTTATTATGGAGAAAATGCAAGAAAAGTAAAATATAAAATATTTGGCAAAATAGCAAAAAGTCGGTTGACATTTGATACTTTTCTTATTATGCTGCCCTCCAATAAAGAAAATCTGCTTGATATTGTGTCCGCTGATTTGTTAAAACAGCCACATTTTAAAAATAAAAAGATACAAGATACCATTTATATTGTTGGAATTGCAAAAGGCAAAGAGGAAGCTTTAGAGGTTGTACGCACGATTATTGATGAGGTTTATCAGGCAACCAAAGGGTTTGATATTCCGAAATATCTGCATTTTGGAAATAAAAAAAGAACGTAAATGTAAGGAGAAACAATGCTTCATGTAGTGCTATTGATATTAAAAATAATTGGAATAATAATAGCTGTATTACTGGGGCTTGTAATTCTAACAGTTGCAGCAGTGCTTTTTGTACCTGTACGATATGTTGCGAAAGCACAATATAAGGATGACATTCCTATAATACAAGCAAAAGTGACATGGTTATTTCATTTATTACGAATAAAATGTTTATTTAATCTGGAAGAAGGATTGAATGTTCGGATAAAAATACTCTTTTTTAATTTAAAATCATTAAAAAACAACAAAAATGATGAAGAACATATAGAAAAGAACAATGAAAAAAAACATCGTAAAAAGAAAGAACATTCTGTATTTGATAAAGAAGACAATTATTTAGATGACACAGATATGTTCTTTGATAAACCAGAAGAATCCGTTGATATAACAGCGATGGAAGATATCTATTCTAATAGTAATCAAAGGATTGATTCGGACACTGAACTGTCTGATATAGAAATAAATCAAGATAACATTCAAAATAAAGAAAATTTATTTGAAATGGATGGTTTTGAAGGAGAGACTAAAAAGACCAAGAAAATAAAAAAGAATATTTTTTTGATTATCAAGAATAAAATAATGGATATCATACAAAAGATACTTGCTTTGATTCAAAAAATAAAAGTGACAAAAGAAAATATAATAAAAAAATCAAAAGAGTTTTCCAATATGATAAATGACCCTAAGAATCGTGAAATGGTTGCCTTTTTATGGGTACAGGTAAAGAAACTTTTAAAGATTTTAAAGCCAAAAAAGGTTGAGGCATATATCCATTTTGGATTAAAAGATGCTGAAACAACAGGAAAAGCAGCGATGTATGCAGCATCTTTGTATGGCTCTATTGGCAAACATATAACGATTTACCCTGATTTTGAGCAGGAGATTATTGAGGGAAGCATGTATATAAAGGGTTCTATCCAGCTTTTTCCAATAGGAATAATAGCATTAAAGATTTATAGGAATAAGCAGGTTAAGAAATATATTAATAAAATGAAGAATTGAACAAGAATGGAGGATTAATAATGGCAGAGAATAATTTTGACCAAACAGTAGCATCACTTTTTAAAGGAATGGACTCATTTATATCAGCAAAGACGGTTGTCGGTGACGCTGTGACCGTAAATGATACAATTATACTTCCATTAGTAGATGTATCATTTGGCGTAGGTGCTGGGGCATTTGCCGGCGAAAAGAAAAATAATGCAGGTGGTGCTATGACAGGAAAAATCTCACCAAGTGCCGTTTTAGTAATTCAAAATGGTGCTACAAAGCTTGTTAATATTAAAAATCAAGATACAATAACAAAGGTTATTGATATGGTTCCAGATATTGTGGATAGAATTTCAGGCAAATTTGGAAAGGTAAAAACAGATTCAGATATTGATGAAGTGATTGACGAAATGTCAAATAATGTAGAATAAATGGATTGTGATAGCATAAATCAGTAATTATTTGTAGGCAGCAGCATATATTATAGGTAAGAAGATAAATTCAGGCGGTAATTATGTGTTGCAGAATGCTTGGTTTTATTATGTTTTGGATTGCTGTTGGAATGGTGATTGCATTACTGCTTCAGGAAGATATATTCTTAAGTGTGTGCATAATTATCATACTGATTGTAGTTGGGTTTAATATGTTTTGCAAAAGTTAAAAGCACACAGGCAAATTCAAGAGATGCAGTTACAGGAAATGTAATAATATAATTATAAATATCTGCTTTAACAAGAAAGGATATTTATTATAATTTTTTTCAGGGGGGGGGTGTCAAATGCTTTTGAAAATATTTATACAACTAAATAATCAGAAAAAAATTTTTACTCATTAAAATTTGTGCCTAAATAGGCACAAGAACGGAGGATAAGTTGAAAAAAACGAGTAAATTAAAAAAGGCGTTTTGTCTTTTTTCCTGTGTTTCATTGGCTGCAACTTCATTTGTGCTGCCTAAAATAAGTGTTAAGGCAAGTGATGAAGTAAAAAAATTTGACCCCCAGACCACCATGTGGACAAACACTTGTGTGGAGACGATACTTGACGAGGACTCAACAACAAAGTACAACAATATGGCGGAGGTAGACCCAAATGCTTCATCGAAAAATGACAGTGGACATCAAAGTCCATATGGAAGGTCAACCGATAAGTTAAATGACTGGGCTTACTCAGAATATCTATGGACATACAGTTATCCTGTTGGCAATGGCAGAATGGCTGGTATGATAGCAGGTGGTATTGACAAAGAGGTCATTCAAATTAATGAGGATACTATTTGGGATGGCTCTCCATATGGTACGATTCAAGATGAAAATAACAATACAATTACGAATATGGATGCGGCAAAGGCAGCACAGACGATTTCTACAACCAATCAGACAAGCGGCAGTGTAGAAGATGGCTGGAAATATTACAGAGGTGCCAATGAGGACGGCTCACCAGCAGCAATCGGTTCTGCGGATGCTTTAGTTGGAGATGAGGCTTTTCGAGCAAAATATCCAGAATTTTCAAAAATGTCGATTTCATATCAGGCACTTCAGGTTAATAATGCAAAAGATGCACAGGCTGTACAGCAGCGATATTCAATGGAACGTATGGTAGAGGCTACATTTCTTGGAAGTCCATCTTCACAACATGCGTATAAGTCTTTTGTTGAGGTGTATTTAGATTTTAACCAGACACATGAAAAGGTGACCAATTATACAAAAAGCCTTGATATGACAGAAGGTATCGTGACAGTTGACTATGATTACAACAATGCGCATTTTACAAGACAGACATTTGCAAGCTATCCAGACCAAGCGGTCGTTACACATGTTTCATCGGATAAGGAGCTGAGTTTTAGCGCGCAGCTTCATACATATCACAATCAAGAAGGCTACTTCAAATATGAAAAAGTTAGTGACAAAGAAGTAAAATTAATTGCTTCTGTCACCGATGGCAATAAAAATTCAGATGTTCCATCTGCAATTAATGCTATTTCATTTGAAGCACATATGCTTCTTGAAGGTGATGGAGTATTTTCGGTGTCAGAAGATAATACAACCATTCAGGTTCAAGGAGGAAAGGAAGCTACAATCTATGTAGTAGGCGCTTCAAACTATGTGGATTATTTAAGCCTTGACAATACAAAGCCAGCAAGAGATTGTGCGGTGTATGTTAATAATATTAAAGCAAAAAAATATAATCAGATAAAAGAAAGACATATACAAGATTTTTCACCATTATTTGAAGCATCCTCTCTTTCTGTTGAAAATACAGATGGAAAAGATTTTTCAGATATTCCTACAGAAAAGCGTATTCGTAAAGATGTAAATGGCAAGTCTGGTTTTACGGTTGGTGCGGGAAACAGTATGTCCGATGCAAAGAAAGCAGGAGTATCTACAACGTATTCCAATGGAGATAATCAGTTGGCAGTACTTGAATTTAACTATGGCAAATATCTGTTGATATCTGGTTCAAGAGATGGCTCTACATCAGGGGATATTGATATTTATGAGTCACAGCCGCTCAACCTTACAGGCAAATGGAATGCTGCATTATCGGCTTCATGGAAAGGCAAATATACGATTAATATTAATACGCAGATGAATTATTGGGCAGCTAATATATTAGGTTTATCAGAGGAATGTGAGCGACCTTTAATTGACGTATTTGATGAACTTGCACAATCAGGTTCAATCACTGCTGCTAATCAATATGGTATCTATAATAATAGAGGTGATAATACCTACAAGGCGGGTGACCCTTGGGTAACACATCATAATTTTGACCTTTGGAGAGGAACGCAGCCGATTGACAATGCTACAGCTGGATTGTGGCCTACAGGCGGTATATGGCTGTTAGACCACGCATGGCAGTATTATCAATTTAATAATGATATCGACTATCTTGCAGAAGTATATCCTTATATGGTGGGTTCTGCAGAGTTTTTCACTCAGTTTGTTACACTTGATGAAAAGACAGGCTATCTTGTTACAGCAGCTTCTTGTTCACCAGAACAGGGTGGTGTTCAGCCGGGGGCAGCGATGGATACACAGTTGATTCGTAACTTGTATGATATGGTTTGTAAAGCAAGTGCAATTTTAGGAAAAGAAGCTGAAAATGCAGCGCTTCTTGCAACAATTAAAGAGCAGATGCCATCAACATATCTTGCTGATGAAAAAGGCAAAATTGCACCAAATCTTATTGATAATCAGGGGCTTATTAAAGAGTGGGCAAGAGGAGACGTTTCGTTTGATATTTCAAAGCGTGAGCCGGGCGACTGGAAGGTGACCAATCCATTTTCAAGCAATCCAGATGAACAGATTGGCGTATATGCACATGGTGCTTCTAATGCCA
The DNA here is from genome assembly GCA_910587485.1 of uncultured Lachnospira sp. GTDB lineage: Bacteria > Bacillota > Clostridia > Lachnospirales > Lachnospiraceae > Lachnospira. Next base: position 241,211 of record CAJUKN010000002.1, read on the forward strand.
ATGGACACCGCCATTGTTCACAGCTTTGGGAAATGTATCCGGGAACACATTTGAGTGCATATTCCGAAGATGCCAATGAAAAAGCGATATATGAAGCATATTGCAACTCAGTAAAGGCAAGAGGTGCAGGCTCTGGACAAGGCTGGGGACTGGCTTGGAGAATTTCTCTCAATGCCAGAGCATTAGACGGCGATGCAGCATCTTCTATGTTAGAGCAGTTATTTACAACAAGAACATCACCAAATCTTTTTGACCAGCATCCAAATTTCCAGATAGATGGCAATTATGGAGCAACTGCAGGTATTGCTGAAATGTTGATTCAATCACATGACGATGCTATTGATTTGTTGCCAGCTCTGCCTTCAACATGGAAAGATGGTTCTTATTCTGGTTTAAAAGCAAGAGGCGGTGCATCCGTAGACTGTACATGGGAAGATGGCAAAGTTGTAAAGGCAATTATTTCACCTTCTGTTAGTGGAGAAGTTCATGTTCGCAATGCGTATATTGGAAAAGTTATCGTATCCGATTCTAATGGAAACGTAATAAAGACAACATTAAATGACAGCGAAAATATGATTACATTTGACGGAACAGCAGGTGAAGTTTATACACTGAGTTCTTTTGGAAAAAATGAGCCAGAATATATAGAAGGTACATGGGTATCTTCTGTATCAAATGCAAAGGACTTTTTTAACACAGAAGGAGGACAAGCTCCAAAATTAGAAAACAGCAATACCAATGTAGGTTATGTATATAATAATGCTTATAATACAACAATAACTGATAAAGCCGTAGGAGCTGTAGGGTTTGCATATCCTAACTGTGATGTGACTGGTTTAACAAAGCTGTCATTATCTGTAGCACGCAAGGCAAAGGCTGGTGAACAGAAAGTGTCTGTTCGACTTGGCAGTAAGGATGGCGTAGAAATTGCAAGTGGAATTATCACAGCCACTTCTTATGCACCTTTGGATATGGAAGTAACATTACCTGAAAATGTTACAGGAATAAAAGACCTTTATGTGGTATTTACTTCGGTAGGTACAACGACTGATAAATATATGGCAAATGTTAAGGATTTAACAGGTTATTATATATGTAAGAATCCAAATTATGAAGGTGATAGTGGAAAAGTAAGCGCACCATATGCTAGTGTAATATCTGGTGAATATACACAAAATCGTCAGATAGAATTGATTTCTTCCGATGCCAATGTGAAAATTTATTATACAACAGACGGTTCAGACCCTAAGACTTCTTCAACAGCAAAATTGTATACAGAAAAGATTGATATACTTGGAGAAGAAGGAAAAACGGTTACAACAGTGGTTAAGGCTTATGCAAAAACAGATGACAAAGAAGAAAGTAATACAGTAGAGTATACATATGTCATTAAAATTGAAAACATAACCATAAAACGTGGTGATATTAATGGAGATGGCGACAGAGATATAAGTGATGCTGTGCTTTTGAAAAAACGTTTAGCGGGTATGGCTGTAAATGTAAATGAAAAAGTAGCAGATATTGATGGTAATGGGCGTGTGGATATTACGGATGCTATTCTTCTTTTAAAACATCTGGCTAAAATGATTGATATTGATACATTAAAGACAAATAAATAATTTATTGAAATAAAATTTATTAAGGATAAATTTGTTCAGAAGGTCGATTGCTTTGAAAGAAAAAGCTAGACTGGTATAAGGTAGGAGTTTATACTCCTGCCTTATTTTAAAATAAAAGATTCAAACAACCTTATTGTAAAAAAAAGGATTTGTATTCTACACTCCGTGAAATGTTTGGGCTTAAATCTCAAATGGCTCAATCCGTATTTAAAACGGTTATTGCAAAGTACAAAAATCTTGCTGATAGTCTTGTATATGTTCCATAAATGTGCTAAGTTAAACGAAACAATAAATCATTAAGGAATTTGTTTAGAATACATGTGGTGTTGTTGCAGAAAGGGTATGAATAAGATGTCTAAATACAGCTTGAATATAGCAATGGAATATGGGGAAACTTTAAGAGCATTTAGTGATAAATCTGAAGCTGAAGATTATTTTATTTCATATAAAGATGCCTTGCTAAACAGATTGAAAGAGATTAGCATACAAACATCTGCATTTTTTCCTGACTATACGATTGAAAGCTTAAAAAAAATAGAAAAATGGTATTTTGATTTATATGAGAAACAATCATTTGATAAGGCGGGATTGACACAAGAAGAATTTGAAAGCATGATGTCTGTTTATTGGGGCGAGGTCATTATTAAAAATAACGAGGATGCTAAATGGGCGGTTACGGAATATCCTTTTTCACAAAATAAGTATGAATTCTTAGTAAATAAAGGACTCTGTAGTGTGTCAGTAGTTGATAAATTTCATGACTTGTATAACAAGCAAGGTAACAAACGAAGAAATCTGTTATTTAGAGAATATAATAGGTATTTTGCAAGGTAACTTCCAGTTTGTTGATATAGTAGAGGTGTTAAGATGAAATTTGGAGTAGATAAAATAGAAGATGAAAACGATAAAATTATTGTAACTGGAACTACAGATATTGGAAAATTTAAAGGCGTGTGGAAATATAGGGAACAACCTGTTGTAAAGTATACATATTTCATCGAATTGTCATATGAGAAATTTGAAAAAAAGATATCTCAAAGTCCAGTACATAATTTTGGCACATTCATATGTGATGATATGGTTGTTTTTAACTGTCAGGTTGAAGATATAGACGAGGATATATATTATGTACGGTTTGCAACGGATTGGCTTGACATGGTTGAGATTGAAAGTAACCGTGTTCAGATTGATAAAGGAAGTTTTGCGTCATTTACGGTCAGATATGAGGATATATGGATATATCCATATGATTAATATTGAGATACCAAAATTCCAGTTTGTGTGGAGGTGTTAGCAAATATGAAAAGATATATTGCATTTCTGCGTGGTATCAATATAAGTGGTAAAAATAAAGTATCAATGGCAGAATTAAAGAAAGAGTTTGAAAAACTTGAGTTTGGAGAGGTTAAGACATATTTGAACAGTGGCAATGTGACTTTTTCGAGTGATAAAGGTGATACAGAGAAGTTCACAAAACAGATTGAGGTAATGATAAAAAAACAGTTTGCTTTAGATATTCCTGTTTTTGTCATATTAAAAGAAGAGCTTGATGACATCTTACAAAATGCGCCCGATTGGTGGGGAAACGAAAATAAGGAAATCTATGACAATCTAATCTTTATTATGCCACCTGCTACATTCGCAGAGGTATATTGTGAGATTGGAGAGCCTAAAAAGGAAATAGAAAGGATAAAAGATTACAAAGAAGCAATATTCTGGTCATTCAGCAGGAAAGATTATCAAAAAGCAAATTGGTGGTCTAAGACTGCAAGTGCAAATATCAGTAGCAAATTAACTATAAGAACGGCGAATACTGTTAGAAAGATAGTTGGAATGTAATTGTTTTTTAAATTCCTGTTTATTCCAAAGGTCATGGATAAGCCCCAAAATCTATTATCGAATAGCCAGAGCTGCAAGTATATATTGAAGGTTTTGGAAAAGCAGATGATTGGTAATTTAGATGAAAAGGCAGTAAAGGAAGCCTTAAAAAAGATTGTTGATAATAATGACACTATTCCGTATAAAGTCAAAGCGCAGCTAAAAGCAATAATAGAATTGGAACACAATCCAGAAAAATTACTGTAAGAGTGTTTGTTGTATGTGCTGTCATATAAGGGATAATCCGTGCTAAAGGAGATGGTTGGAATTAATGAAAAATATGAAAATAGATGCCAATGGAACAGAAATCAGAGTAATGGGTGATGTTGTTTGGGCTTGCAGGGTTTCGGGCGGTATATCAAGGATTTTTTGAGATAATCAACCATTTTCATATAAAATTTATTAAAAATAAAATTATTCAGAAGGTCGATTGCTTTCAAAGGAAAAGCTAGACTGGTTTAAGGCAGGAGTTTATACTCCTGCCTTATTTTAAAATAAAAGATTTAACCAACTTTATTGTTAAAAATAGGAAAATTTAAACATACCTATAACTATTATATGATAAATTACGTAAAAGAAAGTAGATATAATTATATGGCTATGAAATGTGAAAATAATTATACTACAAATTATAAGTTCACTTTGCTTGAAGTCCTGATAATATCTAAATATTTATAAATATTTAATCTAAGGAGGTGCAAGAAAAAATATATATTATATAGTATTGATTGTATAAAAATAACTATGTTTTGTAAAATGATATAAATATTAATGGTATAGAATTTTACTCATAGTTATCTCCTTCATTAATGAAGGTTAGTGTAAAAATAAATTTTTCTTTGACAAGTTTGTGCTTGTGTACAAACTTGCAGATAGAGCAAGAATGGAGGCTGAAATGAAAAAAAAAGTAATATCTATTGGCTTTTTATTCCTATTACTTATAGGTATTGTTTTTGCATGGAATGTTGGATATTTGGATGATATGAAGGCAGTGTTTAAGAGTGAAAGAAATACAGAGAAGCAAGAAAATCAAAAGGAAGCTATTACAAGAACGATAGATGAAAATAATACAGTATCAACTGTGGAAATGAATGAAGCATATATTGCTGAAAAAATATTTGAGGGTAAATTGGTCAGTAACAGTCAGCGGTGGCAGATTAAGGCAACAGACTGTCATGTTTCAAGGGAGTTGGATTTTGATTTATCTATTATAGAAACACAGAGAGGATTACAGGATAAACATAAAAAATGTATGGATGCAAACATGAATTTTTTAAAAGACTATTATTATGTAACCATTAAACTTGATGTTACAAGTATGAATGAAAAGGATTGGAACATAAAGGAATTTAATCCACATTACTTGATATTTTATATGGATAATGAGCTTGGCAAGGTTATGGAAGAACCCCGTGGAATAATATATACAGGCAAAGATATTATAGATGATAAGCATAAAACATTGACTATGAATCAGGGAGAAACAGTGCATGTTACACTTTATTATATAGTGGAAGATAAATATACAGTTGGTCCAATGTATATGAGTATGTATAAAGACTCAAGACAGCTAGATGAACCAGATATTTTACTAAAGGAAACAAGATGATGGAGGTCTGAGATGAAAGCATTAATGAAAATAGAACTTGAAAGAGCCTTTAAAAATAAATGGTTTTATATTTCAGTTAGTATTACATTGC
>CAJUKN010000003.1:0-7136 GCA_910587485.1 uncultured Lachnospira sp.
TCATGCAATTGTATGGAAGGAAAACTATTTTATTATAATAACCATTTATATTGTATTGAGATAACGGCTGATAGAGATTACTACTTATATCAATATAATGATGCATTTAGTGATAAGAAATGTATGGCACATTTAGCATCCGTAAAAAACAAGCAAAATACAGTAATAGATGCAGGAGCTTGTTTGATATCAAACGGATATTTGTATTTTTTCACATCTACGATGGATGAACAGTATGCACAAAAAGGATTTATAGCAGATTTTCAATGCAATCGTATAAAGCTTGAAGAAAATGCTGTGATAGAACAACTTGGCGAATTTGAATTTCCGGGTGATTATGCGATGAAAGCAGGTGAATCCAATGGTTTTGCAATTTATTGCTCAAATGAAAATATTTATTTTTATGCAGGTGGAACGATTCGGTGGCATTCTAAAGAGAATAGAGTACAATATAGAGTTGCAAAATTTGATGTTCAGTCAAACAGCTTTGATATGATATGGACATATACAGGAGATGAGGTACATGATGTATTGGGTAAAGATACAGGCAATGTAAATGTTTTTTCAGGTGGAGAATATGTCCGGATGGATTCGTATGGCAATTTTTATATATTAACTGCATCGGAGAACGATGTAAATATAAACGTAAGTATGATTGTTAAGGTGAATTTTGAAAATAATACGTCAAGCGTGATTTATAAAACGCTAAAAGAACAAATATATTCATTGCAAAGTGATGATGAAATGCTATATTTCTTTGAATCAACATCAGGTAGAGATACAACATCTTGGCTGACAGCGATTCATATGGATGGAACGATTCAATCAAGCCTAGAACTTCAATATGACGAAGAATACTTATCTTATATGGAGAACTATTATAAAAACTTTCCAGATGCTAATGCAGTAAAGCCAAGTGCAAGTCATTTGATTATTTGTGGTATTGATGATAGATTTATATTACTAAAATGTCCAGAGATAAGCAATGTATTTAAAGGTCTAACATCATCAAATATTTATAAAATAAGTGGAAGCATGGATAAAATAGCAGGGGTAGGAGTTATTAATAAAAGTGAATATTTAAAGAACGAAGAAACATCTATAAAGCAGATATATCAATGTGTATTATAAAATAAAAAACAGGGTTAAGCAATGGTATCAAGGCTTAATCCTGCTATTTTTTTATATGAAAATATAGCATAATAAATCAAAAGCCATCAATAAACAGAGATTAAATATATTAAAATATAAAGGTTGGATTACTGATGAATGAAATTAAACGTATTTACAATATAAAAACGCTGCTGCTTTTTGGAATATTATTATTGTTAAATGGTATTGTTATTATCAATGGAAATAAAGATACCAATGTGGCACGAATTTATGATGAGATGATACAGATTTTAGATAATAATTATGCAGATAGTACATCTTGTGTAGAATCAGCTACAAAAACATGGGAGCAGTATTTTAAGGATTATGGTATTAATAGCAGTGATAAATCAGCAGAAACTTTGTCAGCAAAAGAGGCAAGGCAACTGCTTATAACAAATGCCAACTATATTGATAATTTTAAAACGGAAATTTTAAAAAAAGAACAAACCGCTTTGTTATATGCAAAATCAGGAACATATAAAACGAATAGCTTTGAATATATGAATATTCTAAAAACAAAAGATGATTTATTGGCTCTCACAGATTTAGATGTAAAACTAAGTAATGGCATATGGCTTGAAAAATTATATCAAAATGATTATATTCATATTTATGTGCTGCTCATTTGCTTTTTAACTGTGTATTATTTTTTCATAGAAAGAAAAAATGGATTGTATTATATTATTCATGCTTCATCAAATGGCAGAGGAAAACTGTTTTTAAAGCGGTGTGGTATTTTATTTATACAATCTTTATTGATGAATGTTATCTTTTATTTTGAAGCAGTACTATTGCTATTAAATATATATGGAGGAAAGAATGCAATAAATGTTGTAGCAGCCAGTGATGAGTATTTTCTTTTGACGACAGGGGCATTAACTAGAATTGAATTTGTGGGTGTGTTGGTTTTGTTGTCATCGATTGCAAGTACAACGCTTTCATTGCTGTTATGGCTTATATTGTCATGCTTTAGTAATATAAATGTTGGTATATTTATATATGGGTTTGTTTGTGGAATCGACATTGTGTTATATAAGTTTATATCTGTTAAATCTGCACTAAGAGCATTACGATTTATAAATATATATTATTTGTTTTTTCCGAATAAATCGCTGGGGTATTATAACTGGGGATACTCATGGGGAATTACAACGGTTGCTGTGACAATAGTGGCGTTTACATTATTAATAGGCACATTAGCATTAATCATAAATGTCTATCGTACTATCAATCAATATTTTAATGGGCGTGAAAATGTAATTGAAGTCCTTTTAAAAAAAATATTTGTATTGTTTATGCGATTAATCGAAAAAACGCCAAATATGATAAAGGAAATATATAAAGTACTTATTTCGCAAAGAATTGGGATGGTTTTGCTTGTACTTATATATATTGCATTAACAATACAACCAAGAGTTGGTGTAATATATGATGCAAAGAAAAGTTATCTTTCAGGATATTATAAAACGGCAGAAGGATTAAGTTATGGTTCTAAACTGGAATCCATATACAATGATTATTTAAATGATTATAATCAATTTGTTGAAGAGATGGATTATAGTATTGAAAATGCAGAAGCGCTTATAGAGAACAGAAAAGATATGATTACAGATATTCAACAACATGTGGAATTTGTAAAAAAAATGAATGAACAAGGAACAAAATCTGTTGTACTAAAACCCTATGAATATATGGAAGCAATAGGCAGTAAAGAAAGTAATAACCAAAAAGAATTAGCATTATTGAATGTTTTAGCAGCTATTGTTATTGCATGTGGATTTATTTCATATGAAAAAAAAGTATTGATACATAAAACAATATTAGCATATGAAAATCGAAGAAAATGGCTTGTAAAGAAAATGATAACAAATGGTATACTTGTTATGATGTTTGCATGTATCACATATGGTATTTACTATTACAAATTGAGCAGAGTGTATCATTTTGAAAAGATATTATCACCTTTGAAAAGTCTGCCTGCATTTAGTGATTTTATTATTAATCCGTCTATTATTGGATTTATTATAATAGATTTTTTAGTTAAGATTATAATTTTTATTTGTATTCAGGCAGTTGTTCATTGGATTTCCATTTATGTTAAATATCTATTTTGTTTTTTTGGAGGCATGGCTATTACTATACCACAGTTATTGTATATGATAGGATTTGATTATTTGGATAAATTTTGTATTGGTAAATATATTGCATTTTTTCCATGTTTTTTAGATGGGCAAAATGCAATGATTCTATATTGTTTATTTGTGATTGTTCTTTTCATAGCTGGCATTAGTTCAGTTATTTTTATTCTAAGAAAAGAAACAATGGATAGTTAAACAGTAAAAATGATAGGGGTAGATAAATGAAACTGATAATTAAAGAATTAAAAAAGACATATGGTACAGTGCAGGCATTAAAAGGAATTACATATGTTTTTAAGCCGGGAATTTATGGAATACTTGGTGCGAATGGTGCAGGAAAAAGCACAATGATAAATTTAATAACAGATAATATTAAAAGAGATAAAAATAGTGGGAGTATATTGTATATTGATGATGATTTTGAAGGAGAAGATTGTAGTGATAACAAAGCGGTTGATATTCTTAAACTTGGTAAGAAATTCAGAAAAAATATAGGGTATATGCCACAGCAACAGGGATTTTATGAAGATTTTTCACCAAAGGCATTTCTTAAATATATGGCAGAAATAAAGGGAGTGAAAAAATTAAACATGAAAGAAGATACTGGAGATATAAAGGGATTTTCTGTTGATGAACAAATTAATGAGATTCTTAAAGTTGTCAATTTGACAAATGTTGCACATAAAAAAATTGGAGAATTTTCAGGGGGAATGAGGCAAAGAGTACTTTTGGCACAGGCACTTTTAGGAAATCCTAAAATTCTTATTCTTGATGAGCCAACAGCAGGACTTGACCCTAAGGAACGTATTAGTATTAGAAATTATATAGCAGAGCTGTCAAAAAATAAAATTATTCTTTTTGCTACGCATGTAGTAAGTGATATTGAATGTATAGCAGATCAAGTTATTCTCTTAAAAAGTGGAGAGATTATTGCTAAAGGAACATCTGCAGAATTAATAGAGACTATGTATGGTAAAGTGGGAGAAATTACCTGTACATTAGATGAGATAGAAGAATTGCAGAGAAAGTATAAGGTTGGAAATGTGAGACAAAAAAAGAATGGACTGGTTCTTAGAATTGTTGGAGATGAATTGCCAGCTGAAGCAGAAATTGTAGATAATAATCTGGATTTGGAGGATGTTTATTTATATTATTTTGAATAGCTTAATGATATGGTTACCATTCAGAATGGAGATATAGTATGAAAAATAATAAGGGAGAGCTATATTTGCAATCTTATCCTAAATTAAGAAAATGGATAAATGAATGTCAAATTTGTCATTCAAAAGGATATAAGCCTGATATGCCTAAGCATATTGCAAATCCTAATTCCTTGGCGGGATATTTTATAAGAAAATATTTTAAACCTCTTGAAGTCAATGAGATGTCTATATGTACGCAATGTGCTAAATTTTATTCCTGTAAGGATTAAATATGCTATTAGCGTATAATAAATATTTGGTAAAAAAATATTTATAAATATATAATATATAAAAGGGGTAAGATTTTCAATCTGACCATAAAAAATAAATCAAAACTGAATATTTTAATATAGCCACTTTACAAATATAATGCACTCCAATGATATGTATTATAATAATTGCCAATCTGTTTGATATGTAGGAATTGTGCCTTCATATCAAATAAATAGGAGAATGGAGGGAAAATGTTTGCAAAATTTAAAAAGATAGATATGCACTCGCATATAGGAACTTGGGGCGCACCATTTAATATTCATATAGATGCGCAAAATCTTGTTCAACAGATGGAAGAATATCATATTGTAAAAACGGTTTTATGTTCATCAAATTCATACAATAATGAGGAAACCTTAGAGGCATATAGACAATATCCAACATCTATTATTCCAATAGCGCGAATTGATTGCTCTAAGGGAAAAAAAGCATACGATGAATTAGAACATTATATTCGAGATGAGCATTTTCAGGGCGGAAAGATACAATCGCTATTTGATGGCTATGCCGTTGATGCTCCTTGTGTTGACCCTGCTGCTGAAATCTGTGCATATTATGGAAAGCCATTTTTTGTGCATTCTGGTCATGCGCCATTTTCATTGCCATGGCAAATTGGACTTTTGGCAGAACGACACCCAACATTAAAGATATGTATGCTTCATATGGGGCATGGAAATGGAATTTATGTAGATGCAGCGCTAACAATGGCTAAAAAATATTCTAATATATGGCTTGAAACCTCTGGAACATCAATGAGCGTTCAAATTCGCAACGCATATGAGAATGTGGCACAAAACAAAATTATGTTTGGACTGGATACACCATTTCATGCACCATCTGTAGAAATACAAAAAATTCAAGCATGTGGTATAGATGAAGATGGAATGAATCGAATATTTTATAAAAATGCTTGTGAATTTATGAATATAGAGATATAAATAAAAGAGGTATAAAAAAGTATGGAAAAGACAATTTTAAATAAAAAACAGCATTTAAAGCAAAATCATACAACAAGTTCTGTAAAAATATATGATATTGTAATTACTGGATTGATGGCAGCCTTGGTATTTGTAGGAACGTATTTTTTTAAAATTCCTACGTCATTTGGATATACGCATCTTGGGGACTGCATGATTATTCTTACTGTATGTATGTTTGGCACAAGAAAAGGCGTGCTGGCAGGCGCGATTGGAGCAGGATTATCAGACCTGTTAGGAGGTTATACGATATGGGTGCTTCCAACAATGCTTTTTAAAGGCATATGGGCATTGCTTATGGGAATTGTGGCATATAAGTTGCTGCCAAAGGTAAAGTTTAATTGGCTGATAGGGGCTATTGTGGGTGCAGTAGTGCATATTGCTTTATATACATTAATTAAGATTCCTCTTTATGGCTTGGAATATGCGATGATTAGAATCCCTATTATAACAGGGCAGACTATATGCGGTATTGTTTTTGGAAGTGCTTTATATATGTTTGTAAAATCATCAGGTATCTTAAGAAATGTTGTCAAAAATAAATAATGATTTAACCTCATTAAGCAAGAGTTTAACTTGATTTTGGCAAATAATAAGTTAAGGAAGCATTTATATACGTTCTTTTTGGAATGAAGCATCTGCTAAAAATGAACCTATAAATATATATTTCTGAAGCATAAAAATATTTTATGGTGGTAAAGATGAAAAATCCAAAGGTTGAAAAGAAACTTATACATTATATTAAAAGTAATAGTGACCATAACAGTTTATATTGGTATCCGCTTGTTCATGTTGCAAAATTTATTTCTGTAGCAGCATATGACATTATTAGGATATATCAAGATAAGAATATGTTTTTCATAGAAAATGTTGTAAAATTGTGTAATATTAAAGATGTAAGTATGTTTCAAATGGATTGCAGAGAATATTTTGAAAACGAGAGCATTACCCAATTATTATATGAACAGGATGAAGATGGTTATATTTTTCAATGGTATGCTGAGACCTTTATTTTTGATGAATCTGAAGAATGGCTTATATACTTGTCACATGAAAATACTATTTCATTTACTGGAGAAAAAATTGTAGTTGCAGCAAAGAAGATTATCCCTCCATGTTATTTTATTGCTTGAAAAAATTAAAAAATGTGTGATTATTTGTTAAAATTTATTTCAAGACTTTGGATACACTTTTCCAAAAAGAGAGTTTATATATGAAAAAGAAAAGGAGTAGTAAGTAATGAATTTAAAAGAAGAAGCATATAGTGCAGCTAAACAATTATTAGATATAGCTAATTTACAAGAAGGAGATTTATTTTTAGTTGGCTGTTCTACCAGTGAAATATCTGGAGAGCAGATTGGTTCTGCTTCAAAACCAAATTTGGCGGAAGA
>CAJUKN010000003.1:7146-92360 GCA_910587485.1 uncultured Lachnospira sp.
GTGTTTCTTGGAATTTGGGAAGCAGCAAAAGAAAAAGGCGTATATTTGGCAGCACAATGTTGTGAACATCTTAATAGAGCGATTATATTAGAAAAGAAAGCGGCAAAAATCAACCGATATGAAGTTGTCAATGTTGTTCCATTTCCAAAAGCAGGCGGCTCTTTTGCAACAATGGCTTATAAATATTTTTCTAATCCAGTGGCAGTTGAGCATGTAAAAGCTGATGCAGGCATGGATATAGGAGATACTTTAATTGGAATGAATTTAAAAGATGTGGCAGTTCCTGTTCGATTAAATATTTCTAAAATTGGTGAGGCACATTTAGTTTGTGCCAGAACAAGGGCAAAGTATATTGGTGGAGAGCGTGCGCATTATAGTTTGTAAGTTTAGCGCATAATATGCTCTTTTGATAAGAAGTGTTTACAACAATGCAAGAATGAGGAATTTATGCAAATTGAAAAAAATGCGGATAATACAAAAAAAGCAGATAATGTAAAAAAATTAGATAATAACAGTCAAATTATTTTAGCATTACAAGAGGGAAATATTATGATAAAACCAGAGGGATACAGTATGTATCCCTTATTTGTTCCCGGACGCGATATGGCTGTTATAACAAAAGCAGATATAACAATGCTCAAGCGTGGAGATGTGGTATTGTATCGAAGATGGGATTCGTCAGGAATATTGGTGCTGCATCGCATTGTACAAATTACAAAAGAAGGGTTTTATATGGTGGGAGATAATCAAACACATATAGAAGGACCCTTGCAGGCAGAGCAAATACATGGAAAATTAATAGAAATTATCAGAAAAGGCAAATCCATTTCTGTTGAAAATATAGTTTATAGAGTATTGTCTTGGATATGGCTGTGTTTAAGACCTATTAGAAGACCGATAAGCGTAGTAATTGCTTTTATAAAAAAGAAGTTATTTTATAAATGAAATAGGATTTAAGGATAAAAAATATGAAAAAGGCTGGATTTTTTAATTTCCAGCCATTAGTATATATCTTAAAAATCAAAAAACATGTATTCACATACCCGCCAAATATTTAAGCAATATAACTGCATCACTTGAATTGACTTGATAATCATTGTTTACATCACTATTCCAAAAATCATAATAGATATTCATACCTGCTAAAACTTTTTTAAGAATCACAGCATCTCTTATATTAACATCGCCATCATTATTAACATCGCCATATTTACTGGCAGAAGCAAATTGAATAACAGAGTATTGCAGATTTTCCTTTCCATCTTTATATAACATATTGTCAAAAATAGTCTTTCCTAATGAAAAATTTACATCGGCAGCTTTTTTTGCTTTTAGTTTAAATTTCATAATAAGAACATCTTTTGCATTTTCTGTTATATAAGGTGTATCTGAGTTTAAACCAACACATTTGACCGATTCTGACAGTTTATCATAATTGGCAGATTGAGAAGAATCGGTGTTCATAAATAAAGGAACATCATCATTATCTTCAGCAGTATTTACAAAATCCATAAATTCATAGATATCTGTATCAATAGGTATTTCAACTTGAATACCACTGACTAATGGATTGATATCATCATATATGGTTGATTGAAAATGTTTTACAGTCACACAGACTGTAAGAATGTCATCTGTATTTACAATCTCTTTATCAGCAGTAATACTTATCATAATATCAAACATAGCTGCATTGGCAGTCTGAATCGTTGTATATGTAATACAATAAAGGACAGTAATGGCAGCTATAATGTAGGATACTATTCGTTTTACTATCTTTTTCATAAATCCTCCATGTCAAGCAATTTTATCATGTAAATAATCAATTCAATAAATGGATTATTTACAGTATTTTTACTAATTAGTCAAAGCAGATATTCGCAATCCGCTACGCTACTTGCTCATAACCATCTATCTGCTATCGCAACGCAAGTCCCCACTCACCACTTATGTCTCTGCGGCATTGAAGTGGGGACTTGCTTGATGAGGTTAAACAATGAGTTGATATAAGTTTTAAGTAGATATTTTATGTATTGTATCACTTTTATGTAACAGATGTAAAGAATGAAGAACTAATAATTTGTGGTAATATTAGACATTAAGAAGTAAGGACTTCTTGTTTAATATATCTAATATTTTATATGGAACATTTTGCAGGAATAAGAAACTTGGAACTTGCGTTCTTTTTTTTGATACGTTATAATTGCTCAATGTAAAATAATTACAGAAAGGGTTTTAAGTATGAAAAGAAAGATAATTGCGTTATTACTCATGTTATCGCTTATTTTTACAGGCTGTAATGTCAGTGTCAGTGTTGATGATACAGGTATTCATTTTGATAATGTGGATTCTACACAAAATGATTCTATGCAAAATGCAAGCGATAAGCTGGAAATTCACTATATTGATGTTGGTCAAGGGGATGCGACACTAATAAAATGTGGAGAACATTTCATGTTGATTGATGCAGGTGAAAATGATAAGGGAAAAGAAGTACAGGCTTATTTAGAAAGTCAAAATATTAAGAAATTGGATTATTTAATATCTACACACCCAGATAGTGACCATGAGGGTGGAGTAGATGTTATTATATATCAATTTGATTGTGATAAAATTATTATGCCTGATTATAAAAAAACAACAAAAACACATAAAGATGTGCTTGCTGCAATGGAGTCAAAAAATTATACAGTGACAGAGCCTGTTGTCGGACAGCAATATTCGCTTGGAGAAGCTGAATTTACAATTATTGCGCCAAATGATACATATAAAAGTTCCAACAATAGTTCCGTTGGTATCATATTAAAACATGGCAATAATAAATTTTTATTTACAGGCGATGCAGAAGAGGAAGCAGAGAGTGATATTGTAGATAATGGCATTGATATTGACTGTGATATATATCAGGTGGGACATCATGGCAGTAGGTCGTCATCTTCTGAAAAATTCTTAAATGCGGCATCACCTGCATATGCGGTTATAAGCTGTGGTGAGGGGAATGATTATGGACACCCACATGCTGCTACAATGAATGAGTTTAGAATGAGAGGAATTAAAGTTTTTAGAACCGATTTACAAGGTACGATTGTTGCTACTTCTGATGGAAGTACCATAACCTTTAATATGTCACCAGATGAAAGCTGGTTGACAGGTGATGCCGTTAAATCAAAATAAGGACAGAAAATAACATTATAAATGATGAAGTAAAATACTTTATAATATAAAAATATATTATAAAAATATATTTAAAATTTCAATAACAGATATCGAATAATAGTTTTAGAGAGGCTTATTTAAATATGTTTCTCGAATATATTGTTCCATATCTGTTATTTCTTGTAAAAATTCTCTGGCTGATACAAGTTGGCAACCTTGCCCAATAATAATAATTTGTTCTTGTCCATCTGATGTTGCAACGCGTACATGATGATTTTGTCCATGTTGATGAGCAAATTTTTCAATAAATCGGTCTGCGGTTTCGGCTTCTTTTGTATATACAACATGAATATTGTTATAATCTAATAATTCTGTATCATGACCTTTTACCCTATATGCATCAAATACAGCAATCAGTGTACATTTTGTCATAGCCTGATAATTGCAAAGAATATCTAAAAGTCGTCCGCGTGCGCTATCCATATTTACAGAGGCAAGTTCTTTTAGTTCGTCCCACGCATATATAATATTGTATCCATCAACTAAAAGATAGTGTTCTTTAGAAACATGTGGCTTCTTTTTATTGGTTGAAGCTGTTTGTAAAGCAGCTTGTCCATTATTTTCTGATAGAACATTACTTGATGAATGATAATTATATTTTTGAATAGAAGATGTTTTTTTCCATTTCTTTTTAGAAGAATTGGAACTGTTAGCATAATAAGTCTGTTTTAATATGGATTCAATTTCGTCAAGCCCAATAGGTTCATCAGATACAGTGCGGCTTGTTTGCTTTGAATTGTTTAAAAACGTATTGTTTTGAGTTTGTCCATTTCTTTGAGCAAGGACGCTTTCAAGATGCATACGCTCAAATACTTCATTCCATGATACAATTTCTCCAGCACCATGACTACAAAATACAGAGTCTGATGGATTTAAAGTGTCTTTACTGGCATCATAACCAATGCGCTCAAGAACTTCATGGGTATTGTGGCATGGCTTATAGCCTGCCATTGTGCAGCTTATTGTACCTGTTCCTTTTGTATAAGCAATCACTTCTGTTTGATATTCACCAAATTCAGACACAGGTACAATTCCTGTAATAATAGAAAATTCATGGTTATTTATATTATTAGAATAGTTATTTTGTGAACTGAGTTCAAAATTTACTGCATTTTGTGAACTGAGTTCAAAATTTGCTTTCATTCGTTCTAAATCGGTCATAGCCCTTCCTACACATTCTGTTGGAAGGGTCAGTATAAAGTGATAAAAAGGCTCTAGCAATACTGAATCAGCCTGCATCAAGCCTTGTCGGATAGCACGATAAGTTGCCTGTCTAAAATCGCCGCCTTCTGTGTGTTTTTGATGTGCGCGTCCTGCGACTAAAGTGATTTTTACATCGGTAAGAGGAGAACCGCTTAATACACCTATATGTGTTTTTTCAGAAACATGTGTTAAAATAAGTCGCTGCCAGTTTTTGTCTAATAAATTTTCTTGACAGTCGGCACAATACGTAATTCCGCTTCCTTCCTCGCCGGGTTCAAGTATCAAATGGACTTCTGCATAATGTCTTAAAGGTTCAAAATGGCCTACACCTTCCACAATATTGGATATCGTTTCTTTATATACAATATTTCCATGTTCAAATGTTACATTAAGATTGAAACGCTCTTTAATAAGATTTTGCAATACTTCTATTTGAACAGTTCCCATCAGTTGAATTTGGATTTCTCTTAAAAATTCATTCCATACAATATGAAGTTCTGGATGTTCTTCTTCAAGAAGTTTTAGTTTTGGAAGAGCTGCAAGTACATCCGTGTTATCCAAAATATTTAATTTGTAGGTAAGTACAGGCTCTAACATTGGTGTAATACAAGTGTTGTCACTTCCTAACGACATTCCAGCAGAGGTAGCCTCAAGACCAGTAACTGCACAAATCATTCCGGGTCTTGCTTTGTTGACAGTTGTATATTTTTCACCAGAATAAATACGAATTTGATTAATTTTTTCACTATCACCAATTTGCATTTTTACAGAAAGCGTGCCACCTGTTACTTTTAAATGAGTAAGTCTTGTCTTAGTATTATCTCTTGATATTTTAAAAATTTTTGCGCCAAATTCCTCAGGATATAAGTTACTCTCAGTATAGGAAACAATGCAGTTAATAAAATCATCAATACCTGTTATTTTTAGGGCAGAACCAAAAAAACAAGGAAAGAGTTTGCGTTGTTTTATAAGTTGTTTGATAGAATTGTCTGATATTATTTCTCCGTTGAGAAATATATCAAGAAGCTGCTCATCACATAGAGCAATTTCTTCTTGACAATATTCAGAGTTTGGAAATGAAAAGTCAATAATCGAATTTGACAGTTTGTTTTTTAATTGTTCAAGGACTCTTAGCTGATTTGCAGTCGGTTGGTCTATTTTATTGACGAATACAAATGTTGGAATTTTATATCTTGCAAGAAGTCTCCAAAGTGTTTCTGTGTGTGATTGAACACCATCTGTAGCACTTATAATAAGAATTGCATAGTCAAGAACTTGAAGCGTGCGTTCCATCTCAGCAGAAAAGTCAACGTGACCGGGTGTGTCAAGAAGGGTATAGGTACAGTTGTTTATTGTCATAATAGCTTGTTTTGAAAATATGGTAATTCCTCTGTCACGTTCTTGCTGATTAGTATCAAGAAATGTATTTTTATTGTCAACACGTCCTAATGTTCTTATTGTTCCGCTTTTATACAACATGGCTTCTGCAAGTGTCGTTTTACCTGAATCTACATGAGCCAGCATACCTATACATATATTATCCA
Organism: uncultured Lachnospira sp.; assembly: GCA_910587485.1. GTDB lineage: Bacteria > Bacillota > Clostridia > Lachnospirales > Lachnospiraceae > Lachnospira. The sequence goes on from CAJUKN010000003.1 coordinate 13,110, forward strand.
CAGTAATCCCTTCTTCTGTATATTGTAATTTATACAGCATATATTAAAAATAATAAAAATTAATATAATTATAAAATAAAATATATTTTCAATCAAGTATAACATTTGTAATTTTATTAAAAGCGTAATTTTATCAAAATAAATATATTAGTAAGTTATTTTTTATAATGAATAGTCATATTGATTTCATAACAAAAATTATTTATAATAATAAAAATGTAGTAGTAGGCTAAATAAAAATAAGTTTGTTACTTATTTGTGTCAAAGCATCACAAATAAGGTTTGTGATAACAATAGAAATGGTCTTTATAACTTTCTGTTGTATGATTTCTACACATTGGAATGGAGGATTAATTATGAAAAAATTAGGTTTTGGTACAATGAGGCTTCCTCTTTACAATTTTGAAGATAAAACATCCATTAATCAAGAACTTTTTAATCAGATGGTTGATTATTTCTTAAAGGCAGGGTTTACTTATTTTGATACGGCATACCCATACCATGATAAAATGTCAGAGGATGCATGTAAAAAAGCATTGGCAGACCGATATAACAGAGAATCTTATATCTTTGCTGATAAAATGCCCACAATATTGGTTAAATCAGCAGAAGAATATCCAATGTATTTCTCACAACAGTTAGAAAAAACAGGAGTTGGATATTTTGATTATTATTTGATGCATAATATGGGGCGTGACCGATATGCAAAGACTTCAACATTTGGAGGATTTGAATTTGCTTTAAAGAAAAAGGAAGAAGGTTTCATAAAAAATTTTGGATTTTCATTCCATGATGATGCTAACACGTTAGATATGATTTTAACTCAACATCCAGAAGTGGATTTTGTGCAATTACAGATTAATTATTTAGATTGGGAAAATGATGTTATCCAATCAAGAAAATGTTATGAAACCGCAGTGAAACATGGAAAACAAATTGTTGTGATGGAACCAGTAAAGGGAGGTACATTGGCTAATTTACCAAAAGAAGCTGCCCAGTTATTGCATGATTTTAATCCAGATGCTTCTCCTGCTTCGTATGCACTTCGTTTTGCTGCTTCTTTAGATAATGTATTTATGGTGTTAAGCGGCATGAGTGATATGGAACAGATTGTAGAAAATACAGCACTTATGAATGATATTCAACCTTTAAGTTCTGATGAGAAAAAGATTCTGTCAAAGGTAGTAGACATTATTAATACTTCCTGTGAAATTCCATGTACATCATGTGGATACTGTATGGAGGTATGTCCTAAAAATATTGCCATTCCCGGACTGTTTGGTGTTTATAACAATTATAAGATTAATGGTAATTTTTCTAATATGTATTATAATAGGGCAGTATATGAAAAAGGGCAGGCATCAGACTGTATTGAGTGTCGTGCATGTGAAAAAAACTGCCCTCAGCATATAGAAATTTCACAGGAATTAAAAAAGATAAAACCATTTGAAAAAGCTCCAAAAATGAATTAAGTAAAAAGTTAAATTGTAGAGTAGGAATATATAAGCCAATTATCATTTACTTTTTCAAAAAGTATGCGATAATGGACATCTTCCTGCTCTGTATATCCATTTTTCAATGTTTTTGTCATTTTAAATTGAATATCACATATAAAATGAGTATCGTTGTACTGTCGCATATTTGTAACATTTTCTTCATCAAAAGTAAGATTGGTTGATTTTTTTGACCAGTGCAGCATCTCTGTTGATTTCACTAAAGCTTGATATGCCTTACTTTCTGGTCTGGTTACTTTTTTCATATCTTGTAAATTTGCCATACCATTAAAAAAATATAAATAGTATTCAAATTTGTCTAGCGCCTCTTTTGCCAAAGTTTCATTATATTGATAGGCGCCAGACACATAATTATTATTATCAATAGGTGTCAGCACATTGTCTAGTGCATCTTTTACTACAAGTGTATCTGCATTAGCAATGGATATTGTATAAGTACATTTATTTGCTTCTATACCTGTAAGTTCCGTTAAATCATCACATACTGTATCGTTTTTTGTTGAAGTTAAAGAAGGAGTAATTATTTCATCATTAATATATATTTTCATAAAACCATCAACAATAATGGTTTTGTCTTTTTTTCGATGTTCTTCAGCAATCGAGGCTTCCTCTTCACGCTTTTTTTGCGCTTCCTCACGGCTTTGTTGTTCTTCTTGTTTTTTAGCTTCATAGTTTATCTGGTATTTTGATAATGAATTCCACTCTAACACACAAATCACAAATATGATTAAGAGTAAGACACAATTATATAGAATAATTCCATGTTTAAATTTCATTATAATCCTCCAAATTTATTCCTATACAGACAAAATATACTTAGATTATGGATAGCATGTCTATATAATGATTGCCTGTAAGATTGAATACAAACAGTCTTGCTGTATATTCAATCTGTTATATAACTATAACTTACGATACATATTATTTGACGAGGATGCATGTTGGCATATTTCGTGGACCTGAAAGAGAAGCACAGGAATTTAAAAGTTCACCTTTATAAAACATCATACTTGAACTTCCACCATCAAGGTTAGCAGCATTGACAGCACCAAAACGCAACATAACGTCGGCAATATCCTCATAAGAAGCGCCAAAACTTGAACTTTGTCTGCCATCAATAACAAGCAATAGTATGGTTCCGTCTGCTTTTTGTCCAATAGCTGTGCGGGGATTTAATCCACCGCTTTGAGAAGCTTCGGTAGCTTGTCCATTAATGACAAGAATGGGACCAAAGGAAACGGCATCTCGTATACCGCTGTCAATGGCTTGTTGTCCCGTCATATTGCCAACAATTAAAACATTTTCATTATTTATACCTATAACATTATATTTTTGATTACGACTGCCATATTTTAATTCGCCTTCTGATATAACAATCCCAATAGGAATGCCGCCATTTCCAATGCCATTAGGGTCATCAAATCCACCAGCATTTGTCGCAGCAACAGCACCATAAGATTCTATCATTTCTGAAATTTTGCGACCAGCAACATTGGAAGAATATGAATTAGAGGAAGTACCAACCATAACTCTTGAAGGGTCTTTGACAGACATCATATAACCTTTAAAGGTGGAACCATAAACTTTTTCTACAATAATTCCATCTTCTTGAATTATAATATTTTCATTATCTTCATTATTTTTATCATCATCAATAGAATGATTGGTTTCCTCTTCATCATCAATATTAATAAGTGAAGTATCAACAAAATCGGTGACATCAATATTCTTTTTTTGTTCAATTTCTTTAATTTCATCAGCGCTGCAGTAGATATTAGCAAGAAACTTAACAGCACTGGTTTCTCTTACGGACATTACAAATAACTCTTTTGCACGAGAAGATGGACCATTAACACAAATCCACATAATACAATATAGAGCAAGAACAATTAATATCATGGTGTTTCCCAAGATAATAAGTGTTCTTAAAAGAATTTTTTTTGTCAAAACTATCCTCCTTATTTGCATAATTTTGCATAGTAAATACATTATGTCAATAAAAATAATTTAATATGAAAATGATTTGGTATTTTATTATAACTTACGTAAAAGTTGAGAAAAAGTTATTGTAAACTTGCACTATTGTATCATTTTTAAGAAAAATAGTCCATATTATATTTCTAATATTTATCTTATATTTATGACATTTATCTTACTTTTTTTCAACTTTTACAGTACTTATTGTATATGGAAAAGGAAGCCATTGTATTAAATTAAAAACCTGATTAAAAAGTATTGCTTTTCTTTTTTTATAGTGATATTATCATCTTGCAAGTGATTGTTATAAAATTGTCAAATGATGCCATTCATTTAACAGTAAAAACATCACTTAAAATTTTGAAGTTATTTGTATACAGTGTACAATATACAATTCCTGTGTGCAAATATACAATATAAATATATTTACAAAATTTTTAAGGAGGCAATAAGCAGCTATGGTAAACTTTGAGCAGTGGAATGGATTTAAAGGCAGACTATGGAAACAGGAAATCAACGTTAGAGATTTTATTCAAAAGAATTATACACCTTTTGATGGCGATGAAAGTTTCTTAGCAGAACCTACAGAAGCTACCAATAAACTTTGGGGAAAACTTCAAGAACTTCAAAAGCAGGAAAGAGAAAAAGGCGGCGTTCTTGATATGGAGACAGAAGTTGTATCAGGACTTACAGCCTATGGACCTGGATATATAGATGAGTCAATGAAAGATTTGGAACAAGTAGTTGGTATACAGACAGATAAGCCTCTTAAAAGAGCTTTTATGCCTTATGGTGGTATTAAGATGGCAGAGCAGTCATGTGAAAACTATGGTTATACACCAAGTCCAGAATTGCATAAAATATTTACAGATTATCATAAAACACATAATCAGGGTGTGTTTGATGCCTATACACCAGAGATGAGAGCAGCGCGTAAAAGCCATATTATTACAGGTTTGCCAGATACATATGGTCGTGGTCGAATTGTAGGCGATTACAGAAGAGTTGCCCTTTATGGTATTGATTTCCTTATTGAGAAGAAGGAAGAAGATAAGGAAAATTGTGGCATCAATACAATGACAGATGATGTTATTCGTTTAAAGGAAGAAATTGCAGAACAGATTAGAGCGTTACAAGGTATGAAAAAGATGGCAGAAATATATGGTTATGATATTTCTAAACCAGCAACAACTGCAAAGGAAGCAGTACAATGGTTATACTTTGGTTATCTTGCAGCTATTAAGACACAAAATGGTGCAGCGATGTCTGTAGGTCGTGTTTCAACATTTCTTGATATCTATATTGAAAGAGATTTAGAAGCAGGTAAAATTACAGAGCAAGAAGCTCAAGAATTAATTGACCATTTTGTTATGAAGTGCAGAATGGTTAAATTTGCAAGAATTACATCTTATAATGAGCTGTTTTCAGGAGACCCAACATGGGCTACACTTGAAGTTGCAGGTACAGGTATTGATGGACGTTCAATGGTAACAAAAAATGATTATCGTTTTCTTCATACGTTGGAGAATATGGGACCTTCACCAGAACCAAACCTTACAGTGCTTTATTCATCAAGACTGCCAGAAAACTTTAAAAAGTATGCAGCAAAGATTTCTGTGGATACATCATCTATTCAGTATGAAAATGACGATGTTATGAAAGTAACATGGGGTGATGATTATTCAATCTGTTGTTGTGTATCGGCTACACAAACTGGTAAAGAAATGCAGTTTTTCGGAGCAAGAGCCAATCTTGCAAAGTGTCTTTTATATGCAATTAATGGCGGTATTGATGTAAAGTCAAGAACACAGGTAGGACCTCGATATAAAGCAATCACATCAGAATATCTTGATTATGATGAAGTGATTGTAAAGTTTGAGGATATGATGGGTTGGCTGGCAAACCTTTATGTTAATACATTAAATTTGATTCATTATATGCACGATAAATATTACTATGAAGCTGCAGAGATGGCTCTTATTGATACCAATGTTAAGAGAACATTTGCAACGGGTATTGCTGGATTTTCACATGTTGTCGATTCATTGTCTGCTATCAAATATGCAAAGGTTAAAGTCATTCGTGACGAGGACGGAATTGCTGTTGATTTTGAGACAGAAGGCGATTTCCCTAGATATGGCAATGATGATGACAGAGCAGATGATATTGCTGTATGGCTTCTTGGCACATTCTTAAGCAAAATTAAGAAAAGACATACTTACAGAAATTCAGAGCCTACAACATCGATTCTTACAATTACTTCAAATGTAGTTTATGGTAAGTTTACAGGTACTATGCCTGATGGACGTAAGGCAGGCACGCCTCTTGCGCCGGGTGCAAATCCAAGTTATGGTGCAGAGAAAAACGGACTCTTGGCATCGCTTAATTCTCTTACAAAGCTTCCATATGAGTGGGCATTAGATGGTATTTCTAATACACAGACAATGAATCCAGAGGCTTTGGGACACAATGATGAAGAGAGAGTGAAAAATCTGGTTAATGTGTTAGATGGTTATTTTGACCAAGGCGCACATCACTTAAATGTAAATGTGTTTGGTAAAGATAAGCTCCTTGATGCAATGGAGCATCCAGAAAAACCAGAGTATGCAAACTTTACAATTCGTGTATCAGGATATGCGGTTAAGTTTATCGACCTTACAAGAGAGCAGCAAATGGACGTAATCAGCAGAACATTCCATGATAGAATGTAATTATATAAGCAATAAAAGGGCTTAATTAAGTTTAAGAAGGCGGGTCAAAATGACCTGCCTTTTAATGTTGTTTTTTTATTATAATTTAAGGTTTATTAATAACAGTTTTTTATCACATTAAAACATTTTTTTTAACAAACTATTGTTATATGATTTTTGTTATCATATATATAGAGAAATTTCTCTTTTAAACTATAGTTAATTTCCACATTACGGAATAAAATGCAAGGTTTTCTTTTTTTATTAATTGAATATTCATATATTTATTTTATTTAAACCATTAAATGACTATATTATTAATGGTATTATTTGTGTACTTTTCTATAATAGTTGGTCAAAATACTGCTATTTATAAATAGAATGGGAAAAATTTATTACAAATGAATGGAGGTATGAGATATGGCATTAATAAATTGTCCTAGATGTAAAAAAGAAATCTCCAATAAGGCTACAAAATGTATTAACTGTGGATACATATTAAAACAAGAAACACCTAAAATTGAAAAGAAATGCACAGAGTGTGGAGCGATTTTGGCAGATGATGCAAAAGCATGTTATAATTGTAATTGTCCTGTAGAAGATTCAATAAAAAATAAAAAGATTAATACTAAAAAAATATTAATAATAACGATACCAATTATTGTTATTATTGGCGTAATAGCTTTAATATTTGGAGTTGTTAAAACAATAAAAAATCAAGAAGAAAAAAAAGGTTTCTATAGAGGATTGACATGGGGAACTTCAAAAGAAGAATTACAAAAAAAGCTTGGAGAGGATTGTATTGATAATTCAAGTAGGAATTGTTTGTTAAATAAAGTTACTAATTATGAAGGCATTGAAAATATAGAGGCCGCAGAAATATATTATTATAAAGATGGTTTTAATAAAGTATCAATACTTGTGTATTATGAAGAATCAAGCTATTCAGTCACTGAAATTCCTGATAAACTTGTTAAAATATATGATGATAAGTATGGAACGCATGAAGGACTAAATGATTATATTAGAAATTATGAGAATAAGTGGATTAGACGCTATGAGTATAAGTGGACAACAAGTAAATCAGTAATAGAATTAGAGCGTTTATCAGAGGGAATTATTAATATAACTTATAAAGATATCAATACTGTAGATGAGAAATAACTTACATTATCAACTGCTTTTTTTACTGGTTATGAGCAAGTAGCGTAGCAGATTGCGAATATTTGCTTTGACCTATAATACATAGACATAAAATAAATATTATCCTATTACTTATTATACTAGGCTGACTTGTAAAACATGGTAGCCTATAAGAACAACTCGCAAAATGATTTGTTCTTTGTTATAATCAGTAATAGGATTTTTTTATGCAAAATATTTATTACAGAATGTTTATTAAATTTATAGATTTATAGAAAGGTATGGATATTAAAATGTATAAAATATTAATAGTGGAAGATGACCATTCTATTGCAGAATTGATGAAAATACAAATAGAATCATGGGGAAATCAAGTTCAATTAATTGAGAATTTTCAAAACGTTCTTCAAGAGTTTATTGCATTTGACCCACATATGGTACTGTTGGATATTATGCTGCCTTTTTATAATGGGTATCATTGGTGTGATGAGATTAGGAAAATTTCTAAAGTACCTATTGTGTTTATTTCGTCTGCTTCAGATAATATGAATATTATTATGGCGATGAATATGGGTGGTGATGATTTTATACCAAAACCTGTGGATTTAAATGTAATGATAGCAAAGATTCAGGCAGTGTTAAGACGTACTTATGATATGGCGGGGCAAGTGCCTGTATTAGAAAATAAAGGGGCTATTTTAAACTTAAATGATACCAGTTTAACTTATAAAGATAATTATATTGAATTGACAAAAAATGAATTTAAGATATTACAAACATTAATGGAAAATAGAGGAAAAATTGTAAGTCGTGATACACTAATGACAAGATTGTGGCAGATGGATTCTTATATTGAAGAAAATACATTGACTGTCAATGTAGGCAGACTTCGGAAAAAATTAGAAGAAATTGGATTAAAAAATTTTATAACGACAAAAGTAGGAAGAGGATATATTATAGAATAAAAAATAAATAAATTAAACAAAAGAACAAAAATAATATATCTGTTGAACTAGGGAGAATAAAAATGTTTATTAAATATATAAAGCAATATAAATTTATAGCATTATTATTTATTATATTTGTAGCAATATTTTGGTTAATCTTATTTCTTTATAATTCTGATGTAGAAGCGGTTTTATATGCCACTTTTTTATGCTTTTTTCTTACAACAATATTAATAATAATACATTTTAACCATTTTATAAAAAAGCATAAAAATCTTCAAAAATGTATAGATAAAGCAAATCAGTATCCCCTTCTTATAAATGAGGAGCTTCCTGTAAATACCAATATAATAGAAGAAGATTATAATGCAATTATTCAAACGATTCTTGTAAATTATAAGAATCAACATGCAAAAGCAGAAACTTCCAGATTGGATATGATTGACTATTATAGCACATGGGTACATCAGATAAAAACGCCAATTGCAGCAATGCGAATGAAATTACAAATGGAAGATACAGATAGCAATCGTGCGCTTTTAACAGATTTGTTTCATATTGAACAGTATGTTGAAATGGTACTTTGTTATATACGGCTTGACAGCGAAAGCTCAGACCTTGTTCTTAAGAATTACAATATTGATACCATTTTAAAGGAAAGCATACATAAACATGCAGGTGAATTTGTCCATAAACGCTTATCTCTTGAGTATAAACAAACAAATAGGCGAATACTTACAGATGAAAAATGGTTGTCTTTTATTGTAGACCAAGTACTTTTTAATGCAATCAAATACACAAAGAAAGGTTCCATTACAATACTTTTAAATGATGAGGATATTCTTATAATAAGAGATACTGGAATAGGAATATCATCAGAAGATTTGCCAAGAATATTTGAAAAAGGATATACAGGATATAATGGAAGGTTTCATAAAAAATCAACAGGCTTAGGATTATATTTAAGTAAAAAGGTTGCAAATAAACTTTCTTGCAGAATGTGGGTAGAGTCAGAACTTGGAAAAGGAACGAGTGTGTATATTGATTTGCATAAAGCACAGCTAGAATTGGAATGAAAATATGACAAAATTGTCACATTTTCCAGCGATATTGTCACATAATTCGATTGTTGTCAGCAGGACTTTTTTGTTATTCTCTTGCAAGGAGGTAATGTGAAAAATAGATGATTTCACAAGCTAAATCATATTTAGCTAATAATTTGTGCCTATGGCTCAAATTGGCAAGTTATAGAAAGGCAAGGTGAATTATATGACAATATTACAAGTAAATTATTTAGAAAAAATTTATGCTTCAAGATTAGGGATGAATCAGGTAAAGGTTCTTTCTAATGTCAATTTTTCCATAGAAAAAGGAGAATATGTGGCAATTATGGGTGAGAGTGGAAGTGGCAAAACGACACTTCTTAACATTTTAGCAACACTTGACAAACCAACTTCAGGAAATGTGATACTGGATGGTAAGGATATATCAACCATTCCAGAAAAAAGACTTGCTGAATTTAGAAGAGAAAATTTGGGTTTTGTCTTTCAAGATTTCAATCTCTTAGATACATTTTCACTAGAAGATAATATTATGCTTCCATTAGTATTAGCAGGAGAAAAATATAGTACTATGCAGGAACGCTTAATTCCATTAGTAAAACGACTTGGGATTTATGAGCATATGAAAAAATATCCATATGAAGTGTCTGGCGGACAAAAACAAAGAACGGCTGTTGCAAGGGCATTGATTACAAATCCTAGTTTGGTTTTAGCTGATGAACCAACAGGAGCGCTTGATTCAAAAGCCAGCGATGCTCTCTTATGTTTGTTTAGAGAAATTAATAAAGAAGGGCAGACTATATTTATGGTGACACATTCCGTAAGGGCTGCCAGTCATGCCAGCAGAGTATTGTTTTTAAGAGATGGTGAGATTTTTCATCAAATATACAAAGGTGGACAGACAAATGAAATGCTGTATCAAAAAATATCCGATGCCTTGACTAGTATTACAGCAGGGGAGGGACATTATGAATAGTATACGATTTCATTTTAAATTAGCAACTGCAAATATTAAGAAAAATAAAAGACTATATATTCCGCATATTTTCGCAGAAGCAGGCTTAATCACTATGTTTTATATTATGATGACATTACAAAAAGATGAAAATCTAGTTAAAGTAGCAAGTCAGCTTTTAATGATTATAGGAATGGGTGTTGCCGTTGTTATTCTTCTTTCATTTATTATTGTTTTATATACAAACAGTTTTTTGATGAAACAGCGAAAAAGAGAATTTGGTTTATATAATGTACTTGGTATGAATAAGACCGATATAGGACATATTTTATTTTTTGAGAATTTTATAAGCTATATGGTGTCTTTGGTTATTGGTATAGGATTTGGCATATTGCTATATAAATTGTGTACTTCATTAATATGTAAAATTTTAAAAATTCCTACTATTCTTGGATTTTATATTTCAAGTGAAGGTATATTTATTACAATTCTACTTTTTTTGGCTATATTTTTTATAACTTATATGTATAATAAATGGCAAATTATTCGATTAAAACCATCAACACTCCTGTTAAGCGCTCAAATGGGAGAAAAAGAACCAAAAATAAAATGGATTTTGCTAGTGTTAGGACTTCTTTTTTTAGGAGGCGGTTATTACCTTGCAATCACAATAGAAAGTCCATTAAAAGCGTTAGAGGGTATTTTTATAGCCATACTTTTAGTAATAATAGGAACTTATTTTTTATTTGTAGCAGGAACGATTGCCTTGCTGAAATCTTTAAAGAAAAATAAAAAATATTATTATCAACCAAATCATATGACGGCTGTTTCTGGTCTATTATATCGAATGAAACAAAATGCAGTTGGACTTTCTTCTATATGTATACTTGCAACGGGAGTTCTTGTTATGCTTTCAACAACAGTATCCCTTTATGCAGGTGTTGAGGACAGTGTAAATTCATTACAAGAAAATGATTTGCAAATAAGTGGATGTATTTTAGGAGATACTCATTCAGGAAAACAAATACAAGCTAGTTTTATGGAGTTAGCAAAAAAAGTTGCAAAAGAAATGGACATTGAAATAACCTATTTAGATACAAAAAATTATTTTGAAGCAGTATATGAATATACAAATGGTAATCTTTTAAGTATTGAATCAAAAAATTATACAACCGATACAGAAATGAATAGTATAACGATGATGACTGCTTCAGAATATGAAAGATTAACTGGCATAAAAGTAAATTTACAAAAAAATCAAGTAGCATGTATGTCAGTAAATGATAGTGCAAATAATGAATTTAAACATTTTTATATGGATAATATGGAATTTGAAAATGTATACACTCTTGAAAAGGCACCATCAATAAAAAATGTATTTACAATATTTGAGTGTTATTTTATGGTAGTAAGTGATGAAACGGTTATGAATCAGATAATGCAGCAATATTTTTCCGATTTGCCAGCCGTAAATGAAGGAGAAAATAACATTGTTGCATTAGATTACAATGGCACAGATAGTCAAAAAACAGAATTTGAAGAAAGGATAAAAAAAGAAGCAGTAGATGTTATATCAAATTTGTCTAAAAATAATTCGTCAGCTAATGAGACCAAATTTAATTTCGACTCAAAGAAAGAATTATATCAAAACCTTTATCAGATGGTTGGTGGCTTTTTATTTCTTGGGATAATGCTCGGAATTGTGTTTGTATTTGCAACGGCTATTATTATCTATTATAAACAGATATCGGAAGGATACGAAGACAGAAATCGATTTATTATTATGCAAAAGGTTGGAATGAGTAATAAAGAAGTGCAAAAGAGTATACGAAGCCAAATTTTTTTAGTATTTTTTCTTCCGCTGATTGTAGCAATCATACATTTAGCTGTCGCATTTAAGCCATTAAATTGTCTGTTACAAATCTTTTTTATGCCAAATAGTTCACTTTTTTTGCTTTGTGCAGTGATAAGTGTAATTATCTTTGCAGTGATTTATGGATTTATATATTCTGTTACTGCTAAAACATTGCATCGTACCATATATAGTAAGGGTTCAGTCTAAAAGGCTGAGCCTTTTCTGTCTGAGTGGGAGAGGTACTTCTTATATTATACAGGATAGATTCAATATAGTAGATTGAATAATATTGTTAAATATGTTAAAATAACAATATTCTATATGGATTTTTAAAGTGCAGAGGAGGCTTAGTCCGATGGAAAAAAATCAAGTAAATTCAATCGTAACAGAGCAAACTATGGAGATTGTAATTACTTTTAATGAACAGGGAAAGATATTGTTTAGCAATCATTCAGCCAGAGAAAAACTTGGATATAGTGAAGATGAATTTTTAGAATGTAATATGACATGGATTTTCTGGCGAGAATTTAGACAAGATAATGGAACATTTGATTCTTTTGATATTGCAAGGCTTATTGATGTAAAAGAAACGATTGTATATCGAAAAAATAGTACATGTTTTCCAGTATCGCTCCGTTTTTTTCCTGTGATAAATGGGTGTTATTGTCTTTTAGCAGAAGATATTACTTGGCGTAAAAATATGGATATGCGGGTAAGACAGCTTAAAGAAGAAGAAAAAATGAATAAACAGGTGAGAAATGAATTTACAGCAAATGTCACACATGAGTTAAGAACACCAGTCAATGGTATTCGAGGTCATGTAACAACCTTGCTTGAAGTTGTAAAAGATGAACAGCAAAGAAGAACATTAGAAATTATTATTTATTGTTGTAATAACATGTCGGCAATTATTAATAATATTCTGGATTTTTCTAAAATGGAAGCTGGTAAATTTAGTATTGAAGCTACTGAATTTGATTTTTATAATATGATGGACCAAGTGATTGCCACACATATGGCAGAGATTAATAAAAAAGAACTTCAAATTAATATATACATAGATAAAAATATCCCTCAATCGGTTATTGGGGACAGTTTGCGCATCAGTCAGATATTGAATAATTTGCTTTCTAATGCTATAAAATTTACACTGATGGGAGGCATCAGTATTGATGTCAGCAAAACTTCACAGATAAATGACCAAATAGAGATATTTTTTATGGTACGTGATACAGGTATTGGAATATCAAAAGATGAACAAGATAAACTTTTTCAAAGTTTTAAACAAGCCGATGCTTCTATTACAAGACGTTTTGGTGGAACAGGTTTGGGGCTTTCTATAACAAAACAGCTTGTTGAAATGATGGGTGGTACGATTCATGTAGAGAGTGAAAAAGGCAATGGCAGTTGTTTTTCTTTTAATCTTAAACTTCGTGTTAATCAAACTGTTGAAGAAAGCAAAGATTTAAGTGAAGTCTTTAAAAGATGGGAACATATCACAACAAATAGGGAAAATGATGGTAAAGAACAGTTTTTTGAATTTGGTACAACAAATAATAAAGCTGAATTAAAGAAAAGAATGGAAAAATTGATTCTTTCTATAGAATTAGGCTCTTGGGAAAAGGCTGAAAATTTAGGAGAAACGATAAAGGCTTTGACAGAAAAAGCAGATAGTGATGTAAGGAGGGCGGTATTGCGATTAGGGATGGCTATCAGAAAAGAAAATTATGAAAAAAGCATAGAAGCTTACGAAAATGTAAAGCGTATCTTATCAGATACGTTGGAAGAGTCGTGAGAGGAGGTATTTATTTAAGTGGAAAGCAATAAAGAGAAGCCGAAAATATTAATAGTTGATGATATCAGCATTAATGTTGAATTGATGCAAGATATTATTGAGTCAGAGGGGTATGAGGCTCTTTGTGCATTAAGTGTTCAAGAGGCGTTGGATATTATGAATGAGACTATGCCGCAGCTTATTTTGTCTGATTTTTCTATGCCCGGTATGAATGGTTTGGAATTTTGTAAGCTGTTAAAGAGCAATCAGCGGACAAGGAATATTCCTTTTATTTTTATTACAGTTGCAAATTCTCGTGAGGAAAAGGAACAAGCATTTTATGCAGGTGCAGCGGACTTTATTCCAAAACCTTTTGAACCTGTGGAAGTCATTATGAGAGTGAATAATCAATTAGCCAATTATTATACTAAATTGGAAATGGAAGACTATAATAGAATGATATATAAAATGATGACAGAGCAGAAAAAGCATATTGAAAAAGAGCGAGAAAATGTATTATTGGCGCTTGCAAAGGTGCTAGAAAAAAGAGATGTGCATAAGACGAGTTATCTTGAACGAGTAGGACATAATTGTAGTCTTTTAGCTCAAAGTTTACAGCTTATTCCTCAATATGAAACTTTTGTTACAGATAATTTTATAGAGACTATTGGAGTCGCATCAAGACTTCACGATATAGGAACAATTCTTGTATCCGATTCATTGCTTTTTAGTGAAAATTTATCAGAAGAAGAACAATTGGATATAATTAGGCTTCATACAGAAGAAGGTGCTAAAATTTTAGAAGAAATAGACCGAGAAAATAATCAGAGTAATCTATTAGATATGGCCATTCGTATAGCTAGGTATCATCATGCAAATTGGGATGGAACAGGGTATCCTAAACATCTTAAAGGAGATGATATTCCATTAGAAGCAAGAATTACAGCAATAGTAAATGATTTTGATTTAATGTTGTGCAAGCAGTGTGATAATAAGAAAAATTTGATTAATGAGAGTCTTAAAAAGATTAATGAAAGAAGTGGGACAGTTTATGACCCACATATTGTTGAAGTATTTAATAAAGTTTTTAAGCAATTAATGACAGAATCAAAAATAGACTAAAGAAAAAGCATTATCTATGGAAAGGCATGGTCATTAAACATGGAAAAAAGAACCACAAGGATTTACATAACAATTTTTATTCTGACACTTATTAGTATTTCTTTTGCGTTGTCATTTCTTAACGCAGATGTTTATAACAGAACAGAAATTCAAGTAGCTGAATTGTGGAATAATAAAATGGAGCAGTTTAGAGAAGGTGACAGTTTTATTTATAAAACGGTTTTGCCCATAGATGATATCAATAATAAAGTGATAGGTTATGATTCAGCGCATATGCAAATTGAAGTGACAATTGATAAAAATCCAGTTTATTCACTTTCTGCAATGGGTAGTTATTTATTAAAGACACCGGGATATTATTGGAATTTTATTTCATTTACACAAGCTGATGAGGGAAAAGAGATTGTATTTCGTGTTACACCTGTTTATAAGGACAGCAAACCAAAAGGGAATTTTTATTTTGGTACACGAAGTTCAGTAGAACATTTGATTGTTAAAGAGCATTTGCCACGTTTTATTATTGCTGTGGCGATTCTTTTAATTGGAATCATATTGTTTTTTTATGTGGTGTTTATATTAAAAAAAGTACAACAAAAAGAACCGTTGTTTCACTTTACATTATTTGCGATTATGCTTGGTATATGGTATATAAGTGAAACTCAATTATTAGAAATGTTCCTTCCTTGTAATGTTGGACTTTTATATATAGACCATATGATGCTAATGATAATGCCAATACCATTTTTGTTGTTTCTACAACAGATTTATCAATCAAAAAATCATCGCCTATGGAGTTTTATTTGTTATGCAAATTGTATAATTGTCGGCTTAAGAATACTATTGCAATTATTTGATGCTGCTGATTTGCGTGAAACCCTTTGGCTTACACATGTTATGATTGGAGTGTCTATTGCAGTAGTTGTTTTTTTTAGTATTTATGAGATAGTAAAATACAAATTAACAGGACAGATAAAATTAAATATTTCTTGTGTATTGATTATTTTGGTGACAATTGTGCTGGAGCTTTTAGAATATCGTATCAATAATAAAAGCACGCCATATGGAAGTTTGGGGTTTCTGTTTTATATTGTTGTTATGGCGATTGAGTCTGTACGCAATTCGCGTAAGGTAATAGAACAGGCAAAAGAAAGTGAATTATATCGAAAACTTGCATTTACAGATGAGCTGACAAAATTATATAACCGTACTGCTTTTAATAAAGATATGAATGAGCGATTTATGAAGGTAGAGATAGAATATAAAGTTATTCCTACAGTTCTTTTTATGTTTGACTTAAATGATTTAAAAAAGTGTAATGATAATTTTGGTCATGAATATGGGGATTGTTATATTACAATGGTTTCTAATGTTATTAAAGAAGTCTTTGGTACAGACGGAAAGTGTTATCGAATAGGCGGCGATGAATTTTGTTCAATTATGGATTATACATCACAAGAGGATATTGAAACCAAATATAATCGTTTTGTTAAAGAGATAGAAAAAAAGAATGAACAAGAATTTGTAGTGCCTGTCAGTGTAGCGGTGGGATATGCCATATATGACCCCAATATTGATAAGTCACTGGAAGAAACTTTAAAACGAGCCGATGCAATGATGTATCAAAACAAGCAAAAAATAAAACAGATTTATAAAAATAAATAGTAAAGGGTTACTTTTAGGAAGGGGAATAAAATGCCTGTTATAGAATATCTTGAGAGAAATGCAAAGCTTTACCCAGATGAGATAGCTTTAGTAGAGTTAAATCCAGACGAAAGAGACAATCGTCGAATGACATGGAAAGAGTTTGATTTAATTGAGCCAGAACGATTTAAGCCATATCGTAGACAAATTAGCTGGAGTGTGTTTAATGAAAAAGCAAACCGTTTTGCCAATATGTTATTGGGGCGTGGAATTAAAAAAGGTGATAAAGTTGCTATTCTTATGCACAATTGTCTTGAGTGGCTGCCTATATATTTTGGCGTATTAAAGACAGGTGCTATAGCAGTGCCATTTAATTTCCGATATGATGCAGACGAGATATTGTATTGTGCAGAACTGGCAGAGGTTGATATTATTGTATTTGGTTCTGCATTTATAGGAAGAATAGAGACGTATGCAGATAAACTTTCTAAAGGAAGACTGTTGATATATTTTGGTGATAGCTGTCCAAGTTTTGCTGAAAGTTATCATGCGTTAGTTGCAGATTGTTCTAGTAAATCGCCAGATATTGTTATCACAGAAGACGATTATGGTGCTATTTATTTTTCATCAGGCACAACAGGCTTTCCCAAAGCTATTTTACATAAGCATCAAAGCCTTACACAGGCAGCACAGATGGAGCAGATACATCACAACACAGGGAGAGAGGATGTATTTTTATGTATACCACCATTATATCATACAGGTGCTAAGTTTCATTGGATGGGAAGCCTTGTTGCGGGAAGTAAGGCAGTACTTTTAAAGGGGACAAAACCAGAAACCATTTTATCTGCTATCTCTTCTGAAAAATGCACTATTGTATGGCTGTTAGTGCCATGGGCGCAAGATATTTTGGATGCCTTAGAGTGTGGGAAAATAAAAATTTCAGATTATGAATTGAATCAGTGGCGTCTTATGCATATTGGCGCACAGCCAGTACCCCCATCACTTATTAAGAGATGGAAAGAGTATTTTCCAAATCATAGTTATGATACAAATTATGGTTTATCAGAATCAACAGGACCGGGCTGTGTACATCTTGGCATGGAAAATATACATAAGGTAGGTGCAATAGGTGTTCCGGGTTATCGTTGGATTTGTAAGATTGTTGATGAAAACGATAACGAAGTAAAACAGGGTGAAGTTGGCGAATTGTGTGTAAAAGGACCGGGCGTTATGACCTGTTATTATCGTAATGAGGAAGCTACAAAGGAATCACTTAAAAATGGTTGGCTCTACACTGGCGATATGGCTATGCAGGATGAAGATGGTTTTTATTTTTTGGTAGACCGAAAAAAAGATGTCATTGTCAGTGGCGGCGAAAATCTATATCCAGTGCAGATAGAAGATTTCCTAAGACGTTATGATAAAATAAAAGATGTGGCGGTTATAGGACTTCCTGACAGGCGTCTTGGTGAAAAGGCGGCGGCAGTTATAGAACTTAAAGACAATATTGTGTGTACACAGGAAGAAATTGAGCAATTTTGCAATCAACTTCCTCGATATAAGCGACCAAAGGAAATTATATTTGCTGAGATTCCAAGAAACGCTACAGGTAAGATTGAAAAACCAAAACTTCGTGAACGTTATGGTGCTGCTCGACTTGTGGAGAAAGAAAATAAGGCATAAATTTATAATTTTAACAATTTAGCAGCATTATCACCAAGTATTGCTGTGGTATCTTTATCTGAAAGACCACTGTCTTTTATAAATTGAATAACATTTTTTTGAGAATCCCAAGGGCAATCTGTACCAAACAGTATCTTTGAAGCCCCATGTTTTTTAACAAATCGTAAAAAACGTTCTCTTGATAATGGAGGTGCTTCTTCTGGTTGACGTTTTGTATTTGGAGCAGGTTTTAATCGAAGAAGTGAAAGCGCTGTGTCAAAATAGACATCTCGTCCAAGAAGAGTACCTTCCACTTGTGAAGAGCATCCCCAACCACCCATATGAGCCAATATCATATTTTTTGGCTGAAGGGTGTCTAACATAGTTAGGATATGTGATATATTGGCATAATTATACAGAGGAATCGTGATATCATATCCAGCATGAATCAAAATAATCATATCATTTTCACAAGCACATTCTATGATATGAAGATATTTTATATCATCAATATATGTTTTTTGAAAAATAGGATGTAGCTTAATTCCTTTTATGCCTTTATGGGCAAGGTCTTTAATAATCTTTCTAGGATTTTCATTGTCAGGGTGTATTCCACCAAAAGAAATTAATCCTGTTTCTTTAGAAAATTCATTAATAGCAATGGCATTTTGATTAATATTTTCTGTTTGAGTTGGTTTTGTGACTACTGGTAATAAAATAGAGTAATCAACTTGGGACTCATTCATAGAGGATATAAGGCTGTCATTTGTTCCTTTTATATAATTTTTAATTCGTCCATTATGACCAAGTGTATAAATGGCTCTATCTGCCAAAAACGAAGGAAATGTATGTGTATGAAAATCAATAATCATGGTAATCCTCATTTCTATAGTTATCTTTGTTTTTTATATTAAAAGTTTTTAAATAATTTTGTATAATATAACATAGGTTGCCCAAATTTTCCATTAAATAATTTGCCAAGTATTGTTAAAACAAAACATATGTGCTATAATTGCTTCATTATAGTAAAGGAGAAAGAACTGCGTGACAGTTCTAAATCGTGAGTATGGGGAAAAGTAAAAAGTATCTTTATGATTGGGATGATTGTAATGATGATGGCAAATGTCCAGATACCATGATAGGAGAAATTCTTGCAGACAGTGAATTTCCTGATTTGGAAGAATTGATTATCGGCTGTTGGGGTTATGAAGGCGATGATTGTCAGGAAATTATTGATGGCATTGTTGAAAATGCAGATAAATTTAGTCATATTACAAAGTTGTTTGTTGGAGATATGACTTATGAAGAATGCGAAGTGTCTTGGATTGAACAGGGAAATTACAGCAAACTTTGGGCAGCTATGCCACAGTTAACAGAATTGACAATAAAAGGAAGCACAAATTTAATACTAGGCGATATACAGCATGAAAATTTACGGTCATTGACAATTATTTGCGGTGGACTTGGCAAGAACGTTATTGAGGAAATTCAAAAAGCAAAATTGCCTAATTTAAAGAAGCTTTTATTATATATAGGTGTTGAAAATTATGGATTTGACGGCGATGCAAAAACGATTAAAAATTTATTGAAAAAATCCGATTTTCCAAACTTAAGCTATCTTGGGATTACAGACAGTGAAATTCAAGATGAATTGACACAAGTGGTTCTTGACAGTAAATATATGAGTCAGATTAAGACGTTGGATTTGTCTAACGGCACATTATCTGATAAAGGAGGAACTCTTTTATTAGAGAAGATTCCACAGTTTCCAAATATTAAAAAACTAGATTTACATTTTCATTATTTATCAAGTAAAATGATGAAAAAATTGAAAGAACTGCCAGTTGTTATAGACCTGTCTGAGCAGGAGGTAGCCGAAGAATGGAACGGAGAAATCTGGATGAATGCGATGCTGACAGAATAAGAAAGATTTTGCTGCTTGGTGTAGAAGGTGAAAAAAGAAAGACTTACTTTGAGAAAGCTGTCTATGAGGCAGAGATTGATTATGAATTTTGTGATTGGAACGATTTTTTGATTTTGGAGCAAAGGGAAGATTTAAAACACTGCATTATTAAAATTGATGCGCCAAAATGGGACAGCTTTATCTTAAATGATTTAGATAAACTTACTAATCAGTATAAAAAAGCATTGCTTGCTTTGGCAAAACAGCCTTTTGGCGCATATTTCAATCACCCTATTGACATTTTAGAATTATTGGATAAAAGAAAATGCAAACAAAAGTTAATACAAAATGGTATTCCAGTTACAGAACCTATTTTTAATTCGTTTTCACAAAGCGATGAACTTTTAAGTTTTATGAGGGAAAATCAGTTGAGACAGGTTTTTGTAAAACCAGTTACTGGTTCTGGAGCTGCTGGCGTGTCGGCTCTGCGTTTTGCACCAACAAAAAACAAGATTGTTTTATATACATGTGCGCAGTTATTAGAAAACAAACTTATCAATACAAAAAGGATGCATCGACTAGAACAAGATAAAGCAGTTAAATTTTTAGATGCGCTTTTAAAGTTGGATTGTATTGTAGAAAAATGGCATAAAAAATCCAGTTGTCAAAGCAGGGATAATGATTATTTCGACAATAATTATTATTTCGATTTGCGTGTGATTGTTCAAGATGGAACGATTGATTATATCTTGCCAAGATTATCCAAAGGACCGATAACAAATTTACATTTGAATAATTTATCAATTCATTTTAATGAATTAAATTTAAAACCATCTATTGTTGATAAACTTTGTGATGTCTGTATCAAGGCAACGGCATGTTATCCAAGATTAAACAGTATAGGGCTTGATGTTTTATTAGAAAAAGACAGCGAAAAGCCCTATATTATTGAGATGAACTCACAAGGTGATTTGATGCACAAAGATGTATATGGTAGCAATACAATTTATAGAAGACAAATTGAAATTATAAAAAATATAATGTTAAATGGATATATTTAAGGAAAGGACAGAAAATATAATGAATGAAGTGCCATTTGCAGCGTTTCGCTCAAGTATGACAAGAAATGAAACTTCAGTTGATATGAAACAGGTAGTAGGCAGCAACGATATTTTGTTTGTATGTCTTGATACATTAAGGTATGATGCTGCTGTTGAAGAAGAAAAAAATGGTGGTACACCTATTTTAAATCGTTATGGTTTATGGGAAAAACGTCAAGCACCCGGCAATTTTACATATCCTTCCCATCATGCCATCTTTGCAGGCTTTCTTCCGGGAAAAGAGGAAGCAAAAAATATTGCACAGCAGGAAATGTTATTTTTTCCTAAAGGCAGTGGTATGGGAAAAAATGCTCCAAAAGGCGCATATGGTTTTTCTTCAAGCAATCTTGTTCAAGGGCTTCATAATGATGGCTATGATACATGGTGTGTTGGTGGAGTGACATTTTTTGATAAACGCTCTGATATAGGGAATGTTTTTCCAAGCTTTTTTGAAAAAAGCTACTGGAATCCATCATTTTCATGTTCTGTAAAAGAAAGCATCAATAATCAAGTTGATTTTATTATAAAGAAACTAGAACAAAATACCGATGACAGAAAAATCTTTTTGTACCTTAATGTATGTGCAATTCACTATCCAAATTATTTTTATTTGGATAATAATAAAAATGACAGCATTGAAAGCCATAAAGCAGCATTGAGATATGTTGACACTCAGTTAGGACGATTATTTGATTGTTGGAAGGAAAAGAGGGGAAAAACGTTTGTTGTGTGTTTTTCAGACCATGGCACATGTTATGGTGAAGATGGATACATATTTCATGCAGTAAATCACCCTGTTGTTAATACAGTTCCATATAAACACTTTTTTATAGAGTAGAAAATTGTCATTGCTTGCAGTTGTTTTTTTATAGAATAA
Organism: uncultured Lachnospira sp.; assembly: GCA_910587485.1. Lineage (GTDB taxonomy): Bacteria > Bacillota > Clostridia > Lachnospirales > Lachnospiraceae > Lachnospira. The sequence continues at coordinate 35,334 of CAJUKN010000003.1, forward strand.
AAATTTGCCATTATCAAAAGTTGTTTACAACTTATTTTTGCAGAACAGGGGACATTATGAATAGATATATACAATATATGTATAGTTATCCTCATAAAACGGCATATGGTTTATTAGAAAATATCAATTTAAATAATTATTTTTATCATTTGGAAGGTGAAGGGCATAGTTTATATCTTCATCTTCCTTTTTGTGAAAGTAAATGTGGTTACTGTGATTTATTTTCAGTAACAGGATTAAATGAAACAAGGATAGATAACTATATTGAAACAGTAATAAGTCAAATAAAACAATATAAACAATTTTTATCACAAAGCACCATATTTCAAGATTTTATTATTGGTGGAGGAACCCCATTATTATTGACCGATGAGCAGTTATTAAGAATTTTTGAAGCTGTAAAGGAATATATGCCATTAAGTAAAGATTGTAAAATTATTATAGAGACCGCTCCCAATCAGACAACGAAAGAAAAAGTTGCTTTGTTAGAAAAACTTGGTGTTACACGCGTTAGTTTAGGGATACAAAGTTTCCATGATACTGAGTTAAAACAACTTCAAAGAAATCATTGCCAAGAACAGGCATTACAGGCAGCAACGCTTCTGTGTAATGCATCGTTTGATTGTGTTAATTTTGATTTTATTTATGGCATACCAAATCAAACCAAAGAACGTTTTATTGATTCGTTAAAGCAGGCAATTACATTTTCTCCTGATGAAATATATCTGTATCCATTATATATTAAACATGGTGTAAAACTTGTAAAATCATCACAAAAGGATTATTTAGATTCAGAAAATACATATCGTTTATATCAATGTGGTGCAGCATATTTAAAGGAACATGGGTATATGCAATGTTCTATGCGCTGTTTTTTAAAGAAAACAGAAAAAAATCAAGATAGATGGAAACAACCATTTACAGAGTGTGGTTTTAAAAGTACATTGTCGTTAGGTTGTGGAGGAAGAACATATTTGGGGAGACTTCATACTTGTACACCTTATAAAATAACAAGATGTGCAGCATTAAAAGAGCTGGATAGTTATATTCAGATAAAAGACCATATGATAGTACATCATGGAATTTTACTTTCTGACGATGAATTAAAAAGAAGGTATGTAATTAAGCATTTAATGATAATTCCGGGAATTTCAAAAAAAGCCTATCAAAAAGCATTTGCATCGGATTTGTTAGTGGATTTTCCAATGATAAGTGAATGGAAAAAATTAGGGTGGATTGATGAAAGTAATGATTTGATTGGTCTTAGTGAAATGGGGTTAGGTCTTTCAGATTATATTGGACCGAAGCTGATTTCTGAGGAAATTGCGGCAAAGATGATGGAGTGGGAGCGTGCAAATGGTTAAAAATACAATTCTTTACAGAGGCAGTCTGAAAAGTTGTAATTATCACTGTTCGTATTGTCCATTTTCAAAGCATAAAATATCAGATAGGGAACTTGAAAAAGATAGAGCATGTTGGACAGCATTTTGTGAGAGTGTAAAAAAAAGAGTTACTGCGTTTTCAATAGGTGCTGTTTTTGTTACACCATATGGAGAAGCACTTATTCATCGTTGGTATTGGGAAGGATTGGCTTGTTTATCTCGTCTTGATGGGATAGACAAGGTAGGTGTTCAGACGAATGCTAGCTTTGCAGTTGAAAATTTTTTGAAAATTTTTACAGACTTAGGAGGAAAAGTAGATAAACTTTGTATTTGGGCAACCTTTCACCCAGAAATGACCGATATTGATTCGTTTATTTTACAATGCAATAGGCTTCTTGAAAAAGGAGTTCATTTGAGTGTTGGCGCAGTTGGCGTACCTGAAAATATTGAGATTATAAAGAAATTAAGAGATAAACTTCCAAAAAATATTTATTTATGGATGAATAAAATGGATGGTCTAAAAAGAAAGTATACGATTGATGAATTAAATACATTTATAAAAATAGACCCCCTTTTTATAAATGAATTGAATTATCCAAAAGCTTTGGCGTCTATGTGTAAAAATCGATGTTTTGTCGAGGCAGATGGACAGATACATTCTTGCAATATCAGTAATATAAAGCCTGTTAATTGGTATGAAGGCACAAAAGAAGACATTTTTAATCCATTATGCCATAATAAAAGGTGTTCTTGTTATCTTGCTTACAGTGGAAGGACAGATTTTTATTCTAAAAATTTTTTTGGGAAATATCCTATTTTTAGGATTCCTAAAAAAACAAAGGCAATCTTTTTTGACTTAGATGGTACACTTCTTGATGAAGGTTCAAAAAATGGACTATCACCAAAAACTTATCAATATTTAATGGAATTAAAACATGATTTTTTATTATTTTATGCGACTTCGATGCCAAGAGAAGAAGTAATAAAACGTTTAAAAGGAGCTATTCATTTATTTCAAGGAGGAGTTCTTGCTTCAGGGGCATATTTGTACTTAAATGATAAAACAGGTTTAAAATCAAACTATTACCCAATAAAAATAAATGATTTGATAAATTTACGACAATTTTTAAAAAAAGTAAAAGCTCGATTTCAATTCTATGAAATAAATGGTATAATCTACAAGATAACATTGATAAAAAATGTTCATTTTACATGGAGTGATGAAGAATGTGCTTTGATAAAGGCGTTTTTTAAGGAATCAGAGTGTCGTTTATTTATTGAAAACCATTGTTTGCAGATTGTTGCTAAAGATAGAAATAAAGGTACAGGTATTTTAGAGATTTGTACATGGCTTGGTATTTCGGCAAAACATGTGTTATCTGTGGGGAATGATAAGGAAGACATTGCGATGGAAAATGTTTGTGGTGCCTATGTTAAAATACATAGATACTAAAGTTTGCAGAGAAAAGAAAGGCGTGGTGATTGGATATGTATGAATTTACGGAAGATTGTATTACTGGAATTGAAGAGATTGATAGGGAACATGAGCATTTATTTCAGGTAATTAATGAGGCATATGGTTTACTAAATACTGCAAATAACCATGTTGTTATGGCTAGAGGCTTAGTAAAGGAGCTAAAAAAATATGCAGCGATTCATTTTGAACATGAAGAGGCCTATATGAAGAAGATTGACGACCCTGAATTACCTAGACAAAAAAGAGAGCATGAAGCGTTTACCAAGAAAGTTAATGAGATTTATATTGATGATTTAGATGAAGAGAAAAGCAAAAAAATGTTGGAGGAGTTGTTGTTGTTCCTCTCAAATTGGTTATATCGTCATATACTTGGAAGTGATATTATGATTGGAAAGATGGCAACAGTTGCTGTCCCTTCAACTCAGCCAAAGAAACAATCTTTTCAATTTACACAAGAGTATAAAACCAATATTGATTTTATAGACGAAGAGCATAAACAGTTATTTCAAATTATTCAAAATGTATATGATGTTATACATATGGAATATGTACATGATAAATTTGATAGAATTGTCAATGTGTTAAAGGATTTAAAGGATTATACAGATAAACATTTTACAGATGAAGAAGAGTATATGGAGCGTATTCAATATAAAGATATTGAAGTTCAACGATTAGCTCATAGAGCGTTTATTGAACGATTAAATCAAGTTGATTTGGAATCCATCGATAATAATCAAGAAGAATATCTTGAAGAACTGATTAATTTTTTATTAGAGTGGCTTAAAAATCATATTTTAAAAATGGATAAAAAAATACCTGTGGAACAATCATAGTTTGATTACTGTAACATGTTTAATTATTTATAGATTGTTTAAAGGTAACATTTGTGATACATAGTATTTATAAAATAAAATAGGATATATAATTTTTATCAAATATTCATAAATTATATAGAAAAATTATTTTCGTAAGAAATGAGCCAAGTGGTGTGCTTGTATAAGCATTTGGCAAGTGTTGCGAAAGTTAAATACCCCGTCAGCTTGCTGCGGGGTATTTGATTTTACAATAGTCCATCTTTATTTTATAGTTTTATTATGATATAATTGCCGTGTTTACGATTTTATATATTTTACAGACAAAGAGAAAGGGCATTGATTTATATGAGTAATAAACTAAAAAAACGACTTGGTCAAATTCTTTTATTTGCTCTTGTAATGGGTTTTACATTCTTTACAGTATTTGAAGGGCAAGACTTAAATGAAATATTGGATTCTTTACAATCATTATCCCCTTTAGCGTTGATAGCTGCCTTAATTTCTTCATTTTTATATGTGTCCTGTGAAGGATTTATGATATGGTTTATGTTTGCTTCCCATAATGGAATAAAAGGATTTTTCCAATGTATAAGTTATGCGTTTATTGGATTTTTTTACAGCGGCATAACGCCTTCAGCTTCTGGCGGTCAGCCAATGCAGTTATATTATATAAAAAAAGATGGATATAGTTTTTCTAAAAGTTGTGCTACATTGACAGTAATTGCGGCAATGAACAAATTTGTTCTTGCCTCTGTTGGCGTTGTATTGCTTCTTTTCTTTAATGATGTAATTAATGAAGTTTTTTATGGACATATGGGTTGGTATTATCTAGGGCTGATTATTGTCGTATTTTGGGTAGTGTTTCTTTTGTTTATTATGATAAAACCAGATTTGATAGAACGAATAGCACAGTCTATATTAAGAGGATTGGTAAAGATACATATATTAAAGGATTCCGAAAAAAATGTGAAAGCAATTCATGGATTTTTTGATGGATATAGAGATGTGAAAAGGTCTTTGTTGGAGAATAGGAAAAAAGTTACATATATGTTTTTAGTAAGTTATTTACAACGATTTTTCTTGGTTGTATTAACTTATATTGTATATAGAGGATTTGGATTGTCAGGCAGTAGTATTCAATACATTATGTTGGTACAGATAGCAATTATGATATCCGTAGATATGCTTCCATTGCCGGGCGCACAGGGGATTACAGAGTTTTTATATAAAAGAGTGTTTGAAGGTGTATTTACAAATAAATATCTTACTGCTTCCATGTGCGTTACAAGGTTTGCAAATTTTTACTTTTTATTATTAGTAGGTATTTTGGTAGTATTAGGAAAAGCAATTTCTAATCATTATAAAAATAAAAATGGCATGTTAGACAAATAATAGTTGTATTATTTTATTTGAAATAATTGAATCATTTATAGATATTTATGTTAGAAATAAATTGTTTCACAATTTTAATAAAATTGACCGAACACTTTGTGTCTGTACCTTCCTTGACACAAAGTTACCAAAAAGAACGAAAGATTCTTTACGCAAAAAACAGCACAGAAATGAGGATTGATATGTATAACAGAAAAGCATTTAAAAAATCAGCGAAGATTGCAGTAAAAAATCATATTCTTATTTATATTGTATCTTTAATTGTATCAGCAGTGCTTGGTATAGCTTACACAAGTTCTATTGATATATTTACAATAAATGAAGATATATCATTATGGATACAGTATTATCAATCTGAAACAAATCAAGACGTCGATGAAATGCTTGATAACATACCAACATCGGGCGGTATCAGTCTATATTCCAAACTTAAAAGCGTATGGGGTGAATTAGCACAAGGTAAGATTAATGAAATGAAAGATAAAACACAGCAGGAAATACAACAAACGGTGGATAAGGATGCTGCCATTAAAGAAAATGTGATATTGGGGCGGTCGCAAGGGGTATTTTCTTCAATCGTTAATTATATATCTAGTGGACAAATTTTGGTATCCATTATCTTATTGTTTAAAAATATTACAGGTTCAGACAATGCAGCAATTGTATTGTTTATATTACTTAGTTTTGTTGTTTTAATGGCGGTTTGGATATTCTTTTTTAATATATTTAGTATCATATATAAACGAATTTTTATGGAGGGACGTATATATAAGGAAGTGCCTATTCAGAGATTTGCATATATTTTTAAATCCGGTAAATGGTGCAAAGCGGCAATGACTATGCTGTTAAAAGATGTTTATGAAATATTGTGGCTATTTACGATTGTAGGTGCATTTATTAAAAAATATTCGTATTTTATGGTTCCATATATTGTAGCAGAAAATCCAGATATCTCGCCTAATACTGCTATAACATTATCACGAAAGATGATGCGTGGTCATAAATGGCAGTGTTTTGTGCTGTCTTGGTCTTTCATATTATGGGAAATATTAGACTTTTTTTCATATGGAATCATTGGGGCTATTTATCTAAATCCTTATAAAGAAGCTACATTTGCTGAGTATTATGTGTATATCCGAAATCTTGCAAAAGAAAATGGCATTGAAAATATTGATTTATTAAATGATAAATATTTATATGAAATACCAGACGAAGAAGTGATTAAGGCAACATATAAAGAAGAATATGAATTAGTGAATAAACCGTTGCCAGAATATAAAAAGAAAAAGGGAATCATTGGATTTTTAAATAATACATTTGGAATTACCTTATTTTATGGAAAAGAAGATGAAATTTATCAAGAGCATATGTCTCAAGTGATTGCTATAAAACATGTTAATAGTGTTGTATCGGGTAAGACCTATCCTATAAAAATGAGTAAGGTATATGATGCCTCAAAAGAAAATATGGTAAAAAAATGGATTCGAGATTTGCGTTATATGAGACATTATTCGGTTGTGTCGTTAGTTATGATGTTTTTTGCTGTTTCTTTTATTGGTTGGATTTGGGAAGTGATTTTGCACTTGATAGAAGATGGTCGATTTGTCAATAGAGGTGTGCTTCATGGACCGTGGCTTCCAATATATGGTGCGGGAGGCATATTAATCTTATTGTTATTATTTAAATTTAGAAAAAATCCAGTGTTGGAATTTATAACAGCCATTATAGTATGTGGTGTAGTAGAATATTTTACATCATGGTATCTTGAAATTGCCCATAATGGAAAAAAATGGTGGGATTATACAGGGTATTTCTTAAACTTAAATGGAAGAATATGTGCAGAAGGTTTACTTGTATTTGGATTAGGTGGAATAGCCTTTGTATATATTGTTGCGCCAATGTTGGATAATCTATTAAGGAAAATTTCGATGGCAATCTTAGTTCCTATATGTATTGCATTGATTATAATATTTATGGTGGACAAGATTTATTCCAATGAGCATCCTAATGAAGGTAAAGGAATAACCGATTACGCATTGAGCGAAGAAGCTTCGTTTTATAATCAAGATAGGGAGGAAAGTGTATGCTTGCAATCATTTTATCACCAGTATATGTCTTATTGAATGTATATTTTTTAATGCGATTGTTTATCTGGTTAAAAAATATTCATGTAAAAACAAAAAAATGGTATATTCGTGTACCTATTCTTATTGTATATATATTTTTTGCAAGTGCTATGATTGTTGGATTTTTTCTTCCAAAAGGTTCCGATATAAAAGCAGCTATGGTTAGTATAGGCAATTACTGGTATGGTGTGGGATTATATACAGCCATAGCGCTTATTGTTGCAGATTTAGCAAGATTTATTGTGATAGTGACAAAAAGGAATAGGCTTAGGACAAGAAAAATACATATACTTGCAGGAATTTTATGTCTAGTATTTATTATATCATGCAGTACATATGGTGTCATTCATGCAGGGGTAATATATACAACAAATTATGAAGTTTCTGTTGACAAAAAAGCAGGCGATATCAAATCCATGAATATTGTTCTGGTTGCAGACCTTCATATGGGATACAACATACGACAAAAACAGATTAAGCAAATGGTAGAAAAAATAAATGCAAGCAATCCAGACCTTGTTGTCATTGCAGGAGATATTTTTGACAATGATTATGATAGTCTTGATAATCCAGATGAATTGATTAATATTTTAAGGGACATTGTCAGTAAATACGGTGTATATGCGTGTTATGGAAACCATGATATAGAAGAAAAAATTATGGGAGGATTTACATTTCGATTTGATAAAAGTGAAAAAAGACAAAGCGATATTCGTATGGATGAGTTTTTAGAAAAAGCTAATATCAAACTTCTTAGGGATGAGTATGTTCTTATTGATAATAGTTTTTATTTATATGGAAGACCAGATGCAGTAAGACCGGGAAGAGATATTGATGTTAGAAAGACACCAGATGAGTTAGTAGAAGGACTAGAACAATCCAAACCAATTATTGTTATTGACCATGAGCCACGCCAGCTTGATGAGCTTGCAAATGCAGGTGTTGATTTAGATTTATGTGGACATACACATGATGGGCAGTTGTTTCCTTTGAATATCACATGCCGTCTTATATGGGAAAATTCATATGGTTATCTAAAAAAAGGAAATATGCACAATATTGTGACTTCTGGGGTAGGGTTATATGGACCATTTATGAGAGTTGGCACAAATGCTGAAATATGTAATATAAAAGTATCATTTCAGTAATGTGTTTTTAGTATTGTTTTTGTAAAGAAAAAAAGTTGCAAATATTTTTTACAATTACATAAAATAATTAAGAAGTCAAATACTTTGCAACAAGCTGCAATGCGTCCAAAGGAGGCTATGGTATTCAACCCTTGTGGCATTTATTACTCATGGGAATAAAAAATGGTAATAATTGTTTATAAACATTGACAAACAAATGTTCGTATTATATAATAATAAAAGTAGTGAGATATCATACTCTATAAAATGAACAAAAGAATATGTTAATGATGTAAAATAATTTTTTTCATCAAATAAGTTTGTTTAATAAAATAATAGAATAGTGAGCTATTTTTTCATAAATTTAACAAGAATGAGAGATTGTTATGGAATATAATATAAAAAACCGAATTACACAGATTGCAGATAGATTAAGTTATAATTATGAACAACAGGGGCTTTTTGAGGTTGGCGTTGACCAGCATCTTCCAAATAGGGAAGAAATAATTGACATACTTAATGAGGTGAGAAGAATTGTATTTCCGGGATATTTTGGCACAGAAAATACAGCCTATGTCTCTTTAAATAGCTTTGCAGGCAATACACTTGCAGGGATATATGAAAAGTTATATAAGCAAATTTATGTGGCATTATCTTATCATACGTTAGAAAAAGAACAGTCGGATATTGAATCAGAAGCACTGGCATTGACATTAAATTTCCTAGAGCAAATTCCTACCATTCAACAGCTTATATTAAAAGATGTTGAGGCAGAATTAGAGGGAGACCCAGCAGCAAACAGTAAAGAGGAAATTATTTTTTCATATCCAGGCATATATGCAATCTTTGTATATCGCATTGCACATGAGCTTTATCAATTACATGTTCCTTTTATTCCAAGAATTATGACAGAACATGCGCATGGAAAAACCGGAATTGATATTAATCCGGGTGCAACGATTGGGGAGTATTTTTTTATTGACCATGGTACAGGAATTGTTATTGGTGAGACAACCGTTATAGGCAAACATGTAAAATTATATCAAGGTGTTACACTTGGGGCATTATCGCTTAGTCAAGGGCAGGCACTTTCAGGGGTAAAGAGACATCCTACGATTGAGGACAATGTTGTTATCTATGCAAATGCTACAATTTTAGGCGGTGAGACCATTGTTGGGGAAAATTCTGTAGTGGCAGGTAATTCCTTTGTCACAGAATCCATACCGCCAAATACAAAAGTATCTGCAAATATTCCTGAATTGATGTTAAAAAGCAGAAAGAATTGATGACAAATAATTAGTATAGAAAGTAAATTGTTTTATACAGTCAAGCGGATATTCCCAATCCACTTTGCTGCTTGCGCATAACCTTAAATAGGCAAATTTTTTCCAATAAGGTTAAAGAAGATTTAACTAACAATTTATACTGTTTCAAGTAGTAATAAGTGTTTTTTATACTTGTAAGTAATACAACAATGGAGGATTTATATGGAAAAAGACAAAGAATTTAATATCAGTAAAGAACAAGTATTAACCATTATAAAAGAAATTGAAGAAAAAACGGCAAAAAATGAGTATCATATTACAATTAACTATAATAGAACCCCCGGTCTTTTTGATGATAAATTTGGCGGACTGCCTTATTGGGATTTGAGCAAAGAATATCCAAGAGATGAAAATGGTGATAGTTTAGTACTTCTTGCACAGATTAATCTTGATGGTTTGGAACGTCTTAATAACAGTGATGGAATTGAACTTCCACAAAAAGGAATGTTACAATTTTTCCATGCAGTCAATGATTTATATGGTTTTGACTTTGATGCAGATACAGGCTGTGATTTAAAAAACAATAAAGGATATAAGGTGGTCTACCATGAAACGGTTGACACAAGTGTAACAGAGGAACAGATAAGAGCGTTAAATATTGATACAACAGAAGATGTAGAAAAACAATTTACACCTATAGAAAAAACATCAGCTATTGATTTACATATAGAAAAGACATCTCTTGGCATGAGTGATTATCGATGGAATAAATTATTTCTCCAATTATTAAAAGAAAAATTTGGAATTGTTGTACCAGAAGAATGTTGTATGTATGATATTTTAGATGATGATATTTATGAAATGCTTGATGAGATGGAAGAAGAGCGACAGGAAAAAAAGGAAGAGTTCGGAAAATATCAGCATCATATGATGGGATATGCTGACTTTACTCAATTTGACCCAAGAGAAGGCAATAAAAAATTACAAAAATATGATGTTGTTTTGCTTCAGATAGATTCAGATTATAATAATGAAAATAGTACATGTATACTGTGGGGCGATTGTGGAATTGGTAATTTTTTTATTAATCACGAGGATTTAAAAAATAAAAATTTTAATGATATATTATATAATTGGGATTGCTGTTAAGATGGAGTACACTTTTTATGATTAAAAAAGTAATACGAATGATATGCTTTATCATTGGAATAATGGGCTGTCTATTATTTATAGGACCATATCTTACATTTGGAATTAGAAATATTGGCAATATTACAGGTTTTATAGTGTGTTTATTGATGTTTCTTTATGCTGTATTTCAGGAAAAAATAGAACAGAAATTAAATAAACCTATAAAAATAATTATTTTATCTATAATTAGTATAATTTTTATAGTGGTGATTGCTTGTACGGGTTTTATGATATATGCAGCAAGCAAGAAACCTTATGAACCTAAGACAATTATTGTTTTAGGCTGTAGAGTAGTAGGGCGACAGCCAAGTACAATGCTAGAGGAACGATTAGAGGCGGCATTTCGTTATTTAAATAACCATGAAGATACAGTTGCAGTGCTTTCTGGAGGACAAGGTGCTGATGAGGAGATTTCAGAGGCAGAGTGTATGTTTTCCTATCTTACAGAACATGGCATTGATGCTAATCGGTTGTATATAGAAGATAAGTCTACTTCTACCAAAGAAAATATAGCATATTCACATGATATTATTATACAACAGCATTTAAGTGACAAAATTGGTATTGTGACAAATGAATTTCATGCCTACAGAGCATTGAAAATTGCAGAATCATTTGGCTATCAGGCGGCAGCTATACCTGCCAATACATTTATATTCTTGTTTCCAACATACTATGTAAGAGAATTATATGGAATATTGTATGAATGGATACTTGCCTAAATTTTTGGTGAGTATTGTTATATAAATGATACATTTTTGTGTTTGCCTAGATATTAGAAGGGAGAACAATGAACAAGAAATTGTCGCAAGAGCCTATTGAAAACGGTGTTTATTCATTATACATAGAAGAATTAGAAAAATATGGTGCATATCAAATTTTAAAAGCAGATAAAAAAGAGAATAGTATTTGTTATGTTATGCTTGATTATCTTGAAGTACAGCCGCCAACAAATCAACAATTATCAGATTTAAAGCCATTGTATATGGAGCGTTATAGGTATCATCATACGCTTGCAATATCCTATATATCAAATTATATGGTTCCAGCTGATTTTATTTTTTGTGGAGTTTGTATGCCTATTGCAGATTATAAAAAGTGTCATACATTTTCATCCGATTTTAGCAGAGGGACTGAATATATACAGGAAGAATTTTGGAAATCGCTTGGTGAGGAATTTAATATACGTTATAAGAAATATAGAACAAGCGGTGAATCGTATGAAGTTGGCAAATCTGGAAAAAAATTAAGCATTTATCGAAGAGTTCAGACGCTTGGGATAAGAGAACTTATGGCAATGGAAGAACATGTTGTTTTACATGAATTTCCTTGTGTAAATTCTATACAGATTACATCGAATTATCCTTATATAATGGAACTTTCATTAGCAACTCACAATGCGCCTCTTGTAAGAAGGATTGATATTGCAAAGGTTGAAAATAGCAATTATTTGGATGTTATTGATTTGAGTTATTCTTGTTTTGTTTCAATAAAAGCAGATGTTACAAATATTAAGCGGATTATTCTTCCTCAAACAACAGCAAGCCTAGAATTGTGTGGTGATATAAATATTCGTTTAAAAATTGATGATAGTTTTTGTAAAAATGCCATTATCTTTATACAGCAATCCGATAAATATGGTTTACGTAATTATGGTATGAAAAAGGTGGGACAATTAAATATTGAAGCTATTAAAAATATATCAATGAAAGATATTGTTTGTCAATATCCAGACATTGAGAAGTTGACTCTTATAGGATATCCGGGCATAATAACAGAATTTTATATGATAAGAGAATTGAAAAAATTGAAAAGCCTTGTATTGGTGGATATGTTTGGATATTCAGAAACAGATTTTGCAGTATTAGATGAATTGCCAAATTTACATCATTTACATCTTGAGAGTATTCCATATGAAGCAGGCGTTTATGCCAAGAATGTATTAAAGAAAAAAATGGATTTTTTTGAGATATGTAAACTGAGAAAGAAGGATTGGTTAGAGAAAAATCTTGAAAATCCATTACGTCATTGGGACGGTGACGAATTTATACCAACAGCGGCATATCAGGCAGTTGTAAAGCAGTATAAAAAGGCTTTTGAACAATTTTTAAATGCTGATAACAAGAGAGATATCCATAGAGCTGTACAGGAATTTGCTAAAACACTCAATAAATTGAATGAAAAATATGATTTATTTATAGAAACACAAGAACGTGATGATTTATTTGAAGCACTTGAAACAATATATCAACATTGTTTTAAGAAAAATTTGCCTATCTGTAAACAAGTTTCATTAGAACAAGTACTTAATTGGCTTGATGAAATGCGCGAGAATTGGTAAAAATAGTATAGAATAGGAGGACTTTATGTTACCAATACCAACTCATTTAAAAGAGATTTTACAAGTTGATGAAAAATCATTTGATATAAATGGTAATGGACTTGATGGAAAAATACAATGTACATGCCAATGTGATTCAATGAAGTTAAAGATATATGCCAATCAACATAACAATTATATTGCTATAAAGCGTTATAAGAATGATTGGGGATTTAGAGTTGGTGGGATTTGTTCTTCCTGTGGTGCAAACTATGATTTATTTGATATGTCAAAACATGGATATAATGGTTTTGTATGCCATGAGGGAGTAGCTGTTGATGACGTTGATTTAAAATCCTATTTTTGTCCTGTATGCAAACATGATTGTTTCCAAGTTGAGATTGGTTTGGAGTTAGAAGATATAGAGCAATTTCAGGAGGAAGTTGTTGAGGATTTATATTTAGATGAAAAGTATGTTATAGAGGATTTCGTTGATGCGTTTAATTGGATAAATATAGATATTCAATGTGAAAAATGTGGTACGATATTTAAAAATTGGGTTAATTTTGAGACAGCATAATATGTTAGGAAATTAATAAAATGGAAAGTATATACAAAAAAATCAATACAGAAGTTGGATATATTGAGGCAAAAAGAGACGCAATTTATCTGGATTCATTTCAACAAGAAAGTAATATATTGATATTATTGGGGGAAGTATATGCAAAGTGGTGTGAGAAAAAGTCTCCAGAACATAAATGGTATAAGTATCGTTTAACTATAAAGGGAGTGAAAGAATATAGTGCTGTAAATATTGAAGATTTTTATAAGAAAAAAATAAACACACCAAGCAGCTTTTCAGAAGTGCTAGATATATCAAATGATAAAACAGATTTAAGGACTATAATAATAGAAACGTATGATTGGGCGTATATTGTTAAGTGCAAAAATTTTGAATTTGCAGTAATTGGTTGTAGATAAAACAAAAAATATATAGGGAATGGGAAGCGTCAAAGGTTCTTTAGTAAGAATGGAGGTTGATATGAAAGAAGAACAAATATTTAATCAAGACTTAAGTCAAAAAGCACCTGAAGCTGGTGCCGTTTGTCCGATTCATTTATTTTTTAAGGAAAAGGTGAAAATGCCATCAAAAGAAAAAATAGTAGAAATGATGCAAAAACATTTAGGAGAGGGAGAATGTTTTAGCTACAGCAAAGACATGGCAGCTTTTACGCCTAAAAAATATATAGCAGAATTTAAAGATGGAAATGTGCCAGTGCAGTTAATGATTACAGAATGTTTAGAAAGTAAAGATTATCATATTGATGAAATTACAAGAAGTCAGATGTGGGACTGTCCAGAAAGCGAAGAGATTTTGTCTGCATGTCCATATCATGTGATTGCCATTGATATGTTGGCAGGAGCATTGCCTGATTATAAAGATAGAGCAAATATGCTTATGGATTTTATGGAGGCGTTAGTGGAATTGTATCCTGATTGTGTAGCTGTACAATTTCAAAATTCTGGTAAAATGTTTACCAGAGAAAAAATCGTGAATCATCAAATACCACATGATAAAAGATTTATATATTTTGCTGTAAATGTCCGATTTTTTAACATACAAGGAACGCCTGATAGTTTGGTGGATACTATTGGTATGAATATATTGTATCTACCTGATTTTCAATATCATTTTCATAATATAGACCCTAATTGGGTGGTTAATCATGCTTATAATAGTCTTACTTATATATATGATAATGGTGTGGTTATAAATAATGGTGATACGATTGGTGGCATTGTAGATGGAAATTTAGATTCATCTGTAAAATGGCGTTGTCAATATGAAGATTCATTGATTCAGCCAGTAAGAGATGTTATAGACATCTATATGAATGAATATGCTTCAGGACAACGATAAAATTTAAAAATTCTTTGCGCAAAAAGCAGCGCGGAAATGGAGATTAATATGGATATTGACGAGAGAATTAAAATAATTATGAAAAAAATTGAGGAACTTTCTTCTTCAAAAAATCCTAAATATAGTTGTGGTGAATTTCCTCCAAAGTGGGACAAGCCTTTTACAGAACAAAGGGTAGCAAATTTTGAAGAAAAAAATGGCATTAAGCTACCGCCAGATTATAGAAGATTTATCACGACTGTTGCCAGTGCAGGAACACAACCATTTTATGGTCTTTATAGTCTGTTTGATAAAAGCATAGAAAAACCCGCATTTAACAAGCCATTTATTGCTACAGTAAGAAAGCCTATTTTGTATGAAGAGTTAGAACAACTAGATGATGAGGAAATCGATAAAATTTATGAGAATTTAGATTGTGGATTTGTTCCCTTGTGTACAGAGGGTTGTGGAATGGATAATATTCTTATTGTAAATTCGGAAGATGAGGAAACGTATGGTACCGTTTGGTTTTTTGATTTTGCCAATGATGCAGGGACGTTTCCTTTAATCAATCCGAAAAATGGAAAACCGATGGATTTTTTGGATTGGTTAGAGTATTATGCAGATAGAACATTAGAGTTAGAAGATGATGATTTTTTTGGTTATTGTGAAATTGCAGGTATTGTAAAAGATGAATAAAGAACAAGAAAGGTAGCTTATGGAGACAATAATTGTAAAGTTAGATTCAGAAAAAATGGAAAATCCAGAGATAAGTATTTTTTATGAATTACCAGAAAAATTAGAGAAGTACACAAAAAATAAAGTAACTGATAATGGATATGAATATTTAACCAGTACCATTGTAGGAATATGGTTAGCTACAGAACATGCAAAAGAAAATTATCCAAAAGTAATTGAATATATTTCTAAGAAAAAGGTATGTGGCAATGATTTGTCTAAAACAGCAGAAATTTATATTTCACAAAAAGATATTGCAACATTAGAAGAATGTGAAAAAGTATATCCAAATCCGTAAGAACTTTTAGTTGTTTGCGCAGAAACAGCGCAGAAATGAGGAAAAACATGGAAAATGAAAATGTAATAAAAGGGTTGCCAAAGTTTAAATATCATCCAAATCCTTTAGAAACAGGTGCATTTACTGAAGAAGATGAACCACTTATATGTGATTGTTGTGGAAAAGAAACATTGATTTGTTATAGCGCACCATTTTATTCGGTAGAAAGTATTGATATATTTTGTCCAGAATGTATTGCTAATGGTAAGGCAGCCCAAAAATTTGATGGAGAATTTCAGGATGCATATTCAACAGATGAGGTAAGTGACGAAGAAAAAACAGATGAATTGATACATAGAACACCGGGTTATTGTGGCTGGCAGCAAGAATATTGGAGAGCGCATTGCGATGACTATTGTGCTTATTTAGGCGGAGTAGGAACAAAAGAATTAAAACAGATGAATATTTTTGAAGAAGTTTTAGATGATGATATGTTAGATGATACAGCAAAAGAGTGGATTCGAGATGGCTCTGTTACGGACGGTGGTTCAATACAAGGCTACCTATTTCAATGTTTACATTGTGGAAAGCATTTATTATGGGTGGATGCAGATTAAAAAATCAATTATCCCACAGCTTGCTCAAATGCGTCCAAAGGACGTTATGATATTTGTCCCTCACCGTATTGCTAAATGTTCGTGCAAGCACAGCACTTGGCTCTATTGCTCGCAGAAATAAATTTTTAATATAGAATATTTTGGGGTGTAAAAAATGATGGAAGAAATCAAAAAAAAGTATAAAGAAATATGCAAATTGTTTGATGAAAGCAATCCTTGTGGATATAGTGACAAAGAACTTAATGACGTTATTGAATGTGTTGGAGAATTGCCAGAAGCTTTAAAATATTTTTATAAAAAATACGGAAAAACGTTTTCATTTTTTCAAGATGAATTGATGTTGCCAAATAAGTATCCCACATTATTAAATGACGAGTATTTAGTATTTTTTAATGAAAATCAAGGGATTTGCCATGCTGCTGTTAAAAAATCCGATGTTTCATTGATAGACCCACCAGTGTATATTAATATAGATGATAATGAATGGAATCTTGCCGCAGACAAGCTATCGGATTTTATGGTGGCTATGTATGGCTATCAAGCAAGTCTTTGTCTTGAATTTAATCCTGAAGATATATTTTTTGTATCAAGAGAAGAACAAAAAAAGATAGAAGAACGATTTACAAAAAGACCAGAAACGATAAAGGCATGGATTGATAAAGATTATGAAATTATATTATATGGCAATGATAATGGCAGAATAGCATTGATAGACATGGATGGAGAAGATGATATTCAAATGACTTATGCAGCAAATTCTCAAGAAGAATTGGAGCGAATGGAAAATTTATTATCAGATATTGGAGAGGCTATTTAGTGTGAAAATAATAACAATGTATATATTTTTCACATGCTCTATGCTTCGGAATGGAGATTCGTGTGCAAAAAGGGGCAGAAAAATGGAAAGAAAAATGGAATCGTCATCATACAAAAATGATATATTTAACAGAATTTGAAAGAAAAATTCAGTTATATGATGGTATGATAATAGAAACTGGTGGAAAATTTGCCCAAGGTAAGTTTGGCGGTGACAAATACGAGGAAAAATGCCTTCAAGATGCAAAAAATTTTATTTCTGCTGGCGGGAGCAAAAAACATTTGATAGAAATTATTGACCGATATATTTTATCTTATGAAAAAGAGACAGAATGGAAGTTTCAGGATTTAGAAATGGCTTTTTTAAGAAGCATCAAAGAAAAATTAATAGGAGTTGCAAGAATGAATAAAAAAGAAATTAGAGCGGTTTATTCTGAAAAAACCATTCGTGTATATCAGGCTTATTGTGATGATATTGCAGATGAAGCTGTCTGGTTAGGTACATTTGGAAAGAAATTTAAGATGGATAGAATGACATGGATTAAACCTTCTTTTCTTTGGATGATGTATCGCTGTGGTTGGGCGACAAAAAGCGGTCAGGAGAGAGTGTTGGCGATTGATATAAAAAGAGAAGGATTTGACTATATTGTTCAACATGCAGTAGCTTCTACATATAACGAAAATATGGGGATAAGTTCGACAGAATGGAAAGAGCAAGTACAAAAATCGGATATAAGATGTCAGTGGGACCCAGAGAGAGATATTTATGGAAATCCTTTAGAAATCCGTTCTATACAATTAGGGCTTAGAAGAGAAGCTGTAAAATCTTATGTGAATGAATGGATTGTTCATATTGAAGATATTACAGCTTATGTGAAGGATTTATATAACAAAAAGAATATAGGAATTGATATTAATCCATTGTTGCCTAAAGAGCAGATTTATCCCTGTAAGCAAACTTAAAGTTCACGAAAGATTGATATATTGAAAAATATTACAAGGATAAATACCTTATAGCAGGCTTATGATTTTATCGGCTTGCTATAAGGTATTTTTACAGTAAATTTTTATTCAAAATAAAATATCTTACTTTTTGTATGAAAAGGTAATTTGCCGTTTTTAGGCAAAAGGTAGGCATGTTCATGGTGAACATATAAATTTTCTTCGATAAAACCATCTGTTATAATTAAAATAGGAGCATCCCTAGGAAAATCATTTGCATGTTCAAGAAGATGAACGGCTGGCTGTAAAATCGTTCCTCCACGTCCTTTAACCTCAACTTGTCTTGCAATATCTTCAGGAGAAAGATATCCAGCATCATACGCATTGGCATCACAAAAAACAACTCGCACAAAAGGAACATCTTTTGCTACAGCATAACTTGCAATAGAGCCTAGTGCCATACCTAATTCTCTAGTTGATACAGAACCTGATGTATCAATAATAACGCCAAATGTGCGATTTTTTTCATCAATTTCACAAAGAACCATTCTTGGTCGAGGAATATCTGGCGTAGCACTCTGGCGTCTGCTTGGTCTAGCATAAGTTCGATGTTTTTCAAGAGGAGGAAAATAGGTGTCAAACCATTTCCCAAGTTTTACGTCCCAAGCAATGACAGGCATAGATAGGGCATAAATTTCTTCAATTAAGCCTTCTGGCAGGAAGCCGCGTCCTCTTTCTAGCTGAAAATCCAGACCTTCTCGAAGTACATTGCGATAAAATTCATCTAGCCTCACACCTTCATGGAGTCCGCCAAATGTTGGCAGTTCATCAGCAAGAATATCTCCTTTTTTATAACCACGAAATGTATTTAAACGAGAATATTTTTTTAAATCCTTTATAATTTTATCGTAAATGGTTTCTGCTGATAAAGATTTTAGTTCCTCATCATAAAGAAGTCCTTTTGATGGCATTATACCAATATTCATTTCATGCAGCCAGCTATTAATTACATAATCACATGCAATATTCCAAAGATAAGCATTTCTGCCTTGACATCTTTTATGATGCATAAGTCCTGCATGTAGAAATTCATGTGCTAACACAAATTTCCATTCTTCTTCACTAAATCCACATGTTGGATTAACATATATTTCACCTCGAATGGCATCAATGGCAGCAATCTCAATTTCATTTCGGATACAAAGTGAATAGTCTTCAATAATTTTATAAGAAGCTGCCATACTGCCAAGTAAAGGATAATTTCCCATAAACCATCGTGCAGCTTTTAGTGTTGGCGTATTTTTCTTTGCATCATATACATGTCCACCCACATCACTTAATGTTTCTGATGTTAAATGAGAGATAGAATAGTAAAATGTTGCAGCATATGAATTGGATTCATTATTTTTATATTCATTGGGGTGAGCAAGACCCACCATATCCATATGCAGATGTGAGGTTGTACCATAAGGCTGCGATGTTCCATCTTCATATAAAGAAAGTAAGTGTCTATATATTTTTTCTTCACTGCTTAATTTTATAGTATAGTCGTTGGAAGGGTCATTACAAGTAGGTGTACCAATTTGAATATCCATAAGAAATCTTGTGATATAGATATCACATGCTTTGTTCCAAATTGCAAGTTTAGTTTCAACTGTATCATCTATATAGACATCTGATGGAATCGTATCTTTATCAAAATGTGCAAACGCTAGATGAAGCAAACAGTGAGCAAGAATATAAAACCATTCCTCACTCGTTTTCTTACAGTAGATGTTGACATAAATATTCCCTTTATTATCAACTACTGCGGCACTATCTGTATCATATGTATATTTTTGTTTTAAATAGATATGTCCTAATAATTTTCCAAACAAAGGGTGGTTGTCTATCAAATTCCAGCCTTGCATAAAAATTTGTTCATTATGTGGAATCTTCTCATTAGGAGCAACATAGCGATAATAATGTAAATTAGGCATTTTTACCTCGTTTCTCATTTTGATTGACTAATCTTGGCAAATCGCGAATAATCTCCACCATAAACCAGTCAGGGAGAACTTCATCACCATTAGCTGATACAACCATCTGTGCAATCTCAAAATTGATTGTTGCAAGTTCTTTTATCATTGCCTTTACTCTATAAACAAAAGAAAGGATATTTCCACCTGTTGACTGTTTGTTTTCAGGCAATTCTCGAAGTAATTTTGCTCGAAACGATTGGGCAAGAAAATAGAGTATATCGCGTTCTTCAGGTTTATTTGGCCATTTTGCTTTTTGTGCGATAATATCATCTAATAAATGTGTGTTTTTAAGTTGTTTTGTATAGGCAAGAAACATACTTGCATGGGAAGGTGAGATTGTTCCATAAGTAAGTACACGCAGAATTTCTTGTGAAATTTCTCGTTTTCCAGCGCCATATTCGGTGAGTGCATCACTTAACATATGCCAAGAACGTGGGGTAGAATAAGGTTCTTCTGTCTTTGGCGGTTCTGAAAATAAATGGTCTGGACGTTGTGTAAGATAATCAATGACCCAAGCATGGATGCCAAAATCATGCGCCCATTTTAACCATTGTTTGGTATCAGCTTTTAATTGCACATGAAACATTCGGTTAATCAGTGCAGATGACATGGTTTTTACAATAGCAGAATCCTGTGTACGATTTCCCGCACCAATTACAACACTGCCTTCTGGGAGGTAATATTCACCAATTCGGCGTTCGTGAATTAAACTGTAAAATGCTTTTTGTACCTCTTGTGAACAAGCATTTAATTCATCAAGAAAAAGCACATAAGGCTCTTTTCTTGCAATCATTTTAGGCGGTAAAAATGTGCTTACATCATTTTGAATTTGTGGAATGCCAATGATATCCTCTGGTGCAAGCTGACTGCCTAAAAGCGAAACACAGGGCATGTCAATTTCTTTAGCAAATTGCTCAACAAGTGCTGATTTTCCAATGCCGGGCGCTCCCCATATAAACACTGGTCGAACAAGTGCAACGTTTAAAAGTATTTCTAATAAGTCATTTTGTGTGACGGTGATTGGTAAATTCATATATTGATAACCAGAACCTTTCTATAATTTTTAAATTTTTAATAGAAATAGCAAATTTTTATTTCTACAAGCAATAGACCATGGTCATATTTAAAGTCAATTTAATTTGCCTATTGATATAAAAAATTTTTATTTTATAGTAGGAGAATAGAGACTAAGAAATCCTTTTGTGATAGTGTATTGAAAATATACTGCCATAAAAATAAGAAATGGCAAACAATGAATGACATATTTTGCAGGTCATTCCTATGTTAAATAAAATTAGATAAAGATTTTATATATAATAAATGCATCATAAGTATTTATTACATATACAAAAAGAATAATTTATATAAAACCTTAAAATTTCAATAGGACAACTAGACCTCTATCAACTACTATTAAATTATTTGTGTGTTTTATTAAATACATCATAATTGTCCTCCTTTCAATTTATGGTTTCTTGTTTTATTTATGGATTTTTATACCATTTGCAAAAAGTATAGCGAAAGACTTTTAAAATGTCAATATCCAAATGTAATTTATTCCCGCGAGCAACGAGCCAAGCGGACATACTTGCATGTCTATTTGGCGACTGCCGCGAGGGTCAAATACCATAGCGTTTTTTGGACGCATTGTAGCTTGCTGCGGGGTATTTGACTGGACATTTGGAATTTTCAATGATATACTGAATAAAACTTATATATTTCAGATGGTTTATAATCAAAATATAAGTGGAATAATTCAATTTTAATTTATTTGATAATATATTTTTTATAAGTTGGAATAGATATGTATGATAATAAAAATGCAAGACGTGGTTATGTGCCAGAAGATAGATTACAATTTATGAGCGTTGAGCTGCAAAAGTTAAAAGAGGCGGCAAAGGATACATTATATTTGCTGAATCGTGGTTACTCCGTGAAAAATGCGACAACATTTGTTGGTAATCATTATATGTTGTCAGAACGTCAGCGTTTGGCTTTGGCACGCAGTATATCACCCGATAAAGACGTAGAAAATAGAAAGAAAAAGGAAACCTTGTGTAAGGAAGTTTATATTGATGGTTTTAATACAATTATTACTTTAGAGGTGGCTTTGTCACATTCGCTTCTTATGCGGTGTATGGACGGCACCATAAGAGATTTGGCGGGACTTCGTGGCACATATCGCATTATAGAACAAACAACATCAGCGATTCATCTGCTTTTTAAGGAATTAGAAAATAAAAAAGTGGAAAAGGCTGTATTTTATTTAGATGCGCCTGTTTCTAACTCTGGCAGATTAAAATTATTAATTTTGGAAGCTGCGAAAGAGTATTCAATCATAGTTGAAGTCATTGTTATACATGATGTAGACCGAACATTGCAGAAATTATCAGGTGTAATTAGCAGTGATGCCATTATTTTAAATCATTGTAAAAGTTATATGAATATTTTACCAGATATTGTTAATAGGTTAGAGGATACTTGGATAGTGGAGCTTTGGTAGTAAAAATATAAGGCATTAGGTGATATTATGAATTTAGAATTAAAAAATGTAGGAAAAATAAAATATGCAAATGTTGAATTAAATGGTATTACAGTTCTTGCTGGCGAAAATAATACTGGAAAAAGTACCGTTGGAAAAATGCTTTTTTGTATATTTCATTCTTTCTATAAAATTGAAGAGCAGATTCAAGAAGAACGAATAAAAGCAATGGAAAGAGTATTTTCAACTTTTGATTATGCTAATCCTTTTATAAGATTTCTTGATATAACACTTTTGGTAAAAAAGATAATAAATTCTAAAGAGTTGTTTCTTACAAATAGGTCTGTTTTAATAAAAGAATTAGAACAATTTTATACAAGCAATGGAAAAAAAGTACAACAATCGGTACCACAGGCAGAATTAGAAAAATTAGCTGAAAGGGTTTGCATAGTTTTAAAATTAGAAGATAATGAGATAAGAAAAACTATCTTAAGAAAGAGATTACAAGCCGAATTTGCAATGAATGTAGGTAATTTGAATCATATTGAAGAAGATGGAAAAACAACTGTAAAATTAACTGTAAAAAATAATCATATTGATTTTGAAATTATAAAAAATAAGGAAATTATTATAAATGATTATATAAGTTTAACAAAAGAAATTATTTATATAGATGACCCATTTATATTAGATGATTTAGATGTAAGAATGTTATTTACAACGTTTACAACATTTGAACATAGAGGAGATTTGCTTAATAAAATAGTAAATGGAAAAGAAAAAGAACTCTTTGATTTTACGATTATTGATGAAATTATTGCTGAAAAGAAGTTAGAAAAAATATTAAAAATAATGAATGACGTTTGTGATGGTAGTTTACAGACAGAGGAAGGAAACAAATATATATATAAAACAGGCAAATTAAATGGCAGTTTAGATATGGTGAATCTTTCAACAGGAATGAAAAGTTTTGTTATTTTAAAACAATTATTACAAAGTGGAATAATTGATGAAAATGGAATGATTATTCTTGATGAACCAGAAATACATTTGCATCCAGAATGGCAGTTAAAATTTGCTGAAAGCATTGTTTTAATTCAAAAAGAATTTGGTGCCAATATTCTTTTAAATACACATAGTCCTTATTTTTTAAATGCGATTGAAGTTTATTCTCAAAAATATGAAATAGATAGTAAATGTAAATATTACCTTGCCAAAGATAGTGATGGAAATGCTATCATTTCAGATGTTACAAATAAAACAGAAGCTATTTATGCGAAATTGGCACAGCCATTACAAAAGTTAGAAAATTTGGAGTATGGAAATGGAAATACAATATGATAAGATAGCTCTTTTTAGAGATAATATGTCTTCTTTAAAGGAAACATCAAAAGATTCCGATAGTCCCAATCCTGAATGTATGACAAATTCAGAGATTGAAGTTGTTAATTTTGATAAAGTAAAAGAAAGTTATATTAAAGATATGAAACTTTCCCATACACCCTGCTCAAGTGATGCACTCTATATTGATAAAAATGGAGATTTATATTTTATTGAATTTAAAAATGGAATAATGACACGCTCCATGATTTTTAATGTATATAATAAAATATATGACAGTCTTTTGATATTTAATGATATTGTTGGGCAAAATATATCGTTTTGCAGAAAGCATGTAAATTTTATATTAGTGTATAATGAAGGTAAAAATTCATCTGGGGATTGTGATAATGAAAGTAAAAATTCATCTAAGGATTGTGAAATAAAAAATCAAGATAGTTCAAAAGCTAAAATTGGTAAGTATTTTTATTCTAAAGCAAAAAAGAAATATATCCGATTTGGTCTGGAACGGTTTGAAAAATTATATTTTCAAGAAGTTTTTACATATACAGAACAGGAATTTGAGGATAGTTTTTTATCACTTAGTTAAGTGCATATTTGCAATCTGCTTTACTACTTGTTTAAAGTTTTTACAATGCTATATAATAAAGGAGAACCCGCTTTGAAAAGTGCAAAATTATTTTTTATAGGATTACATATACATTTAATACTTAGTATTTTAGTGATTGTTGTATTATTTATAGACCAATGGGGTACATTGGGTACATCATTTTTTGGCTTTTATTTGTTTATGATTGCAGTAGTTGTGATAATAGGGTGGATTATGGTAATCATGGCAGCTTTGGCAAATAAGAAACAAAAATATGATGAGTTAAAAAAAGCATGGAAGCTTTTAAAATTAGGCAGTATTCCATTTTATATTGTGAATTTTTTTTACAGCTTTTTTGTATGGTTTGTGTTAGTTGCTGCCAGCAGAGGTATTTTTATTATATTTGTTCCAATTCCTATTATGTTGACATGCACTTTTATTTTTCAAAGTGGTTGTGTTAGTGCATTTTATATTAATATTTTAAGGCATAATATGATGATGAATATGCCTGCTTCACCATATTTATATCAAAATATAAGCGGTATTCATTATTTGCTCCAATTTATTCCCGTTCTTGATGTTATAAG
Organism: uncultured Lachnospira sp.; assembly: GCA_910587485.1. GTDB lineage: Bacteria > Bacillota > Clostridia > Lachnospirales > Lachnospiraceae > Lachnospira. The sequence goes on from CAJUKN010000003.1 coordinate 60,742, forward strand.
TACATTTTTGATATTGGATAAATGTAAAGCATATGATGAAAGAAGAAATGATTAGATATTTATATACATAAGGAATGTTGATTTTTGAATATATTAAGCACTTACTTAGAAACAATTTTTAGTTTTTTGTACAAAAAGCAGTGCAGAAATGAGGATAAAAATGAAGCCATATTACAGTGATAACAGAGGCAGATATGCAACAGGGGAAAGTTATGATTGGTTTTACAAGTTTGAAGATGAAGAAGATTATCAACTATTTACCAGTTCTGATGGCTTGTGGACATATGATGTTTTAGAAGATGGTATTGAGTTGCTGCGATATAATGGAAATGAGATTCATATTATTGTACCAGAAATGGTTGATGGTAAAAAAGTAGTTGCTCTTGATTCAACTTTTGATGGATTTTATGAATTAAAAAGTGTAGTGATTCCAAAAGGTGTGGTGTCTATTATTGGTGCATTTTATGGCTGTGAAGGTCTTGAGGAAGTCACTTTGCCAGAAGGTATTAGAGACTTGACATATGCTTTTAATAGTTGTTTTTCTTTAAAACATATAGAGATTCCAAATAGTGTTGAAGACTTTTCACAGGCATTGCAAGGAACAGCAATAGAACATTTTGAGTTTCCACAAGGAACAAAAATAATTGATAGTTGTTTTTCTGGTTCTGAATATTTGCGTAGTGTAACAATACCTAAAACAGTAATAAGCTGTGATGAAGCATTTGCTGATTGTGAGGTATTAGAGCATGTAGAGCTTGAAGATGGAATTAGTGAATTAAGTGATTATGCGTTTTTTCATTGTCTTGCATTAAAAGAACTTAAAATTCCTGAAAGTGTCAACAAGTTTGGCAAAATGGCAGTTGGTATTATGGAAGATAGAGAGTATGATAAAGCACACATGGCTTTTAAAATAAGGGGACATAAAACGGTTCCCTTTTTTAAAATAATAGGTATGCAAGATTCACAGGCAGAGCAATATGCTAAAATAAATAAAATATGTTTTGAAAATGAAAGTAAAGAAATCAAACTTTATTAGGAAAGCAGTAATAAGTTATAAGCAATAACAGCCTTCATAGATACAATATTTTAAATGAAAATTCAACATTTATTTAAATATGTATGATGAAGGCTATTTTTGTGTCAATGTTTATTATGAAACATAAAAATCTTTTATAAAATTCATTACAGTTTTTGTTGTCTTACATGTTGGACAAGTAAGCGTGCCATAATAATATGGAATAATAGCTGCCTCATTTTCTGCCTCAAGTTTATTTAAAATATCCATATACCAATTATAAGCATCATTACTACTTTTAGTTGTGGCAGGTGTAATATCCTTTAAGGAAACTGCAAAATATTCTTCATCGGATAATTCTTCATCAGAATCATCTTCATCAAAATCCTTATCAAAAGAAAGATATCCTTCAGCTTCACATGTACTGCAAAATATTTCGCTTTCTTCCCAAGCACCCAAAGCTAAGATAAAAGCAGCTTCTCTATCCACAAAGATTGCCATAAGTGCATTGACAAATAGGGATTTTGTGTTATCATCTAAAGCTTTTAATTGTTCCATATGTTCGTTTAAAAATTGTTTAGTTTGTTCCTTAAAAAGAGCAACACTGGCTTTATAGCTTTCCTTAATATCTTCATTTTTAATTTCAAAATTTATATTATTAGGTATATCTGTTGCAAGACATATACCCATTTCGCAAATAATAACAAGCTGCCAATCAAAATCATTTTCTGTTTTCTTTTTCTCTAAAAGTTTTACCATATAAGGCATTACAAGATAAGTGGCTTTATAAAAACTTAATTGATGTGTTAAATTTTCAAAAAGATTATCCAAGACAACTCGATAATTGTCTTTATCTTCAGGGTCTAACCGTCTTAATTTAAGTGGATTTGGAGAGGGGTCTAAATCGCCCATTATAACTTGTACCATTTCACATACATTGCCATATGCACCTCGATATGTATCCCAAAGTTCAGAATCGTAAGGTGTTAATTTTATATCCATAGTAAATCTCCTATTCTAAAGCGTAATATAAGAATTGTACAATAAAAATTAGCAAAAGCGAATCTTATTGTTACAGTAAATTTTATTTGTGACGCTTTGGCACAAATAGACATGCAATAAATACAACTATAAATATGTTATAATATTTTTTCTATTATTACAAGATTTAGTTTTTATAAATATAGAATAATTTTAATAGATAATATAAATATTATTTAACCTCATCAAGAAAGTCCCCCTACTTCAATACCATAGAGGTATAGGTGGGGACATGCTCAATAGACTAGAAATTTACTTCTCAAACCATTCTAAATGCTCATCATGTGGAAAAGGTCTTTTCCAATATACTTCATTCTCTTGGGCTTTCATCAGAAACTCTTTCTTGACTTTGAGTAGCTGTTTGTCCATTTTGGAGATAAAGTGCGCTGCTCCCATTTGGGCATCTGAACCATCATAGTCATCATTCAATAAAAATGAGAACAACAAATCTGCTAATTGTATCACAGTCAATTTTGATTTCAACCTGCAATTAGTAAAATAGAATTATAATAAAAAACAAATGTTCTATTTATTTCCATTTTTTTATTGATTATTATAGATTCTTTCGTTATAATAAAAGACAGAAAATTAGAAGATGGGAGATAGGTTATTGAGAGGGCAAGATAATTTCTTTTCCAGACATATGGTAATTTTACCAATATTAATTTCTTGGGTGCTAGGTATTATAATTTTATTTGTACCTTTTGCATATAGTCTGGATATAAGCAGAATAATATTTATAGTGCCAATAGGAGAATTTTTTGGTATCCTTATCATTTATCCTTTTATACTCACACTTTTAGAAGGAATATTTTTATTTACTGTAAGAGGTGGAGATTTACTTCATAAAAGAGAGCGATATGTTGATGTAATTGTTTTAGTACTTGGGTTTGTATATACAGTTTTTTATGTTTTATTTGATGTTGAGTGGGAAGATTGGTATGAGGTACTAATTAATAATCAAAAACATGCACCAATTAACACACAGACGCTTCCTACAATTCTGTGTATAGCATTGGTTGGATTTATTGGATATATGATTGTCAGTTTTATACCAATGCAAAAAATGCCACCACTTTTGATTGTATTTGGCATAGCAGCAATGTATCTGGGCTGTGCAGAAGCAGTGATATGGGCAATTCAAACAGTGCCTGTTGGCTTTGGTATTTTTTATCTTTTGTTTCCGTTAAACTGTGTTTTTATTACAGCAAGAACAGTGATGGTAAAAGTAAGGCAGTGGAAGTTGTTATCTTTTGAAAAAAATAAAGTACAAAATTCAGCAAGTTTATCTATCTGTACAAGAATTTTAGAAAAATCAGAAACATGGCCTCTTTTAGCCTTTTTACTGATGTGGCCGCTTTTAGGAGCATTGATTGCTTTTCTTACTTTATTAGGACAAGCACCCGATGCAATTATTAAAGCTTGGACAGAAACAGCCGATTGGAATTTATCAAATAGAATTGCCCCACAAAATATACAAGTTGATGAGCATTATCTTTGTACAGTAGCAGCGGGAGGGCATAAAAAAGTTGTAAAGCCAATTCGATTAGGACAACGGCATGGACATGAAGTAATAGTGAATAGACAGCTTTGCATTGCCAATGCTTTTGAGCAGATTCTTGAGGAAAGAACACCTAAATTACATAAGCGAATCAGGGGATTTTATGATAAATATGGTTTTCCAATTAGTAAATTAATTCATTCTAAATATGTAGCAGATTTTATTTATTTTATTATGAAACCTTTGGAATGGCTTTTTCTTATTGTATTATATCTGGTGGATAGAGAGCCAGAAAATAGAATTGCTGTTCAATATATGGGGGAATCATTTGAATCAGATAAAAGAAGGTGACAAAAGTAAATCAAATAGAAGTAGTCTATAAAAAAACAAAGTATTTGTATAAAGAATATTATCATTGTATTGATGGTAAAACGCTTGTTGAATATTTAGAAGAACAGGTATCATTGGATATAAGAAAGAAGTTGAAATACAATGGTGATTTTCTTGGACTTATGCCAGCATGGTCAGGCAAATTAATGCTGACAGGTGAAAATCAATTTGTATGGAGTTTGATTGACAGTGAGGAAGAGTTGAATATTCCAGTGTTGGTCTGTGAAGATGACTGTGATTTGAGTTATATTGTTGTTGTAGTTCATATTCGTAAAACAGATACAACTGTCTATTGGGATAAGATAGGTCTAATTGATTGGACAGAGTATGACATAGATAAAGAATGTGAATCTGGATTGTTATTTGTTGAAGCATATACTCAAAAAGATTGGGATTTGTATGGTGGTGATGTTGCTTGGATGAAAGCAAAAAGCAGTGAATTTACACAGTGGCTTCAAGATAATCAATGTTGGGAAGAGGAGCGTTTTCGCAGGCTTTCTAATTATATGAAACCATTTATGCAAAAAGACAATCATATAAACTGGTTATTGGAATTAAAATGGCATTTTTTGAGAAATTCTTATGATAACATGATAGAAGAATATAGAAAAATTTATCAACATGTTATGTAAAGGCGCTATGTTGATGTGAATATTTAAGATATTTATTAAAAAAGTAAAAATATAAAAATATTCTGATATTATTGAAATAAGGCTTAAAAAGCTGACAATTTTAATGAATCAACTTAAAATATTTAGATAATTGCAAAATGTAAACTTTAAAATTATTTATTTTGTAATTACCTATTTAAAATATTAAATGAAAGGAACCGTTTAAAATGGATAAAGAAAAATTCATTATGGAAAAAGTAGGTTGTCCTTGCAAAGTTTTTGAAGTGACAGACAATCTCGAAGAAGATGTACTAAAGGCTTATTGTGAAGCATTGGAGAGAGGCAAAAAAGAGGGATTTACACCAGTTATTCTTGCAGAAGATGAGGATTTGAACTTTTGGATTGATAATGCTGAAGATTATTCAAGAGAAGAAGAACTTGCTAAAGAGTTAGAAAATGGAAAAGAAATTTTAAATCAAAGGTTTAAAGAATACACAGAAGATGCTGAGGAAGATTGGATAAATGAAGTTAGCAATGAAAATTGGGCAGAAGAATTGGAAGATGAATTTAATAAAGAAGATGAGGCTAGTATTAATGAATTTACTTTTCTTGGTGAAAAAGAAATTGTACTTTTTGAAGTGCCAACAAAGAACCCTTGGGAGGTAATAGCATGGTTTCCAATGGGTGGTTGGAATGAATGTCCATGGGTTGATGATATGATGGCAGTTAGCCATTATTGGTATGAAAAGTATCATGCCTTACCAGCCGTTATAACAAGGGATGTATTACAATATTTTGTAGAAAATCCAGTTGACAATGAAGAAGAAGCTCTTGAGCTTGCAAAAGAACATTATGCTTTTTGTACAGACCGATTAGACCAAGGCACAGCTAGCGGAACAATTAATGAAGTTGCAGCTACCTTGATAGATTCTAAAGTATGGTATTTTTGGTGGGATTAATAGGGTTTTAAGTATGAAAATAGAGATGGAGGCTTTGTCTGATGACAAGCTATATGAGGCAATCCATATATGGAATGTTGTCGTTGATGATGGTATAGCATTTCCGCAAATGGAACTTCTTGATAAGAGTACAGCAAAGTTATTTTTTAATCAACAATCCTATACAGGAATAGCTGTTGATAAAGAAACAAATGAAGTTGTGGGATTATATATATTGCATCCAAATAATGTTGGACGATGTGGTCATATTTGCAATGCAAGTTATGCAGTTAAAAAAGAACGACGTGGGCAACATATAGGGGAATTATTAGTAAAGGATTGTATGAAGAAAGCGAAAGAACTTGAATTTCAAATTCTTCAATTTAATGCGGTAGTCAGAAGTAATATAGCCGCATTAGCATTATATAAAAAATTAGGATTTGTTAAGCTTGGTATAATTCCAAAAGGATTTATGTTAAAAGATGGAACATATGAAGATATTATTCCACATTATATTGATTTACAAAATATTTAATAATATGAATAGGTGTTTTTGTATTATTTATATAAAAAATATTTTTTTGCAAGTAGTAAGCCAAACAGCAATACTTGCATATCTATTTAAAAAATGCCATATTAAGAAAGATAATCAAGGCTTAATATGGCATTTTTTTCCTTGTATTCTAAAATCTTTAGGTGTCATACCAGTATTTTTCTTAAAATTGACTGACAAATATTCACTGTTACAATATCCTGTATCTAAAGCAATGTCCATAATAGATTTATCTGTTTTTAACAAAAGTATTTTTACATGTTCAATTTTTAAATTATTTAAATATTTTGAGTAGGATATACCTAGTTGAGAATGAAATAATCGTGATAAATGCCCTTCTGAGATATTTATCATTTTTGACATTTGTAATAGTGTTGGGTTTTCTTGATAATGGTATTCAAGATAATACAAGATTTCTATAATTGGTTTTGTTAAAGGTGTATCATTTTTTTTCATGTTATTGGAAGTTGGTATATGTTCTTCCATAATAGTAGTAAATAGGTGAAAAAGCATTCCTTGTAAAATTAATTCTTTGTAACAGGTCTTTTTTTGATATTCATTTAACATATCTTCAAACATATTTAAAATCTTTTGTTGCGTTTTTTGGGTAAAATGAAATGCTTTACTATTGTAAAAATTTTTAAATTCATTTTCACCAATAACATCAATAAATGGTTTGACAAAATCTGATGTAAACTTAATAAGAATACTCTCATAAGGTTCATTGGAATTTGAAAAAGTCCTATGAAAAAATAATGGAGGTGCTAAAGCTACATCTCCTTTATGATAACTATAAGTTTCTACAGGAGTAATAACATATCGGTCTCCTGAAATGATATATCCAATATTGTAATAATCAATCATAACTTGCATAGAAGACATACAAAAATCTGATGAAAATAAACGTTTTTCTATTGAAATATGCTGTCCATAAGGAATGGGTATTGACATAAAAAACCTCCAAATTTAAAAAATATATAACAAAAAGCCAGAAGTTTGCAAAGCGAACTTTTATACCACAGCTCAGCTGTGGTTGTAGTACTATAAAAAATACATAGCAAGGAGCCAGAAGTTCGCAAAGCGAACTTTTATACCACAGCGCAGCTGTGGTTATTATATCATAAATTTAAAGTTTTTTATATGAAATATGTCATTAATAGAAATGAAATTATGATGATAAAATTTTATAATAAACATTATTTTAATAGCAGATATCAATATAAAGATGATATTATCAACATGGTCATTTAAGATTGCCAAAATATACATTAGGTAAAAATTACAAACTTTGAGACAGGAGGATAAGGAAATGAAAAAGAATCATTCGCAAATATTTAGAGTTTTAAGTTATGTAAAACCACATTGGTATTTAATTATTGCATCTACACTTGCTGGAATTTTAAAACTTACATTGCCGTTGATTTTGCCTCAGGTAGTAAAGTATTTTACAGATGTTGTCTTAATGCCAAATACTACATTTACTCATGATGAGCAAATTTATGAAGTGGTAAAGTGGACACTTATATTATTAGTATTATATACAGTTGTATACATACCAGCAGCTTTTGTCAGACAGATAGGAGCAACCGAGGTTTCTAACCGAATTATGAACACTATGCGTTGTCAATTATATGAGCATCTGCAAAAAATGTCTGCAAAGTTTCATCAGGAATATAAATCAGGAAATCTTGTTACTAGGATAAATAGTGATGTGGAGGGTGTTCATACATTTATATGGAATGTGGCTACCAATGTGTGGATTGATGGAATTACCCTTATTATTTATATCACATTAATGGCATCAATGAATGTTTCCTTGACAATTATTGCGTGTATAGCATTGCCAACTTCTATTATTATTACTAAAAAAATACGCGCTCATATCAGAAGTAACAGCAAAAAAGTTCAGGCAAATATTTCAGAGATATCTGGTTATATGCAGGAGAGAATGACAGGTTATTCAACGGTTCGACTATTTAATATGGAACAATATGAAAAAAGAAAATTTGATGGATATTCTAATCTTATTTATCAATACCTTAAAAAAACAAATAAGTTTTTTTCATTAGGTGAGGCGATAAATGGTTCATTTTCAGAAGTTATCAGCACAATTATTATAGGGCTTTCAGCTTTGTTTATTATAGGTAATCAAATGACAATAGGTGAGTTAATTGTTTTTGAATCATATCTTGGTTATTTTATGACACCACTGCGCAGATTTGCAGAATTAAATGTCAGTTATGCTCAAAGTATAGCTAAGATTGAACGCGTTTTTGAAATTTTGGATATGCCTGTGGATATACGAGATTCTGAGAATGCGATTGATTTTGAATTAGATGAACCAGTAAATATTCATTTTAAAAATGTTTATTTTAAATATGAATTAGAACAACAAAATTGGAATATTTCAAATGTAAATCTTTCAATTAATGAAGGAGAACGTGTTGCAATAGTAGGTTCTAGCGGTTGTGGTAAAACAACATTGGTTAGCCTTTTGACAAGATTTTATGATGTGAATAAAGGAAGTATTTGGATTGGCAATAATGATATTAAACATTATAAACTAAGTACTATATATCAACAAATGGGTATGGTTTTTCAAGATACAATCATATTTTCTGGAACAATAGAAGAAAATATACGATATGGAAAACAGGATGCAAGCCAAAAAGAAGTAGAGAAAGCAGCAAAACTTGCAAATGCGTATGATTTTATTATGAATAGTCCAAACAAGTGGCAGACAATACTTGGAGAACGGGGAATTGGTTTGTCAGGAGGACAGAAGCAAAGAATTGCAATTGCTCGAATATTTTTGCGTAATCCTAGACTGTTAATCTTAGATGAGGCAACAAGCGCGCTTGATTCTGAATCAGAACAATTAGTGCAACAGGCATTAGACCAGCTTATGGAAGGAAGAACGTCAATTGTAATTGCACATCGATTAAGTACGATTGTCAATGCAGACAAAATTGTTGTTATGGATAATGGAGAAATTATTGAAACAGGTACACATAAAGACTTGCTTGAAAAGAATGGACGCTATGCAGAACTATATAAACTGCAATTTAAAGAGGCATTAAATGAATAGAAAACCATTAAATAAAAAGCAAATGTTATTGAAAATAACCTCATCAGGAAAATCTCCCACTTTTTAAGTGGGGGACTTTTTTGTTTTGGTAGGAGTTTAACCTCATCAAGGAAGTCCCCCACCTCAATATCGCAGAGGCATAAGTGGTGGGTGAAGACTTGTGTTGCGATAGCATTTATGAGGTTATAAGCAAGTAGCATAGCAGATTGCAAATATCCGCTTGACTAAAAAACATTAAAGAGACTATTATAAAATAAAGTTTTTATACGAAATATAGATATAAATAAAATTATATCGCATTTTATAAAATTGTTTTATTTTATTATAGTCTTTTTTTCAATAAGGTTATTTCTAATTTTGTATAAGTGATATAAGAACATAAATTACTATTTAACATAATGTTTATTTGTAAAGTTTATGTTTATTTTTTTGAAAGAATATGAAAAATTTGTATAATAGGATATAAAAAGTGCAATAAAAGTAGTTTAGAAAAAGTGTAAATCGTATGAGAAATGAAAATTTTAAGTGGGGAGCAATGATAAGATATATTATAATGATTATATTAGTGCAAGTATGTGTATTTCTTTGGGGACAGTTTATATTGCCTGATAAAGAAAAAAACGAAAATTACATCCCCAATGGGAATGAGTATGATATTGACGATTTTGCAGAGTGTAATCAAATTATTGACTATCAATATGATGATGAAGGCAAGCTGATACATACTTATGGCTACCATGAAAGAGATGATAACAGTGGAAAGTGGTCTATGCAATATGAAAATATTTACACATATGATAGCAAAGGAAGACTGATTGAAGACAAATATTATCTAAGTTATATCAGTAGAGAAGAACCTAGAAGTATTACAACCTATTCGTATAATTCAGATGGTTCTTATGTCAAAAAAAAGTCATATAATTTAGACAACGATAGCGATAGTACAAAAAAATATTATAGCTATAGTAAGATTGAAGATGTTGTTGAAACATATGATAAAAATGGTTTGTTGATTAATAAAAATAATGAAATATTTTATACATATGATGAAAATGGAAAGTTAATTCATATTGATAAGTATGATAAGGATACATTTTCAAAAACTGCTATGATTTATTGGGATTATGATGTTTATCAAAGTGTGGAAGTTATGTGGCTTGGAAAAGATATGTATGCAGTATGGGCAGACCAATATAATGAAGATTGGCAGCAAATTTCTGGTGTGTGGTATAAAGGGAACTTAGATTCTTCTAATATAACATATCAAGAGGTTGAACGCATGGGAAAACCATATTATGTGGCTAATTATTATAATGGAAATATTGTTGAAGAATTGTTTAATGCAAGGACAAAAGATATCAATGGATACAATGCTTTAAGTTATGAATTTAATGATTATGATGATTCAGGAAAGATAATATGGCATACTTATATAACATTGTCAGGCAGCAAGATATATGGTGAACAGTATTTGTATGGAGATGGTGATAAAGTATGCAGAGAAATTCATTATAGCATTTATGGAGGATTAAAATATCATCTTTGCGATGGAAGTACAATATCATTTTATAAAGATGAAACCAATTATCTTATAGATATTATAAGAGTGGACAGTGCAGGACAAGTAATTAGTCAATATGAGTTTGACAAAAAACATAAACTTATATGGAAGGAAAAAGAATTTGATGAGATAATAATAGATATATATATTGTGCAAAGCGGAGACTGTTTATATAGTATAGCGCAGGACTGTTATGGTGATGGTAATCGTTGGGAAGAGTTGTATTATAAAAATCAAGACCAAATAGGGGATGACCCATCTGTAATATATCAGGGGATGGAACTTATTAAGTAAAAATAAATTTTAATACAAATTATATTCATTTAAATAAAGTTATGTTATTATAAAGATAAAACAATGGAAAAATAATAGAAGTGAGGAGCAAGATGGGATTTTTTGATAAATTAAAAAACAAGAAACAAGAAAAGATGCAAAATGCAATGAATGCCCAAGACTTTAATGGCATTGATTTAACATTGCCTGAAAATGTAAAGGAGTTTGTAAAAAAACAGATTGCTGATTTGATTGAGGAAGAAACAGAATTACGAGATAACAGTATATTGATTCCAAAGTGGAATGTATCTATTTATCCAGATGTACAGCAGGTGAACGAAAGAGGTGTTGTACTAGACCTTTATATAAAAGCACCTCAGTGGGGGAAGTCTTTATATGAATGTAGTGTTGGTATGGGAAACGACCCTCAAAGTAATATTGGTCTTGCATTAGGCTCTTTTATATTTGCCTTTATGAAAGGAATTGCGGCAATGGAAAATGAAAAGGAAGGTATTGCGCTTACGACATCTTTTTCAAAAAAGACACATAAATGGAAAGTTTATAAAACAGATATTGTTGGAATAGGTAAAAATGAAAATTTTACAGATGTAGATACATATTGGGATGCGCTAAAAGAAGATATTAAGAAACGTCTTGGAAATCAAAAATTATGTTATGTTAAAATATTTGGTTCTAAGATGGGAGAAGATGTTACAGGTGAATGTAGAATTGATGATGTTGTCAGTGAAGAATTGAGTAAAAAAGTGGCGGATATTGTTTCTAAATGGCAAGTTGAAGGCTTTGTTTCACAAAAGCAATTTTTCTTTATCCGCCAAGAAGAAAGTACAACATTGCCTTATCCTTATGAAGGTGAAGCAGGATTTCAGTTATTAAAGAACAAAGTCGCTCTTGCAGCAAAGATGTTTCACGAAAGTAATACAGAAGAATTATATCAGTCATTGCCTGAACGATTAGGAGAGGCATTGCAAGATAAAGTGTTAGGAATAGAATGTTTTTCTTTTTTACCAGAAATATGTACAGAACATGCTTTTGGAGAGGCAGCTTATTCAGAAAAAGTGAATTTTGCTTATCCAAGCGGTCCTATGATAGAAGTTTATAAAAGTCAATTAGCCGATTATGAACTTTTAAAAAGGGCAATATTAACGGTATTTAATGAAGGAACGCTTGGTGAGTTGACAGATGATATTTATAGAGAATATATTGGCAGTAGTGCTACTTATTCTGTTTTTGCACAGATGCAGGAAAAAGGTTCCGATTTAAAAGATGCGTCAGCAGTTGCAATTGCTTTTAGTGTAGATGAAGATTTTGAGATAAGATAGGAGGATATAATGGCTAAAAATTTTGATGCAGGAGTTTGGCAGCAAAAGATTGATACAACGCAAGGCTCTAAAAAAATGCCTGTGATTTTAGAGGCTATAAGACAGGCTGATGAGGAAGAGGAACATTATTATCGACTATTTTTTCGATATTTATATGCCTATGAAGCAACGTTTCATGATGACCCTCCAAAGGCAATGCCAGTTGCTATCGAATTTAGTACTATTTTTGAACAATATCCAGATGTATTAGGACCAGATGGCGGTGAGATGTATGTTATGATTATGCAGATGGCAATTGACCCTATTGTGTCACTTCCTCAGATTCCTTTTGAACAATGGCAGGGTATGATTGAACAATATTATAAACTTGTAAAGCGTTATAATTTAGGACATCGTACATATTGGTGGCAAATGTGTCAGTTTTATGTGTATTTGGACAAAAAGAAAGCCTATGAACTTTTTGAACGATTTTGGAAAACAGGAAGAGACAGCATGTCTGATTGCAGAACATGTGACCGCTGTCATGCTATACGTATGCATCTGTTAATTGATGATGAGGAAGGTGCTAATGAGATGGCGAAACCAATAAAATCAAGACGCATGTGGTTTTGTCATGACACACCGCATTTGATGCATAGAGATTATATTGAATATTATATGAATAAGGGCAATGCAAAAGCTGCAAAGCCTTATGCGTATGAATTAAAAGGAATGGGACATAGAGATAAACATGATTTATCTTATATGGGTGCTGTTATACGATGTATGACTTATTTTGAACCACAAATAGCATTACAGTTTTTAGAGCAAGGTATGGAGTGGGTTATTGGAATTTGGGATTGTAAACTTGCCTATGATTTTTATAAAAGTGCTTGGGTGCTTATGCATCATTTATCAAAAACACAAGAGACCATTTCTATCAAGATGCCTCCTAACTTTGCATTAAAAAATGATAGTGATATTTATAATATTGTTGATTTGGAAAACCATTACTATGATACTGTAAAAAGTATTGCTGGCAGTTTTGATGCAAGAAATGGCACAGACAGCTATAATGAAAATTTTAAATTGGCAATGATGGAACCAGAAATAATAGAATAAAATTATATAAAATAAAAAATATTGTGACAAAACAAATACTTGATAAGATTTCATATAGTATAAACAAATGTTGATATCTTATATAAAGAAATATTTTGACACAATATTTTTTATGCTATTAATTATGATTGTTTAGATGGATTTAAAATTCACTATTTTATCTGCAAACAACGTATATTTATTTTTTTAGTGATAATTCTATGTTATCTATTAGCCATTGATTTGTGCGACCTAAATTTTTGTTGATATTAAATATAATAATTCTGAATTTAATGTTTTTAATTCATTGTGATGCAATGGCTGCCCGCTTGTTATCAAAGCGTTGACATACAAAATTTTGCCTAATGCCTGAATGAGACGTGTATCAGTTATTGTAAGCATTTCTTCGATTAAAGAATTGTTGATATTTAGATAAACCGTAGCAATAACTTCCTTGCATTTATTTGAAATAAGTGAGGACAATGTATCTGAAAATATACCATAACTTGATTCTTTTGCTTGTTGGGCTTGGCGTATAAACTCAACATCATTATTCATATAATACAGTGCAGGCAAATCACTTGGATAGAATCGTTTAATATCTGCTTGACAGTCAAAAGGTTCTAATGCTTTATTGATTTCTTCTATCATAAAACGAGTCTCTATTTGTTCAACTGGTAAAAGTTCGTCCAATATCAGCTCAAAATCTTCTTCCATCATTGGGTTAATTGGAAGCTGATAGGTATTAGCCAGCTTGCGTATTAATTGTTCATCTGATGTATATCCTGTACATATAAGCAGTTGTTCCTGTTGAAAAAATACGGATTGCAGCTGTTTAAAGCGGGAGATATCGCTTATATAACTGGCAGCTTTTGCTGTTTTTAAATAAGCTCCAGTAACGATGCCTTCCGATGTTTCAAAAGTAAGATAATCAATAAACAATTCAAATAAATCATTGTCCCAAATAGCCATTGATTTAATTGCCGAAGAATGTATAAGAATAATTTTTTGCATTAAATCAGGGTTATTTTTGCTGATTTTTTTAAAATATTGTTTGATAGGAAGGATAAACTCTTGTTGTGCTAATTCAAGTTCAAAATCTTCATAAAAATTTTCGCGTGAGGCAGTAGGACGAAGTCCTGCTGTATTTAAACAGCATTTAAAAAAAAATGCCCAATCTGGAAGTAATGGCTGGGCAGATTCTGTAAGCAGCATATGTTTTAAATAAATTCGATGTTCTTTTTTTACAGAACTGCTTGTATGATAAGGCAGGATAAAAGCTGCGCCAGAAAGATGCGGTGTCTCAATAGGAATTGCATCGAGGAAATTTTCATTAAAAAGCCATTCACCAAACGATAAAAGCTGTCGTTGTCCTAAATGAGTAAACTCTTGCGGCATATAGTTAATTGGTTTGGATAGATTATCAATATATACAGGAACAGGCAGTGTAAGTCCATAATATTGTACAAGACGTTGTAACTTTTCAGAATCATAATATTTTTGGCTTTCATCTTTGGCATATAGTATAATTGTTGTGCCTGCATCCATTGTCTGTGAACTATCATCAAGAGAAAGTGTGGTTACTTCTTCAAGGGTGTATGTACCATCTGGAAACCCTTTCCAAATATGTGCAGGACTGCCGTCAATGGACTTTGAGTGAACTTCAATAACATCTGATATCATAAAACAAGAAAGCAATCCAATTCCAAAACGCCCAATAAAATCCTCTGATTCATATCCATTCATCAAGTCATGCTTAGAAGATTGTCCAATGACAGCAAGGAAATGATGAATTTCTTTTTCGTTAAGTCCTAAACCATTATCTTTAAAAATAATTTTTTGTTGTGGTTCTACTTTTATATGAATACTTCCGTTATCCCAGTCTTTTTGTAAAAGTTTGCGTTGTGTTATGGCATCAACACCATTTTGTAATAATTCTCGTATAAAAACATCAGGTGTTTTATATAGATGATTGGATAAAATATCTAACATGCCTCCAAGATTTACTTGAAAATTAAATGTATCTTTCATACTAAACCTCATTTCTGTGCAAAAATTAGGAAAGGTTAAAATTATTTTTTTACACGGATTTCTTTTTGATTTGTAATTAATTATAAAATAGATAAAGATAATTTATAGTAGACAGTATATCACAAAAATTGGTATAATGTATAGGTACTTGTTTATACTAATTTAAAGACAAATACAACATTTGGCTAGTGTATGAAATTTGTTTTAGAAAGGTGAACTATATGTCTGATATTAAAGGAATCATTCATTCAGTAGAAAGTTTTGGCTCTGTTGACGGACCGGGAGTGCGTTATATTATATTTTTACAAGGCTGCAAAATGCGATGCAGATATTGTCATAATCCAGATACATGGGCTTTGAAGGATAAAAATGCTTATGAGGAATCGCCAGAAGATACGCTAAATAAAGCGTTAAGATATAGAGCATATTGGAAAAATGATGGTGGTATTACTGTAAGTGGAGGAGAAGCTTTATTACAAATTGATTATGTTACAGAGTTGTTTCGACTAGCAAAGGAAAAAGGTGTTCATACAACGTTGGATACTTCTGGTGGACCATTTACAAGAGAAGAGCCTTTTTTTAGTAAGTTTCAAGAGTTGATGAAGTATACGGATTTATTTTTACTGGATATAAAACATATTGACAGTCAAAAACATAAAGACCTTACAATGCAAGATAATGCCAATATTCTTGATATGGCAACCTATCTTTCTGATAATGGTAAAGATATGTGGATAAGACATGTACTTGTACCGGGCATTACAAATGATGAATCTGATTTAAAAAAGCTTTCAGAATTTGTAAAAGAACTAAAAACGGTGCGTCGGTTTGAAGTTTTACCATATCATACATTAGGTATATTTAAGTGGAAACAATTAGGAATTGAGTATACTTTAGATGATGTAAAGTCGCCAACCGATGAAGAAATAAAGACTGCCAATAATTTGCTTCATACAGCAGATTATGATATAATAACCACAACATAGTTGTGGTATAAAAGTTCGCAAAGCGAACTTTTGGCATTTAACTATGTAGATTTTGTGATATAATAACTACAGTGTAGTTGTGGTATCGTCTTACTATGTATGAAATTATAGTATAATAGCCACAGCTATGCTGTGGCATTTGTTATGACATCAGTTTGCAGTGTTATTCTTTTATGTTAATTTGCACAAAGTAATGGTATAAAGTATTTTAATAAAGGCGGAGATATGGTATATAATAGTGATTTGTTTTGTAAAAAATGCGCTCAACAAATTATCGTTCCAGAAGTAGTACAAGAAGATTTGCTTAGTATTATAGAAGAAAAATTGAAAAAAGCAGGATTTTATTATCGTGTTGCATATCGAGTAAAGTCTGTTGATTCTATAGTAGATAAGCTTCAACGCAAAGAGTATCGAAAGAAAGCATCAGATAATGAAGATAAGAAGATGCAAGATTTAATTGGAATTAGAATTATTCTTTATTTTGAAGATGATGTATCTATATGTAGAAATTTATTAGATACATTATTTATAGAGCCTGGAATTTGGGAAACAACAGAAGCAAATGAATATGAATTTAGGGCAATGAAAGTAAATGGTATATTTAAGCTGCCTGGTTATCTTGCTAAAACCATTGTGAATCCTTTATTAAAAGATTATATAGATGATACATTTGAAGTTCAAGTACGGACAAACTCTTTTGAAGGGTGGCACGAGATAGAACATGATTTGCGTTACAAAGGTTCTGCTTTTGGAGATGGCAATGAGCATTTGGCAAGAAAGATGAATAGTATTTTGGCAACATTGGAATTGTGTGATGACTCTTTAGTAAATTTAATAGAAGATTTGGGACATCAGCATTATAAAGACCATAATTGGTCAGATATGATTCGGTGTCATTATCGTTTAAAACTTAACAATGAAGATATCAATCCAGAAATTGCAAGTATACTAGATAATAATATTAATCTTGCAAAGGCATTTTATAAATTTAGCAGGGCGAAAGCAATAGCAAAGTTATGGAATAATACATCGGATAGACCCCCAAGTCTTTCAGTAAATTATATTATTTATATTGTTAATACTATTGGACCATGTAATGATAAAATTTCTGAAGCTTTTTTTAATATAGAAGGAAAATTAGGTAATGATGATTTTAACAATAAACGAAAAAAATTTGAACCTTTTAAAACATTAGGGACATATACTGTATTCAAGGCAGAAACCTATTTAGATACTAGCAATATTACCGAAATGGATGCATTTAAGAAGGCTTCAGGTTATATATATGCGTGGATTAAATCAAGATATAATGAAGCATTAGATGGGCTTCCTGAATATGTCAATAATTATTCTGGAAGTGAACCCGGATATTCCGTAGAAATTGTGTATGATGAGCAAGATATATATTTTGCCCAAGAATCAACTCATATTGATGCAAAAATTGCAAATAGAATATGGATATCAAAGGCGTTTTTAAAGAAGACTTCTGATGGTATACAGTTTGTCGTTTCTAACGTATATGCAGAGCCTAAGGAAAAATATCGGGATACAGACAATGTTTTATTTTCAAGACCTAATTTTTATGGTGAAATTGCAGATAACATAGGCATTTGTGATTGTGAACGATTAAAAGAAAATGTAAAATGTATTACAGATAGTAATTATGATGAATTTGTAAGTCTGATACATAATGTAAACAGGCATTTTCCTGTAATTTTATTTATAGGAAGCAAGGAAAAATGGCTTGATAAGTTTGATATTGGCTATTTTTCATATCTTGTGGGCTATTATGCGCATATACGGATTATTGAAGATTCGTCTTGCCAAGAACGATTTGCTATACAATATCATTTAGATATGAATCGATATCAAGATTCAATAACAGTGCTATATGCAGGAGAAGAGCCACAAACCAGTTATGGCTCTGATATTATGGATACAACATTTGAAGTTATTAAACTGGAGCAAAAAAAATATTGGAATGAGAATGGATGCAGAGCATACAGAAGAAGATTAGTTGCAGATATTCGAGAAAATAATATAAAATAATAAAAATAAGGGATTTATATGGAAAATTCTGCTCTTATGGCATTTAGTAAAGTTTCTAATGATTTTAAAGGTGTTGTAAATGAGGCAGGTTTTAATTCTGAAGATGAAATGCAAGAGTATATGCGAGAAATCCAAAAAGAAGTTAGGGGTATAAAAAATTCTCCCATATTAGCAACAGCAATTATAGAAGATGTGGATATATTTATTACAGGAGATAAAGATTTTCATGTTTTAGATATTGAACAGCCTAAAATAATGCCAATGACTAATTTTTTAGAAAAATATAACAATTAAGAAATAAGAATAAGGTTGAAAATTAAAATTTTCAACCTGCGCAGAAAGCAGCGCAGAAATGAGGATAAAAATGAATTACAATAAGTTAGCAGATATGTTATTTCCTAATGTAACAAATACACCAGAATTTTATGAATCTAAATTTATACAGAGAAAGCTTCCAAACAATGCACAAGTAACACGTATGGCACCAAGTCCTACAGGCTTTATTCACTTAGGCAATCTTTACAGTGCATTGGCAGATGAACGAATTGCTCACAAAAATGGAGGTGTGTTTTATTTACGAATTGAAGATACAGATGAAAAGCGTAAAGTAGATGGTGCAGTTGAATTGATTATTGATACCTTGAGATATTTTGATATTGAATTTGACGAGGGTGCTGGCTTTGATGAAAATGAGGAAACAAACGCATATGGACCTTATTTTCAAAGACAAAGAGTGGATATATATCATACGTATGCAAAAAATTTAGTTGCAAAAGGACTTGCTTATCCTTGTTTTTGTACAGAAGAAGAACTTGATGCAGTAAGAAAAACTCAGGAAGAACAGAAAGAACTGACGGGCTATTATGGAAAGTATGCAGCATGTCGTGAGTTGACAATGGAAGAAATTGAAGCAAATCTTTTAGCAAAGAAGCCTTATGTTTTGAGATTGTGTTCACAGGGAAGTCCAGAAAAAGAAATTACATTTGTAGATGCCATAAAAGGTGAGATAAAATTGCCTGAGAATATCCATGACATTGTGCTTTTAAAAAGAGATGGGATTCCTACGTATCATTTTGCACATGCCATTGACGACCATTTGATGCGAACAACAGTTGTTGTAAGAGGTGGGGAATGGCTTGCATCAGCTCCCATTCACTATGAACTTTTCCATCTTCTTGGATTTAAGATGCCAAAATATGCACATACAGCCCATTTAATGAAAATTGATGAGGAAACAGGTGGTAAAAGAAAACTATCAAAGAGAAAAGACCCAGAATTGTCATTAGATTATTATAAAAAGGATGGGTATCATCCTTATTGCATGAAAGTATATTTGATGACTTTATTAAATTCTAATTTTGAGGAATGGCATGAAAAATTTGCAGATAAGGACATTAATGAATTTCCGTTTTCTATTGATAAGATGAATCAATCAGGCGCTCTTTTTGATAAAGATAAACTACACAATATTTGTAAAAATGAGTTATCAAAA
Organism: uncultured Lachnospira sp.; assembly: GCA_910587485.1. GTDB lineage: Bacteria > Bacillota > Clostridia > Lachnospirales > Lachnospiraceae > Lachnospira. Next base: position 80,691 of record CAJUKN010000003.1, read on the forward strand.
CTTTCAGAAAATGAAGTATATGATTTCCTATATCAATGGGCAAGTGATTATGAACCAACAAATAAAGAAATTTGGTTTGCAGATAAAGAAAAAATGTTAAGCATTTTAAGACTTTATATGGGTGTTGGTATGAAAAGAAGAAGAAAAGACCTTGTGTATGCAAAGCAGATATTTGAATTATTTTCATACTTTTTTGATGGTTCAAAAATGCAAGAGAAAGATTCGTTTAAATTAGACATAGATGAGGTTCATGCAATCCTTACAAAATATCTCGAATCATATAATCATACAGATGATAATAGTATATGGTTTAATAAGCTAAAAGATATTGCTGATTCTTTAGGATATGCATCCGATATGAAAGCGTATAAAGCTTCTCCTGAAAAATTTAAGGGAAATGTGTCTGATGTGGCAGAGGTTATAAGAATAGCGGTTACAGGACGTGCAAATACACCAGATTTGTGGACGATTGTTCATATTATGGGAGAGGCACAGATGAGAGAACGAATTGAAACTGTACTTTGACATAAAAAAATATAGTCAACAACCACCTAAATTAATTAAGAGGGGGATAAAAAAGGTGGTCGCTGCTATATACCAAAAAATGAGAGGTTGTTATAATTATTGTTGCAGGTGGAGCAACAGTAATTATATAATGTAATAAATTACATTTATAACAACGATATAATAATTTATTACATTAAACAGAATATAGCACTGCAAGATTATAAAAACTACTGATTTTTATGCTTTATTTTATCATTTTACAGAAATATAGCTATTTTTGATTATTAATAGACTGCGGTAATATATTTATATCCTTTGACGTTAGGAGGTCTTATGGAACAAGGCACAGATAATGATTATATATATGACATTAGTATAGAAAGACCAATTGGTACATCCCATCCTGAACATCCATCAATTGTATATTCTGTTAATTATGGATATGTAGATGGAGTGGAAGCGAACAATGGAGGAAGACAAGGTGCATATATTGTTGGAGTAGATACACCTATTGATAGATTTGCTGGAAAAAAAATAGCAATTATTCATCGTATTGGAGACGATGAACAATGGGTAATTGCTCCTGAAAATATGCCTTTTAACAAGCAACAAATTGAAGAAATGGTTTATTTTGCAGAACAACTATTTGATAGTAAGATTGAGATGCTTAATGAAGAAATGTGGGATGCATATGATAGGCGAGGAAATCCGTTAGGTTATCAAATTCCAAGAAGTATGGCAAAATCGTTAAATGAAGGCGTTTATCATATTGTTGTTAATGTCTATGTATTAAGAAGTGATGGGTGTGTTTTGACAACACAGAGGTCAAGAAATAAAACATATCCATTAAAATGGGAGATAACAGGAGGTTCTATACTTTCTGGTGAAACGCCTATTGAAGGCGCAAGACGTGAATTGTTTGAAGAGACAGGTATTCAAGCTGATATAAAAGATTTCATTGAATTATATTGTTATGTTGATGATGTAAGACATTGTATTTATCATACTTATTTAGTGCATATTTCAACAGGAACACAAATTCATCTTCAAATTGGGGAAACAATGGATTATACTTTTTTAAATTTAAACGACTTTATTCAATTGGTTGAGTCAGACCGATTTGTTCCTTCAGAGAAAGGAAGATTTAAGTTGTTTAAAAATTCTATAATAGCAGCATTGGATACATAATAAATGGAGGATTATTGTGAACGTTTTACATAAAGACATGCTTTTGTATGCAATAACAGATAATCATTGTTTAAATGGTGCATCATTAGAGAAGCAAGTGCGACTTGCATTAGAAGGAGGAGCTACATTTTTACAGTTAAGAGATAAAGAAGCTAGCCATGATGAATTGGTAAAAAAAGCAATTACCTTAAAGAAAATTGCAAAAGAATTTAATGTTCCTTTTGTTGTCAATGACGATGTAATGGCAGCAAAAGAATCAGATGCAGATGGCGTTCATATTGGACAAAGTGATATGAATTATGAGAAAGCGCGTGAAATTCTTGGGCATAATAAGATTATTGGGGTTACTGCCAAAACGGTTGAATTGGCGAAACAGGCACAGCGTATGGGTGCTGATTATATTGGTACAGGTGCTGTTTTTGAATCCCACACAAAAAAAGATGCCATCCAAATGGATAAAAATACACTTATCAATATAGCAGACAGTGTGGATATTCCTGTAGTAGCAATAGGAGGCATTGCTTATGACAATATGGATTATTTAAAAAATACTGGTGTTTCAGGAGTGGCAGTCGTTTCTGCTATATTTGGTGCTAATGATATTAAAGAAGCTACCAGTAAATTGTATTATAAAGCCAGTAAACTGTTTGATTATAGAAAAAAGAATATTATATTCGATTTAGATGGGACATTGTTTGACTCTATGCCATTTTGGAGTAGTATTTCGAGAGAATATGCACAATCAAAAGGAATAGAACTTCCAGATGATTTTAGCGAAGTGACATATACAATGGATATGAATGAATGTTGTCAATATTTTCAAACTGTATTAAATATTGATGTAGAAACGGATATTATAAAAAAAGAAGTATTAAAAATTATGGAAAGACACTATGCTTATGATATTCCTATGAAACCGGGAATGAGACGACTTATAAGAAAAGAGAACGAAATAGGGAGCAGAATGTGTATTTTTACAAATTCGGATGAAAAATGTGCTGATATGGCTTGCAAACGTATGGGAATAAGAGATTGTTTTGAATTGATAACAACCTCTTATAGTATAGGAATAAATAAAAAGAATCCTGCAAGTTATCAAAAAATATGTGAATTGATGGGATTTAACCCAAGTGAAACCATTGTATATGAAGATGTTTATCATGCTGTTAAAACAGCTAAGTTGGCTGGTTGTAAAACGATTGCTGTATTTGATAAAGATTCAGAAAAATTATGGGATGATATTGTGTCTGAAGCCGATGATTTTGTAAATTTATCGAACTTTTAACTTGTATTGAGCAGTAAAGCAACAGTCCTATATTTGTAAGAACTTTTCGTTCTTTGTGCAAAATCAATGTAGAAATGAGGGTAAATATGAAGAAAAAAGTAGTCATTGGCATGTCGGGAGGAGTTGATTCTTCTGTAGCAGCGTATTTACTTAAAGAACAAGGATTTGATGTCATTGGTGTGACTATGCAGATATGGCAAGATGAAACGGTATATAAAGAAGAGACAGATAAAAAAAGTTGTGGTATATCAGCTATTGACGATGCGATGAAGGTTGCAAATCAACTTCAAATACCACATCATGTTATTGATATGAAAGAAACGTTTAAATGTAAAGTAATTGATTATTTTACAAATGAATATAAACTTGGCAGAACGCCTAATCCGTGTATTGTATGCAACCGTTATATAAAATGGGAAGAATTATTAAAATATGGCTCTCAAATAGGGGCAGATTATATTGCAACAGGTCATTATGCAAGGATTTGTCAGCTTTCTAATGGGAGATATGCTGTTAAAAAATCAGCAACATCGGTTAAAGACCAAACATATGCCTTATATAAACTTACACAAGAGCAATTAAAACATACCTTAATGCCTATAGGAGATTACACAAAAGATGAAATTCGAGAGATTGCAGAAAAGATAGGTATTCAAGTGGCACATAAGCAAGATAGTATGGAGATATGTTTTATTCCTGATAATGATTATGCAAAATATATTGTTCACAAGACCAATTATATATGTAATTCTGGTAATTTTGTTGATATTCATAACAATATTATTGGTACACATAAAGGTATTATTCATTATACAGTTGGACAGCGTAAAGGACTTGGTTTATCAATGGGAAGACCAGTATTTGTTGTAGCCATAAGACCAGAAACGAATGAAGTTGTGATTGGCGATGATACAGATGTTTTTTCTAATAAATTATATGCAAATAATATTAATTTTATGGGAATACAAAATATCACCAATCCTATTAAAGCTCAAGCTAAAGTTCGATATAGTCATAAAGGAAGTAATTGTCTTGTAAGAATGATAGATGACGATACATTTGAATGTGTATTTGATGAGCCTGTAAGAGCAATTACACCGGGACAAGCTGTTGTTTTGTATGATGAGGACATATGTCTTGGTGGAGGAACTATTTTATAAGTTCAATACTTTATAACAAACGGATAGATATTTGACCTAGTGTTATATCTATATATAAATTAACCTTAAATTGGTTTCACTAGGGTCTCGTTCATTGTTCGCAGGAGTAAATTTGTAGAAAGGCGTGATGATTATTATGAAAATTTCAACAAAAGGAAGATATGCTCTAAGACTTATGTTAGACCTTGCGATGCATAATACTGGCGAAGTTGTAAGTATTAAAGATATAGCAAAACGCCAAGAAATTTCAGATAAATATTTAGAACAAATTATTTCCGTTTTAAATAAGGGAGGATTTGTAAAAAGCGTAAGAGGGGCGCAAGGGGGCTATATGTTAAAAAAATCACCACAAGAATATACAGTAGGAATGATTTTAAGACTTATAGAAGGTTCATTAGCGCCAGTATCTTGTGTAGAAGAAGATGGAGATATATGTAAAAGACAAGATAATTGTGCGACATATATTGTGTGGAAAAAAATAAATGATGCGGTCAATGAGGTTGTTGATAATATTACACTTGCTGATTTAGTTGATTTGCAAGATAATCATAATTGTCGAGTATAACACTGTGATATATAAATATCTGCTTTGACTTTTTTCATTTTGTCCTAAAGACTAATTGTTTTTTGGGGTTTGCAATGTAAAGCATAGGAATAAGAGTTATAAAAAATAGATGGTATATTTATTTTAACACAAGAAGTAATATTGCTAAAATTATATTTTTTATGTTACAATATTATAAAAATGTGCTAATTGGAGGATGGATATGAAAACAATACAAAAAGTAGACACCAATCAAGTACAAACAGGTGTGAAATTAAAGAAAAAAAATTCTACAACAAAAGGTCTTAGCATTAAGTTTAAATTACTGATGTTAGCATTTGTACCATCACTTATTGTTTCTTTAGTTATGCTTATATTTGCTCAAATCAGTCTTATTGATGGTTTGAATGAGGAAGCCGAAAATGGTCTTGCCTTAGCGGCAGAGGCGACAATGGCAGGTTATAATAATTTAGATGGAGATTATAAGGTTGACTCTTCGGGAAATTTATGGAAAGGCAACAATAATTTGTCTGCTAATATGAGTCATATTGATGAATATGTAAAGAGCAGCCATGCAGATATTACAATATTTTGGCAAGATACACGTATGGTAACCTCTCTTAAAAACACAAATGGAGAAAGAATCGTAGGGACAAAATGTGATGCTAATATATGGGAAACCGTAAAAAATGGCAATACATATAAAACATCCAATGTGAAGATTAATAATATAAGTTATTCTGCGGTGTATATTCCTCTTAAAAATCAATCAGGTGACATTATTGGTATGGTATTTGCTGGTCAGCCAAGGACAGATATTCAGTCCTATATTGACAAAAAGGTTCTTGGATTTGCATTGATTGCATTATTCGCTTTGTTAATTTCAACCATTGTTGGTTTTTTGAGTTCAAGAGCTATTTCAAATTGTCTTATTAAGGCTAAAAATTCTTTGGATAGTCTTGCGGAAGGTAATCTTACAGTAGGAATTGACAGAACAGTTACAAAAAGAAAAGATGAGATTGGTGCGATGGGGATTGCTATTGAATCTCTTATTGATAAACTTAAAAAGATTGTATCAGAGTTAAAACAGTCTGTATATACGCTCAATGAGTCTGGTGAAAATCTTGATGGTATGGCAGGTCAATCTTCAATGGCTTCGGAGGAGATAAGCAGTGCTGTAGAAGATATTTCTAAAGGCGCTGTTTCACAGGCAGAAGAAATACAGACTGCTTCTGCACAGATTGCAGCAATAGGAGAATTGATAGAAGATATTGTGTCAAATGTAGGCAATCTTACAAAGATAGCCGATAGTATGGAAAAAGCGGGTGATAAATCCGTTCGTACAGTAGATGAACTCAGCACATCAAATGACCATACAACAATGGCTATTAAAAGAATAGCAGAACAGTTAGACATTACAAATCAATCTGTTGAAAGAATTAGTGGTGCAGCTTCGTTTATCACTAATATTACAGACCAAACAAGCCTTCTTGCTTTGAATGCTTCAATTGAATCAGCTAGAGCTGGTGAAGCAGGAAAAGGCTTTGCAGTTGTAGCTACAGAGATTCAAAAACTTGCAGCACAATCAGATGAAGCAGCAAAAGATATTCAGGCTATTATATTGACACTTCAAGATGAAGCAGCAAAGACAACTGCCGCTATGAATCAAACAGAAAAGCTTGTCTATGAACAGCAAGGAAAATTAAATGATACAAAAAATAGTTTTTATGAAGTAAATCATGGTATTGATGTTACAAAGCAAAATACAGATGTAATTTATGGTAATACACAATCTTGTAATCATGCTCGAGCGCAGATTAATGATGTTATTTCCAATTTATCTGCTATTTCTCAAGAAAATGCTGCCTCTGCACAACAGACGACTGCTTCTATGGAGGAGCTGAATGCGACTATTAATTTGTTGGCACAGACTGCAAAAGATTTAAAATCAATTTCTGATAGTATTAATGAAGATATTAATTTCTTTACTATTTAGAATGATTACATATAAAATTTTATAAAATAAACTGTTGCAAAATAAAGAAATGATATAGGATTGGATAAAGGATTGTTTAACAACTATTATTTATCGTTTATATATCAATATTATTTTGCAACAGTTTATTTTAAGCTTTTTTAAAAATTGGATTTCGATACATATTTATAATAAGTGGTATTACCATAATAATCCAAACAATAGGTTCTGCAATAATAATTCCCCAATATCCAATACGTGGTGCTAAAAAGAAAGCAATTAAAACTTTACCAATTAATTCTAACGAACTTGAAAATACAGGTGTTTTGGAATCACCAAATCCTTGCATACTATTTCTAAATAGACAGATAACTGCAGGAACAAAATATAGAGAAGTGTTAACTCTTAAATATAAAGAAGCTGTGTCTATAACTTCTTTGATATCTGAAGCAGTAATAATGTGGATAATGGTCGGTGCGATAGTATAAGCAGTAATTACCACTAATACGCACCATGCAAATGTCAATAATACAGTTTGTTTGATTCCTTGTTTAATACGATTATATTTTTTTGCACCAAGATTTTGACCACAGTATGTTGCCAAAGTTGTGCCAAAAACAGAAAAAGGTAACATAAACATAGTGGTGGCTTTTCTTGCGGCAGTATGTGCAACAATAATATTTGTTCCAAAAGTATTAATACTTGTCTGTAAAGCAACCGTTCCAATGTTGACAAAGGACACCATAAATCCCATAGAAAGTCCTGTTTTAATTAGTTTATTATAAATATTTTTAACTGGTAAATAGTCGTTTTTTTCTAAAGATAATTGAGGATATCTTTTTTTGACATAGAAAAAACATAAAACAGCGGAAATCCCCTGCGATACAACCGTTGCAAATGCGGCTCCTGCAACATTCATATAAAACCATAATATAAATATGTAATCAAGCGCAATATTTGTTATTGTAGAGATAACTAAAAATATAAGTGGTGTAAAAGAATCGCCAATTGCTCTTAAAATGGCAGCATAAGCATTATATATGGTTGAAGCAATCAGTCCTGCAAGAATAATACAGATGTAGCTTTTTGCTTGTGATAATATTGCATCAGATACATTTAAAATGCTTAATATTTGATTGTTTAATAAAAGACATGCTATACTGACGATAATTGTAAAACCAATGCTTAAAAGCAAGGTTGCAGCGATGGATTTCTTCATATTAATGTAGTCTTTTGCACCATAAAATGTAGAGATAATAATTGCAAAACCATTTGTTAAACCATTAAGCAATCCTACAAGCATGTCGCTTAGTGAAGTTGTTGAACCAACTGCAGCAAGAGAAGTTTCTCCTAGAATCTGACCAACAATTCGCGTATCAACTAGACTGTAAAATAATTGGAATAGCTGTCCAATAAATAGAGGTATTGCAAATGTTATAATAAGTTTTAAAGGTTTTCCGTTCGTTAAATCTTTCATAATGTTTTATTTGTGTGAACAATAAGCCAAGTGCTATAATATCAAGTTTTGGAGGTTTGAGTATATTTGACTTATATAAAGATAATTGTAAAGCAAATTATCTTTTGTTGCAGTCCTTTCATTTTAGTGTGACAATCTTATTAATATTGTGTATCATCAATAATATTGCCTTTATCTACATTGGGCTTAATAAAATGATTGTAAGAATAATCCCATAAGACTTTAGAGCCTTTAGCAGTATTTTGGTTTCTATCAAGTATTTGCGAAAGCTTTACCTTGTGTTCAAGCCAGCTTTTTCCATTTGCGGCATGATTTAACATAGTAGGTTGTATATGGTCTAGTGTTCTTGCAAATTTAGCTTCGGGCGTTTTACATTCTTCAAATTCATTCCATAAACCTCTTAAATAATCGCCCTGTTCTTTTGGAAGTATGGAATATATCCTGTCAGCCGCTTTCAATTCACGTTCTTTTTGTGTTTTTTTTGCTTCATTGTCATATGCGTAAGTATCACCTGCATCAATCTCGACAATATCATGTATTAACAACATCGTTATGGTTTTTAATACATCAATTTTTTCATTGGAATAACCAGAAAGTAATATAGCCATGATTGTCATATGCCAAGCATGTTCAGCATCATTTTCTTTTACGCTGCCATCCGAAAGATAGGTTTGTCTTTTTATCTTTTTTTCTTTATCAATTTCCAAACAAAATTGGAATATTTTTTCTAAATCTGCAACTTCTTTATTTTCCTTCATAGATACCTCCTTTTTGTTTCATTTTATTATAAGATTGTGATAAGAAAATTGTACTATTTATGGTATCACAAGGTCAAATTTTACACAAGTAATAGTTAATATTTTTCTTTATTATGTCGAAATAATAGACAATAAATGTTAGCAAATTACAGAGCTAATTGTGAATGTTTGTTTGATTTTATTAGAAATAATTTGGAAAAGAGGGTTTTATTATGAACGTGAGTGGATATTCGGATATCAATGCTGTAAATAATATGGATTTATCCAAAAATAATGAGGTAAAAGAAAAAAATTCAAAAAATGATAAAAGTGCTACTACCAATTCGGGAATGACAATTAATGGTAGTGAGCTGAATCTTGGAAATGAAAGTATTGAAGAAAAGAAGAAAAAAGCGCAAAAGATAGCAATGGAATTGATGGAAAATGCGTTTAAACGTGATAATGATATTGACAGAGAAATTGAGCAATGCAATAAAAGAGCAGAGATACATAAAAAAGAAAATGAAGAATATTCTGTGTTATTATCGGATATTAAAGATGAAGAACAAAATTTAAAAGAAATATATAATGTGGATAGTGAAAGTAAAGAGCAAAGTGATTTAGATTTGCTTATTAAGGAAAGAGAAAGTATCCGTCACCCAGATGAAGTAAAACTTACACCAGAAGAAAAAGTCGAGTTGATAAAAATTAAAAATAAACCTCTTACAGAATATCAAGAGAAAATGTTAAAGCTTGACGAGGAAAAATTTGAATTAAATGAGAAAATTGAGGAAAATAAAGAAAATATACGTAAAGAATATGGAACTGCCAGAGGAATTGCATTGGAACGCTTAAAATACCATGAAATGGTTGATGCAAAAAAACAGGGAGACGAGGTTATCAAAGCTGCTAATAAAGAGGTTATGGGAACTATTATTGATGAGGCTAAAAAGGATATTGACGAAAAATACGAAGATGAAAAACAAAAGGCAGAGGATAAGGCAAAAGAGGAAGAAATTATTGAAGATAGAATAGAAAAATCAAAAGAACAAAGCAAAGAGGATGAAGAAAAACTAGAAAAAATTTATGAATTAAAACAAGATATTTTAGAACTTTCTAAAAATAATAATCGAAGTAACTCTAATGATATGAAAAAATCGTTAGACCTTATTGTTGCAGAGTTACAATTAAGTCAAGAAGATTTAAAAGGTGCGGCAGTTGACCAAAATGTTTAATAACTATTGTGATAGGTTATATTGATTACAGTTTAGTCATTATATTATAATAGGGGAAGATATCATAAAAACATCACCTTATAATGGCTAAACTGTAAAATTTTAAAATAATTCCTATAATTCCTATTGACATAATATGGATAAAGTGCTATTTTATAGAAAATTATAAATAAAATAGTTATTAAAGAAAGAAGGAATGATATTATGGCAAAAAAAACATATAAAGACAGAAATTTTAAATTTGAGACATTACAATTACATGTAGGACAAGAAAATGCAGATTCTGTAACAGATGCAAGAGCGGTCCCTATCTATCAGACATCCTCATTTGTATTTCATAATGCACAACATGCACAAGACCGATTTGCATTAAAGGATGCTGGCAATATTTATGGCAGACTTACCAATCCTACGCAAGATATATTTGAACAAAGAATTGCAGCACTTGAGGGCGGTGTAGCAGCTTTGGCGGTTTCTTCTGGAGCTGCCGCAGTATCTTATACGATTCAAAATCTTGCAATTGCAGGTGATCATATTGTTGCTGCAAAAAATATATATGGGGGAACCTACAATTATCTAGCACATACGATTGTTGATTATGGTGTAACAACAACATTTGTAGACCCTTTGGATATTGAAAATTTTGAAAAAGCCATTCAAGAGAATACAAAAGCGTTATATATTGAAACACTTGGCAATCCGAACTCAGAAGTTGTTGATATTGAAGGAATTGCAAAAATTGCACATACACATAACATACCACTTGTTATTGATAATACATTTGCAACACCATATCTTGTAAAACCTATTGAATATGGAGCAGATATTGTTATACATTCAGCCACAAAATTTATTGGTGGGCATGGTACAACGATTGGCGGTGTTATTGTGGATAGTGGTAAATTTGACTGGAAAGCTTCAGGGAAGTTTCCACAATTAACACAACCTAATGAAAGTTATCATGGAGTGAGTTTTACTGAAGCAGCGGGAGCGGCAGCTTTTGTGACACGAATACGAGCTATTCTTCTTAGAGATACAGGCGCGACATTGTCACCAATACATAGTTGGATATTTTTACAGGGACTTGAAACATTATCATTAAGAGTAGAACGCCATGTTGAAAATGCTCTTAAAGTAGTGGATTATTTATCAAAACAGCCACTTGTTGAAAAAGTAAATCACCCATCTGTATCAAATGATTTTAACCAACAAGGTCTTTATAAAAAATATTTTCCAAAGGGAGGCGGCTCTATTTTTACATTTGAGATAAAAGGAGATGAAAATACTGCTAAAAAATTTATTGATAATCTTGAATTATTTTCTCTTCTTGCCAATGTTGCCGATGCAAAATCGCTTGTTATTCATCCAGCTTCTACGACACATTCAGAATTAAATGCAAATGAGTTGGTAGAACAGGGTATCAAACCAAATACAATAAGGCTTTCAATTGGTATTGAAAATATTGATGATATTATTGAGGATTTGAACGAAGCGTTTAAAGCCCTATAAAAAAGAGTTGCAAGCAACTCTTGCAAGTTTGTAAACAAACTTGCTGATAGCCA
>CAJUKN010000003.1:92460-109882 GCA_910587485.1 uncultured Lachnospira sp.
TAAATTTAAAATTTAAGAAAAAAAGAGTTGCAAGCAACTCTTGCAAGTTTGTAAACAAACTTGCTGATAGCCAGTAAATTTAAAATTTAAGAAAAAAAGAGTTGCAAGCAACTCTTGCAAGTTTGTAAATAAATTTACTGATAAATATACCCTTTCATTAAATGGAATTTATATTTAATGAAAGGGTTGTATTATTGAATCACTTAACTATAAATTGAATTTGCGAATATTTTTACAATATTTTTAATCTTCTTTTGGTAAACTTTGCATATATTGATGCATAGATTCAGCAACTATTTTGCTATGAGCGACTGCTTCAACAACAGTTTTTGCTCCATAAATTACGTCACCTGAAGCAAAGATACCCGGTCTTGAGGTGTGTCCCGTTTCATCAGCATCAAGAAGACCACGTTCGTTGGCTTTTAATCCTTCTGTATTGTTTACAATTCTATTTTGAGGTCCTTGACTGATAGAAATAATCACACTATCTGCCTTAAATAATTTATTGGAACCTTCAACGTCTGTAAAAGAACCATCTTCATTTTCAATAACATCACAAAAAATAACACCTTCATCAGTTATTTCAATAGGGCGTTTGTTATACTCAAATTGGACACCTTCAAGTTGTGCATAACTAAATTCATAATGACTAGCAGCAACTTCTTTTGTAATAGAAAAACAGGTGATGTTGTTAGAACCTTTACGCATTGCTGTTCTGGCAACGTCCATAGCAGCATTTCCTGCACCAATTACAATAACATTTTGTCCAAGATGATAGCTATCTGGATTATTGAGATAGTGTATACCAAAATGAACATGTCCAAAGGTTTCCCCTTTAATGTGTAATGAATTTGGTTTCCATACACCTGTACCCACAAATATTGCTTTATAACCATCTCTGAACAAATCTTCAATGCCAATAGCACCGCCAATTAATGTATTTGGACGTATCTTAATACCTTTTAATCGCAAATGTCTGTATTCAATATCATCAAGGACACTCTTTGGCAATCGAAATTCTGGAATGCCATAGCGAAGTACCCCTCCAATTTTATCTTTTCCCTCGAATATAGTTACTTGGTATCCATATCGTGCAAGAATAATAGCAATTGTTATACCAGCAGGACCAGAGCCAATAATCGCAACACGCATACCGTTAGAAGGTGCAGGACCATTTGTCATTTGGTCTGCAAATGTAGAAGATATATAATTTTCAATTGTTGAAAAATGTACAGGAACGCCTTTTTTGCCAAGTACACAGTGTCCCTCACACTGTTTTTCGTGATTACATACAAGACTGCATACAGTTGTGAGAGGATTATTCTCAAAAAGCATCTTTCCAGCATCATTTAATTTATTTTCTTTTAGTAATTTAATAGCTTTTGGAATATTTGTGTTAATTGGGCATCCTTTTTGACATTGTGGTATTTTGCATTGTAGGCATCTATTTGCCTCATCCATTACATGTAGAGCCATATTATTACGATTTCCCCCTTTTAATCTTATTCCCGCAAGCAATGAGCCAATCAGACGCTTGTGGCATGCTTGCCTGTTTATTTGGCGACTGCCGCGAGAGTCAAATACTATAGTGACCTTTGGACACATTATAGCTTGTTGTTTGGTATTTGACTTTTTAATATTATAACATTATTTATGAATGAAATACAATGACAAAGTGTACTAAATTACTAGACTTTATAGGTATATTAATGGTAAAATCATGGGAAAGATTAGGAGATGAATGAGGTATTGTTATGAAAAAATTAATTAAAGATGACAACATAAGACGAGGCGTTACAATTGGCGTGATTTTATTGTTGGTATATTGGGCTTTAAACAATATAGGAACATTATATCTTGCATTTAATTGGATAATATCAGTTATTTTACCATTTATTGTGGGTGGTGTTATTGCGTTTATTATTAATGTGCCAATGAGAAAGGTTGAAAAAATATTATTAAAGCTTCGCAAAAATAAAGAAAAACCACTTTCAAATAAAATGTTTTATTTAATAAGAGGAATGTCCATTTTCATTACATTATTGTTAATAATTATTGTTATTAGCTTTGCTATGATTGTTGTTATTCCACAACTTGCAAATACAATAACTGAACTTATTAAAGTGCTTCCAGAACAAGTTGCACATGCACAGAGTTTTATTATGGAACAACTCCATTCTGTTCCACAGCTTAGCTCCTTTATTGGAAATATTAATATCAATTGGGATATGATTATATCAAAGGTGATGACTTTTATTTCTGATGGCACAGTAGGCGTTTTTATCTCTGGGGGCTTTGGAGCAATAACAAGTATTATTTCAGGATTTACGGTATTTATAATTGGCTTTGTATTTTCTATTTATATTCTTATACAAAAAGAAAAACTTGGAAAACAAATTACAAAAGTTTTGTATGCTATGTTTAAAAAAGATAAAGTGCAGCGTTTTTTAAAGAATGTGGGCGTTATTGATTCAACCTTTTCAAGCTTTTTATCCGGTCAGTGTTTAGAGGCTTGTATATTAGGTCTATTGTTTGTTGTGTGTATGTCTATATGTGGTATGCCATATGCTTTATTAATTGGTGTTACCATAGCTATTACAGCTTTAATCCCTATAGTGGGAGCATTTATAGGATTAATTATTGGCATGTTGCTTATTGCATTGGTAAGTCCATTAAAGGCAGTTGCATTTCTTGTATTATTCCTTGTGTTACAACAGATAGAGGGCAATTTAATCTATCCTCATGTTGTTGGAAATTCTGTAGGACTGCCGGGGTTATGGACATTAGTAGCACTTACATTAGGAGGCAATTTATTTGGTGTAATAGGAATGTTAGTGTTTATACCTATTTTTTCGATTGCTTATACTTTTTTTAGAACATACATTAATAATATATATGATAAAAAGTATAATAATAGTACAGATAAAAATTAAAAGGCTGATATACTGTGAATAAATAAAAATATATCATTTCATATAGATTTATAGGAGATAGTTATGATATAATAATCACAGTTATGCTGTGGTATTAATATCTTACTATATAAAATGATGGTATAAGAATCACATGCTATATTGGTATTATTTCAAGAGGGAAAATCGATGAATATAAGCAAATTTTTTCGTAATTTTAAAGGTCATTTAAAGACAATTAATGCACATAAAATGCTAGTTATGAAATATTGTTTTCGTGTTGGATTATATAAACAAGGATTATTGCATGATTTATCTAAATATTCTTTAAGTGAGTTTATACCCGGTGTCATATATTATCAAGGAGATAGAAGTCCTAATAATGCTCAACGTGAAGCAGAAGGCTGTTCAGGAGCATGGCTTCATCATAAAGGACGCAATAAGCATCATTATGAATATTGGATTGATTATCCTACCAATAAGTCTGAAGGGCTTGTTGGTATGGAAATGCCAGTAAAATATGTAGTTGAAATGTTTTGTGATAGGGTTGCTGCTAGTAAAAATTATAATAAAGAAAAATACAAGGATTCAGATGCGCTTGATTATTTTTTGAAAGGCAAAAGTCATTATGTAATTCATCCTAAAACGGAAGCGTTATTATTTAAGTTATTAAAAATGCTTTCAGAAAAAGGAGAAGAGTATACATTTGCATATATACGAAAGAAAGTAATTAAACGTCATGTATTTTGACAAAAGGAGATTTGGACATGAACAGTAAAACAAACGAATATGATGCAATACAGAGAACTTCCTTATACAAAAATATTGTAATGGCAACGTCGATGGCAGCATATGAAATCAATGTATCAAAAGACCTTATGACAGGTATAGCAAGTCAATTTTATAAGAACAAAGAAATTGATTTGTTAGAGACTGTTGGATTGTCAGCACCTTGTAGTTTTAGAGAGTTTATAAGACGTCGCAGTGCTCAAAAAATTATTAGTAATAATAAAAATTTTATAGAAAAAAGCAGCACCGATTATTTAATTAATAAATATAATGAGGGAGATTTTTTTCCTTATGTGGAATATTGGGCTGATGGATTTGATGGAAAGAAAAGCTATGTAAGAACGACGTATATTTTGTTTAAAGATAAAAGTACAGGAGATATTTATGCCCTTGCTATTGATAAAAATATAACAAAAGATAAAATTAGAGAGGAAGATTATACAAGGCAGGCAGAGATGATACAAGGCTTAAGCGAGGATTTTAAGTCTGTATTTTTTGTCGATTTGGACAAAGAAACCGTATATCCTTATAGAGTTTCTACAGAATTTAATCATGGTAATATTGATATTGACCATAATGATAATTTTGCATCCGTTGTGCAAAAATATATGGTTGAAAATGTTTATATTCAGGATAAGCCATTAATTCAACAAGTTTGTCAAAATGATTATATAAGGTCCCTTATTGAAACTCAAGATTCATTTTATGTTAATTTTAGAATGGTGCATGATAATTATTTTGAATTTTGGCAGATGAAGGTAGTAAAAGTTGGAAATACGATTTGGCCATCACAAGTAGTCATTGGTTTTAAAAGTGTAGATGAAGAAGTAAAAAGAGAGATGGAGCAAAAAAAGAAATTAGAAGATGCTCTTGTGCTTGCAGAAACTGCAAATTCTGCAAAGAGTAAATTTTTATCAAACATGTCACATGATATTAGAACACCAATGAATGCAATTATTGGGTTTGCTAATTTAGCAGTGAAGCATATTGATGATATTGAATTGGTCAAAGACCATCTGATGAAAATATTAGATTCAAGTGGACATTTGTTAAATTTAATTAACAATGTTTTGGATATGTCACGAATAGAAAGCGGAAAAACACATATAGAAGTCTCTCAAAATGATATTGTGTCTATCATTGAAAATACAGGTAGTATTATTCAAAATCAGACATTTGAAAAAAATCAGACATTTAATATGGATATATCAAACATTCAAAATTGTATGGTATATTGTGATAAGTTAAAGGTTAGTCAAGTATTGCTTAATTTATTATCCAATGCCGTTAAATATACAAATCAATATGGAACAGTTACATTAAAAGTTCAAGAAAAGGAAGGAAGTTCAAATACACATAGAAGATATATCTTTATAATAAAAGATACAGGAATAGGAATTAGTAAAAGTTTTTTAAATCATATTTTTGAACCATTTGAGAGACAAAATAATTCAACGATTAGTGGTATTCAAGGCACAGGGCTTGGTCTTGCCATCGTAAAAAGTCTTGTGGAAATGATGGGCGGTACAATTTGTGTTAGAAGTCAAGAAGGAATTGGCAGTGAATTTATTGTTGATATTGAATTTCGATTATGTGAACCTCATATATCCATTATGAAAGAAGATTCTTTTATAAATGATGATGATAAGGATAATGATTTATTAAAAGATATGAGGATTCTTTTAGTGGAAGATAACGAATTAAATCGTGAAATTGCCACAGAAATATTAACCGATGCTGGACTGATTGTAGAAACTGCATTAAATGGTAAAGAGGCTGTTCAAATGATGGCAAATATAACGCCAAATTATTATAAAGTAATTTTAATGGATATACAGATGCCTGTTATGAATGGACTAGAAGCAGCCCGAGCAATTCGTATGCTTCCTGACAATACAATACGTCGTATACCAATTATTGCTATGACAGCCAATGCGTTTGAAGAAGATAAGAAAAAATCTTTGGAGGTAGGAATGAATGCGCATATTGCTAAGCCAATTGATGTAAACGTTGTTCTTGACACAATAAAAAAGATTGTTTTGGAGTAGTAATATGACATCAATGTCTGATTTAGAAAAGTATTATAATAAATTTAATGAAGAAAAACGGTTAGATTCAAGACATGGTAAAGTTGAATTTAGCATTTCAATGAAATATATACATGAGTGTATTAATTTGTGCAAAAGTGATAAGAATTGTATTGTAGACAATAATGAAATCAAAATAATTGATGTTGGTGCTGGGACAGGCAGATATTCAATTGCTCTTGCAGATGAGGGGTATGATGTGACTGCAGTTGAACTTGTAAAACATAATCTTGGGCTGTTAAAAGCTAAAAATAGTACTGTAAAAGCATATCAAGGAAATGCTTTAAAATTAAAGCGATTTGATAATCAGGTTTTTGATATAACATTATTATTTGGTCCAATGTATCATTTATTTAATGTTGATGATAAGGTTCAGGCATTAAATGAAGCAAAACGAATTACAAAGCATGGTGGTTATATTTTAGTAGCTTATGTGATGAATGAATATAGCATAATCACTTATGGATTTAAAGAAAGACATATAATAGAATCATGGAAGGATAATAAAATTTCACCTGATTTTCATACACATAATTTACCTTCTGACTTGTATGATTATGTTAGAGTGGAAGATATTAATGAATATAATAATCTATGTGGATTGAAAAGATATAAAATATTATCACCAGACGGCCCCGCTAATTATATAAGACCATTTTTAAATAAGATGTCAGAAGATGAATTTAATTTATTTATTCAATATCAATTATCTGTGTGTGAACGACCTGATTTGTTGGGGGCAGGCGCGCATATTGTAGATATTTTAAAAGTTTAAATCAATAAAAATTTTCTATACTTTTTGTTGAAACTTTTTATTGATTTTGTTAAAATTGTAACGCGCAAGTTTGTTATAAAATAAAAAATGAAAGGTTAGGTATATTATGATAGTTGCCAGAGCTAGATGTGAACAATGTGCTAGAATTGATACTATTCCTTATACAGCAGATACGGCTGTTAAGGTTATACTTGGACAGGAGGGGTGGAAATTTAATGGGAATAAATGCGTATGTCCCATTTGTATTATAAAATATGCTAAAAAATATAAGAATTATCAGTAGTGAATAAAAGTAACTTCGCTAAAGTCTAGTTTAACGAAGTTAAAGTTATAAATAAAACAAAAAGGATTTTTGTAATGTTATGTGAAAAATATTTACAGTAATCCTTTTTATTTATTATATTAAGTATATTAAAAATTTTAACTTTATCAAGCAAGTTATATCATTATTGTATTAATTATGAGTTGCTTTTCTCAATAAATGTTTCTAGTTGTTTCATTGCAGCGCCGCTGTCAATAATATTGCGAGCTTTGTTGACAGCTTGTTCTAGTGTAATATTATCAGAAGCAATATAAATTCCAGCCCCCGCATTTAAAAGTACGGCATCTTTTTTTGCTCCTTCTTTACCTGAAAGGATTTCTTTTGCTATAGCAGCATTTTCTTTGGGGTCACCGCCTACAAGTTCTGATTTTTCACATCGTTTTAATCCCACTTGTTCAGGTGTTATCTCATATGTTTTAAAGTTGTTATTTTTAAACTCACATATTTTTGTAGGTGCGCTCAATGATATTTCATCAATCGAATCTGTACCATAAACAACCATAGCGCGCTTTACACCAAGATTATAGAGAACATGAGCAAGAGGCTCCACAAGTGCTTCATTGTATACACCAAGCAACTGCATCGTTGCACCTGCAGGATTTGCAAGTGGACCAAGAATATTAAATAATGTTCTAATTCCTATTTCTTTTCGGATATTTCCAACAAATTTCATCGCAGTATGATATTTTTGTGCAAATAAAAAGCAGATATCAATATCCGTTAATAATTGCGCGCTTTTTGCAGGTGCAATATCAATTTTAACACCAAGTGCTTCAAGACAATCTGCAGTACCACATTTACTTGAAGCTGCACGATTTCCATGTTTAGCGACTGGGATACCCGCTGCAGATACAACCAATGCAGATAAAGTTGATATATTAAACGTATTAGAGCCATCTCCACCAGTACCAACAATTTCTAAAACATCCATATCATTTAAAAATCGTTCACAATGTAAACGCATTACTTTTGCAGCGGAAGTGATTTCTTCAATCGTTTCACCTTTTATAGCTAATGCTGTAAGAAAAGCAGCTTTTTGAGCATCTGTTGCTTGATTTGTCATAATTTCTTCCATAACATCTATCATTATGTCAGCAGATAAATCTTGGTGATTTACTAGTAATGCAATAGCCTCTTTAATCATTATTTTTCCTCCCCAAATTATTTAAAATTTTTCTGTTGTTTATTATAGAGCCTCTAATAATTTTGTCAAGTTTTCAGCCTTAAACATATTATCAAAAACAAATTCTTCATATAATTGTTCAATATTATCTTCAGAATATTCTATTTCACGAGAAAAAATATGAATAGTGTTCATTTGGTCTTGAAATGAAAAGGAAAAATTATTTTTAATAAATTGAGCAATATCAAGTTCTTGTACAATAAGGTAATTAGAAATTGCAAGTTGAATTTTACCTAACACATTATAATCATAGGCAGCTTTCATAAAATATCGGTATATATAGTATTTTATTAGATTATCATATTGAATTTCAGTATGATTTGAAATATAGGTATAATATTGATTTAAAAAGTTAGAATAATTTTTTTTATTATCAGAATGAAGTAATTGCATAACATCATTCTTTGCTGTATCCCATTCTGCCTTTATTGATTCTAAATCAAGATAAATATTCCATATTTTAAACATAAAATCTTCGGCATCTATATTGTTATTAGTAATATTTATTTTAATATTATTAGTATTGTTAGAATGGTTCGTGTTATTTACATTCATTTTAGAATTTTTGCTATTGCTATTTTTATTAATGTAATTTTTAAGAATATTTGTATCCTTTGTTAAATTTTCTGATAATATTTTTAAATGATTTATATCATTATTATTAATATATTCCTGAATTTCGGAGGCTATATGAATCATTATAATAAGCTTGTTGTTGAGATTATATTGATTATTGTTTAAAAGGTCAAAAAAGAAGTTTCTGATACAAAAAAGAAGATTGCCCCACTCTTCATCATATTCAGAACTAATATCACATGGCTCATCTATTATAGAAGTTTTTATTATAAAAGAACTCCTATCTTTAAAAATGATTCGTGCTGCTTCCTCACAGGCTAGTCCTATTCCAGTTTCTTTTATATTGCCATAATATTCTGTATATCTTGGAAATTGAGTACACACCACCCCTAAATGATTTTTACCAAGATTTTTATATATCATACAGAGATTATCCTTGTCTAAAAATGGACAATGTCCATCTTTTAATTTAAAACAATACTCATCTGTATAGTCAAGATTGTCTATAATTTCTTTTCCAAACGGAGAATTTAAGGACTGATAATAATGAACAGTATCTTCATCAACATTGATTTCCCAACCACCAAAACAACAATTATCAATACATTTATCAGCAATACATACAAATTTATCATAATAATGTGGTATATGAAGTTCCATAACATGAATTCCTTTCAAGTAGGGATATTTAATTTTAAAATAATATTTTTATATTTATGGGTCAAGCAAGTATTCACAATCTTTTTTGTTACTTGCTCATAACCTCATTGCCAACTTTGAGGCATTTTTTAAACAGGCAAATTAACCCTCTTTTCTAGTGAGCTTAAATTATGGTAAAAAAGAGGAAGGTTTAATGGTAATAACACTTAAATCTGCAGCAAGAAGGCTGCTTGATTCATTGACAACTCTATTATATCGTGTCATCCATCTTTCAGTAATTCCACAATAATTGGCAACAGAATCTTGTCCAGCTCCTCCTAATAACATATATTTTATTGCCGAATGTCTAATATCTTGTAATGTGTATTCTTTTGAAATCCGTTTATCATCAACCCCTTTTCGTATATATTTTTTTAACAATCGCTCCGCATCTCGTACTTTTAAATTTGTATTGCGTTTATTCATAAATATATATTGCACATTATCTTCTTGTAATTCGCTATACTGTTTTATATTATGAATTTGCAAATAATTTTTAAATAAAAAATCCACATCTTTTGGTAATTTTATTAATCTGCCAACTTTTTTTTGTTTATCAATCTTTAAACAAATGGTATTATCTTTATCAAGATATATCGATTTATTGGTAAGCTGACAAATTTCACTGGTTCGTAATCCACACTTGATTACTAATGATAATACAATATAAAACAGACTATCATTTACTTCACTTGCTAATAGAAGCAAATTATCTAATTCTTTATCTGTTGGAATATCATCTTCTTTTAACGTTTTATCTTTTTCAGGTATAGCATATTCTTTAAAATAATTGATATAGAGTTCTTTTTCTAAATCTTTTTTATATTTGATATAGTCACATAATTTTCGCATCACAGATAAGCGCATTGCTGCTGTATTATATGACAATTCATTGTTTTTAACTTTATTGGTTAAATAATTAAAATATTTTAAAGCAGCTTCGTTAGTTAGATTCTCTGGTGAAGTATTTGTAACATTCACATAATTTTTTACGACTTGGAAATAATTTTTTCTTGTTCGTTTGGAAAGATTTGCTTCAAAAAATATCCAAATAGAATATAAAAACTCGTCTGTCATGGTTAACCTCCTAAAATTGCTTTATTTTTTTAATATCATTGTACTATTTATGACGACATATGTCAAACACAATAATCAAAATCACCCACCACTCCCCTACCCCACCAAACAAAACATAATTAAGGAAATACTCCTCATTTACTAAAATCTTATTATTTTACATTTGCATTTATTTTCAATTAATCTTATAATTAATTTGAATATTTAGAAAGGTATGGTATTCTATGGAACAATATTCGAGACAATTTATAGAAGAATTATCAAAAAATATAGACCCTGCTATTATTGACTTTTTTAATATGAAAAATAATATTCTTAATTTTCCCTGTTCTTCTATCATAGAATTAATTGATGAAACACTTATGAATTATTTAGAGGGAAAGACAAGCCGTGAAGATTTAATACCTATAGTAAGCAAGATTAAAAAATCAAGATTACAAAAAAGAGCAAGATGGTATAAGTCTTATATAACAGATATTAATACATTAAATATTGATGACCCTAAACACCCTCTTGCCAATATCTTTAAAGTTGCCCGTTCTTTGCCAATTGACCAATATACAACGATGTTTGGAACAATGGACACAAAAGATATTATTGAAGATTACCGAAAAAAGGTTAATAATTGGAAAGATAATCCTAATAGCTTATTAATATCTTTTCCGGGTCTTTCAAGTTTTACCAATAAATCAATCTATAATTCATTAAAAAATGATTTAATTATCAGCGCATGGAAGTATATCGAAACAGATCTTGCAGGCAATATTGATGCTTATATGCGTATGTTTCCTGAACAACTTTTAGATAAGCCTTTATTTAGTCCATCTTCTTTTACTTTAATGATGGACACTGCTTCAAATAATTTATTAAAAGAAATAATAACTGATGATGATGGACGTGAGCTTTTGGAAGTAACTGTAAATACTGGCAAGCTAACACCACCTAAATCAATGGATTCTAATGACTTAAAATTAATTAATTCATTTATCTCTAATATTAATATGCAGGAATTTTCCAGAGAAAAATCAGTCATCGTTGATTTAAATACTTTAGGTAAAGAAGTTGTAGATTACCATGTTGGCAAAAATGTACTTGCTAAAATCTCCAGTTCTTGTAGAAAATTAGTAGAATATAATTTTTCATATGAAGAAGAAGGCAGTAAAATGTATTTTAACTTATTCGATAATATTGCTATTAAAGAAGATGCTGAAAGCCCTTATGCCATAGCTCAGTTTGGTGAAGTTTTAAGCAATGCAATTATCAATAAAAAATTAATCTCGATATCTTCTGCCTCTTATGATGTTTTACAAAATAACTTATCAAAAATTATTTGTTACGCTTTGAAGCGCGAACAAATTGCAAATCAAGAAACCCTTACAAACGAATACAGTTATACATACTTTCAAAAAATAGTACGATTTAAAATGAAAAATAAGAAAAAAAATATGCAGTTAATACAAGAAAGTCTGCAAGAATTTGTAGATAATAAAATTGCTATCAAAAGCTTTTGTTTAAAAAACGGATTGTTTATTTTAGACTTCTTGCCATTGTCTCCTGCTGAAATTGAAGACTTAAACTCTAATAATATCAAATCAATCACTTTAAATAATTAATAATATTTAATAGGGCTGCTTTGAAAATAGTTTTCATCAGCCCTATATTAATTTATAATATACAATTATTATTTTAAATATTTTTCAATAATAACAAAGGATTCATTATTCTTTCCAATCTCTTCAATAGATATTTTATCTACAACCGTTTCAAAACAAACATCTAAATCTTTTATATCTATATATGCTTTCATCATCTCATCTTTAGATACAAGCTTTCCAACCGTCATATGTGGTATATATGGTTGATTATTTTCTTGCTCCCATATATCCATATACAGATTTTTATGAATATCTATAATTTCTTTACTTCCCACTTTTACATTCAAAAATAGATAATTTCCATAAACATCTTCTTGCTTGCTTATACCTTGCAACAATAATCTAAAAGAGTTTGTTTTCATTAAGCACTCTTCCAACTTCTTCTCTAATTCAATATTTGATATTTTATCCTGAAAAGGAAAAACTAATGTAATATGAGGTTTTACCAAATTATATAATGGGTCATATTTTTTTCTAATTGAATCAATTATATACTCGTTATTAAATTTGGGGAAAATCATTATAGTTCTTGATAACATAATTTATTTTTTTACTATATATTTTTTGCAGCTTATTAGCCCTCTAGTTCATCATGTATTCATTTATTTACTATATCTACATTTTAACATAATAATAAAGTTTTTTAAACAGCTTTCTTCTACTGTATTTTTAATATTTTAGTACTTTATAACAAATATATTATATGATTTATAAAATTATTTGTTGATTTTTTTCAAATGTTAAATTATTTATAAATATTCTCATTAAAATTACTCTATTTTAAAAATATGTAGACATTTTTGGAGTAAATTTTCAATATTTCCTTCCAATAAATAAAATATGTAGACATTTTTGGAGTAAATTTTTTAAATGTAGACATTTTTGGAGTAAATTTTTTACTTTTTTTCTTAAAAATCTATCATTATACTATCTATTAATGTATTTTTATTTTAAAAGAAATATATTTTCTACATTTTTTTTTAAAGTTTTATTTTTTGATGTCTACATTTTTCCCTTAAATACTAGGGTTGCGCCCAATTATCATAAAAATATAAAGAGAAATAACAAAATGTAGACATTTTTGGAGTAAAAAATGAAAAACCTAACTTTTTCTCCTACAAAAAAAAAATTAAAGAAATTATGTAGACATTTTTGGAGTAAAATTTATCAATTTTTATCAATATTCTAAAAAATGTAGACATTTTTGGAGTAAAAACGACAAAAAAAATAAAAATGTAGATATTTTTAGAGTAAAAAACGCGATTTGATTTTTTACCCCAAAAATTGTTAGAATAGAGCAAGAGAAAGGTGGTGTATGCTATGAACTTATTTACAAACATTGGAAAAGCTGTTTTATATCAAGCTCTAGGGCTTCAGAAAAACTACTCTGAAGTAATAGAAAGTACACAAGAAATAACAGATTATAGCAATACACATTGCTCTAATTGTAAACAATGTGCGCTTATTCATTCGTTTCCATCTACATCAACCGTTTATGCTACAGCTATCAATACATGCACTACCTGTACACATAGGACAACTATTTTACAAAATACTTATAAAAAAGTATATTATAATGAAAAAAATAAATATGGATATAAACCTCGATTAAAATCAAATGCAATTAAACTATTTATATTATTACATTTTTATAATCCAAATAAATTTGGCATTATCAATAATGTTTCTTTAAAGGATTTAGTTCATTATTTGCATTGCAATATAAAAACAATTATTAACAATCTTGACATATTAACGATGTATGGTTATCTTTCTTATTCAAAAAAAGATGCCCATACTATTTCAGTGTGTCTTAATGATTACGAATCTTATTATCTTCCTGCTAATAAAGGAGGACGAGGTTTTATTATTATTTCTTTAGAACTATTCACACGTTTGATTAAAATTGATAATATTGTATCACTTAGAATCCATTTAAGACAATTGGCAGAATTAGATACATTAAGTATTAAAACAGATTATTCTGCTATATATAAAAGTTTTAAAGAGCTTAAAAGAACTTTACCAGAATATTGTAAACCTAAAATTATAAAAAATTCTGTTAAAAATTTTAATGATATTTTTAACATTAGCTTTACTGATACTTCTATTCGATTTGAAATTAATCAAACATTTAACTGTAAGCTTCAAAAAGAAAAATGTTTTGATAACTATCTAAATATGTTGAATGACTTTATGAAGAGTTTTAATAATGCCGTTTATAATAAAAATAGTACTATTATAAGCTCTGATGATATTAATTATAGTTATTTTTTTGATGATTCAGAAGAACTATTGTTTAAACCTCTTAAATTTAAAGATTATGAACTTGAGGATTTAGCACAACTTTCAATGCAATATTCCTTTGATAACGTATTATATGCTTTAAGTTATGTATACAATAAGTATTATATAAAAGAACGTACTATTAATAATCTTGGTGGTTTGGTACGAACTATAATTATACAAATACTCAATAAAAATTTTAAAGCAGCTTAATTATTTAAAAGTTTTTTTACTCTTTTTATATACTAATAATATATAATTAATTGTTATATAATATATTACATGAATTTAACTTACATTTTTTATTTATATAATAAATTTTATAATTTAATAGAATATAAACTTCTTTTTATGATAAAAAACATACTTTATTAACTTTGCATTTTTAGAAAGTTTTCTTCTTAATTTCATAATAATTATTCTTTTTATAGAAAATATTAATTTATTAAAAGAAAAATTTATCTTCTTTAATATACTTAATCTTCTATAAAAAATATATATTTTATTATAAATAAAAATTTTTCAGGATAGAATTTCCAATTCTTATTCTTGTGAAAAATGTGGAATATCAGTTATTTACTGGTACTCCACATTTTAAATTTATCAATATCTGTATATTATATCTGATTTATTTATATAACATACATCTTTATAAATTAAATATTATCCAATAAATCACTTATACGGTCCCTCAACAATTGTACCCTTATTTTTAAATCAATGTCTTCTTTTAAAATTGCTTTATTATTTTTAACAGTATCAAAACTATTTTCTAATATACTCAAAGCTTGTTGTGTTTTTGCAATATTACTAATTTTTTTAAGTTCAGAATCTGATATAGCCATTTGCAGTTTTTCTTTCTCTCGTTGCTGGCTTTCTAATTTCTCAATACGTGATTCCAATTTAGCTTTTTCTTTCTCTGCTCGATTCTTTGCTTCTGTAATATATTTTATTTCATCTTCCAAATTTTCTTTATTCTTTTCACTACCAGTACTTTTCTGCAAACTTTGAATTTTTTCTTCAAGATGCTTAACTAAAGTTTCATGTTTTCTTATTTGTTCAGCGGCAATAGTTAATTCTTCTTTATATTGTTTAACTTCTAATGCCCTATCTTCAGAAAGTTTTTTAATAGATTGGTATTCCTCATTTTCTATTGTTCCTTTTTTATTAATTATATTTAATATAGCTTGTTGTGCATCTTCATCTAATTTGCCAAATTTGTCTGCTTGATTTAAGTCAATGCCATTCGCATTAAGTAATTCACTAAGTTCTGGAATTAGCTTTTCAGCGGTGGTATATTTTCTTGCTTGTCGTTCTGATATATTTAACTGTTTAGCAATCTCTGCATTGATATTTTTAATTTCTCCTTTAAATTTTTTGGCTTCATAGAGTTCTTTTAACCTCGATACCTCCCAGCGTTTAACTTCCATAGTAGTTTCACGAACATCATGGTTGGCTGATATAAGCATAATTTCTTCATCTAATTCACTAATTGTTGATTTTTCTACCTTACAGGGAATACCAGTTGGGAAAAGTAATTTATATTGTTTTTCTTCCATTTTGCATATTGCATGATATCTTCTCTCACCAGATACTAATCGATATTGTTCTTTTTCAGAATCATATATAACAGATAAGTTGTGTCGTAGACCATTAATTATAATACTTTCCATAAGAGCATCTATACCATCTTGAGAATATTTTTCATTTTTAGGATTAGAGATAATCTTCATTTTATCAATATATTGAAAGTTATATTCTGATTTTGCTTGAACTTCTTTGAGTTTATCTCCTCCATTATTATTTAATATGCCACTGTTTGTCATACCAGCAGCAAATGTTTTTTTTGCCATTTTTATCCCCATTTCTACATTACTTTTTAAATCCAAATAACAGATATTATGTTTTATTATTTTTCTTATTATTGTGTCAAGCAACGCACAAACACAATATTTAAATTTGGTTTATTTTTCACCTTTTAAATACTTTGCTATTTCTCTGTAGTGTTTGTTGTCCATTAATCCTAAATAATTTACCAATTCTATATAATCTGAAGCAGCACTGCAGCGCTTATCGTAACTTAGTAAAGGTACAAAAGAAGTATTAGATTCTGCTACAGCAATGCAATTTCTAATAGACACAGGTAAAAATTTATCTCCAAACATTTCTTCGTAACTTTCAAACATTTGTTTATATAAAGTAGTTCTTCCTGCTACTTTTGTCATAAAAATCCCCATAAATTCAATAGATAATGAATATTTATTATTAATATCTTGTATGGTATCTAGTAATGATAATAGTCCATCATAAGAAAAGTTGTCCAATCCAATAGGGGTTACAATACCATCACTGGCACATATGGCACATGTTGTTAAATAAGATTTGAATGGTGAATTATCAATTATAATATAGTCATACTTATTTTTAATTAGTTCGAGATTGCTTCTTAAAAATAACTCTACATTTCGTTCTTTACTTCTATCATATATTTTATATATAAGAGTATTGAGTTCTTTAGATGCTGAAATGATAGAAATATTGTTGTATTCTGTTTCTTCTATAAAATCCATTACAGATGATTCACGTAATTGCTTTTCACAGAACATATATTCATAATTTACATCTAAATTGGTAGTATCTTTGCCGAACATTTTGGTGGTGTTCATTTGAGGGTCTAAATCTATTATTAATACTTTATATCCAGATATTGCTAAAATTTGAGATATTGTTATTGCAGATGTTGATTTTGCGACACCACCCTTTTCATTAATAAAACTAATTATTTGTGACATATTTTTTTTCCTTTTATTGTTGTAATTTTTTTGTATTTTCTTTTGAACTGAGTTCATAATTCTATTATACATACTTATTCCTCAAAATCAATAATTTAATAATAATTATATTTTTTATTTTGCTTTAATATGTACATATTTAAGAAATATTAAAATAAATTATATTTTTTGTGTTATTTAGAATCATAAATCTGATTTTAAAAAGTGAACTGAGTTCAAAAAATAAATTGAAATAGTAAACTGTGAAGGTGAATTTTAAACTAGATGTT
>CAJUKN010000003.1:109982-181102 GCA_910587485.1 uncultured Lachnospira sp.
TGAATATAAAATTAAATGTTAAAGAAAAAGTGAACTGAGTTCAAAAAGTAAATTGGAACAGTAAACTGTAAAAGCAAATTTTAAACTAGATGTTAAAGTAAAAAGTGAACTGAGTTCAAAAAATAAATTGAAATAATAAAATACAAAAGTGAATATAAAATTAAATGTTAAAGAAAAAGTGAACTGAGTTCAAAAAGTAAATTGGAACAGTAAACTGTAAAAGCAAATTTTAAACTAGATGTTCAAAGAAAAAGTGAACTCAGTTCACAAAAATATTAAATTTTATAATAATAAAAATAATACTGATACAATATAAAAAAGAACATATGTTTAAAATTTGTTTCACGTGAAACAATTATTGATAAAGTATTTATATTTTGAAAATATAAATACAATAAATATTTAAAAAAATTGAAAATATTAAAGGCAATAATTGACCTTTAGAAAAAATCGCTATACAATATATAAAGAAAGTATTTAAACGTTATTTTTAATTAAACAGATATTTATAATCTGTTTTGATACTTTTTTGTAGTCTCATTGCTCTTTCATAGCATTTTAGCAGAAGTTTATATTTTTGCTAAAACAGATAAGTCTAATTTTATATAAGAAATAGAAAGTTTATTTGATGAGATTAATTATATAAATCTAAAAGAAAAGAAGGAGATTTTTATGCTTATATCAGATAAAATGTATGAATTGGGAAGTAAAAGGTCTGTTATTCGAGATTTATTTGAATATGGAAAAATGAGAGCTAAAGAAGTAGGAGCTGAGAATGTATATGATTTTAGTCTTGGAAATCCTACAGTTCCTGCTCCTAATTGTGTTAATGAAACAATAATAGAACTTATAAAAGAATTAGATTCTATTTCTTTACATGGATATACATCTGCACAAGGAGATTTGGAGACTAGACAAGCAATAGCTAATTATTTAAATGATACATATATGACAAATTTTAAGGCAGATAATTTTTATATGACAGTTGGAGCGGCAGCTTCTCTTAGCATTGTTTTAAGAGCATTAACCGTGTCACCAGAAGATGAGGTTATTGCGATTGCACCATTTTTTCCGGAATATTCAGTATTTGTAACATCAACAGGTGCAAAATTTAGAATGGTGCCACCAGATACAGAGGCATTTCAAATTTGTTTTGGAGAGCTTGAAAAGATTATTAATGTCAATACAAAGGCAGTTATTATAAATTCACCAAATAATCCATCAGGTGCTGTGTATAGTGAAGACACAATTATTAAGCTTGCTAATTTATTAAAAGAAAAATCTAAAGAAATAGGACATGAGATATTTATTATAAGTGATGAACCATATAGAGAAATTGTATATGATGGAGTTTATGTTCCATATGTTACAAAATATTATGATAATACAATAGTATGTTATTCATATAGTAAATCTTTATCACTTCCGGGTGAAAGAATTGGATTTGTATTAGTTCCAGATGAAGTGGTGGAAAGTAAACGTTTATATGCGGCTGTTGCAGGAGCTGGAAGGGCTTTAGGTTATGTATGCGCTCCAAGTATGTTTCAAAAAGTCATTGTTAAATGTATAGGACAAACAGGTGATATTAATATTTATAAGAAAAATCGTGATATTTTATATAAAGGATTAACAGAATTAGGATATGAGTGCTTTAAACCAGAAGGTGCTTTTTATATGTTTGTAAAGGCACTAGAGAAAAGTGATGAAGCGTTTTGTAATAAAGCGAAAGAAGAAGACTTATTGTTAGTGCCAGCAACAGGGTTTGGTTGTCCTGGTTATGTAAGAATTTCTTATTGTGTTGATGAAGAAATGATAAAACGCTCATTTTCAGCATTTAAAAGATTGAAAGAAAAATATAAGAATTAAATTTGTTATAAAGTCAAGTGGATGTTCGCAATCCGATTTGCTACTTGCTCATAATCTCATTGCTATTTTGTGGTATTTTGGTAGAAATTTGAACTTTTGTTAAAAAGCCAAGTCTAACTCTAACTTAGGAAGCAAGGCTTCTTTGATGAGATTAAAATACTTTATTATTAAAAGGAGAAAATATAATGAATTTTGATGATGTGATTAATCAACGCAGAAGTATTAGAAGTTATAAAAAAACAGAAGCTATTGAAAAAAGAGAAATAGAACAGATGATTGACGCTTCACTTATGGCGCCATCATGGAAAAATTCGGAAACCGCTAGGTATTATGTTGCTTTGTCACAAGAATATATAAAAATGGTTATGCAATGTTTGCCAGAATTTAATCAAAGAAATTCTTTGAATGCAGGTGCATTTGTTATAACGACATTTAAAAAGAATGTATCTGGATTTGACAATGAGGGAAATCCTGTAAATGAAGTAGGACAAGGATGGGGATGCTATGATTTAGGATTAGCTAATGAAAATTTTGTTTTAAAAGCAGCACAGATGGGATATGGAACATTAATAATGGGAATTAGAGACAGCAAAAAGTTGAGAGAATTATTTAATATTCCAGAGAATGAAGAAGTTGTTGCGGTAATTGCTGTTGGCAAAGCTGAGGTATTGCCTACTGCACCAAAAAGAAAAGAATTGTCAGAAGTTGCAAAATTTTTTGAATAAAGTTATGAGCAAGCAGCAAAGTAGATTGCGAATATCCGCTTAACAAATGATATTATTTTTGCAAAGTAAGAGATAAAATAATTAATGCAGATGTAAATGAAGAATTCACATTATTTTATAAAGAAAAAGGAAATAAATTATGGTAGATAAAGAATATCGACAATATATGAAGCATTTTTTTGAACAGTATTATCACAAACTTTCTCAAGATGAAATTAACATTAAACTTCCTCTTGATGAAAGTGAAAAAGAGATGTGGAGTGACGATGCTAACCCAAAGGAAGAATGGAAAAAATGGAAGTTGGTTCCAGCTACAATCAGTGAAAAAGAAATAGAGGACTTGGAAAATGAAATAGCTGTAAAACTTCCACTTTCTTTAAAAGCTTTTTTGACAGTTTATTATCATTATTTTGAATATCCAATCGGACGAAATTCGTTTTCAGAGCCTTTTGAGGCTATAGAGAATGCTTGGAATCCAATACTTGTTCGATATGGATATTTACCATTTACATGGGATAAAGATGGTTATTATATTCGATGTATCAAGTTAGAACAAATGCCAGATGAGGAAAAGTGTGGTATATATCAAATTGACCATGAATTGTTATTTAATTTTGATGAGAAAACTGTTGAAAAACAGCAAATAGATAAAAATATGCAATTTATTTCACAAAATCTGCTTACATATCTTGATGAAATTCTTAATGATAAAGACAAAGATTCTTTAATGGAAGCTGCCGAAAAAGCTATTTTGACTACGTTAAAAAATGAATGTGAAATTGTTAATTTTGAAGATTTTGTTGAAAAAAGCAACAATGATTTTGAAAGCATACAAAAGGCTCTTAAACCAATACAAGAACAATATTTGTTATCTGATGATGATATGGAAATGATTTTAGATATATTAGAGTATAGATTATAATTTTATGTTTATTTTTACAATAATGAAATAAATGTTATGCTTCTATTTTTAAAATTAATCTCTCGTTATCTTTAGCTACAGGTTAAGAGATAGTTGCTGAAGCTATAACAGTGGGGTAATGTTAAAGATGATAATTGTTGTATTAAAAAAGAATAATAAGATATAGCATTGTTATATTAATACATGTTGTATATTTCATATTTCTTGCTTAGTGCTATAATCTCATAGTTTAAAAGTTAACCTTATCAGTCAAGTCAAACTCCATTTTTTAAACAAGAGTTTAACTTGACTGTTTAAGAAATTTTACAAAGTGGTAAGGAGGTTAGAAGCAATTGCGAATATCCGATTGACTATGAAGTAAAACAATTACAAAACTTGCTTTATCAATTTTTGACGTTTCTTATTGCTAAGCAATGGTATAGAGAGCAGTATTGCTTTACATATGTTATCAGCAATCATACAATACCATACTGCTGTAAGGTCTAATTTCCATATATTGATGCAAAGAAAAGTAAATAATATACGTACACCCCACATTCCAAATGCTTCAATAATAAAAGAATAATGTGTTTTTCCAAGACCATAATAAATGCCTTGTGAAACAACCATAAGTCCAAAGAATGGTTCTGAAAATGCGACGAGTTTAAGCATTTTAGCACCAATTAGAACAATCTGTTCACTGTTAGTAAATATATTCATTAATGGAGTCGCAATAAAAAATAATAATATGCCACTGGTCAACATGATTAAAATGGTTACAATAATACTAAGAAAACAGATTGTTTCAAATTTTTTTTGATTTCCTTCTCCCAATGATATTCCTATAAGTGTTGATGTTGCAGTTCTAAGCCCATAACCAGAAGTATAAAAAATAGTTTCTGCAGTAACAGCAATAGAATGTGCTGCGAAAGTAGTCGTTCCCATACTTGATACCATTCCAGCAAATACAATATAGCCAAAGCTAGAAATAAGACCAGTTCCTAAAACGGGAATGCTTATATTGGCACATGCCTTTAATATATTAAAATCTGGTTTGAGTGT
The DNA here is from genome assembly GCA_910587485.1 of uncultured Lachnospira sp. GTDB lineage: Bacteria > Bacillota > Clostridia > Lachnospirales > Lachnospiraceae > Lachnospira. The sequence goes on from CAJUKN010000003.1 coordinate 114,537, forward strand.
TTTAAAATTCCAATTTAAAAGTTTATTATGTTTGTATGCAATAAACATAAATATTCCACCAAATGTATAAGATATAGCAGAAGCAATCGCTGCGCCTATAACGCCCATATTCAATCCATATATCAATATCCCATTAAGTATAGCATTAAGAATATTGCTTCCTATACTTATAAACATAGGGGTTTTTGTATCTTTTGTTCCTCTTATAGCGGCTCCCATAATATAGTTTATTGAGCGAAAAATTAAAGGTAAACTGATTATAAAAAAGTACATGCTTGCATCTGCTTGAACAGCAGGTTCAGCGCCCATCCAAACAGGAATATAAGGACTTAATAGAATACATATAAATTCAATAATTATTCCACTTGCGATACTAATTAAAAATGCTTGACGAGATATTTTTTGTATTGTTAAGTGGTCGTTGCTGCCAAGCGCTCTTGATATCAGCGCAAGTATGCCTACACCAAAAGCTGAAAATGTGCTGCCAATCAACCAAGTTATGGTCGTTGTTACACTGACAGCCGCAGTTGCCTGTTCACCAAGTCGTCCTACCATAGCTGTATCTATATATTGAAGTAATATTGAAAGTACCTGTTCTATTATAGTAGGTATGGATAAAGTAATTAATGCTTTAAATAGTTCTTTTTGAAATGAATTTATTTTATATTTCATTTGAAATCTCCACAGTATAGTGTAAATTTGTTATTTGTGACCTTATTGATATTTTATAGTATTTTTATTGTAATATTATAAATTTTGCTGTGGTTATTATATATCATTTTAATAAATTATACTAGTAGACTATTTTTGTTTATGTGTTGCTTAACATAAAACTATTAAAAGAACCTACAGGTTTTTGTACAAAAATGAATAAGCAAATATTCTTGCCTTCATAATATAAGTATATTACTATTTAAAATGTTAGTTTAAACTAACATAAGAGGAGCAAAAGTATGAGTCAAGATATATTTGAAATAATTAAAAGTATGGATAGTAATCGTTTTGAAATACAATTTGCATTACAATGCAGTCCATTTATTACAGGATTAAAGATTTCAAATTTATTTGTAATATCAATATCACAACATAGCAAATTAGAGTATATTTTAACGGTTAGTGGATATTCTTTTGAAAAATTATATGATACAAAAAATAAGGTTATATATCTTTTATATGATAAAAAAAAACTTAAGGAATATTTAAAAAAGGATATAGTTAGAAAAATACTTTATAGATTGGGGTATCCTTATCATATTCATAAAGATATAGGTAAGCTGCTTGATATATTTAAACAAAAATATGTAGGATATATGGAAAGAAAATGTGAATTTCCGCATGAGATGGGGATTTTTCTTGGTTATCCTGTTGAGGACGTTGTAGGGTATCTTAAAAATAATGGAGAGAATAGTGCATGTGTGGGTTATTGGAAAGTTTATAAAAATGTAGAAGAAAAACAGAAACTTTTTAAAGAATTTGAATATGCAAAAGAGAGTGTAATACGTTATTTGGCACAAGGTATGAATATACTGGATGTAATGAAACATTATAGTTGTAAAGATACTTTTTTATCATTTAACCTCATCAAGAAAGTCTCCCACTTCAGTGCCGCAGAGACATAAGTGGTGAGTGGAGACTTGCTTGTTTTAGTGGGAATATAAGCGCCTACTGAAAAGCTGCGATAGCAGATATGAGGTTATGAGCAAGTACCGTAGCGGATTGCGCATATCCGTTTTGACTAAATGGAATATATTTAATAAATATTAAAATCATTTAGTCTGCTAGTAACACAAAATGCGAAGTGAATTAAATTTGTAGTTGGATTAATTATGTTGATAAATGCTGAAATAATAAATAGGGTTGCTGCACTAAAAATTAAATATACAAAATATAGTTTAATATTACATTATATTTTACAATATTTTGTGTCTAATTTTCTTAATGCAACAGCCCTCTTTGTCTTGTGATAGTTTTTTGACTAATTTTAGTATAATAAAATTGACAAATTTTATATATTTTTTATGCGAATTTTAAGGAGCATATGTTGTATAAATTTTATTTATTATTAACAAAATTTTTGATTGCATTAAAACTTTCTTTGCTGATAACATGTTCGATTCGACATGCATCATTTGTAGCTATTTTTTCATCTACTCCTAATTCAATTAACCATTTTGAAAGAAATTCATGGCGTTCATAAATCATTTCTGCAATACCACGTCCTGATTGTGTGAGTGTAATAAAGCCTGCATCAGATACTATAATATGATTTTTTTCACGAAGATTTTTCATGGCAACACTGACGCTTGATTTTTTAAAACCAAGCTCATTACAAATATCAACAGAGCGAACGACAGGAAGTGACTTGCTTAATATAAGTATGGTTTCAAGATAATTTTCTGCTGATTCATTAGTAGTCATATATTAATAATTCACTGTTACTGAAAACTTATAAAAAGTTAATAAATTTATTTATAATCTATAAGACTTTTTTGTTTCATTCCACTTACATTTAGTATTCTAAAATGATAAAATTTAGTTTTCATTTTAGAATACTAAATGTAAGTAATTCATTCTGATATTTGAGATTTTATTTTGAAGCTTTAATAATTTTTTTTACTTTTTATAATGTTGCTTGTTTTCTCGTAACATTCCCCTTTCTTATTTATTGTATATTTTCTGGATATACTACGCTGCAACCTGCGTTTTTTCTTTTCTATTTTTAGTATTTTTATTGAACCTCTTATCACTAAAGTGACAAGATTTCTACTTTACAGACTTTGGAATCTCCATCTCCACAGGCGTAACTTCCCGTTATTCCAACGGTAGATATATTTTTTTATGTTGATACTATTCTTTCTGTAATTTTACAAGTTTATTGAAAGACTTTTTGAGATATTTTGGATTTTCTGTTTTAATTCTATTTGAATCTATACAAAATTCTTTGATTACCAAATCGATTCCAACATGGTTCTTTGTTTTATTGAATGGTTCTATATCTAGCTCTGTACAACAGACAGAAATATTGTATATTAGCTTCTTGCTGCGCCGTCTACAGAAAGTACCACACCTGTTACATAACTTGCCATATCGCTTGCAAGGTATAAAAAGGCATTAGCAACATCTTCTGGTTCGCCAACGCGTCCTAATGGGATAGTTGCTATCAGTGGTTTGATAACTTCATCTGGAAGTGCCGCAACCATATCTGTTTTTGTGACACCTGGTGCAACAGCATTTACACGAATATTATCCTTTCCTAATTCTCTAGCAAGGGATTTTGTTAATCCATTTACTGCAAATTTAGAAGTTGGATATCCAACACCAGAAGGTTGTCCATAAATACTAACCATAGAGCTTGTATTTAAAATTACACCGCCTCCCTGTGCTTTCATTACTTTTGCTGCGGATTGTGCGCAGTTAAATACGGCTGTTACATTAAGTTTCATAATATTATCAAAATCTTCTGGCTTATAATCATAAATACTTCCTCTAGCAGAAATACCAGCGTTATTTACCATAATATCAAATCTGCCAAATGTTTCTTTGGTAGTATTAACAGCTTTTTCAACTTCTTGTGAATCTTGCAAATTTGGACATAGACCAATAACTTTGTAATCAGGGTTTAATTCTTTTAATGTTGTAAGAGCTTTATCAATAGTTTCTTGTCTGGAACCACATAATGCAACACAAGCTCCATTGTCTAAATATGTTTTTACTATTGCAAAACCAATTCCTCTTGTTCCGCCAGTCACCATAGCTACTTTACCTTTTAATAATTCCATAAAAACCTCCAAATAATATATTATAGAAATAAATCCTATTTATAGAATAACACATTATAAAACATAGTCAAGTGATTTTGAGTGTTTATCTTCTTTAAAAAATCGCTGTTTTTTAACATTTTTCTTATAAAAATATTAAAATATAATAAAATATTCTTGACAACTAATAAAAGTTAGCATATACTAACATTGAAAAAATTATTTTACAAAATTGATAAGCAAGTAACAAGCAGATTGTGAGTATCTGTTTGACTGTATCAAAAAATATAGTAAAAAAAGTAAATAGTCAAGTAATTGTAAAATATATGCTTGACTTAATATGAAGGAAAAGGGGTGTTATTATGCCTTTAACGATGGCTAAACAGGGGGAAGAATGTGTTATTAAAAAGGTGGGAGGTAAGATAGAAACAAAAAAATTTTTGGAAACTTTAGGATTTGTTGTAGGTTGTGTTGTAACTGTTGTATCAGAAGTTAAAGGAAATCTTATTGTTCATATCAAAGATTCAAGGATAGCTATTGGAAAAGACATGGCTAATAAAATTTTGATATAAATATAAAGGAGAAACATTATGACATTAAAAGAAATTGCCTGTGGAAAAACAGTAAAAGTTATTAAACTTACAGGTGACGGAGCTGTTAAAAGGCGTATTATGGATATGGGAATAACAAAAGGTGTTGAAATTTTTGTTAGAAAAGTGGCTCCATTAGGAGATCCTGTGGAAATTACAGTAAGAGGCTATGAGTTATCATTAAGGAAGTCAGATGCTCAAATGATTCTTGTTGAATGATTTTCAGAATGATTATGCAAAAACAAAAAATGCTTGCAAGTTAGAAAAATGAAATTTAAGAAAAGATAAAATGTTAAAAGATAACACTTAGAAAAGTTATTTTTTTTATTTATATGTTAGTTAAAGCTAATATTTAATAGTATATAGTATCTTAAGTAAGTGTAAAAGAAAGGAAGTTAGAAATGTCTATTAAAATAGCATTGGCAGGAAATCCAAACTGTGGAAAGACTACTTTATTTAATGCCTTGACAGGTTCTAATCAGTTTGTTGGAAATTGGCCGGGTGTTACAGTTGAAAAAAAAGAAGGAAAATTAAAGGGGCATAAAGATGTAACAGTGATAGATTTGCCGGGGATTTATTCCTTGTCTCCTTATACATTAGAGGAGGTTGTTGCAAGAAATTATCTTATTCATGATAAACCAGATGTAATACTTAATATTATTGATGGCACTAATATTGAAAGAAATTTATATTTGACAACACAGCTGATAGAACTTGGAATACCAATGATAGTTGCTGTTAATATGATGGATATTGTAAACAAAAATGGCGATAAAGTTTATATTAATAAACTTAGTAAGAAACTTGGCTGTGATGTTGTAGAGATATCTGCTCTAAAAGGTATAGGAGTTAAAGAGGCAGCGAATAAGGCAGTTGAAGCAGTTGGAAACAATGTTGAAATAAACCATAAATTTCATCCAAGTGTAGAATCAATGATTTTATCAGTAGAAGAAAAATTAGGATTATTGGTTGATGAAAAGCAAAAAAGATTTTTTGCAATTAAGCTTCTTGAAAAAGATGATAAGATTAACGAGCAGTTTGATATCATTCCAAATGTTGATGAAGAAATTAGAAATATGGAATCAGAATTTGATGATGATACAGAAAGTATTATTACAAATGAACGATATACATATATATCTTCTATAATAAAAGAGTGTTGTTCAAAAAATAAAAAAAATGAAAAGTTGACTATTTCAGACAAGATTGATAAAGTTGTAACAAATAGAATTTTAGCATTGCCTATCTTTTTGGTAATAATGACACTTGTGTATTATATCTCGGTGACAACAGTTGGTACATGGGTTACAGATTGGACAAATGATGGATTGTTTGGTGATGGATTTCATTTATTTGGCATTGGTTCTTCAGAGTATGAAGATGCTGTTGATGAATGGGCAAATGAATCAGTATTTATCAGTAATGTAAAAGCTCTTATTGAAGAAGCAGAAAATGCAGATGTTATAGGTGCAGACGACTTAAATGCAGCATTTGAAGATAGAGATTTTGCAGCATTTGATGAAACATTGGGGTGTTATGGTGAAAAACTGGCAGAAGAAGGTTTTGATTTTGAAGCAGTGCTTCCATTAGATGAAGATGGTGAATATATTGATATGCCAGATTCTGCAGATTATGGTGTATGGGTTCCGGGAATACCTATTTTAGTAGAAGATGGGCTTGAGGCAATTCATTGTGCCAAATGGCTTGAAGGATTGATTGTAGATGGAATTGTTGGCGGTGTTGGTGCAGTTCTTGGCTTTGTTCCACAAATGCTTGTATTGTTTCTATTTCTTGCTTTTTTGGAAGCGTGTGGATATATGGCAAGAGTTGCATTTATTATGGATAGAATTTTTAGAAAATTTGGACTTTCAGGAAAATCATTTATTCCAATTTTAATTGGAACAGGTTGTGGAGTTCCTGGCATTATGGCATCAAGAACGATTGAAAATGACCGTGACCGCAAAATGACAATTATGACAACAACATTTATACCTTGTGGTGCAAAAGTTCCTATTATAACATTAATTACAATGGCTTTATTCAATGGTGCATGGTGGGTTGCTCCAAGTGCTTATATCATTGGTATGGCAGCTATTATTATATCGGGTATTATCTTAAAAAAGACTAAAATGTTTGCGGGAGAACCTGCTCCTTTTGTTATGGAGCTTCCAGCTTACCATTTACCTACAGTGAGCAATGTATTAAGAAGCATGTGGGAAAGAGGATTTTCATTTATTAAAAAAGCAGGAACAATTATTCTTCTTTCTTCAATATTTATATGGGTAGGTTCTGTATTTGGGAATACAGCCAATGGATTTGGATTTGACCCAGATATGGAATTAGATAATAGTATACTTGGTATGATTGGAAATGCAATAAAGTTTATTTTTGTACCACTTGGATTTGGAAATGCAAGAGCAACCGTAGCAACGGTTATGGGACTTGTTGCGAAAGAAGAAGTTGTTGGCGTCTTTGGTGTTTTGGACTTTGAAGAACTTATCCCACTTGCAGGATATTCATTTTTATTGTTTAACCTTCTTTGTGCGCCATGTTTTGCAGCTATGGGAGCCATAAAAAGAGAGATGAATAATATTAAATGGTTTTGGTTTGCTATTGGATATCAATGTGTATTTGCTTATGTAATTGCATTTATGGTATATCAAATTGGAAGTATTTTTGTAGGAAATATTAATATTATAGGAGTTATTCTAGCATTTATTTTTCTAGCACTATTTTGTTATCTATTATTTAGACCTTATAAAGAAAATCGTAATTTTAAATGGGATATAAGTAAAGTAATAGGGGCTTCTAAATAATGAAGAAAAGCAATTAAATAAATATTCATAATTAATTTTCTTACTTATAACTTTGATACTGTTTTGAAGTATTAAAAAATTTAGATTATTTTATAATAGGTATGTATAATTTTCTTGAAAAAAAGTTTTTTCTGATAAATTTAAATTATACTTAATTTAGTAATAATAAAAATTTTTAGTTTGTTCATCAAAGAAAGGTATATAATTATGGGAACAGTGATTGTAGGAATAATTTTAATATGCGTAGTAGGTTTTATAATAAAAAATATGATAAAGGATAAGAGAGCAGGAAAATCAATTCAATGTGGTAAAGATTGCAAAAATTGCAGTGGACATTGTCATTGAGTGAAAAATAAATATTTTATTAAGTGGATATTGTCATTCGCTTTGTTGCTTGCTCATAACCTCATTGTCACCTCAAGGGGGTTGGCAAGAGCTTGAACTCTTGCCAAAGTAAGGAAGTCTTCTGCTTTTTAAGCAGGAGACTTTTTTAATGAGGTTAAAATATAAATTGTGCAGTGTATCTATATAAAATATTTTTATAGATAAATTGCACAATTTTTTTGATTTTGTATAGTAGTTTATGTTATAATAAGCACAGAATAGCTGTAGAGAAAGTTTACTAAGTAAATAGAATTATTTTTTCAACTTTCAGCGTGAAATTATATGTTACAATATGAAAATGAAAGGGGTAAAAGAATGACATATGAAAACCAAACAGGTTTAGTATATACAAATGATAAGTGTATAGGCTGTAATAAATGTATATCAGTCTGTCCTGTTATAACAGCAAATAGAGCTATTGAATTTAATGGGCATCAAAGAATTGAAGTGAATGGAGATATGTGTATTGCTTGTGGAGCATGTTTTGATGCATGTGAACATAATGCAAGAAATTATTATGATGATACAGAACAGTTTTTTAATGATTTAAGTAAAGGTGAAGCTATATCAATATTATGGGCGCCTGCATTTGCAGCAAATTATCCTGATGAATATAAACAGGTATTAGGAGGATTAAAAAAACTTGGGGCAAACAGAATAATTAGTGTCAGTTTTGGTGCAGATATTACTACATGGGGTTATATTAAATATATTACAGAGCATCATTTTAAAGGAGGAATATCACAGCCTTGTCCAGCAATCGTTAATTATATTGAGCATAATATACCAGAGTTAATTCCAAGCTTAGTGCCAATTCACAGTCCTGTTATGTGTGCTGCAATATATGCAAAAAAATATTTGAAATTGGCAGATAAGATTGCTTTTATAAGCCCGTGTATAGCTAAAAAGGATGAAATAAACGATAGTAATACATATGGATATATCAATTATAATGTCACATTTAAACATTTAATGGAGTATGTCAGAAAACATAATATTAAAGCAAATCCCGCTCCAAATGAAATTGAATATGGATTAGGGGCTATTTATCCAATGCCGGGTGGTTTAAAGGAAAATGTATATTGGTTTTGTGGAGAGGATGTGTTTATTCGTCAGATTGAGGGTGAAAAACACGCATATCATTTTTTGGAAGATTATAAAATAAGAGTGTTAAAAGGAAAAGAACTTCCATTTATGATAGATGCTCTTAATTGCAGTCAAGGTTGTATATATGGAACAGGCATTGAAGAAGAAAAAAGTGGAACAGATGATATTTTATATGAGCTGCAAAAAATTAAATTAGCAAGTAAAAAGCGAAAGAAGAGCAGTGCATGGAGTAAGAATGCCTCATCTAAAAATAGACTTCACAATCTCAATAAACAGTTTGCAAAATTAAATATTAATGATTTCATAAGAAAATATACAGATAAATCAAAAGGACATGAAATTGTAAGACCAGATGAAGCAACATTAAATAATATTTTTAATAATATGAATAAAGATACCTTTGAAAAACGTACTATTAATTGCAGCGCTTGTGGTTATGATACTTGTAAAGACATGGCTACCGCAATTCATAATAATTGTAATTATGCAAGTAGTTGTATTCATTATGTGAAAGATATTATTGAAGATGAAAAAGATATGTTGGAATCCTTTTCAAAAGAGATTGAAGAAAAAAATGAACAGATGAGTAGAAAAGATTCAGTTATTACTCAGATGGTTTATGAAGCAAATCAATCATTTACAACATTGAATAGTTCCATTAATGATATGGTTAGTGGAAATAATAACAATGCTGAAGAAAGTAGTAGTATTAGTGCCGCTATGGTTGAGGTAGTGAATTTTTGTAATAATATGAAAAAATCATTTGAAAAAATTGATGGATTATTGATTCAGTTGGGAAGCAATAATGCTTCTATTACAGATGTTGCAGAACAGACAAGCCTTTTATCTTTAAATGCATCAATTGAGGCGGCAAAAGCAGGAGAGGCAGGAAGAGGATTTGCAGTTGTTGCAGAAGAAATCCGTAAATTAAGTGAATCAAGTAATGCTACAGCGGCAGACAGTGACAAAAATAAGGAAGCAATAGCACACGCAATGGCACTTCTTACAAGTGAGGCAAACAAATTAGTAAAAATTATTGATGATGTAAATCAAAGAATTGGTAATTTAGCAGCAAGCACGCAAGAAATAGCAGCTTCTACTACATTGATTGGCAGTATATCAGACCAATTACAATCCATGTTTGAAGAAATAAAAAAATTGTAATTTATAAGATGTGTCAAGAACATTAATGACTTTAGTTATGAGATGAATTGACACATATGTTAATAGTGTTAAAATATACTAAAATAAATTGCAATTTAGATATACACAAATCAAAAAATATATGATATATTTCAATTGAAATAATAAATGTTTTTTTACATAATTCTATTTATTTTTATTATTATTTATTAAATTGTACTATAATAAATGATATGAAATAGTTTCATTGTTATTATAGTTATAGAAGCATTTAAGGTGGTGGTGCTGTTAAAATAAAATGGTAAAAAATGATTATCACATTTGAAAAAGCTACCAGTGTAATTTTTGATAAGATTTTTTAATATTTTATTGACACTTTAGCTTTTAGATGTTATAGTCAAACTAACTTTATGTATACTCTGTACATAAAACTAAAAATCTTATTATTAAATGAAAGAGGAGGAAACACAAGTGAAAAAAATTAAAGCTAGTGTTCTTGCCGTTGTGTTGACAGTTTTAGCTGTTGTTGGCGGCGTGATTGGTCTTAATAATATTACAGTTAAGGCCGCAGACCCACTTAAAGTATCCGTTGATACAGTGGATGCTACAAAGGGTCAAAAGAGTGTACAAGTTGCAGTTAATGTTGAAAATCCGGGCAATTTAGGTGGTTTGCAGCTTGAAGTTACATGGGATAAAGAAGTATTACAGGCAACAAGTGCAGTTAAAGGTGATTTTTCAATAGCATCTCCTGTAGTTAATACACAGAGAATAGAAGAAGGCTTTATTGGCTATGCAGATGCTGGCGCAGAAGGAGTAAATACATCAGGTAAAATTATGATAATCACATTTGATGTACTTGATGCAGCTAAGGTAGGTGTTAATCCAATTAATGTTAAAGTTCATTCAGCAGCATTAGGTGATATAAATGCTACACCAATCCCAGCTTCAGATATTGTTACAACAAATGGTGGTATTAAACTTCCAGAACCAGGTCCACTTAAGGTATCTGTTGATACAGTAGATGCTACACAAGGTCAGAAGGGTGTAGAAGTTGCAGTTAATGTTGAAAATCCTGGCAATTTAGCTGGTTTACAATTTGAAGTTACATGGGATAAAGAAGCATTAAAAGCAACAAATGCAGTTGCAGGTGATTTTAAGTTGGCAGCTCCTGAAGTTAATACAGAAAGAATTGCAGAAGGATTTATTGGTTATGCAGATGCTCATGAAACTGGAGTAGATGCATCAGGTAGAGCTGTAATCATCACATTTGATGTACTTAATGCAGCTAAGTTAGGTGCTAATCCAGTTGAAGTTAAGGTTACTTCAGCAGCCGATGGAGATGCTCAGGCAATTACAAAGATTGAAACAGTACAAGGTGCTGTTAATGTTGCAGAGTTTGTATGTGACCATAAGAATGTTAAAGATTCAGACTATGTTGTAGTAAAACAGCCTACATATACTGAAGAAGGTCTTGCAGAAGCAGTTTGTCCAGATTGTGGTAAAACATTAACACGTCCAGTTGATAAGCTTGTATGTGAGCATAAGAATGTTAAAGATTCAGATTTTGTTGTAGTAAAAGAGCCTACATTAAGCGAAGAAGGTCTTGCAGAAGCAACATGTCCAGATTGTGGCGAAAAAGTAACACGTTCAATTCCTAAACTTGAGCGCCCATCTGACAGCAATGAAAATATTGTAGTTAATGGTGATGCAGATGTTAAAGTAGATGTTCCTAGTGGAGTTGCAGATAATAACTTAACTAAGGAAGAACAAGATGCTATTTTAAATAATGGCGCAGATACAACAGTTAAGGTTGATGTAAATAAAGTTGATGAAAACAATGTTCCAAAGGCTGACAAGGATGCAATTCAAGCAGTACCAGATATTAAGGTAGCAGCTTTTATTGATATTAAAGTAACATTGCAGGTAGAAGGATTTGATGTTAAGTCAATTACTCAAACAGCTTCAAAGATTGCATTTACAGTACAAATTCCAGCAGATATTTTGAATGCTCCAGAAGGTTATGTAAGAGAGTTTAATATTGTGAGAATTCATAATGGAATTGCAGAGATGCTTAACCCAACAAAAAATGGTGACCAGCTTTCATTTGCTTCTGATAAGTTCTCAACATATGCTATTGTTTATTCTGATAAGGTAGCTACAACACCAGATGACCCAACGACACCAACAACACCAACAACACCTGATGATAATAAGCCAAGCGCTCCTCAAACAGGTGATACACTTCCAATTGCATTATTTGTATTAATGCTTGCAGGTATTGTTGGTATCGTAGTTACTTCTAAGAAGAGAGCTTAATTAATGTTTGATTAAAATGTACAATAGAAGAACAAAAGCATCATATAGTGCTTTTGTTCTTCTTTTTTTGATTAAGATTATTATGAAAAGGGAAAGAAAAATGAGTACAATAAAAAAATTGACAAATATAATAACAATTTTATTATGTATAATAAGTTTACATTTTTATTTTGTTGCTGTTCCTGTTTTTGCGGCAGGTGATTGTGAATTAATTTTATCGTCTGCACAAGGAAATAAAGGTGATGAAGTAACAATTAAAATGATACTTCAATCAAATTCAGGACTTGCAGGATTACAATATATAATAAAGTATGATACATCTGCTTTAAGTTTAGTATCAGCTAAGGCAATTGAAGGAGTGTTTTCAGACCCAATTGTGAATACAGAAAATGAGGGTGAGGTTGTATATGTTTTCGCAGAAGCAACAAGTAATACAAGAACAGGCGATTTATTAGAAGTAACATTTAAGATATTAGATGAAGCAACTAATGACAATGTGGATTTAAAATTAGATAAAGTGATGGGTGTTGATAATGATGTTAATATTGTTAATGTAAAAACCACTATTGAAGGTATTGAATTAACAGAAACTGGTAATTCAGGAGGAAACAATAATAGTACAGATGTTGCAAACAATCCAACATCAAATAATAATGCAACAATTGACAATACAGAAAATAACAATACAGAAAATAACAATACAAAAAATAACAATACAGAAAATTCTAATAATTCAAACAATATAAATAATTCAACAAATAATACACAAACAGACAAAGATGGTAATATCATATCAAATAATTCCAATGATAAAAATAATTCTGATAATAAATCAAATAAAGGTATTATAATATTTATAATTATTGTCGTTGTAATATTACTTGCAGTAGCAGGTTATGTTATATATAATAAAAAATTCAAGAAAAATAATGATAATAGTGACAATAATAATAAAATAATGTGATTTTTTATTTTATGCAATAGATGTATTTATGATATAATATAAAGTGACCAGGAGAGGAATATATGCTTAAAATAGATAGAAATTTTTTGAAAAATGAAGAGATTTTTAGCAATGAAATAGCATATATTGCCTCTTATGTAGTTAATGGACTTTTTTTAATATTACATATATTTCTTGAAATTTATTATGTTGTTATTGCTGCAGATTGGATGATTAAACTGAATGGTATAAGTTTAGTAATAGAAATATTTAGTTTTTATTTAATTAAACGTAAAAAGACAAAAATGTTTGCCAATATATTATTTTATGAGGCGATGATTCATGTAACAATAGCAACATTATGCTTTGGCTGGAATTGTGGATTTCAAGATTTTCATATTGCAATTATTGTTTTAGTATTTTTTGGTAATTATTTTTCTCAAAAGATGGGGCATAATGATGTACCTACATTAAAATTTTGTATATTAGATATTATAGCTTATATATGTTCATTTTTATGGTTTTATTGGTTTGAAGAGATTTATACTATAAGCAGCAAATTACAAAAATATACACAATTATTTTCAGCACTTGTCATATTTTTTATTGTTATAGTTTTTATGTGGATATTGACCCAATTTACAGTAAGGGTGGAAGAAGCTATGAATAAGAAAGCACAATTTGATGAATTAACTCAATTACCAAATCGATATTATTTGATGGCACATTTTAAACAGCTTATGACAAAAGATAATAAGCAAGATAATTATTTAGCAATTATGGATATTGATGATTTTAAAAAGGTTAATGATACATATGGACATAATTGTGGTGATTATGTTTTAAAAGAAATTGCTCAATTAATAACCAAATATTCCAAAGGTGGATTTGTATGCCGATGGGGAGGAGAAGAGTTTATTATATTAGGCAGTGTTGAAATTGATATGAAGAATCAATGTAAAATATTAAATGATATAAGAAAATTTGTTGGGAATCATGATTTTGAATATGAAGGATATAAATTTAATATAACAATAACGATGGGAGTTGCTACTTATGAACAAGGGCAAAGTATAGAAGAATGGGTAAATGTTGCTGATAAAAAACTATATGCAGGAAAATATAGTGGAAAAAATAAGCTTGTATTTTAAAAAATTTTTAAAAAAATTTTAATATATGTTGCAAAAAATTCTGCTATACTTTACAATGATTGCAACATACATAAATTTAAATTTTGTATGGGAATTTGGAGGATTATTATTTATGGCAAAGAAAAAGGCCGATGCAGCAAAAACAGTTGCAAAAAAACAGAATGTTAAAGAAGACGCAATGAATGAAACAGAAGTAATCGTAGAGACATCAGAAGTAGAAGAACAAGAAACAAAGACAGAAGAGCCAAATGGAGATAAAACAATGGAAGAGCAAGTAGAAGAAGTAATTGATGCTGTTAAAGAAACAACAGAAAAGGTAGCTAAGAAAGCTGCCAAAGCTACAAAAAGTGCTGCTTCTAAAGTGAAAAAAGAAGCAAAGAAAGTAGCAAAAGAAACAGTAAAGAAGGTCAAAGAAAAGAAAGAACTTGTACCAGAAGTATTTATACAATACGAAGCAATAGAAGCTAAAACAGAAGATATTATAGAAAATATTAAAAAAGCTTATGTTGCTGATGGACATTATGTTGCAGGAATCAAAGACCTTAAAGTTTATATTAAACCAGAAGATGGCTGCGCATATTATGTAATTAACGGCTCATATGCTGGAAATGTTGTGCTTTAAAAAATTTATTTGTAAATTCTGTCTATAAACAAAAAGTTTTGCTATTTAAGAGTTTCGCTATGCGAAACTTTTTGTTGACATAAGGATGGCTCGCAAAGCGTGTCATCCGTTGTTTATGTGTAGGAGTATGTATAAATTAAGAAATAAGCTGTATTGCATTAAGCAAATTAGAAATAAAATATTATAAAATTTAGTATAATATTAGGCAATATTTTTTATGTTTAGTTTTTAGTATATACTTCTATCTGTATTATATAAAAAAGCAGTACAGAAATGAGGGAAAAATGTATTATATTACCACAGAAGCAAGTTTTGATGCAGCACATTTTTTAAAGGGCTATGAAGGAAAGTGTAAAAATATTCATGGGCATCGATGGAGAGTTTTAGTAAAAATTGAGTCGGATGAATTATTAAAAAATCAACAGCATAATGGAATGATTGTAGATTTCAAAGAATTAAAAAATGATTTAAAGGAATTAACAGAAAAATTTGACCATACGTTTATTTTTGAAAAAGATTCTTTAAAAAATGAATTGATAGAGTTATTAAAAAATGAAAATTTTGAATTAAGAGAAGTAGAATTTAGACCAACAGCAGAAAATTTTTCCAAGTATTTTTATGATAATTTAGCAAATAAAGGGTATCAAGTTGCAGAAGCAATGGTTTATGAGACCCCTAATAATATGGCTAGTTATTGTGAAAAATAAATGAAGAAATAGAAAATGGACTGAACAATTATTTATGTGCAAAAGTGGTACAGAGGTGAGGGATACAATGGCAAATTTTGAAGTAGTAGAACATTTTGTAAGCATTAATGGAGAAGGGGCAAAAGCTGGACAGTTAGCATTATTTATTCGATTGAAAGGCTGTAATTTAAAATGCAAGTATTGTGATACACAGTGGGCTAATGGTATGGATGCAGATTGTGTAATCATGTCTGAAGAGGATATTGCAAAATTGATTGAGGCTTCAAAAATACGTAATGTTACAATAACAGGCGGAGAACCATTATGGAGACAACATATAGATATATTGCTTAAAAGAATAAGCAAGATTTCTGATATTTGTATAGAGATAGAAACAAATGGGAGTATTAATTTAGCAGACTATAAAAATATTTCGGATAAAATAACGTTTACAGTGGACTATAAATTAGGTTGCAGTGGAATGGAACAAAGTATGTTTATAGAAAATTACAATAATTTAACAAAAAATGATACTGTAAAATTTGTTGTTGGAAATTATGAGGACTTAATAAAGGCAAAAAATATAATAGAGCGCATTAAACAAACAGGTGTGAAATTATATTTAAGTCCAGTGTTTGACAGTATAGAACCAAGAGACATTGTTCAGTTTATGATTGATAATAAGATGAATGGTGTAAATCTTCAATTACAGCTTCATAAATATATATGGAATCCATCACAAAAAGGCGTTTAATAAATTTTAGATTGATTATAAGTAAGCAGCAAAGGAAATAATAAATATCCATTTGACTTTGCAAGTTATGAAAGGCATGGTTATAAATTATGATAGATACACAGGCAATTAAAGAGCATATAAAAGCCATTATTGTGGCATTAGGTGACGACCCTCAAAGAGAGGGGCTTATTGAAACGCCTGATAGAGTGGCACGAATGTATGAAGAAGTTTTTGAAGGTATGAATTATACAAATGACGATATAGCAAAAATGTATGGCAAGACATTTGAGAAGCCTGAACAAAATGGTGATGATATGGTTGTTGTCAAAGATATTGAAGTTTTTAGTTATTGTGAACATCATATTGCATTGATGTACAATATGAAAGTTACCGTTGCCTATATTCCAAAAGATAAAATACTTGGTTTAAGTAAAATTGCACGAATTGCAGATATGGTTGCAAAGAGACTTCAGGTTCAAGAACGAATTGGAAGTGATATTGCTGAAATTATGCAAAAAGTGACAGGAAGTGAGGATATAGCAGTACTGATAGAAGCAAATCATAGCTGTATGACGGCGCGTGGCATTAAAAATGCGCAGGCAAAAACATTTACAAGCAAATTGTGTGGGCGGTTTAAAACAGAATCAGAATTATATAATAGAGTAAAACAATAATTGGAAGTAGAAAATGGAGGAAAATGTGTGAACGTATTAGTGTTAGTAAGTGGTGGAATTGACAGCACGACATGTCTTGCAATGATGGTAGAACAGTTTGGCAAGGAAAATGTACATGCTTTATCTATGTATTATGGACAGAAGCATGATAAAGAATTATCGTGTGCAAAAGCAGTTGCTGATTATTATGGTGTTTCATATAGCCAAATGGATTTATCCATTATATTTAAAGAAAGTAATTGTTCATTATTAAGCCATTCTAATCAAGATATTCCACATAAATCTTATGCTAAACAGTTAAATGAAATGGAAGAAACAACCGTTTCAACCTATGTTCCATTTAGAAATGGATTATTTCTTTCCTGTGCAGCAAGTATTGCTTTGTCAAAAAATTGCGATATTATCTGTTATGGGGCGCATAGTGATGATGCAGCTGGCAATGCTTATCCTGATTGTAGTGCTGCTTTTAATAAGGCAATGAATGAAGCTATATATTTAGGAAGTGGAAATAAGGTTAAAATAGAAGCGCCTTTTGTTAATATGACAAAAAAAGAAGTGGTTGCTAAAGGTTTGGTGTTAAAAGTTCCTTATGAACTTACTTGGAGTTGTTATGAAGGTCACGACAAAGCATGTGGCGTCTGTGCAACATGCAGAGACAGAAAAAAAGCATTTGAGGAAAATGGTATGATAGACCCAATTCCATATGAGATATAAAGTTACTAAAAAATTTAAAAAAGCGGCGTAGAAATGAGGATTAATATGGGAAGAAGTAAAGAGGAAGTAAAAGACTTATCACTATTAGGAAATCAACAGGTTTCCTATTCTAGTAATTATAACCCTGATATTTTAGAAACATTTGATAATAAACATCCAAATCATGATTATTTTGTTAAATTTAATTGTCCTGAGTTTACTAGTTTATGTCCTATTACAGGACAACCTGATTTTGCAACAATTACTATATCCTATGTACCAGATATTAAGATGGTTGAGAGTAAGTCCTTGAAGCTGTATTTATTTAGCTTTAGAAATCATGGTGATTTTCATGAGGATTGTATCAATATTATTATGGAAGATTTAATAAAAGTTATGAATCCAAAGTATATTGAGGTGTGGGGAAAATTTACACCTAGAGGGGGAATATCAATAGACCCTTATTGCAATTATGGAAAAGCAGGTACAAAGTGGGAGGAAGTAGCATTTAAACGACTTACAGAACATGATATGTATCCAGAAAAGATAGATAATAGATAAAGTTACAAAAGTAGAAAGGTTATGGTTATAAAAATGAAAGTAGTAAAAAAATCATTTAGACATCTGATTGTAGTTTTATTTGTTGCCTCACTTGCTGCATCGATGCTGATTGGGTGTGCAGGTAGTAATGATTCTAAAAATGATAGTGTAGGCGATGGCAAGTTGGTGTCAGGAAGTGAGTTTACTGTAGGTTTTGATGCAGAATTTCCACCATATGGATATAAAGATGACAATGGTGAATATGTTGGTTTTGACTTAGACTTAGCGCAGGAAGTTTGTAACAGAAATGGTTGGACATTAGTAAAACAGCCAATTGACTGGGATTCTAAAGATATGGAATTAAATTCTGGAACAATTAGCTGTATTTGGAATGGATTTACAATAGATGGAAGAGAAAATGAATATACATGGTCATCTGCTTATATTGATAATTCTCAAGTAGTTGTTGTAAAAAGCAGTTCATCAATTGAAAAATTGGACGATTTAAAAGGTAAAGTTGTTTTAGTGCAGGCAGATTCATCTGCATTGGCAGCTTTTACAGGAGAAAATGCGGAAGAAAAAAATATTGCACTTGCAAAAAGTTTTTCTTCACTTCAGCAAGTATCGGATTACAATAGTGCATTTATGAACTTAGAGGCAGGTTCTGTCGATGCCATTTGCATGGATATAGGTGTTGCAAGGTATGAATTAGAAGCCAGAGGCGGCGCGTTTAAAATGTTAAAAGAGCATGTATCTTCTGAACAGTATGGCGTAGGATTTAAAAAGGGCAATAAAGCTCTTAGAAATCAAGTTCAAAAAAGTTTGGAAGAGATGTTATCCGATGGAACATTAGAGACAATAGCAAAAAAATGGGGCGTTGACGAAAGTATCTGTCTGGGCAAAGAAGGCGCTGATGCGGTTATGAAGGCAGAAAAAGACACAGAGAAAGAAAAACCATTTTTTAAGCAGTTTGTTGAAATTGTTGGACTTTTAGCTAGTGGTATGTTAGCTTCATTGGCAATTTTTGTACTTACATTGATATTTTCTTTGCCGCTTGGATTGCTTATTACATTTATTAGAACTTCAAAATTGAAAGTTTTGCAGTGGATTGCACGAATTTACATATCAATTCTTAGAGGAACACCATTGATGCTGCAATTATTAGTCGTATTTTTTGGACCATATTATATATTTGATATATCATTGTCCTATTCATATCGATTTTATGCAGTTATTATCGGATTTTCATTAAACTATGCGGCATATTTTGCTGAGATTTTTAGAGCAGGAATTGCATCCGTTCCAGTGGGACAACATGAGGCTGCACAGGTACTTGGCTATTCAAAAGTACAGACATTTTGTAAAATTGTATTTCCACAGATGGTTAAACATGTACTGCCGCCTGTAACTAATGAGGTTATAACACTTGTCAAAGATACATCTTTAGCATTTGCATTAGCTTATACAGAAATGTTTACACTGGCAAAACAGGTTGCCGCTTCTAAGGCAAGTATTATGCCATTATTTGTGGCAGGCATATTTTACTATATATTTAATTTTATTGTAGCATGGCTGATGGAAAAGGTTGAGAAAAAGCTGGAATATTATAGGTAGAATAAAAATTGTGCAAAAAGCAATATACGGTTGTTTATGCTGAAATGTCACAAATAATGCTTGTTGCGATAAAGCAGTTTTTGCATGATTTTGACATTGCATTTCAGAATGGAGGATACAATGAAGCTATTAGAAATGAATCATATTAAGAAAAGTTTTGGAAGTCTTGGCGTGCTAAAAGATATATCAATAGACGTTGAGGAAGGAGAGGTTGTAGCAATTATAGGACCATCAGGTTCAGGAAAGTCAACATTGCTTCGATGTGCGACTCTTTTGGAAACAATT
This sequence comes from uncultured Lachnospira sp., assembly GCA_910587485.1. Lineage (GTDB taxonomy): Bacteria > Bacillota > Clostridia > Lachnospirales > Lachnospiraceae > Lachnospira. Next base: position 134,595 of record CAJUKN010000003.1, read on the forward strand.
GATGAGGGAACATTGAAGTATTGTGGCGAAGAAGCTGCAGCAAATACAGGTTCGGGAAAAACGGTGTATGCTTCTAAAAATAAATTACATGAATTAAAAAATAATTTTGGTTTAGTATTTCAAAATTTTAATCTTTTTCCACACTATTCTGTAATGAAAAATGTTACCGATGCACCAATTAGTGTTCAAAAAAGAAATAAAGAAGAAGTTTATAAAGTTGCTGAGGAATTATTGAAGAAAGTAGGACTAGAAGATAAAAAGGACTATTATCCATGTCAATTATCTGGTGGTCAGCAACAGAGAGTAGCTATTGCAAGAGCATTAGCAATGAATCCTAAAATTTTATTTTTTGATGAACCTACATCAGCACTTGACCCTGAAATTACAGCCGAAATTTTAAAAATTATGAGAGAACTTGCCGCAGAAAAAATGACAATGGTTATTGTGACACATGAAATTAATTTTGCCAGAAATGTTGCAGATAGAGTAATATTTATGGATAGTGGCTTTGTGATAGAGCAAGGAACACCAAAAGATGTTATTGACAATCCAACAAATGATAGAACAAGAGCATTTTTACAAAAATTAGCCTAAGAATAGATAACACAAATAAAGTCTTGAAAATATTGAGATTTTGTGTTAATCTATATCTGGCAGGCAGATATGGTCTATCGGTATGACCTCAGCTTCCCAAGCTGATGAGGCGGGTTCGACTCCCGTTATCTGCTCTTATAAGACGAATTTGTGTAGCAATGCAACTATTTTTTAATTTGACATTTTAAACATATTATGCTAATCTTTTAAAGAAGTAAAGCATCACAAGGGGCATACCACCAAAGGTATGGTTTTTGTGGTGCTTTTTTGGTGGATATAATAAATAAAGTGATAAATCAGACTTGAATAATTTAGATAATCAGTGTTGTATCATTCCAAAAGCATTGAACCTCATCACGAAAGTTCCCCACTTCAATGCCGCAGAGATATAAGTGGTGGGTGGGGACTTGGGTTGCGATAGCAGATAGATGGTTTGAGCAAGTAGCGTAGCGGATTGCGAATATCCACTTTGACTTTATTAAATGAATTTTTAGAAGGAAATGGTTTTGAAAAAATATAAATATAAGAAAAAGGAGAAAATATATGATTAAAATTAATGGAGAAGATGTACAAGGAGTTGAGGGAATAAGCGTGATTGACTATCTAAACAGCAATGGTTATAATGTTAATCGTGTTGTGGTAGAAAAAAATCTTGAAGTAGTACCTCGCGATAATATGAACAATGTATTATTAGAAGATGGAGACAGTATAGAAATTATACAGTTTGTTGGAGGTGGTTGATTTACAAGCATCCGTTTGATATGAATAAAAGTATAAAAATTGATTTAAAAATAATTTTTATAGAAAAGTGAATTTAAAAATAATTTTAATGAGGAAATTAATTTGAAAATAGTTTTAAATGGAGAATTGTATCATACGTCTTGCAAAACTGCCAAAGAATTGTCTAAAGAATTAAAGTTCAATGAAAATGAAAACGATGTATTTATTTTAAATGGCTATCAAGAGTCGTATGATATTTGCTTAAAAGAGGGGGACGAGGTTTTTTTAATCAATAAAAATACACTTCCACCAAAAGAACAATGGGAAAAAATAATATGTGCAAGACATACTCCCGGTATCTATGAAAAGGTAAAAAAAGCAAGAGTAGCGATTGCAGGGCTTGGAGGTCTTGGTTCTAATATAGCAATGATGCTTGCAAGAACAGGTATAGGACATTTGCATCTTGTTGATTTTGATACAGTTGACTTGACAAATCTTAATCGTCAGCAATATAGTGTTTGCCATATTGGACGTTTTAAGACAGAGGCATTAAAAGAGCAGTTATTAGATATTTGTCCATTTCTTGATATTCATATAGATACTGTTTATGTGACAAAGGATAATGCGTTTCATTTATTTAAAGATGATGATATTGTCTGTGAAGCTTTTGACAATGCAGAATGTAAAGCGATGCTTACAGAAGAACTTTTATCAAAGTGGAGAAAAACAGCGTTGATTGCCGCCTCTGGAATGGCAGGATATGGTAACAGTAATGGCATTAAAACTAGAAAAATAAGAGACAATTTTTATATATGTGGTGATGAGGTTACGGGTGCAGAACAAGGAATCGGATTGATGGCTCCAAGAGTGGCGTTATGTGCTGCACATCAGGCAAATTTGGTACTTGATTTGATAATAAAAAGTTAAAAGGTTATAAGCAAGTAGCGTAGCAGATTGTGAACATTCGCTTTGACATTTTCAATTGCAAGGGTTGTGTCTGAGTGTTGCTTGACACAAACTCATAAGAATTTTTCATTTTTTGTATAAAGAGCAACACAGAAATGAGGTTAAAAATGCAGGACGATAAATTTATTTTAGCTGGACATGAGTTTACTTCACGTTTTATACTTGGTTCAGGTAAGTATAACTTAGATTTGATTAAAGCGGCAATTGAGCAGGGAGGCGCGCAGATTATAACATTGGCATTAAGGCGTGCCAATACTGGAAAAAGCGAGAATATTCTTGATTTTATACCAGAAAATGTGACATTATTGCCAAATACATCTGGAGCTAGAAATGCTGAGGAAGCTGTAAGAATTGCACATCTTGCAAAAGAAATGGGGTGTGGTAATTTTGTTAAAGTTGAGATTATGAATGATTCAAAATATTTGCTTCCAGATAATTATGAAACGATTAAGGCAACGGAAGTTTTAGCAAAAGAAGGATTTATTGTTATGCCGTATATGTTTCCAGATTTAAATGTTGCAAGAGCTTTGCAAAATGCGGGTGCTGCTTGTGTTATGCCTTTGGGTGCGCCTATTGGTTCCAATAAAGGACTTGCAACGAAAGATTTTATACAAATATTGGTTGATGAAATAGACCTTCCAATTATTGTGGATGCAGGAATAGGAAAACCATCTCAAGCATGTGAGGCAATGGAGATGGGGGCTTCAGCGGTTATGGCAAATACAGCCATTGCCACAGCAGGAGATATACCCGCTATGGCAGGTGCATTTAGACAGGCTATTGAAGCTGGAAGAACAGCCTATATAACAGGAATGGGAAGAGTGTTGACAAGAGGTGGAAGTGCTTCCGACCCATTGACAGGGTTTTTGCATTTATAAAGAGTTAGAAATTAAATGAATAATTTAATCTCATCAAGAAAGTCCCCCACTTCAATGTCACAGAAGCATAAGTGGTAGGTAGGGACTTGCTTGTTTCAGTGGTAGTATAAGCTCTCACTGAAAAGCTGTGATAGCAGCTATGAGGTTATGAGCTAGTAGTGAAGCGGATTGCGAATATCCACTTTGACTAGTTCAACTATGATTTATGTTGCTTGATATAAAACTATCAAAAAATATAGATTTTTAAATGGAAAGATTTTTTACGTAAACATAGTATAGAAATAAAATTAATTAAATAAAATTTGCAGGTTATAGAAAGGTACGACATTAATATGTCTAATTATGAAGAACAAACATATTTTATTGATAGTGAGGCATTAAGCCCGCAGGCTTTAGAAAAGAAGCATCAATTAGAAACGAATCCTTCTGTTAGAACGAATCATATGGAGTATATGGAGGGAATGGAAATTATTGATTCCGATATTAAAGATAAAGTGCAAAAAAATATGCAATCATATGATTATAGTATATATACAAAAGAAGATGTATGCAGAGCATTAGAACATGATACATGCAGTATCAACGATTTTAAAGCACTTTTATCTCCAGCGGCAGCACCATATTTAGAACAGATGGCTAGAAAGGCAGAGGAAGAAACAAGGAAGCATTTTGGAAATAGTGTATATATATTTACTCCAATATATATAGCAAACTATTGTGAAAATTATTGCATTTATTGTGGATTTAATTGTTATAATCATATTCAAAGAAAAAAGCTGAATATGGAAGAAATTGAAAAAGAAATGCAAATTATCGCTGCTACAGGTATGGAAGAGATACTTATTTTGACAGGAGAAAGCAGAAGTGTAAGCAGCGTGGAATATATTGGTGAAGCCTGTAAAATTGCAAGAAAGTATTTTAGAAATGTAGGGATAGAGATATATCCTGTAAATACAAATGAATATAAATATTTGCATCAATGTGGAGTGGATTATGTAACCGTATTTCAAGAAACGTATAATTCAGATAAATATGAAACTTTACATTTAATGGGGCATAAAAGGATATGGCCATATCGATTTGATGCTCAGGAGCGAGCGATTCGAGGAGGAATGAGAGGTGTTTCATTTTCAGCATTGCTTGGTCTTGATGATTTTAGAAAAGATGCATTGGCAACAGGACTTCACGCATATTATATTCAGCGAAAATATCCACATGCAGAGATTTCATTGTCCTGTCCTAGATTGCGCCCTATTGTCAATAATGATAAAATAAATCCAAGAGATGTCCATGAAAAAGAGTTATGTCAAGTGTTGTGTGCTTACCGCATTTTTCTTCCGTTTGCAGGAATTACAGTATCTTCAAGAGAAAGTAAAGAATTTAGAAATGGAATTACAAAAATATGTGCAACAAAGGTTTCTGCTGGTGTAAGTACAGGAATAGGTGACCATGATAAAAAATATAATGGAAAAGAGGACAGTGATGTGGGGGATGCTCAGTTTGAAATAGACGATTCAAGAAGCTTTGAACAGATGATGCATGATATGAAAGAGGAAGCATTACAACCTGTTCTCAATGAATATTTATATGTGTAAGAGGATTTGCAAATGAGAATCGGCATATTTGATTCTGGGTTAGGCGGATTATCAGTACTGCATTGTGCTAGAAAAATGGCACCAGAGCATAATTACATATTTTATGCAGATAGAGAGCATGTTCCATATGGTGAAAAGACCATTGAAGAAGTCAGAGAATATGTAGACCATATTATAAGGTTTATGATTGGCAAAGGCGTAGATATTATTATTATTGCATGTAATACAGCAACAAGTTCTTTGAGTATGGAATATAGGAAAAAATTTCCAATTCCTATTGTGGGAATGGAACCTGCAGTAAAGAAAGCACTTGATGAATATGGCAATCAAAAAGAAAGAGTGTTAGTTGCTGCAACGCCTATTACTATTCATGGACATAAACTAGAACATTTGATTCAAGATTTAGACCATTATCATAAAGTGGATTTAGTGGCAACACCGGGACTTGTTCGATTTGCAGAAAAAGGGATATTTTTTGGAAAAGAGGTGTATGAATATTTAAGTACAGCTTTAAGCAAATATGATTTAGAAAAGGTTGGAACAGTCGTATTAGGATGTACGCATTTCAATTATTTTAAGGAAAGTTTTGTTAAAGTTTTTCCGCACAGACCACATTTTGTTGATGGAAACGAAGGTACAGTCAGACAGGCTATGAGATTATTAGGATATAACAATATAGATACAAATTATTATAATCAAAAACATGGACTAATAACATATTTATTTTCAGGAAAAGCTGCTTCTATAGAAGACATGCAAAAAATAGAAAGATGTATGACACAGTTGGATAAAATGATGAAGATATAAGTGTGATTTAAATTGGATTTTAAGGAAAGATAAAAAATTAAATTGTTTTGCTTGATATCATCAAAAAAAGGACTGTGCAAAAGAAGAAATACTATAAAATAAGATAAATGTTATTAAACAAATATCTGTTTTTATAGACAACTTTTTTTGCGACAGTCCTTAAACATCGAAACAAACAAGCAAAAGCTTGATAAAATTGTAGGTTCAGAAAGTATACTCTTTTGATGGATGGTAGAAGAAGGTATTAATATTACTTTTGGAATCGTAAGTAATATTAATGATGTCTTGTGGAGCATTTTCTTTAACCACCTTATTTAGCATTTGAGTAAAAGTAGGACCTTTATAATTTGCTCGGTCTTGTTTTTCTCTGTTTTCATTGTCTCTTCTTGTGCTGCTAATCATGGATACCATCTGAACCATATTGAAATCGCGTGAAAATCCATTAACTGCAATAATCCCTCCTTGGATAGTTATTTCAATAAGTTCCTTACAATTTTTATATCGACAAATGTGTGAAAAATATAACTAGAAAACAAAAATAAAGTAAAAAATTTTACTTCTTTGTGCAAAAAACAGTACAGAAATGAGGAAATTATGACATTAAAGGATTTACCAATAGGAAAGACTGCAATTATTGAAAAGGTTGGTGGTGAGGGTGCATTAAGACAACATTTTCTTGATATGGGACTAATACCAAAAGCAAAAGTGAAAATGGTAAAATATGCACCTTTAGGAGACCCTATTGAGATATTAATACATGGATATGAACTTACATTGCGTCTTGCTGATGCAGATAAAATTGAAATAACAGAGTTTTGTGAGGAAACAGACGAGATTGTTAATATATATGAAGCAAATAGCCGCAAAAAGAGTATAGAGCATCCAGGGCTTGGCGAAGGCGGCAAATATCATGCAAAAGAAGATGAACATCCATTGCCAGACAGTGTGACATTGACATTTGCTCTAGCAGGCAATCAAAATTGTGGAAAGACTACACTGTTTAATCGATTGACAGGTGCAAATCAACATGTTGGTAATTTTCCGGGTGTTACTGTTGATAGAAAAGATGGTGTAATTAAGGGACATCCAAATACTTTGATAACGGATTTGCCAGGTATTTATTCAATGTCACCTTATAGTAGTGAAGAAATTGTGACAAGACAATATATTTTACAGGAACACCCAAGAGGCATTATTAACATCGTTGATGCTTCTAATATAGAACGCAATCTCTATCTTACAATGCAGCTTATGGAATTAGGTATTCCTATGGTAGTAGCGTTAAATATGATGGACGAGGTTCGCAAAAATGGCGGTTCGATTCTTATTAATGAGATGGAGCATATGTTAGGTGTTCCAGTCATTCCGATTTCAGCGGCAAAAAATGAAGGAATTGATGAGCTTATCGACCATGCAATTCATGTTGCAAAATATCAGGAAGCACCAAAGATAATGGATTTTTGTGATGCAGATGGAGACAAAAGTGCTATACATAGATGTATACATGGCATTATGCACTTGATAGAAGACCATGCGGCGATGGCTAAAATTCCGATACGATTTGCAGCATCAAAGCTGGCTGAAAGTGATAAACGTGTCTTAGATAAGCTGAAGCTTGATGATAATGAGAGTGAAATGCTTGAACATATTATTATTCAAATGGAAAAAGAAAGCGGACTTGACAGGGCTGCCGCTATAGCGGATATGCGCTTTTCTTTTATTAATAAAGTTTGTCAGGCAACCGTTATAAAACCGAAAGAAAACAAAGAACATGTAAGAAGCAATAAGATTGATAAGATATTAACAGGAAAGTTTACAGCAATTCCAGCTTTTATAGGGATTATGGGCATTGTGTTTTGGCTTACGTTTAATGTGATTGGAGCATGGCTTTCGGATGGTTTTGAAATGCTGATAGAATGGCTTACGGGTATGGCTGATAAAGCATTAGCTGCAATCAATGTAAATGAGGCTCTGCATTCGTTGATTATTGATGGTATTTTTAGCGGTGTTGGAAGTGTACTTAGTTTTTTACCTACTATTGTTACTCTGTTTTTGTTTTTATCGCTTTTAGAAGACAGCGGATATATGGCAAGAGTTGCGTTTTTTATGGATAAACTTTTAAGAAAGATTGGATTGTCTGGAAGAAGTATTGTTCCTATGTTAATTGGATTTGGCTGTACTGTACCAGGTGTTATGGCAAGCAGAACATTATCTTCTGAGCGAGACCGAAAAATGACAATACTTTTAACACCTTTTATGAGTTGTTCGGCAAAATTGCCAATTTATGGATTTTTTACAGCTGCTTTTTTCCCTAATTATGAGGTTCTTGTAATGATATTGCTGTATTTTGGTGGAATTGTTATGGGAATATTGGCGGCGCTTGTTATGAGAACAACATTGTTTAAAGGAGAACCCGTGCCATTTGTAATGGAGCTTCCCAATTATCGCTTGCCAGGTATTAAAAATGTTTTGCAGTTGTTGTGGGAAAAAGCAAAAGACTTTTTACAGAGAGCATTTACCGTTATATTTATAGCAACTATTATTATCTGGTTTTTGCAGACTTTTGACTTGCATTTTAATATGGTGGCTGATTCAAAAGACAGTATACTTGCGGCTGTGGCAGGTGTGGTTTCTCCGATATTTATACCATTAGGATTTAGTGATTGGAGAATATCAACAGCTCTTATTTCAGGATTTATGGCAAAGGAGAGCGTTGTATCAACACTGTCAGTGTTAATGCCTATACAGGAAATGTCTGTTGTCTTATTAACACCTATCAGCGCTGCTTCTTTGCTTGTGTTTTGTCTGCTTTACACGCCTTGCATTGCCGCAGTAGCCGCAGTACGCAGAGAGTTAGGAAATAAGTGGGCAATAGCAGTTGTTTTTGGACAGTGTATTATTGCTTGGATAGCAGCATTTGTGGTAAAAGTTGTTTTGGGATTGTTTATATAATGGGAGATATTTCAAAAGTTGAAAAATTAATTTATTGAGTTGTTGTATTAAGGAAATTAAACACAATATATTGTAAAGTGCAATATAATATTAAATAATATCTTGTATATTTAGTTTTTTATGTGATAGCTTCATAAAATGCTATTAGGTAAAAATGTGTTGCAAGTAATTTTATATTTATCAAAAAAATCAGGATTGCCAAAATGACCATCCTGATTTTTTGATTGATTTCAAAACCATTATTTATATTATGGTTTTTATAGCAACAACATAGTGCTTTGCTACGTATTAAAAACCACCCTGTACATTGACAGCGCTGTGACATCTAGGACTACATCTTGTGCATTCAAGTCCTTTTGTTGTAGCTTCGTCAATAGATTTTACCCATACCTTAAAACCGCCAGCATTATCACCAGAACCATATCCATTACCATGATTTTCTCTTGTCACAGTAACTTTATTGCCTGCAACAATACAATTCCAATTATTTTCACTGTATGCTTCTTTAATGACATTATTAAATGTCATCTCAATTGTAACGGCAGTGTATATATGTTGTACAGCAGAAGTATGTGTTGCCTCCATCTGAAATACATGATGAGAACCATTCCAATTCTGTACAGAACGAGCTTCTGCAGTCCAGCAATTACTATCGCCGCTAGCCATATAAACACCTTCAGAAACACTGTCTGTCATAACAAATAAAGGTTTCTTATAATCCTTCATAGCTACAAATCCTTTCTTTAATAATATAAAAACATGTTGTGATTTTTCATAATAGCAATTAAAACATTACGAAGCCAATACTATTATGAATATAATAAAGTATATTAAACTACGTACAGAAACTAGTATAAATTAATTTTAAATGTTTGATATGGTTAAGTCAATAGGTTTAAAGTTTTTTTTTAACAATATATTAATATAATTTAATATTAATTTTAAATATTTTTATTGACTCATATAATATTTATAAAATAAAGATAATTGTCAACTTATATTAAAAACAAGTTGACAATAATAAGTATTCATTGTAAAATCTACTTGGTAAAAATAGTATTGTGATATAAAGAATAATAGATATTAAGTAAATCTTTATATAATAATACACAATAAAAAAACATAAAGAAGAAAGGAAGATTGTTTATGGTAGGTGATCATGTTAATACGTCAAAAAATTTAATAGACAGAGAGGAAGAAAAAGGCAGAATAAAAACGGCAACATTAGCTTTAATTGGTTTAATGGCAGCGATTACATGTATTATGGGTCCGTTATCCATACCATTGCCATTTAATCTAGTGCCAATTTCTTTAACCAATCTGGCAATCTATTTTACAATGTACATATTAGGAATGAAAAAAGGAACAATAAGTTATTGTATATATTTGTTGATAGGTTTGGTAGGATTGCCAGTATTTTCAGCATTTACAGGAGGACCCGGAAAGTTATTAGGACCAACTGGCGGATATTTAATTGGATTTATATTTTTGGCATTGATAAGTGGCTTTTTTATTGATAAATGGAGCAATAATATGTTCTTATGTATGGTGGGCATGATAATTGGAACGATAGTATGTTATATGTTTGGTACAATATGGCTTGCTTATCAGGCACATATGAATTTTGTAGCTGCTCTTTGGGCAGGTGTTATTCCATTTATTCCCGGTGACTTAATTAAGATGATAATGGCGATGTTGCTTGGACCTCAAATAAGAAATCGTTTGAAAAAAGCAGGAGTAATAGGATAGAAAAATAATAATATATATTTGAAATAAGACTATCTCACAAAGTGTGATAGTCTTGTTGATTTGTTGTTGTAAAAAATATAAATAAATATGTATTTATATTTATTTATTTTTGTTATAATATTAATTTAATATTTTTGATAAAATCTTTCGATTTTCTTCATTTACAACATGAGCAGTATTTTTAATAATTTATTTTTAAAATTTTACATTCTATTGCTGAAATCTAAATATTATATTTTGAATACTAAACATTACTTTTGGTACTTTATGGGATATACCAATTAAAACTAATGATTTTACTTTGTCAGGAAAATCTAAAACATAATTTAATGCTAGTATACCACCTAACGAAATACCACATAAATTAAAATTTTTTTTCATCATAAACCTCCACTTTAACCTCCAATTTGTCCTTTCTTCTATCAAACATTATTATAGAGAACGGTTATAAAAAATGCAATGAAGTAACAATGAGATGATGAGCAAGTAGTAAAATAGATTGCAAATATCCGTTTGTTTTTTTTGTTCCATATAAAAAATTACTCAGAAAATAAAATTTACGTTAATTTTATGGCAATATTTAACAAAATGTAGTAAAATACAATTAAATTTAATTATAAAAGAAAAAAGCTTTATAGATATTGCTTTAGAAATGGAGGATTACAATGAGGTGTTCAAGAACTGAGCTTGAGGCAGATGTGCAAAAATATGAATTAAATAAAAATTTAGAAGATGGATTTGAGCGTTGGTCTGATGTGGTAACAAAAGGCTGGATAGTCACTGATTTTTTGGTTAAAGTGAAACGTGAAGATGGAAGTATTGTTTGTCCATATATCAAACATAGAAGGGGACGTACATTTATAGCTGAAGGAGATTACATTATCATAGAAGATGATGGAACAAAACATGTGTGTGGAGCAGATAAGATTTTTCAGCGTTACAAAAGATGTGAATAATAATGATAATGCGCGGGCTTTTAGTTCGTGCATTGTTTTTGAAATAGGAGATTAATATGATTTACAAACAAACACATATAATAGGAATTGAAGAAATTGATAGTCACTGTAAGGCAACCAATAGAGCATTATTAGTTGCTATGGAAAATATAGCCTGCGCATATTCTGCGAATGTAGGGTATGGGGCAAGAGATATTGAGACAAAAAAACGTGCATGGATATTATTACAATGGAAAATTCAGGTTTTAAAAAGACCATTTTATAATGAAAAAATTGAAGTTATAACATGGTCAAGAAGTGTGGACAAGTTGTTTGCATATCGTGATTATGAGATTCGTTATGAAAATGGTGAATTGTTGGCAATTGGCACATCAAAATGGCTTCTTATGGATACAGAGCGAAAAAGAGCTGTAAGAATCACACAAGATGTTATGGAACTGTATGAAAATGAAAATAAATCAGTATTTGAAAAAAATGAAGATAAAATTCAATATGATGAGGAAGAATTAAAAACGGCTAAGAGCCAATCATATACATTGCTTAGAAGAGATTTTGATATGCATGGTCATATGCACAATATTAATTATTTAGATATGGTATATGAAATTTTGCCTCAAAATGTATATGATACAGTTGATTTTAGGACAATTCATATAGAATATAAAAAACAAATTCTTCCAAGTACAGTTATTGATTGCAAATATTATAAGAAAGATTTTACACATTATGTTATAGTGACAAGTAACGAGGGGATACATTCCATTATTGCTTTGACGCAGGCGGATGATTTACAGTCATAGCCTAGCAGTTACAAGGATTTCTGCATATTTGACTTTTATTATGACAATACTATATATACAAGATTTAACATAAAATTGATGAAAGATTGGAGATATGTATGGTAAAGTCAAATGTAAATTTAAGAAAAGTTGCAGTAATTGGTTGTGGATTTGTAGGTTCAGCATCAGCGTTTGCATTGATGCAAAGCGGGTTATTTTCAGAGATGGTATTGCTTGATTCAGATGCTGACAAAGCAGAAGGAGAAGCACTTGATATCAGTCATGGAACACCATTTGCAAGACCAATGAAAATATATGCAGGAAGTTATGATGATATCGTAGATGCAGCTATCATAGTGGTGACAGCAGGTGCAAATCAAAAGCCCGGTGAGACGAGACTGGATTTGGTTAAAAAAAATGTGGAGATATTTAAAAATATTATTCCACAGATAAGTCAAAGAGAATGTCATGGGATTATTTTGGTAGTATCAAATCCTGTTGATATATTGACTTATACTGCCCTTAAAATTAGTGGATTTCCTTCAAATCGTGTTATTGGTTCAGGAACAGTGCTTGATACAGGACGTATGAAGGAAATTTTAGGAAAGATGTTAAAAGTAGATAGCAGAAGTATTCACGCATTTATTATAGGTGAACATGGAGATAGTGAAATTGCTGCTATAAGCAGTGCAAATGTATCAGGAACACCACTTGATGATTTTTGTAAATCGCATGCAGGAGGAGAAATAAAAGATTTAGACAAGATTGCTGAGGAAGTAAAAAACAGTGCGTATGAGATTATTGAAAGAAAGCATGCGACATATTATGGTATTGCAATGTCTGTAAAGAGAATATGTGAGGCAATTGTAAGAGATGAAAAGTCAATTTTGCCAATTTCTTCTATTATGGAAGGGGAATATGGCATTGAAAATGTTGCATTGTCTATGCCTGCTATTGTCGGAAAAGATGGTATGGAGAGTAAAATTCCTATCGCTTTAAATTATGATGAGCTTAATAAATTACAAGAATCAGCAAAAACATTAAAGCAAGTTATTCAAAATAATGAATTATAAAACGTATTTTATATTATTAAAAAATAATTTCTGCAAGTAATAACCTAAGCAAATGTGCTTGTATGGATATTTGGCAACTGTTATGAAGGTCAAATATTTCGCAAGTTGAGGCGGATATTTGACTTCAAAAAGTTGCTTGTAGTTTTTTACACAATAAGAGAAAGGATTTAATAAATTATGAAACGGATACTAATGTATTTAAGAAGGTATCGTAAAGAATGTGTACTAGCACCATTGTTTAAAATGTTAGAAGCTACATTTGAATTATTTGTGCCATTAGTGGTATCATCAATTATTGATATTGGTATAGCTGGGCAGGATAAGGGTTATATTTTTAAAATGTGTATGATGTTGATATTGCTTGCAATTATTGGACTTGTTTGTTCAATTACAGCGCAATATTTTGCTGCTAAAGCGGCAGTAGGCTGTGCAACAGGTTTAAGACATCATTTATTTAGTCATATTCAAAGTTTATCGTTTTCAGAGTTAGATACAGTAGGAACATCAACCTTAATTACGCGAATGACAAGTGATGTCAATCAGGTGCAAAATGGTGTTAATCTTGTTTTGAGATTGTTTTTGCGTTCACCTTTTATTGTGTTTGGTGCAATGATTATGGCTTTTACTATAGATGTTCAAGCAGCATTAGTATTTGTGGCAGCTATTCCAATACTTGCAATCATTGTATTTGGGATTATGTTTATTACAAGACCTATGTATAAAAAAGTACAGTCTGGACTTGATAAGATACTTGGAATAACAAGGGAAAATCTTGTTGGCGTAAGAGTGATAAGAGCGTTTAATAAAGAAAATGAAGAGGTAAGACGTTTTAAACAGTCCAATGAACAATTAAATCATTTGCAAAAGTTTGTTGGCAAGATATCAGGTTTAATGAATCCATTGACTTATGTTGTGGTAAATGTGTCTATTATTATATTAATTTGGATTGGAGCTATTCGTGTCAATGCAGGAACATTATCAACAGGTCAAGTGATTGCTTTATACAACTATATGTCTCAGATATTAGTGGAACTTATTAAATTAGCAAACCTTATTATCAGTGTAACAAAGGCATTGGCATGTGCTAATCGAATTGATGAAATATTTTGTGTTCAGTCTGAGATGGTTGATGGAAAAATTGATATTAAAAAGCAAAAAGAACAGAAAAACTCTAATGTGCAAACGCCTATTATTGAGTTTAAAAATGTTTCATTGAAATATAAAGGTGGTGGAGAAGAAGCTATTTCATATATTAACTTTAAAGTCAACAGAGGTGAAACAGTAGGTGTTATTGGAGGAACAGGCTCAGGTAAATCTTCGCTTATAGGATTAATTCCACGTTTTTATGATGCTACAAAGGGTGAAGTTCTTATTGATGGAGTAAATGTTAAAGAATATACACAAGAATCCATACGGTCAAAAGTTGCAGTAGTTATGCAAAAAGCCTTGTTATTTAAAGGAACCATTCGAGATAATGTAAAATGGGGGAAGCAAGATGCTACGGATGAAGAAGTGATGAAGGCTTTGGAGATATCTCAAGCGAAAGAATTTGTAGAGAAAAAGGATGGAGTACTGGATGCTTTTGTAGACCAAGCAGGAAAAAATCTTTCAGGAGGACAAAGGCAAAGACTTACTATTGCTAGAGCAGTTGTGGGGCAGCCAGATATTTTAATCCTTGATGACAGTTCTTCTGCATTAGACTTTGCGACCGATGCAGCACTTAGAAATTCAATAAGAAATATGACGCCTTCGCCAACATTGTTTATTGTTTCTCAAAGAGCCGCATCGATGATGCATGCTGATAAGATTATTGTATTGGACGATGGCATAATAACAGGTATTGGTACGCATAAAGAACTCCTTGCAAGTTGTGAAGTGTATCAAGAGATATATCATTCACAATTTAAGACAAAGGAGGAAAAATAACATGGTTTCTTGGAAAGTAATTAAAAAAGTGCTTAGAAGAATTAAAAAGTATTGGTTTTTCCTTGTGCTTTCTGTGCTTATGGCAATAATAACAGTTGCTTCAACGCTGTATGTACCTATTCTTATAGGTAAAGCTATTGATTATATTGTAGGAGCAAATAATGTTGATTTTGAAAATATTAAAAGTATTCTTTTTACAATTGCAGTATTTATTGGCATAACAGCTTTGTCTCAATGGATAATGAATATATGTAACAATAAAATAACATATCATGTTGTAAGGGATATTCGAGATGAAGCTATTGAGAAAATTCAACGGCTTCCATTAAAATATATTGATGGACATTCATATGGTGAGGTTGTCAGTCGTGTTATTGCTGATGTAGACCAGTTTGCCGATGGTCTTTTAATGGGATTTACACAATTTTTTATTGGGGTAATGACAATTATAGGTACATTAGGATTTATGCTGATGATAAATTTTAAAATTACATTAGTTGTTGTATTTGTCACACCATTGTCCTTTTTTGTGGCAAGTTTTATTGCAAAGAAAACTTATATGATGTTTAAGCTGCAGTCTGAGACAAGAGGAGAACAAACAGCATTTATTGATGAAATTATTGGAGGTCAAAAGGTTGTAAAAGCATATAACCATGAGGAGACGTCAATACATCAATTTGATGAGATTAATGAAAAATTGCAAAAATATTCATTGCGGGCAATATTTTTCTCATCACTTACAAATCCTTCTACACGATTTGTCAATAGCTTAGTTTATGCAGGTGTTGCAGTAACTGGTGCTATATCTGCCATATATGGAGGTATCACTGTTGGACAATTGTCTAGTTTTTTAAGTTATGCAAATCAATATACAAAACCTTTTAATGAAATATCAGGTGTTGTGACAGAGTTGCAAAATGCGTTGGCATGTGCCTCCAGAGTGTTTGAATTAATAGAAGAATGTCCAGAAGTGCCTGATAGTCCTAGTGCAAAAAGAGCAATTCAAATAGATGGAACGGTTGATTTAGACAATGTATTTTTTTCCTATATTCCAGATAAAAAATTGATTGAAAATTTTAATCTTCATGTAAAAAAAGGACAAAAAGTGGCTATTGTTGGACCAACAGGCTGTGGAAAAACCACAATTATTAATCTTCTTATGAGATTTTATGATGTTGACAGTGGAAAAATCAGCGTTTCAGGAATAAATATAAAGGATATGACTAGAAGCGCATTAAGAAGCGGATATGGTATGGTACTTCAAGAAACATGGCTTAAATCAGGTACGATTCGTGATAATATTGTGATGGGAAAACCTGATGCGACAGATGAAGAGGTCATTGCGGCAGCAAAAGCCGCTCATTCGCACAGTTTCATAAAAAGATTGTCTGATGGGTATAATACGATTATAGGAGAAGATGGGGGCGGATTGTCACAAGGACAAAAGCAGCTTTTGTGCATTACAAGAGTAATGTTATGTCACCCATCTATGCTGATATTAGATGAGGCTACATCTTCTATAGATACACGTACAGAAGTAAAAATTCAAAAAGCGTTTGATAAATTGATGGAGGGAAGAACAAGTTTTATTGTTGCTCATCGATTGTCAACGATTCAATCGGCAGATATTATTCTCGTTATGAAAGATGGACATATTATAGAACAGGGAAATCACAAAGAATTGCTTGCAAAAGGTGGATTTTATAAAAATCTTTATGAGAGTCAATTTGCCAAATAAACAATAATGTGGTTTAATAATGTAAAAATAGGAAGGAGTTGTTGTTATGACTTTTATTAACAAAGAGAAGGTTTTAAATGGTGTGGAAAAGGCTGTTGATGTAACAAATAATGTAGCAGATAAAACACAGGATTATATCAAGAAAAATGAGCTTGATAAGAAAGCCAAGAATATGGCGAATGAGTTTGGCGAGGGTATAAAATCAGTTGGAAAAGAAATAGAGGGATTTTTTCATAAATCTTGAGAAAATGTAAAATTGATTCATAAAGTGTAATTGTTATTGTTTGACAATGATATAAAATTTAGTATTATATGAATATGGGGCTGTCGTTGGCAACCCCTTTTGTTCAATTAATGTATCATAGGAGTGAATTTATGAGTATTTATGATGAAAGAATAAATCAATTAAGAGTTTTGATGAGGGATAAAAATATTGATGCTTATATTGTATGTACGCAAGATTTTCACAGTTCTGAATATGTGGGGGATTATTTTAAAGCAAGAGAATATCTTTCAGGATTTACAGGTTCTGCTGGTACATTGGTTATTACATATAATAAAGCTGCATTGTGGACAGATGGAAGATATTATTTACAGGCAGAAGAACAGTTATCAGTTAGTAATATTGAACTGATGAAGATGGGGCAAAAAAATGTTGATACAATTGAGGAATATTTAACAAAAAGTTTTGATGACAGAATAAAACAATCAAGTGATGTAGGTCACAATTCTTACAATGATTTGGAAGAATTGCATAATCATCAAGATAAATTTATAATTGGATTTGATGGACGTACCGTTAATAATAATTTTGTACAGCATTTAAAAAGCAAAATAAAATTAAATATATCCATATATGCAGACGAAGATTTAGTTGAAGCCGTGTGGAAGGATAGACCTTTACTGTCTGCAAAACCTGTGTGGGAACTTGATTTTGGATATACAGGGCGAATGCGAGAGGAAAAACTAGAGACATTAAGAGAGGAGATGAAAAAAACAGATAGTGATATATGTATTTTAGCATCTCTTGATGATATTGCATGGCTTTTAAATCTTAGAGGAAATGATATACAGTACAATCCTGTATTTTTATCTTATATGATAATTGGTATGAATCATGCAGTGTTATATGCGAATGAAGTTATTTTTTCTGATGAAATTAAAGAAAAATTAGAATTAGCTCAGATTACGATTAAATCATATAATGATATATATATGGATATTACAAAGATAGATTCCAACAAAAATGTATTAGTTGATTATAATAAAGTTAATTATCGTCTTGTACATTTAATTCCCTCAAAATGTAAGATACAAAATATTCAAAGTCCAATTATGCGAATGAAAGCAGTAAAAAATAGTATAGAATGTGATAATATACGAAAAGCACATTTAAAAGATGGCATTGCTGTTACAAAATTTATGTATTGGCTAAAAATGAATATTGGCAAAATAAAAATTACAGAATTAAGTGCAGCAAAAAAATTGGAGGAATTGAGAGCAAATCAAGAAGGATACATAGGTGCAAGCTTTGCGCCAATAATGGCATATGGTAAACATGGAGCAATCGTGCATTACAGTGCTACCGAAGAAAGCAATGTAAAACTTGAAAAAAAAGGATTTTTGTTATCGGATACAGGGGGACATTATCTTGAAGGAACAACCGATATAACTAGAACATATGTACTTGGAGAACTTAAAAATGAAGAAAAAACAGCATTTACTTTAGTGCTTCGAGGAAATCTAAATTTAGCATCAGCAAGATTTAAGTATGGAGTAACAGGGGCTAATTTAGATATTTTAGCAAGACAGCCATTGTGGGAAAATGGACTTGATTACAATCATGGCACAGGGCATGGTGTAGGATATGTTTTAAATGTACATGAGGGACCAAATTGTATAGGTTGGCAGATAAAATCGGATAGAACAAATAATACAGTATTAGAGGAAGGAATGGTAACATCTAATGAGCCTGGATTCTATTTAACGGATGAATTTGGTATACGCCATGAAAATTTGATATTATGTAAAATGTTATCTGAAACAGAATATGGCAAGTTTATGGGATTTGAAACATTAACATTAGTGCCTTTTGATTTGGAAGGTATTGATAAAACACTTTTATCCAATAAAGAAATTGATTGGTTAAATAAATATCATCAATATGTATATAAAATGTTAGCTCCTTATTTTGAGGGAGAGGAATTAAAATGGCTTCAAATGACAACTAAAATCATTTAGCCAGTGACATTTTTTGGTAATAGTGATATAATTTTTTTGTATTTTGCATAAGGTGGTGTTATTGATATGAGAAAAGACAAAAAAAGTATCAATATCATGATGATTATTATTGTATTGGTATCAATCATTGGTATTGGCGCAAACATTTTTCTTATACGCAATGATAAAGAAAACGAAGGAAATACAGTTGTTCAGTCCAACGAAATAGGAGATAAACAGTATGCTGTTGGTGTACAAGGAAATACCATTCAAGCAATGAATGATGTAACACCAGAGGCTTCAATAACAGAAGATAATACAGAAGCACAAATACAAGATATCGAAGAACAAAATACAACAGAACAAAATAGTGAAGAGCAAAATACAATAGAACAAGATATAAAAGAGCAACGTACAATAGCAAGTATGTCAGATGGGACATACTATATTGATGGGGCTTCATCAGTCAATATTAGGAGTGCTGCCTATAATCAATCCAAAGTAGTGGGTTGGTTGGCAAAAGGAACAGAGGTTGAGATGATTAAAGAGGGGAAATATTACTCTTATATCAAACATGGTAATATGGAAGGATATGTTTATAATGAATATATCAGCCAGAAATGAGGTAAAAAACTGAGATATGAAAGAATCTTATAGAAGCAAATTTACCATAATTGATTACATATTAGCAGGTTTATCCATGTCATGTTTTATTATAGCAGTGATATTGGTCAGTTTGAGCATGACATATGGAGCAATTACGACTTTGGGTATTTTTGGTATCTTATTGCTATTATTGTTAAGAAGACAGATTTTAAAACCAGAACCCCTCCCAGAAGATTCTGAAGAATATAAAGCATTACAAATTAAATATCAAAAAGAAAAGAAAGTATCTAGTGTAAAGATAGATATTCTCAATGCGAAAGTGGAAGAGGGAGCAAGGGAACGTAAACTTTTAGAAAAAATGATAAATGAAAAAAATATTGAGAATTAATATTTAAAATGATGGACAATATGAGAAATAATAATGATAATCATTATATAATACTATATAGAAGAACAATACTAACAATACTTGTAGGAATGTTATTGCTTTGTATTGTTTTTTTAGTGGTTAATATAAGTAAAAAATATATGGTTAAAAATGAATCAACATATGATAATTGGAATGAACTTGCAAAAGAAGATTTGTTTGAGGAAGATATAGTGTTAGAATTATCATCAAGAAGTATCACAAATGAGAATATTCCTTATGATGGTCAATATAGAGAAATTTCCTGTTGGGGAGACAGTATGACCTATGGAACAGGAAGTGATAGTGCATTTATCTATAAAGACGGAGAAATAAAAGATATCAGTTATTGTGATTATCCTTCTATTTTGGAGGAATTGACAGGAATTAACACCTATAATTTTGGTGTGCCGGGTGCAACATCGCAGGAAATAGCGGTTATGCAGGGTGGTTTAAAATGGTATGAGTCTGATATTGATTTAAAAGAGTCAAATATTGACGTGGATATTATGCAGGAAGGCGTCTATCATAAAGATGATATTCTTATCCTTGAAATAGGCAGCAATGGTGGGTGGAACAATGATTATGAAAGTCTTATACAGCAATATGATGCAATGATTCAAAGCTGTAATTGTTCTTATTATATTATTATTGGTGATACAGATAATCCCGGTTCATCATTGGGGGATTTGAATCAGACAAGCACAAATGATGATGGTTATTATATCGGAATGAAAGAGACAACATGGGAAGCTGCATTGCATAAGGCTTATGGGGAGCATTTTCTTAATATGCGTACATACCTTATAAAAAATGGACTAAAAGATGTTGGATTAGAAGCAACATTACAAGATAAAAAAAATGCTAAAAGAGGATTTATATCAGAACAGCTTAAATCAGATTGGACACATTTTAATGCTTATGGATATTATTCAAAAGGTTTAGCAGTGTATAAAAAAGGAGTTGAATTAGGATATTGGGAATAAAGGGAGTTTTTAATGATAAAAAATAAAAAAAAATTGTTATATAGTATAATTATTTTTGTGATGGTATGTACAGCAGGCTGTTCTGCCAATTATCAAAACGCTTATACCAATACAGATAATAATGATATACAGGTATATTCATTTAAAGATGATTTAGACAGAGAAGTTATTGTTGCAAGCCATGACCGAGTTGCAACATTGATTGGCAGTTTTGCAGATGTATGGATTTTATCGGGCGGTAAGCTTACTGCAACAGCGGCAGATACATGGGAAAGTTTTGAGTTGGATTTAGATGAGAGTGTAATTAATTTAGGCAGTTTGCAAAAGCCAAATGCAGAATTGATTATTGCCGCTCAGCCAGATTTTGTTATTGCAAGTTCTAATATTGAGGCACATGTAGAATTAGAGCCTATACTTACTCAAGCTGGTATTACAGTAGCTTATTTTTGTGTCAATCAATTTGAAGATTATCTGCACATGTTAGATATATGTACCAATATAACAGAAAGAAAAGACCTTTATCAAAAAAATGGTGTAGAAGTTGGAAACCATATTCAAGAAGTTTTAAAAAGAGTTGATGGAAGTTCACCCAAAATATTGTTTTTAAGAGCTTCTACTTCAGGTATTAAGGTAAAGGGCAGTAATGGGACTGTTGGCGGTGAAATTCTCAAGAGTTTAGGGAGTGTAAATATAGCAGACAGTGATAAAAGTATATTGGATACGCTCAGCTTAGAAAGTATTATTGTAGCTAATCCTGATTATATTTTTTTGACATGTCAAGGAAGTGATATGGAAAAAATTATGAGTAATGTAGAAAAAAACCTTACAGATAATCCAGCATGGAGTTCTCTTAGGGCAGTTTCTGAGGAGAAATATTATGTTTTAGATAAAAGCCTTTATAATCAAAAGCCAAATGCCCGATGGGGTGAAGCATATGAAAAGCTGGCAGATATATTGTATCCCAACAAATTGTGATGGTTTAGCTGTACTATTCACAAAAGGTCTAAGGTATTTTTTGCTTATAAACAGGAGGTTTAATGAAGTATTTTCCATTTTTTATAGATATTGAAAATAAATCAGGTCTTATTGTTGGAGGAGGAGAAGTTGCAGCCGAGAAGGTTTTTAGGCTGCAACCTTTTCATTCAAATATAACAGTTATTGCGCCTATTATTTTGGATAAACTGCTGCATAATAAAGATATTCAATGTATTCAACGAAAATTTAAAGATGATGATATTGATAATAAAGTTTATGTGATTGCCGCTACAAATGACAGACACCTTAATGAACATATTTCAGATTTATGTAAAAAGCATAGGATTCTTGTCAATGTAGTTGATGATATAGAGCAATGTAGCTTTATCTTTCCTTCATTGGTGACATCTGGCAGTATGTGTATTGGGATTTCTACAGGAGGCGCAAGTCCAAGTATTGCTTCCATATATAGAAAAAAAATACAAAAAGAGATTCCTGAAAATATGGAAGAAATCTTGCTACATCTTGCCCAATGCAGAAAATGGGCAAAAGAAAATATCCATAATAGTAATGAAAGAAAGCACTATCTAAAAGAGCAAGCAGAACGTTTACTTGATATATATTTAGAATAGTATATAAAAATAGTTACCAAAAGAAATAGATATTATTAGTCATAATAATACCAAGTCAACATGTAGAATTTTATAAAATATCACAACAATAATAAATTATGATAAATTTTTATAATAAAAACATGCCAGTTGTGTTCGGTCTCGAAGTTCTAATTTTTCTAAGATTGTGCTTATATAATTTCTAATGGTTCCTTCACTTAAAAATAACAAATTGGCGATTTCTTTATTATTTTTTCCATCTGCTACCAGATGGATAATATCAATTTCTTTCTCTGTTATGCCAAAAGTGTCAATATTTTTTTGTATTGAAGCATTGGTGTTAAGTAGTGAAGGGATTTTTTCCATAACAGCATCTCCAAATACATTTTGTCCATTATAGACAGCGATAATTGCTGAGGCAATGCTTTCAAATGCTTGTTTAAGAATATAGCCTTTTGCTCCAATTTTAAGCGCACGAATAATATATTCATCATCAGAAAAAGTAGTCAGTAATAGTATTTTTGCATCAGGGTGAGATTTTAATATCATTTCGCCAGCTTCTAATCCAGAACATGTTTCCATTCGTATATCCATTAACAGGACATCTGGTTTATGGGTATCATAAAGTGAAACGGCTTCTAATCCATCATTACCCATAGCAAGAACTTCAATTTCTGGTTCGGTTTCAAGAATCGTTTTTAAAGATAAAGCAGCAAGTTTATCGTCATCTATAATAATTATTTTCATTAATTTAGCTTAAGTGCAAAAATCTACTTTATTTAGATAGCAGAAAAAAGTTAGATAGTAGAAAAAGCACTAGTCCTTTCTGTAAGAAATTTATTTCATGTAAAAAATTTGATTTTGTGTGAAATATTTAATTTCATTTTACTATTGATACAAATATAGAAAAACCATTGTCTTGTGATATTTTGATTGTACCATCAAGAGAATGAACGCGATTTGTTATATTGTCAAGCCCTATCCCTTGATTGAAAGTTGTATGATGATAAGCAGTACCATTATCTTGTATAAATAGTTGATAAAATCCGGGATGTTCACGGAGAATGATTTTCATATCAGAAGCGTTACTGTGCTTTAATGTGTTCGTAACAGCTTCTTTAATAATAGCAATAAAGCAATATTTAATATCTTTAGGAGTTTGCTTACTCATATCAAAATCTATTTTAATATTGATTTGTTCAATATTTTTTATAATATCATCAATCGCAGTTTCAAGGTCAATCGCATCATCATGTATATTATGTATACTTTGACGAATATCAAACATAGCTGTATTAAGTGTTTCATGTAGTTGTTGGAGTGGTTGTTCTAAATATTCTTCTTTATTAATTGCTTTTACTGCACCTACTTGTAATATAGAACGTGTAAGCAAATGTCCTACATTGTCATGTATTTCTCTTGCAATTCGATTGCGTTCTTTTAAAGTTGCCATATAAATAGCAGCATCTTGATTTTCTTGAAGTATACGATAATTTTCCGCTTTTAGCAAATCTTGCTCTTTTGTATTATCTGTAAATTTTATATGTTTATTGTAAATGTTGATGTAACTATTATTTATATAGGCTATATATCCTGCAAGAATGATTAATATAGTTAAAATGAAAAAGTTAACCATAGAACAAGTTGTTATATATACGATATACCTTATTAATAAAATATAGGCACTAATTTTAAAACATTTATATATTTTAACACAATCTGAAGGAGTCGTAGCTATGATATCATAAACAATAGTTGGCAAGTAGTATACAAATATAGGTATAAAAAATGAAGTAATAATATATATAATAAACAATATTTCTAAAACGTATTTAATTATAGAACAAGATAGAATATTTGTTAAGCTTTTAGGAGGATAATTATACATTAAAACGAAAGCAAAGCTCAATATAAAATTAGAAAGTAGGGTTGCAATCAGTCCTATATTCACTCCAATATTTATTGTGGATAAATAAGCACAGAGTATATATATAATAAATTTACCTATAAAATGTTTCATATGGTATTCCTTATTTCGGTGGAGATTTGTATAAAAATTGTTCTTTTTTCTTTATTTTTGTGTTGTTTTTGTGCATGACAAACATATGTTTACAATTAACTGTTAGACCAACAAACAATTTGAAATGTAATAAAGTTATATAATAGCGTTTTATGTTTCGTTATTTACTAACTTGTTTTAATAGTATACTACAGTATTACAAAATTGGTATAAAAAATTTAAAAAGTGATATTTGTCACATTTAAAACTGACGTTTAACACTATAAATGATATTTATAAAAAGTTATTATAAAAAAGTCATTAGAGGTATCCAAGAAATTGGAATACATAGATAAACTATTTGAGAATGGAGGATTTATATCAATATGGAATTAGCAGTAGAAGTTAAAAATCTTGTAAAAAGATATAAAGAATTGATTGCATTAGACCATTTTAATCTTGCAATTAAAGAAGGAGAAATATTTGGTCTGCTTGGACCAAACGGAAGCGGTAAAACAACAACAATTAATTGTATTTTGGCATTGCTTTCTTATGATAAAGGAGAAATTAAAATCTTTGGAAAACAGATGAAACCAACAAGTTATGATATTAAAAAAGATATTGGAGTGGTCATGCAAAATGTAGCAGTATTTGAGGAATTAAATGTTTTGGAAAATATTGATTATTTCTGTGGATTATATATAAAAAATAAAATTAAGAGAAAAGAATATATTGATGAAGCCATTGAATTTGTCGGATTAAAGGAATATATAAAGTTTAAACCGAAAAAACTTTCAGGAGGTTTATTAAGGCGACTCAATATTGCATGTGGTATTGCACATAAGCCAAAGCTTATATTTTTTGATGAGCCTACAGTTGCAGTTGACCCACAGAGCCGCAATAAGATTTTAGAAGGAATTGAACAGCTTAATAGAGATGGAGCAACGATTATTTATACTTCTCATTATATGGAAGAAGTTGAACAGATTTGTACGAAAATAGCAATTATGGATAAAGGTAAAAACATTGCAATGGGTACAAAAGAAGAATTGAAACAAATGATTAAGAATACAGAAAGTATATCCGTTGAAGTATTAGGACTTAACGAAGAACATATAAAGGATATTCATACATTGCCTCATGCTTATAATGTAGTCTATAACGATTGTCATCTCAATGTTAATTTTAGTGGAGGAAAACATAATGTTGTTCGTTTACTTGATTACTTTCAATCAAAAAATATATCCTTTGGAAGTGTATATTCACAACAGCCAACATTAAATGATGTATTCCTAGAGATAACAGGAAAAGAATTGAGAGATTAGGTTGAAAAAGGAGGTAAATATGTTTTGGCATAATTATTGTTATTCAATTAAAAGTATATTACGCATGAAATCAGCAATTATATGGACACTTATTTTTCCGATAGCTCTTGCAACATTTATGTATATGGCGTTTGGAAATTTATTTGATACCGATGAATTGATGACAGTGATACCTGTAGCTGTTGTTGAGGAAAAAGAAAATAAAGGACTTGATGCATTATTAGAGGCATTGTCAGAAAAAGGCGAAGAACAAATTTTTTCTGTTCAGAAATTAAATGAAGAGAAGGCTTTAGAAGCTCTTTATAATGGTGATGTGAATGGTATTATATATAAGGGAGAAGAAGTATCATTGACTGTTGGCGAGAATGGTTATATGTCAACAATTATAAAGACAATTATTGAACAATATACACAATCAGAAGCTATTATTAAAGATATTATAAGTAGTGCTGCTTCAGAAGAAGAAAAAAGTGCTGCAATCAAATCTTTATTAGATGATAAAACGTATTTTACAGAAGGAAAAACATCCAATGGTTACCAAAATGTATATTATAATTATTTTTATGCAATATTTGCTATGAGCAGTATGTTTGCATCGTTTATTGCAGTAGAAAGAATTAGTAAAATGCAGGCAAATACAAGCAGTCTTGGAATAAGGAGAGCAATTATTCCAAGAGGTAAGGCTATGTTGCTTTGTTCAGAATTTTTAGCTATGGTGACAACGCAATTTATAGTGATGATTATTGCATTTGTTTATATGAATGCTATAGGTATTCGTTTTGGAGACAAATATCTGGCAATGTTACTTATTTTATTGTTAGGACCATGTGTAGGATTAGCAATAGGTGCAATTATAGGCTCTTTTGCAAAAATTGGAGAGAGTGCCAAAATAGGAATATGTGTTTCAATAGGTATGATATTATCCGTTATGGCTGATTTGGTGGCATCAGGCATCAAGGATACAATAGAACACACAATACCAATATTAAATCGTCTTAATCCCGCAGCACTAATATCAGATGCCTTTTATTCATTAAATGTGTATGATTCTTATAATAGATATTTTGTGGATATTGCAATTTTAGCATTAATTATGATTGTTCTTTTGACAATTAGTGTTCAGATTTTAAGGAGGAATACATATGCAAGTCTTTAGAGTATATTTTAAAGTTTTAAAAAAATATCTTAGTCAATGGGTATTATTTATTGGCATATTTTCTGTGGTATTGCTTATGTTTATTGTACCTAATTCAGTTAAAGAACAAATTTCGTTTTCAAATAAAAAATGCAGCTTTGCAGTATTTGATTATGATAACAGTGAAGCGAGCAAAGGTATATTAGAGTATATGTCAAAAAAACATAAATTAAAATCCATTGAAAATGATAGCACAGAAGTTATGTAGGACGAATTGTTTAATAGAAATGTAGATTGTATAGTGAAAATAAAAAATAATTTTGGACAGCATTTTGAGTCCAATCAGTCCAATTTAGAAGATTATATTGAGATAATAACAATACCAGATACTTATACATCACAGCTTTTTGAACAAGATTATAACCGATTTGTCAAATATACAAAAAGTTATATTGCTTGTGGAATAGATATAAATAGTGCAATGGAAAAAGCTGCCAAAACAGCAGAAGCAGAATTGTCAACAAAGATTGTTGAGAAAGAAAATAGTATAGATTATAATGCAGTATATTATTTCTTTAATTATATGAGTTGGATTATTGTTTATATATGTATTGTTACCATAGGAAAAGTTTTAGTTGTGTTTCAGCAAAAAGATTTAAAGAGTAGAATTGCATGTTCAGCATACTCTTTTGCAAGAATCAGCAAAGAGACATTAATGGGGGTTATATGTTCAGGTTTTGCAATTATTTTTATATTTTTGGCACTAGCGGTTATTGCATTTAAAACAGAAATTTTTTCTATGCAATGGTTATTATATATGACAAATGCTATATCCTATATGTTTGTAGCGTTAGCTATTACTTATCTAGTAAGTCAGTTAATTAAAAATGAGAGTACAATGAGTATGATTGGCAATACCATATCATTAGGCATGAGCTTTTTATGTGGTGTCTTTGTTCCTATGGAATTTTTAAGTGATGCTGTGATTAAGATAGCACATTTTTTACCAGCATATTGGTATCAACTAGCATTAATTCATATTCAAAAACATGGCACAAATAATATTGGTAAACCGTTTTCTTATATGGGAATCCAAATTTTGTTTGCACTGGCACTAGTTACTGTAGGAATTATTGTTTCTCGTAAGAATCAAAGTAAATAAAAATTTATATAAAAAATTATTTACATGAATTTGTATAAACAATTAGAAAAGTTGTTGAAGTGTTTATTATAATCATTGTATAATTGTCTTATTAGATTTACTTAGAAGGTGTAGAGTTATGGCAATTATTGGAATTGATTTAGGAACAACAAATAGTCTTGTCAGTGTTTGGAAAGATGGACGTATTCAACTTGTACCCAATTCTTTTGGTGAGTATTTGACGCCATCCGTAGTTAGTTTTGACGACAATGGGGAAGTTTATGTAGGAAAGATTGCAAAAGAACGATTAATTACTCACCCAGCAGTAACATTTAGCGAATTTAAGCGCAATATGGGAACAGATAGAATGTATTATGCAGGAAAGCGTGGATATAGAGCAGAAGAATTATCATCTTTTGTGTTAAGAAGGCTAAAAGAAGATGCACAAAATTATCTAAATGAAGAAGTGACAGAAGCTGTAATCAGTGTGCCAGCATATTTTAATGATGATAAGCGTTGTGCGACAAAAAATGCAGGCACATTGGCAGGTCTTTATGTAGAAAGGCTTATCAATGAACCTTCTGCTGTCGCTTTGAAACATCATGTCAATACAGATAATGATGAAAGTTTTATAATTTTTGACTTTGGGGGAGGAACACTTGATGTATCGTTAGTTGAAGCGTTTGACCAGATGGTAGAAATACAAGCAGTGGCAGGGGATAACTATCTTGGTGGAAAGGATTTTGATGAGGCTATAGCAAATTATTTTTATAAGACAAATACCGCATCAAAGAGCATGTTCACATTAGAGGAACAAGGTATTGTAAAAAAAGAAGCAGAAGCCTTAAAAAAAGAATTAACACATTCTAACAATGTTACAAGAACGTTTTGGCTGCAAGATAAAGAATATACGATTAGTATGTCAAATCAAGAGTTGATACATATTGCTTCTGAATTGTTTACACGTATGTCAAAGCCAATTAAAAAGGTACTCAATGATGGAGATATGACTATTGAAGAAATTGACAAGATAATACTTGTAGGTGGTTCCTCTAAGATGCCTGTTGTTGCAAAATATATAAAGAGTTTGTTAGATGTAGAAGTGGTGACAGATGATAATCCAGATGAAAGTATTGCTATGGGTGTTGGTATTGCTTCTGCAATTAAGGAGCGAAAAGGTGAGATTAAAGATGTTATTTTAGCCGATATATGTCCGTTTTCATTGGGAACAGCAATATATGATGGTACTTTTTCACCAATAATACAACGAAATGAAACATTACCTTGTAAAAGAAGTAAATATTATGTAACTGTAAACAACAATCAAACAAGTTTTGATTTTCCTATTTATCAGGGAGAAAATCTTGTTGCTAGTGAAAATTTACTTCTTGGCAATATGAGGGTAGACGGTTTGCCAAGAGCGCCAAAAGGAGCCGTTGGTGTTGAAGTAACATTTATGTATGATATTAATGGTATTCTTGATATCAAGATTCAAGGTGCTAACCAAAATTTACATAAAGTCATATTAAATAAAAATATGGTTTTATCAAAAGATGAATTAGATAGAAGACTTGAAGAGTTAAAAAAGATGACTTTGCATCCACTAGAATTGGAAGAAAATAAACTTCTTATAGAAAAAGCAGAAAGACTTTATCAAGAAAGCAATCCTGAAACAAGAGAATATATTGCTGGTATGGTAAGATATTTTAAAGAACTTGCAAATACTGGAAAAGAGCGTGAAATCCATGAACAGTATGTAAAACTTGCTGTTATGCTAGAAGCCATTGAGAGACGAAATTTTGATTTTGATAATTTTGATGAATCATTTTGGAGTGAAGATGACGAATAGTTAAATAAGATTTAGTTAACAATTTGTGCCAACGCATAGAACAGCAAGTTGTTTATCAAATTTGCAGGTTATGGAAAGGTATGGTTATTTTTATGTGGAGTGCAAATCAATGGAGTATATTAGGTATTGAAGCTACTACAGATATATCAAAAATTAAAGCAGCTTATGCAGAAAAAGCTAAATTGGTTCACCCAGAAGAATATCCAGAAGAGTTCCAAGAGCTGCAAAAAGCATATAAAAGTGCAGTTAAGTATGCAAAACTGCAAAATACATATAAAATTACAGTTGAAAATAATAACCCATCAAATGATAGGGATATTGTACAAGATATTTCAGATACACAAACAACATTAGATAAAGAAAATATATCTAATGCAAAAGCTATAAGGGAAAGAGAAATAAAACTTGATAAAAAGGCTGTATTTAAGCCTGATAATATAGTAAAAGAAGAAACAATATCTGATGAAAGTTTAGTATTAGAAACAGAAAATATATCAAAAAAGGAAACAACATCTGATAAAACAATAGTATTTGAATCAGAGAATGTATCAAAAGAAGAAAAAATAACAGATAAAAGAATTGCATTTGAATCAAAGAATATAATTAAACCAGAAAATGTATTTGATAAAAAAATCCTATCAAATCAAAAGGCTATTACTTGGAAAGCAATAACACCTGAGCATAAAGAAACAGTAATTGATAATGAACAGGAATTTGTTTATGATGAAATTTCTTATGAAGAAAAATCACAACAATGTATTCTGGATATGATATGTCTTGCAAAAAATATTTATCTTATTAATGATATAAGATGTTGGGAATGGTTTTTTACTCGTGATGAATATAAAGAATTATATAATAATGATAAATTTCGATTGAATTTTGTTGAGACAATAAGACAAATATTTGGATGGACACGAAAAACCCTATCATATATAGAAGCATTTTTAAAACCATATCAAAAAAGTGCTTCAAAACAGGCAGAGACAAGTACGATAAAATGGAAAATATTAAAAAGACCGAAATTATTTGACCATATGAAGGCAAGACAAAATAATGTGACAAATGCACAAAAAAAAGTGCATGATATTATTCTTGCAGCCGTCAGAAATAATGGATATTCAGGCAATATGAATGACCTTGATAGTTTTTTGGAATATATCAGAATTTATTTGGATTATGCGCATAATAATATAGGAAGAGTGGAAGATTTATACCAATCAGGGAGAAATTCTACACATGTTTTAACATATATTTATGCTTTTGCTATTATACTTATTATATTAATGTTGTATGGATTGGTGTCTGGAAGAAATTATCAAAAAACAGAACAAGAGAAACGTGTAGAAAAATGGGACCAAGAACGATTAGAAAATATAGAAAAATGGAATCAAGAGAGATTAGAAAAGCTAAAGGCAGAAAAAGAGAGTCTAAGACAGATTGAAAGTAT
Organism: uncultured Lachnospira sp.; assembly: GCA_910587485.1. GTDB lineage: Bacteria > Bacillota > Clostridia > Lachnospirales > Lachnospiraceae > Lachnospira. Next base: position 166,031 of record CAJUKN010000003.1, read on the forward strand.
TAGTGAGGAAATTGATAATATTATTAAGTGAGTTGATTTTTATGTCAATAAATGCGATTTTAAAACGTATTATATTAGTTGTTATGAAAAAAAGAACAACTTGATATATAAATATAGCAATATTATCAAAAAATTAAGTACAAAATTGGTACATTTTCATATTGCAATTACTTAAAATAAAGCGTACACTAGTTCTAAATCTTAGTGCAAAGATTTAAAATATTTTAATTTAAGGAAGAGGACAAAAAGATGAAGAAATTGAAGATGATTTTTTGTGGCTGCCTTTTAGTTTTGGCTATGTGTCTTACAGCTTGTGGAAGCAAGTATGCATCAATTGCAGATTATGTAGCATCCGATGAGGCACAGAAGGCAGTTGAGCTTTTGAACAACATGGAAGGCTTAGATATCAAACTTAAAGCTGACGGTAACAAGATGGTTTATGAGTACAAGTATACAACCATTGAAAAACAGGCTGGTATGGAAAGTCAATTAAAGAGCGCATTAGAAGCTGAAAAAGACACATTTACAAAAGCAGCAAATGATTTAAAGAAACAAGTAAAAGTAGATAATCCAATTGTAACAGTTACATATTTAGATAAGAATGGTGATTTAATTTATTCACAGGATTTTCCTGCGAACTAAGGATAAATAAAAATTAAACTTGCACATAAGAGTGGGACTATTGTAAAATGAAATTTTTATATAAGATATGAATATTAGTTAAACAATTTACATCATATTTTAGGAAGAATTTCATTTGAAGTAGTCCTCTTTTTTATACTAAAATTTTGTATAATTATGTATATTAAGTTTGTGAAAATGATAACAGTTAATAAATATATCTTAATTTAAAGAAAGAGGAAAAAGATGAAAAAATTAAAGATAATTTTTTGTGGTTGTTTTTTGATAGCAGCTATGAGTTTTACAGCTTGTGGAAATTATGATTCAAGTGCAGGTACTACTGGACAACAAGATACAAATGCTACTTCAGAACAAAAACAAGAAACATCACAGCATGATAATGGTAAGTATGCATCCATTGCAGATTATGTAGCATCTGATGAGGTACAAAAGTCCATTGAGATTTTTGGTGGCATGGAAGGCTTAGATATCAAAGTCAAAGCTGATGGCAATAAGATGATTTATGAGTACAGCTATACAACTATTGCAAAACAGGCTGGTATGGAAGAAGCATTAAAATCTACATTGGAAAGTCAGAAAGACATATTTATAAATGCAGCAAATGAATTAAAAAATGAAGTAAACATAAATAATCCAGTTGTAACAGTTACCTATTTAGATAAAAATGGTGATTTAATTTATTCACAAGATTTTTCTGCTAATTAAGGGTAAATAAAAGTTGAACTTAGAGATAAGAAAAAGACTAGGAGCAGTTCTTAATGTGACAGTTTCTAGTCTTTTTTTGTCGAAATTTTACATAGTTACGTATATTAATTTTGTAAAATAAAAAATTTATATTACAAAATTATTGATAAATGAGCTTTAATAAGAAAGGTATAAAGGAGAAATAATGGTAACTATATTTACAAGAACCCATAAAGACATTAAAAGTGTATTTAGAAAAACAACAAAAAATAGAAAAAAGATGAAACGTCGCAAAAAGCGAGGGATGATAGCACTTATTGGAATTTTATTTGTTTTTATTCAATTTTTGATATCTATATTGTTTTTAAAAAATTTAATTATATTAGATATACTGCCATTAAAATATTTAGCAATGATTGTTCTATTTTTAATATTGATTTTGTGCTATAATTTCACCTCACAATATACAAAAGCACATATAGCTGGAAAAATTTTAGCTATTGTTCTATCAGTTATATTGATGTTTGGATATACAGCAAGCGGTAAGGTCAAATATACGCTCAATAATATATCAGATTCCCTATTTTTTAACCAACAAAATAAAGATAAAAGAGTTATAAAAAAAGATGAAAGTTTTATTGTTTATATATCTGGTAATGATGAGTATGGCAAGATTACAGAACATGGTAAAAGTGATGTTAATATATTAGCAACAGTTAATCCAAAGACAAAACAGATTTTATTATTATCTACGCCAAGAGATTATTATATTACCATAAGTGGATTTGATGAAAGCGGCAATCTAATTACAGGTTTAGATAAGTTTACTCATGCAGGAAATGCAGGGATTCAATATTCTATAGAAGCGCTTGAAAATTTATATGGTGTTGATATTGATTATTTTTTTAAGATTAATTTTGATGGTTGTATTAACATTGTTGATGCAATGGGAGGCATTACTATTTATTCAGACGTAGAATTTACAAATGGTACGAATGCAGCACCAGAGCAATACAATTTTGTAGTAGGTGCAAATAAGTGTGATGGTGCTAAGACATTAGCATTTGTAAGAGAACGAGAGTGTTTTATAAAAGGTGATATTCAGAGAGGAATTAATCAGGAAGCAGCAATAACTGCTATGTTAGATAAAGTAATATCACCTTCTATACTTTTAAAATATGCCCAAATATTAGATGCAGTATCAGATACGCTTCTTACAAATATGCCAGTAGAAGCTATAACAGGACTTGTTAAAGAACAAATCAATAATCCTAAAGATTGGAATGTTCAATCTTATGCCTTGGATTATATAAAAGAAGAGAGTGGGACAAGGTTATGTAATGTATATGGGGGTTATAGATGGGTAGCAATACCAGATTATGATATGGTTAATAATGCTATTGAGATGATAAATAAAATAAAAAGTGGTGAAATATTTGATGTTAGTGAATATATAAAATAGATGTTATTAAATATCTTTTATTGCTTTTCAACAATTTGTAAATTATAATGATAAAAGATTGTAGATAAGGTTAGTATAGCGCCTTTCTAATCAAGTTAAAATGATTAGCTGCTCTGCACAGATGTGGCATGGAGATTAGTATTAATATGAAGGAGCAAAAAAAGAAAGAGACAGGCTTAAAAGAAAATACATTTTATAATATGTTGAAAACAGTATGTACAATAATGTTGCCTTTGATAACATTTCCGTATTCTTCAAGGATTCTTCATGCTGAAAATATAGGAAAAATTAATTTTGGCACATCTATTGTTAATTATTTTACGTTAATTGCAGCTTTGGGAATTACTACATATGCAGTCAGAGAATGTAGTCGTGTTAAAAATAATGCAAAACAATTTTCACAGACGATTAATGAAATATTTTCTATTAATATTGTGACAACCATTATTTCCTATTTAATTCTTGTTTGTTGCTTGATATTTGTTCCTAATTTGAAGGGATATACCATACTTATTCTTATTCAAAGTATACCAATTATATTTACTACATTAGGTGCAGATTGGATTAATACAACAATGGAAGACTTTAAGTATATTGCAATAAGAACATTAATTGTTCAAGTGTTTATTCTTTTAGCTATGTTTATATTTGTAAAAGAAGAAAAAGACTATTATAATTATGCAATTATATTTATGTTATCAACAAGTGCAGCCAATATAATGAATATCGTATACCGAAGAAGATTTTGTAAAACAAAATTCATCTTAAAAATGAATATAAAAAAACATATTATTCCTATTATGATGTTGTTTGCAACCACTCTTTCACAGACTGTACTTTTTAGCATTGATATGACAATGTTAGGCATTGCGCAAGGGGATGTGTCCGTTGGGCTTTACAGCACAGCAGTTAAGATTATTAATTGTGTAAGTCAAGTAGTTGTTTCCATTGCATGGGTAGTTATACCAAAACTTAGTTATGATTTTGCTAATAAGAATTATAATCGAATTAATGATATGCTTTATAAAGTTTCATTGCTTACTGTGACTGTTGGAATGCCTTGTGTGGTAGGAATTAATGTCATAGCACCAGAGCTTATTGAGATATTTGGCGGGCATGAGTATGTGGGTGCTGCTAGTTGTATGCAGATTATGACAATCACGATGGGAATTGGTTTTATTGTCAATATAATAGGCAATATGATACTGATACCATCAATGAAAGAAAAGCAGTTTATGATAGCTTGTGTCATTTCAGTAGGTGTTAATATTATATTAAATGGAATAATGATTCCTTTATGGGGAATGAATGGAGCGGCAGTGGCAACCGTTTTATCTTCTTTTGTGATTGTATGGATTGCTGTTTTAAAATTGGATAAAAATATTCATATAAAAAATATGAAAAAAGTATTTGCTGGAATATTAGTTGGTTGTTTGTGTATTATAATATCAGCATGGATTATAAAAATGTTTTTAAATAGTATATGGATAACAACAATTACCGTGATATTCGTAAGTGTTGTTATATATGCAGTTGTATTGCTGATTTTTAAGAATGAAGTTGCAATACAAATAGTAAATATAGTGAAAAATTTATTATTTACTATTATAAACAAAAGTAATTATAAAAATAAATAGTATTCACCTTCTTCATCTCTAAAATGTTTGCATTTTACATGAAATATATTTTCGATAATATGCTGCTTAAGGATAATGTCTGGTTTTCCTTGAGCAGCAATTTTTCTATTATCCATAACAATAAGATTATCAGCTATGCGAACAGCGTAAGAAAGGTCGTGAATAACAAGAAGTATCGTTTTGCCTTGTTGTTTAAGCTTACAAATATCTTCATAAAATTTGCGTTGACGGTTTATATCAAGGTAAGTTGTAGGTTCATCTAAAACAATAGTGTCACAGTTTTGCGCTAAATTCATAGCAAAAAATACTTGTTGTCTTATTCCTCCTGAAAGGGTGTCAGCACACATATCAGAATAGGGGGTTGTCTGTGTAAAATCCATAACTTGATTTACAATATCTATATCTGCTTTTTGTTTTTTTCTTGCAAAACCAAGATATGGAAATCGCCCATGTTCTACTAAAGTTTTGACAGGAAGCGTAGGAATAATTTGTCTTACTTGTGGAAGAAAAGATAATTGTTTTGCACGTTCTCTATAAGAAAGCTGCAAAAAATCATAACCATTTAATAAAATAGTTCCCTCAATGACTTTTGATATTCCATAAAGACATTGTACAAGCGTTGTTTTACCGCAGCCGTTAGGACCAATAATACAAGTAATTTCCCCAGTAGGTACAGTGATAGAAATATTTTTAAGAATGATTTGATGTTGACAAGAGGCAGTAATATTTTTAAATTCAAGCATTAAGACGTCGTCCTCCTTTCTTTTTCATTAATAAATACAGAAAAAATGGACCGCCAATAAAAGATAGTATAATGCCTACAGGCAATTCATATGGTGATAAAAGCACCTTTCCAATTAAATCACATGATAATACAGCAATAGGACCAAGCAGTGCGCTGCATGGAAGAAGTAATCTGGAATCATTGCCAAAAAGATGACGGCATATATGAGGAACAATAAGCCCTACAAAGCTGATTAATCCCGCATAGCTTACAACACAGCCTGCCATAATACTAGAAAGCATAAGCAGGATAAATCGAATGACAGATACATTGACACCAAGTGAACGTGCTATATCATCACCAAGATTTAATATATTTAGCAGTCTCGATAAAATAATGGAAATGATAACAGCTATACTTATGCAGATAATAGGTAAAAATAGTCCTTTCATTGTAAGTCCTGTAAGAGAACCAACCATAAAAGATGTAACATTAATGGTTATATCAGTATCAAGCAATTTTAATGTGTTAATTCCCGAATTTAAAAATGTAGATACAGTAATACCTGCAAGAATAATTGTAGTACGAGAACTATCTGCAAAGTAAGCCAGTAAAAATATAAGTAAACTTGTTATAAATGCTCCAGTAAATGCAAATGCAGGCATAGTTGCTAAATTTCCGGGCAGTAAAATCATGGAAAGCATAACAGCAAATCCAGCACCAGAGTTAATTCCTATGGTGTTCGGACTGGCAAGTGAATTATTCATTACGTTTTGAAGAATCACTCCTGAACAGGCAAGTCCCATACCTGCAAATAGTCCGCCAACCATTCGTGGAAGGCGGACTGTTGTAATTAATGTATAAGTGACAGAAGATTTATCATCACCAAACAGACAATTTATAATGTCCACTGGATTTAATTTTACACTTCCAATCATTATATTAAGGAAAATAGAAAAAAATAATATAATAATCAGGACTGTTATCATTAGTGGAGTATTGACGTCTGTTTTTTTGGGTTTCATGTAATCCTCCATTCTTGTTTTTGCAAGCAAAGCTCAGTGCGGCAGTCAAAGCGGATATTCGCAATTCGCTATGCTGCTTGCTCAAACTATCTAGCTGCTATCACAACGCAAGTCCACCTACCACTTATGCCTCTGAGACATTGAAGTGGTGGATTTCCTTGATGAGGTTAAAATATATTGGTGAATGTTGCGAAAGTTAGATATCTCACAGTTTTGCTACATATAATTATATTACAGTTCAACGTTAGGCAGACCTGCAAATCCGACTGCAAGGTCATCTTCTGTAGGAATATAATCGTCCATTAAGCCATCATTAAATTTTTGATAGGCAACCAAATCAAAATAGCCAGTTCCTGTAAGACCAAAAACAATGGTTTTGTCCTCTCCATTTTCCTTACATTTGAGTGCTTCATCAATGGCAACCTTGATGGCATGGCTGCTTTCAGGAGCAGGAAGAATGCCCTCCACTCTAGCAAATTGAGTAGCTGCTTTAAATACAGATGTCTGTTCAACAGATACAGCTTCTATCAATTTATCATCATATAGTTGTGATACAACAGAACTCATACCATGATAGCGCAAACCACCAGCATGATTTGATGAAGGAATAAAACCACTTCCTAAAGTATACATTTTAGCTAATGGACATATCATACCTGTATCACAGAAATCATATGCGTAACGACCTCTTGTGAGGCTTGGACAGCTTGCTGGTTCTACAGCAATAAAATGATAATTCTTTTCACCACGCAGTTTTTCACCCATAAATGGAGAGATAAGACCTCCTAAATTAGAGCCGCCGCCTGCACAGCCAATAATAATATCTGGAGTGATATTATATTTATCTAAAGCTGCTTTTGTCTCAAGACCAATAATAGATTGGTGAAGCAATACTTGAGTGAGTACAGAGCCAAGCACATAGCGATATCCTTTTAAAGAAGTAGCTGTTTCAACTGCTTCAGAGATTGCACAGCCAAGACTTCCAGTTGTACCCGGATGTTCGGCAAGGATTTTACGTCCAACATTGGTTGTCTCAGAAGGTGAAGGTGTTACATTAGCGCCATAAGTACGCATAACTTCACGTCGAAATGGCTTTTGTTCATAAGAACATTTAACCATATACACTTTACAGTCAAGACCAAAATAAGAACATGCCATAGATAGAGCTGTTCCCCATTGACCAGCACCAGTTTCCGTTGTCACACCTTTTAATCCTTGTTTTTTAGCATAGTAAGCCTGAGCAATTGCAGAATTAAGCTTATGGCTTCCTGAAGTATTGTTACCCTCAAATTTATAGTAAATTTTAGCTGGTGTATCTAGTGCTTTTTCTAAACAGTAAGCGCGAACAAGTGGGGAAGGGCGGTACATTTTATAAAAATCTTGAATTTCTATAGGAATATCAAAATATGGAGTTTTATCGTCTAATTCTTGCTGCACCAACTCGTCACAAAATACGGCTGATAGTTCTTTGGCAGTCATTGGCTTTAATGTTGCAGGATTAAGCAGAGGAGCGGGCTTATTTTTCATATCAGCTCGCACATTGTACCATTGTTTTGGCATTTCACTTTCTTCTAAATAAATTTTATAAGGAATTTTCTTATCAGACATTGTTTTACCCTCGTTTCTGCGCTGCTTTTATAACGAATAAAAAATTGTGTTTGATGAACAAGTCTGCGATTGCAGCACGGACACAAACTTGTAAAATATAACATTTATTGCTTAGTATAAGAATAATTTGTCATTCATTGTTTAACATAAGAATGAGTTGTAAATGATATTCGTATTAGTTGCTATCTGTTATAGGTTTGCTTTTTTGTTTAGTAATGTTTCAAATTCATGTTCAAATGTTTGCCAATGTTATTTGTAGTCACAATATTACTTTTTATTTCTGCCAGCAATAATGCAGTACTATGCTTACAGCACTTTGATTATTTCCATATTCTATCTTTATCAGAACAAAGCGTTGTTATTTTATCATGTTCTATCTGATTCATCAAGATTGAAAGATAGGCGTCTTCAACAGCTTCTTTCATAGGATAAATTTCTTTTCCAGTATTAATATAGTCCATCATTCCAAATAAAATAGCTGCAATTGCTGATTCATCTTCCGTTAAGTTAAATTTTTCATAAGGATTTTTATAATCAATATTTTGGGTGCAAGCAATATTATCTTCATTAAGATAATATAGTCTGTCGTTGATAATTTCACCTCTTGTTCCGCGAATATTTAAATAACGATTGCGAATTTCACTGCGATATTGGTCTGACATAAAATCATAAAATGCAATTTTACCACTTTCATATTCTATGATTAGATGTTTTTCTTCTTTGTTTACAACTTGTCCATCAGTTAATGTTTCATATCGGGTTTTTGTATCGGTTACAGGAACCATAAATTTTTTACCTGAAATTGTTAAATCTTCTAATCCAACTTGTAACATTTGTCGAATAATACTGGTTGCATGGTAATCATGCATCGCGGAAATAGTTATTGATACAGGAGTTCCTATAATTCCAGATTCAACAAGATTGATTATTTTACGATTGAATGGATATAAAAAATATTGTTCAGCCACTTGCAATTTTGCACCATTTTGGCACATATCCCACACATTTTCTAGGGCTTTTCGTTCAAGTGCTATTGGTGTTTCAGATAAAACAGGAAATCCGAAGGACAGCCAATGTATACAAGTATCATACATATTTGCTTTTGAAACTGCTGATATAATAAAATCTGGTTTTGTAGCAACAATATCTGCTTCGTTGCAAGTCGTATAAATTTGATATTCATCAGCAAGCTTGTCTGCTTTTTCTTTTGTTCGGCAAAGTAATGCACACATTTCAAAATGGTCAGGCATTGCCTTTGCAATTCGTACATAAAATAAACTTCGCCAGCCAGAACCTATAATAGCAAATCGAATCATCTTTTTGTTGTTCCTTTCTGAAGGTATAAACGTAACTTTCTACCAATCCAATGATAAGAAGTTTTGATAAAAATGTCAATGATAATTATAAAAACCTTGTTGTGCCATATGATTTGATGTGCTATAGTAAAAATACAAAAAGGGAAAGCCATAAAGCGGCTACCCTTATGATATGCTGAAACCTTTTACAAGGTCAGTCGCCAGCTATTTGGGGTAGTTGGCGACTATTTTTTTTCTCTTTAAAGATTGTATAACACAATCCTACAAGAGCAACAATAAAAATACCTGTTTGAATTAAATCAGCGTATGTAATCATTGCATCGCCCTCCTTTCGTAAGAATAGAGGGCTTAAAAACCTTCCAAAGAATAAGAGGGTAAGCCGCCTATGGCTCTATGGTTTCCCATGTTGAAAATATAACATAATTTTTAGCATACAACAATCTTTTTTGAATTTATATTAATATGATTTATTTCTAAAAATTTCCAGTGCATTTAATAATTAATTGACGAAATACTATAAGAAATGATATGATAAAATTACAAAATAAATTAAGAAAGGTATGGGGATTTTTACATGAAATTTGAAAACAAAAGTGTAGTGGTAACAGGAGCAAGTTCTGGAATGGGAAGACAGATTGCTTTAGATTTTGCAAAAGAAGGGGCTACAGTTATTGCAGTTGCACGTAGAAAAGAACGTTTGGAAGAGCTTGTAAAAGAGTCCGAGTCATTATCAGGCAAAATTCTTTCATATGTTGGTGATGTATCCTTAGAAGAAGTTAATGAAGGTATGATTGAATATGCTATAAAAGAGTGTGGGAAGCTTGATATATTAGTTAATAATGCTGGAGTTATGGATGAGTTTACACCTGTAGGGGATATGAGTAATGATTTATGGAGAAAGATAATGTCTATAAATCTTGATGGTCCAGTATATGCAATGCGTAAAGCTGTTCAAGTAATGAACGGACAGGAAAGTGGGGGAAATATAGTGAATGTAGCTTCTATTGGCGGTGTTAATGGCTGTCGTGCTGGTGCAGCATACACAGCTTCTAAACATGCGTTGGTAGGTATATCAAAAAATACAGCATATATGTATACTGGAAAGATTCGTTGTAATGTTATCTGTCCGGGAGGAGTAGAAACAGAAGTTATGCAAAGCCAGACAAATATCAATCAGTTTGGTATGGGCAGAATTATGGCAGGATTGGACAAGTCTATTCCACAGGGAAAGGTAGAAGATATTTCTTCAGCAGTACTTTACGTGGCAAGCGATGAGGCAAAATTTATGACAGGTTCCGTTGTTGTAATTGATGGAGGAGTAAGCTGTAATTAGGTATTCTATAGGAAATGTTATAAAATTTTTAAAATGTCAAATATAGTTATTATTTATTTAAATAAATATACTATTTGATATAGAATTGGTATAGAGATTTTATTTTGTGAAAAATATAATATAGTCAAAGCGGATATTCGCAATCTGCTGTGCTACTTGCTCATAACCTCATAGCTGTTATCACAGTGCAAGTCCTCCCTACTTATGCCTCTGTGGCATTGAAGTGAGGAGGACTTTCTTGATGAGGTTGAAAAGTATAGTATTATTTTTTTGTTCCTGAGACTTGAAACATATCATTATTAGCAATCACAATATCTACATTAAAGTAAGGAGACATTAATTTTATTAAATCATCTTGATGTAAAAGGGGAATAGATATTTCACTCGCCTTTTTTTGATGATGATGGTCTAATTCTTGTCTGCCCATATCGTGAGAAATAGCAATACGCCCACCGCATTTAAGATTTTTTGCAGTAGCAATAATAATCTTTTCAGGTTCCATAAAATGTGGAAATGCGTTAAATATCATGGCAACGTCAAACTGTTTGTCAAATTGATAGGTTTGAGCATCACCACAAATAATATTAATTGAACATAAAAACGGTTCGCAAAGCGTATTATTTGTTGTTTTGACATAAGTCTGACTCGCAAAGTGAGTTGTCGATTGTTTATCATCACATAACTTTTTATATTTTTCCTTTGCAATTCGTACCATTTCAGGTGATAAATCAATAGCTGTAACAGAGTGAACATTTCTTTTTATATAATCAGAAAATAAAAATCCTGTACCACAAGCAATGTCTAAAACATCAATACCAGCAGTAATTTTTGCATTGTCTAACAGTTTAACAAGAATATCCTCTTTTCTGATTGCCCATTCGTCCCAATAAGGGGCGCATTTATTAAAAAAATCAATTATCTTTTCTTGTGACATTTTAATCCCCATTTCTGTGCTACTTTTGTTAGTAATTTTGTGTCAAGTAATGTACAGACACAAATTGCTAGTTAAATTTTATTGAACTTGTGAAACAATTTATTTTTCACATGATAATCCTTTATATTTTTTCTTTGATATATCGTTCTGGTATAAGGTGTGCCTTCATTAATCCAATGAGAATGCTTGGAATAAAAATAAGTTGGATTAAAGTTCCGGGCCAGCTTGTAATAACAGAGCCAGATATCCATGCAGCAAAGGAATAGTTTTGCCCGCCTGTAAATATAAATGCTTTTACTAGTCCTGATAAAATTCTGCCACATACAATCCCAGTAATAAGTGCTATATATAAATCAACATATGTGTTTTTTGTATGAACATATGTACTAAGCAGTCCAGAAACAACACCATATGTTATCAGTTCAACAATCATTGAAGGAAGCATTGTAACAGGTGGCATAGAAGTAAGTACACAAGAAATAGTTGGTCCAGCAAGACCACACATAAGCCCATAAGGCCAGCCACAAATTAATCCACAGATAAATACTGGAATGTGCATAGGACAAAAAACAGCACCAGCACCAAATACATGAAATACCATAGGGAAAATGTAACATAATGCGATACATATAGCGCAAATTATTGATTTTTTAATAGTTGATAGAGTGTTCATTTTGATTGTATTCCTTTCTTTATATAATATATTTAAAAAATATATAATAAATTATATATATATTTCTATGATAAATAATAATAAAAATGCTACTATTGTTATCTTTCCTGTTATAGAAATTTTTGAGTATCTTTTTTTAGTTCGATGTTTGGCATCACGAAAGCCGCGCGCTTCCATAGCAATAGATAAATCGTCTGCACGTTTAAATGCAGCTATAAATACAGGGATAAATAAGGAGCCTGTAGCCATTATTTTTTTATGTAAATATTTACTTTCAAAATCAGCACCACGTGCAGTTTGCGCCTTGCGAATTGTATCACCTTCTTGCAATAAAGTTGGAATAAACTGAAAAGATATAGTCAATATTAAAACAGCTTGTTCAATTGGGATTTTTAAGTAAGATAGAGGCATAAGAAGAGCCTCTAGTCCATTCATCATTTCTGTTAATTCCGTAGTGAGCGTAAATATATTTCCTAAAATTAAAATGATAAAAACATTAAATATAATTGTAATACCATGATGGATTCCTTCTTTGGTAAGTTGAATAAATTTCCATTGAAATAATATGGTGTCACCATCAAAAAACAAAATATTTAAAACAAAGATAACAATAAAAAATTTCCATATATGTCTTATAGAAGAAAATATAAGTTTTAAATGAAATTTTGATAGGGCTATTATCATTCCAAGAATAGTAAACAACAACATATATCCAATGAAAGAATTGGTAAAAATGGTCATAAAAATAAGTATAATAAAAACAATAATCTTACCTTGTACATCAAATTTATGGATAAGAGAATTGCCATGTATATATTTTCCAGTAAACGGCATAAAAATCCTCATTTCTGCGCTAATTTTTGCGCAAGAACTGCATAATAGACGCGTAGGTGTTTTCTGTTGTTATATTAAGTCTTCTTTGTAACGTTTTGGCACAAAGTAGGTGATAAATCATTTATTTTTATTTAGTATATAAGTATTATAAGGTGTTAAAATTTTACTTATTTAAAATTCTTACCTATTTTGTATAATAGTTTGTAGTGAATGTAAAAGTTCTTCATAAGTAATTACATTTTTAGGAATATTCCAACCTCGTTTTTGCAGTTCATAAGCAATTAATTTACTTTGACTTATTCCAAGCTGATGAGAAGTTATCCAATCCATATCTGAAAATAAATAGTGTGTTGTATTGTCTGCGATTAAATGTCCTTTTTCTAACACAAGAAGCCTTTTTGTATATTCACTGATACAATCAGCATTATGTGAAATCATTAGTATGGTCATTCCCTCTTGATTAAGTTTTTGAAGAAGTTTCATAAACTTATTTCGGATAACAGGGTCTAATCCAGCTATAGGTTCATCTAACAAAAGATAGTCAGGGCGTATTACCAGTATGCCAGCGATTGCAACACGTCTTTTTTCACCACCAGATAAAGATAATGGTGATAGGTGGCGTATGCTCTCATAAGAAAACCCCATTATTTCTAATGCCCACTTGACACGACTGTTTATTTCAGATATTGATATATTCATATGTCTTAATCCATAAGCAACATCTTTTTCAACGGTCGTTTCAAATAGTTGATTTTCAGGATATTGAAAAACAATGCCTATTTTTTTTCGTAGAGATTTTCTATCATAATCATTTTTGTGTCGTTTGTGTGCATGATAATGTTTAAAAATATCTTCACCATCTATAAAAATAGTTCCATTTGTAGGAGTAAGAAGACCGCATATAAGCTGAAATAATGTTGATTTTCCGCAGCCCGTATGCCCCATAATTCCTACAAATTCGCCTTTTTGTATAGTAAAATTAATATCCTGTAGGGCATTTGTAGCAAAAGGCATTCCCGTTTCATATTGAAAACTTAAATTTTTTGCTGTAATTGACATAATTCCTCCACAAATTCAACAATGGTAATGGGGCAATGGTCTAAATAAATTCCTATTTTTTGTAAATCTTTATATAGTTTTACGACTGTTAAAGGAAGCATACCTGATTGAATTAAAAGCTCACAATTTGTAAGTATATCAACAGGTGTTCCATATGCGGAAAATGAACCTTGATTCATAAGATATATTTTATCAGCTAATACAGCTTCTTCAATGTAATGTGTAATCATAATAATGGTTTGTCCTAAAGTTTTTTGTTTTTGTATAATATCAAGAACTTCTTTTCTTCCAATAGGGTCAAGCATGGAGGTTGCCTCATCAAATATAATAATATCTGGATTAAGTGCTAAGACTCCAGCTATTGCAATGCGCTGTTTTTGTCCACCAGAAAGATAATGAGGACAGGCATTTTCAAATCCCTGCATATTGACCATCTCAAGAGTTTGTAATATTTTTTTATCAATTTCTTCTCTTGAAAATTCATAATTTTCTAATCCAAATGCAATATCTTGGGCAACAACAGATGACACAAATTGATTGTCAGGATTTTGAAATACCATTCCTATTTTACGCCTTAGTTCCCATACCATGTCTGTATTTGTTACATCAATACCTGCAACGGTTAAACTTCCTGATTGTGGTAAAAGTAAACCATTTAATAATTTACAAAAAGTTGATTTTCCACTTCCATTTGCTCCAAGTATAGCAACAAATTGTCCAGATTCAACATCAAAATCAACATGGTTAATAACTGGTTCGTTATTGGTATTGATTGAATATGAAAATGTTATATCTTTGCCATGTATCATAAAAACCCTTTCTTAATTTAATCTGTAAATTAAATAAAGTCGCTGCACTAGGTGCAAGTACAAGTTTAAAAGTTGTCCAAAATGAAAAATATTAAAAATCATTTTATCAAAAATAAAAATACAACACAACCCTATAAAATTGAAATATATATTAAAAATGCAAAATATTGTATAAATATAAAAGGATTATAAATACAGATGTTTATTGCTATTATATGGAAATTTGTATATAGTTAAGGTTAAAATTTTTAAATAGTATGTCGATAAAACTTATAAGGGTAATTGGCTAAAATGGAGTTTAGTCCCCTAATAACTCAAGTTCAAGGAGGATA
>CAJUKN010000003.1:181112-234861 GCA_910587485.1 uncultured Lachnospira sp.
CCCAAATGCAGATGACCGAGACATCAAACAAAACAAAAAAAACCAAAGTTAGTGGTAAAACAATTGGAGAACCTCAATTAAGCGAACAGGCAGCAAAGTATTATGAGGAACTCAAAAAGAAATATTCTAATATGGATTTTATACTTGTAAGTGCAGACCAAAAAGAATATGCAAAATCAAAAGCAGCAAGTTATGCAAATGCAAATAAGATGGTTGTTCTTATTGATGAAGAAAAAATTGAAAAGATGGCTTCAGATGAGAATTACCGTAAGCAATATGAAGGAATTATTGCAAATGCTGCAAGTGGTTTATCACAGTTAGGAAAGCAATTATCTGCAACTGGGGCAAAAGTAAAAGGATATGGTATGCAGGTCAATGACAATGGAACTGCCTCATATTTTGCAGTTGTAGACAAGTCATTAGCATTACAAAAACAACGTATTGAAAGAAAGGCAGAGGCAAAGCGTCAAGAAAGAAAAGACGAGGCAAAGAAAGCTAAAAAAGAGCAGCAAGAAGAGCGGATTAAGAATAGCCGAGACAAAAACAAGGCAGATAAGGCAGAGGAATCAGAGGATATTGTTACCATTACGGCATCTTCTATTGATGAACTCCTTAAGAAAGTCAATAATACAATTTATACAAGTATGAGTGATTATGTTCAGACGGACGAGGAAAAGAAAATTGGACAGCAATTTGATTATGTAATTTAAACTTGGCATATATTGTATTGATAAGGAGATGATAACATGAGTTTACTCGTTGGAGGAATGGGTGCTGGTGGGAAACTTATCATTACAGGAATAAGAAAGAAGACTCCAAAATCTATTAGTACTTATAATTCAAATACAAAGCCACGTAAAAAATTGCAGTATAATCACAGAGAAGTTTCAGCGATGATTCTTAGAGCCAAAACATCTTTTTCAGCTAGCCTTACTGTTTCATCAGCAAGAACAAAGTTAGTTTCACTCAGCAAAAAAGCTGGCACTGGCGAATATGATGAGGAGGAGTTAAGACATGCGATTATTCATGCACAAAGTATTGTGCGTGTTGCAAAAAAACGTCTAAAACATTTGAAACAAGAAGAAGCAGAGAAAAAAGCCATTGATGACGAACTTCTTGAATTGGAAGAAGAAAAAGAATCGGATTTAGAAGATGTTGAAGAAGAAAATCGTTCTGAAAATGAAGAGCCTTCTGAGATGAGTGAGCAAGAATTGCGCAAGCTTATGCGCGAGATTGAAGAGCTTATGAGGGAAGCAATGGAAGAAAGCAATGAGAACGATGAAGATGTTTTTGAGGAGTTTAGTTTTGTAAGAGATGTTGAACCACAAGACTTAGAACTTAGAAAGAAAAAACATAGAGCAGAAGAGCTAAAAGACATTGTAAAAGCAGATATGAAATATCTTAAATCCGTTTTTGGACGATTGGAAAGTGAAAGAAATAGTATTAACAGTGGCGTATCTCTTGAAATTGGAGGATTTGGTATTCCATTTTCACCTCCCCCACCAGTTGTTACTGAAGGTGGTAGTGTAGATGTATCTTTATAATTAAACAAATATAAAACTGTTGCATAAAGCAAAAATATTGAAAGCTTTATGCAACAGTTTTTTTGTTACCAGTCGTGAATGATAAGATTTTTAACGTAAAATTATGATTATTCTTGCATTATTAGGGTTATATAATTTTGAATTGTTCCGATAAATAAATTGAAAAGTTAATACAAATAACTGCCTTTTTGGAAGTATGTTTTTAAAAGAACAGACCATATTTTTAATTGGTTTTTTGAGGAAAACAAATGGAGAAGTTTTCCAAGAAAGAAGTTTTTTTATCCTTATGCAAATGATTTGATATAGGAATACTTTTCTAAAAGGAAAATAAATAAAGTCAAGGATGACGATAAAAATTCTAATGTAAAAGACTGTTATTCAGTTTTGCTAAAACTTGAGCTATTTGTTGTTTTAAAAAACAAGTTATAGCATAAAGGTTAAAATTAGAATTTTATCGTTATTTTTATATTATAGGAAATGTTAGTCTGTAAAAAGTTGTAAAAAAATAAGAATATTAAAAAAATAACGAAAAGACAAACATAGATTACATGTATAAGACTTTATAAATGAATTATAGTAGAAAAGGAGGGAACATGGTAACAGGAATAAATACAAATGCAGATATAACAACATCTGGTAAAAGCAATTTTATCCATTCTAAGCAGGAAGATTTTAAGAAAAATATTTTGACTTGTGTTGGTATGGGAACACAGAAGGTAATGCTTTGTTCCGATGCATTGATGTCCTATGCAAGCCCTAAAACAGGGGAATCTGTCAATATTTATCATGCAGACAATTATTCTAAAGAAAATCCAGTGTATATTATTAAGGGATTAGATAAATATGGCAATGAATTTGAAAAAGAAGTTAATGCCAAAGAAATTAATCCAAATTGTTGCAGTTATAATGATATGATGATATTAAATTTAGAGACAGGCAATGCATCATCTCGTTTAGAGTCCGTTATGATGTTTGATAAATCAGGCAGGGATAGCTATTTTGATGAAGCGGATTATACGGCAGCTATCAAAAGTTTGATGAAGGATTTTAAAACATTAGGGTGTTGGGATTCCTATATTTTTATGGATAAATGGCTTAATGATATTTGGGATTATGCAAAAAAAGCAGAGAAGTCTCAAGATATTTTTACATATTACAAAATCTTTTATAATGCGTAAAAATAATTTAGCAACAGTCTTGTATGATGGAATGATTTTACATTTGAGGTATAAAAATGGTTATTTAACACCTTGATTCTTTTGTAAATATAAAATGTGTCGATATAGTATTAGAAAAGAAATATATAATTCATGACAAGATGACAAGTTTGTGGCTGCGCTGACTCCACAAACTTGTAAGAACTTTTAGTTTTTTATGAAAAAGCAGCGCAGAAATGAGGTTTAATATGAGAGTTACAACACAGATGTTAAATGAAGCAGCAATGAAAGCAGGTCTTCCAATTCACCGCAGCACTTTATTAGATTATTTAAATTCTAATAAAGGAGCCAGTTCTTTAAGTAATGTTTTGCAGTCAAAAGCAAGTGCTTCATTAAACCATGCAAATAAGTCTAAATATGAAAAGATAGAAAAAACAGCGGATAAATTAACCGAGCAAGCTAAATTATTTGCTAACAGTGAAAAGAATGGTATTTTTGACAAGGCAAGAGAAAACAATAATACTTCAGATATTTGTAAAAATGTAGAAGAGTTAGTAAGTAATTATAATGACCTTCTTGATAATATGAAAAAGGATTCAAGCTCATTAAATCTATTTTATTGTCAAGGATTAAAGGATATTATAGAAGAAAATAAAGAAGATTTAAAAGAAATAGGTATTTCTGTAAAAAGTGATGGACATATGGTTATTGACAAGGATAAGTTGAAGGCTGCCTCTTGTGATAGCTTGGAAAAGGTACTTGGAGGAAAAGATTCATTTACTCAAAAATTAGCGTTTGTATCATCAAGAATATCGGATAATGCTTATGCCAATATCCAAAATATATCCAATAATTATACATCAAATGCCAATACGATAGAAAATTATTTGAGCAAATTTAATTTTTATGGATAAAAAATAGTTATGAGGAGAGCTTATGAGCGTTTCAGAAATTTATGGTGGTTCATATCAAAAATATCAAAATAAAACCACAAATAATGATAATAAAACAAATAATGCCAGCAATGAAGATACATCACAAGATATAAAAAATTATGATGCTATATTTCATCAAAAAATGGTTGAGATGAGTGAAAAATTTAGAAATGGTGAAACAGAACAAAAGATACAGATAGGTCGCAATGCTTATACTGTAAAAGAGTGGAATAAGCTGCTCACCAGTTTTGATAAAGCACAAGACCAAATCAGAGAAGAAATTGAGGAAGAAGTGCGTATCCGAATGGAGAAAAAGCATGCAGAAGAAATACGAAAAAAATTAGAAAACATAAGTGATTCTGAGATTGCTGCATTGGTTGGAGATGAAAAGATTGAAAATTAAAATTTTCAATCGCGAGATTTGTGCCTGTGTGCTGCTTGCCACAAACTCGTAAAAATTTTTAGTTTTTTGTACAAAAGCAGCGCAGAAATGGAGCTAAAAATGATGTATAATTTAGCTAGCATTCATAAAAATGGTAATAATACAATTTTTTCTAATTATCAAAAAAAAGAGAATTGCAATGAAGTGAGTCAACCTGTTACAGCAGAAAATATGGGTATGGTTTTTAAAGAAGCCATTGATAGTATATTTGACCCAACCACGGCAATGACCGATAAGCAAAAAGAAGATTTTGTTAAACAAATTCAAAGAAAAATTGATAAAGGCGAAAAATTGACTTATGATGAGATGCAGTATTTGCGCATCAATAATCCTGTACAGTATGCTAAGATGGTAAAGGTTCAGATGAAGCGTGAGGCATTAGAACGAAGACTTGAAACTTGCAAATCAAAACAAGAAGCACAAGAAGTATATGTTGAAGCAGTATCAAGAATAAGTAAAGATGATTCTGCAATTAAAGAGACTTTAGCTGCTTATGATAATGCAATGGAAGAATTTAAAAAGACAGACCAATATAGCAGACTGCCACAGGAAGAAGAAAAAGAAGAAGATAAAAAGAGTTATTCTGGTGAATAAATCAGTATCCACTTTTTTATAATAATTGTGCAATTTAGACAAGATTTAACGTCTAAATTGCACAATTATTTTTGCATAGAAAATAATTAAATAAAAAATGTAAAAGGTTGACTTTAATCTTTATAAAGGTTATATTAATCATGGGAGAAAATTTTATTAAAAGTTTTTTCACAAAAGTAAAAAAGGAGGAAAGCTTTTTATGAAGACAAAACACTGGAAAGCTTTGGCTGCACTGGGATTATGTGCAGTAATGACTTCAAGCGTATACGTTGCATTACCTGCAATAGAACCTATGCAGACAATGGCGGCTGAAGGTGAAGAAGTGAAGGTATCTGATTTAGTTATTAAGTTTTTGGCGGTGCCAGAATATGAACCAAACAGATACACTAAGAGTAATGGAGGAAAATGGGCTCCAGAGGAGCTTGAAAAAGGATTACTTATTAAAGCAGAGATGAAATTAGGGGAGGGTAATCCTGAAGGTATGATGGCTCCATTAAAATATTCATTTATGGACATCACTGCAGATGTTGCTGCAGACCAAGCCACAGGAGATATTACAATTACATATAATGGTTTGACACTTAAAATGAAGGCTGGAAGCACAACGGCAACATTAAATAATGGAAAGACTGAAAAGACACTGACAATGCAAAGTGAGCTTGCACCTTATTTTAAGGCTGTTGAAAATGAACAAGACGACAAGGGAAATCAATATTATGCTTGTTATCTTCCAGTAAAATTTACAGCAGAAGCATTAGGTGCTAATGTAATGTGGAATGATGCAATGCACAGAATGGAGATGGCATTTGCATTCTATTATTCAGATGCCGCTGTAGAGCCTGTTACAAACTCAAAGTCTAATTATACGACAAAGAAGATGGAGAGTGATTCTAATAATTATAACACATTAAAAGACCGTATTACAGTATCAGATAAGGTAACTGCTGAAGATGTAACTAAAAATGTTAAAGAAATGGTTAGCGCAGCTGTTATGGTATGTGACCCTACTTATCAAAATGAAGATGGCGGCTGGGGTAAGACAAATAAAGACTGGGATTTGTTAAATGAGACATTTCCACAATTTTGCCCACATGCTTACTCAACAATTGACAATGGTGCTACACATGGACATATTAAGTTTTTGACACGTGTTATTCGTTTGTCAAAAGAGTACCCAGATTTGTTTGCTGGTTATCAGGCAGAGCTTGACACCATTGAAAAAGGTTTCTGGAAAGGTATGAAGTATGTACTTGATGCACAGACAGAAAGTGGTGGCTGGACACAGTATTGGCCATATGGTGTAGGATATTTTGGCAATATTACATTTAATGATAATGCTATGCCAGATATGATGGAAGTAGTATATGCAATGTCTTATGACAAAGGTTTAACAAGCAGCACATTTTGTGATGATTTTGCATGGGCAAGAACGGATGCAAAAAATCAGACAGACAATGTAAAAGCTGTTGGTCTTACACAAGAAAATTTCCAAACTTCATGGGATAAGAGCTTACGCTTTACATTGGATGCACAAGTTGTTGTTGATGGTGTAAAGACTGGCTGGGCACAGCAGTATGACGAAGATTTGGACAAGCCAGTTCCTACAGGGGGAAGAGCATTTGAGCTTCCATCTGTATGTACAGCAGAAAGTGCAACGGTACTTCGTGTTTTATGTAATATAGAAAATCCTACAGATGAAATCAAAACAGCTATTGAAAGTTATTATAACTGGACAAAAGAAATTGGTTTTACAGGATATAAGTTATATAACATAACTGATAGAACAAGAGAGCTTGGAAAAGACAGATTAGTATTACAAGATGGTACACAAACTAAGATGTATGGTCGTTTCTATGGACTTGATATAACAGGCGAATATTATGGACTTGATATTTCTAAGAAATTAACTTCAAGCAAATTCTATGAGATATTCTCTGGAAGAGATGGAATTGCGAACTATACGCAAAATCTTGGTATGCACGAGAGAAGAAGCGGCTATTCATACACCAATACAAACACAGAAAGCAATGCAAAGAAGCTTTACGATGCTTGGGCAGCCGCATTGAATCAATAGGGAGGTAATATAATGAAAAGAACAATAAAAAAAGCAGTCGTTGGAATTATGGCAGCCTCTCTTATAGCAGGTGTTGCACCGCTTGTTACTGTAAATGTACAAGCAGCAACAGTAACTAAAGGCGAGTATGATTTTTCTAACATGACTATTAGAAGAGTATGGTTTAATACAAACGACCCAGTATTTCTTATAGATAATTATCAAAGAGTATGGCTCGACAAAAATGCAAATGTTCTCGCTACAGGTGACTATAAGAAGACGACAGCCGATGGCGATTTGATGGCTCCAATGAAGGAGATGTTTGCTCAGATAGGCGGCGTATATAATGAAAGTGGAGACACAATTACTATTACAATGAATGGAACAACTTTAGGATTTACAATTGGTTCTAAAGATGTAACAATTGACGGAAAGAAACAGGAAGGTGTTTTATCGGATGCGCAGGTTCCTACAAAGGTTAATGTAAAAGAACAGTTTGCTGATTTTAATACGTATTTGACCGAAGATTACTTTGTAACTTATTTACCAGTAGCTTATGTGCTTAACACATTTGAAGCTGATATTTATCAAGATGGTAATGTACAAAGTTTTTATGCAGCAATTCCTATCTTTAATGATGCAAATGTTCCTTCTTATGAGACAAAAGCAGAAGGATATGGAAATCGTTATGATACATTTATGGATGGTGCATTGACAGACAGTTATGCTGTATCACAGGCTATTGCTGATAATGTTGTAGCACTTCAAAATGAAGACGGCGGTTTTAGTGTACTTCCAGCTAATTTAGATATGGCTCAGGCAGATGTTGCAAGCAAGATTGGTACATTAAAACAGGAATCAACATTAGAAAATGGTTCAACAGTTGCACAGCTTCGTTATCTTGCACAGTTTATTACAGAAACCAATCCACAAGACAGCAAGTATGCAGATGCATTTGCAAAGGGTATTGATTATCTTGTTAAAAACCAAAATGCAAATGGTGGCTGGAGTATGTCACCTACAGCAGCAAAAGGTTTTAATGGCAATACTGTTATTGGTAATCAGGTAACAACAGAAGTTTTAACATTATTGTCTGATATGTCTATGCTCAACAATCAAAATTATGTATTTGCAAGACGTTCTATGGATATGGCACCAGTAGAAGCTGCTGTTGCAAAGGGAAATGATTTTCTTGTGTTGACACAGGTTGAAAATGATGGTGTTAAAGCAGGCTGGGCTTCACAAGTAAAGAGTGATGGCACTGTTACAATGGGACGTACTTATGAGAGAGAATCTGTAAATGCTGAGACAACAAAGCAAGTAGTAGAATATCTTATGACTATTCACAATCCTTCAAGTAAAGTGATTGATGCAGTAAAAGGTGCAGCAAAGTGGTTAGAAGATGTTAAAATTGAAGGTAAAGCTACAGAGATTGTACATGATACTTCAATGAATAATGGTTTTGATATCTTTTTAGTTGATGGTGATGGTACTTGGGCAATCAATTATGTTTATGATGCTGACAGCAAAGCATATAGACCATTGTATTCAGATGTTACACCAACAAGAGCTGACCAGAAAATTGTAAATCAATGGGATATGTTTAATTATGTCTATGAAGGCAAAAAACTTGATAATGTAGATAATGTAGATATGATATATTATTCTACAAGAACAAGTGTGAAGTACTATGATGACAATCTTGCAGCAAAGTTGTTAGCTGATAGTACAACAGACCCAGAATATACAACTTACAAGATGTGGCTTGCTTATTTGGATAATGGTTTCCCAGAGGTTCCAACAGACCCAACAAACCCAGAAGTTCCAACAGACCCAGCAAACCCAACAGACCCAACAAATCCTGATGACCCATCTGTAAAAGACCCAACAACAGGCGATTCATCAGATAGCAATGTTAATTCACCACAAACAGGTGATTACAGCAATATGTTTGTATATACAGCAATTTTAGCAGCTTCATTAGGAATTGGCGGTGCAGTATATTACACAAACAAAAAGAGAATTAAGAAAAATAATTCAGAAGAAAAGTAATAAAAAATAATATTAATAGTTATTATATATAATAATAACAAGAAGGGAAGGCTGTTTTATGCAGCCTTCCTTTTTTAGTTAATATAAGGATAACTTATAAAGCGTGGAATCTGTTTTTTAGCATAGAAGATTTTGCAAAGAATAAAAATAAAGATGCATGCCATTTGTTAAAAGCATATCTATCAATACAATATAGGTATTTGTAATATTTTAGAATATAAAATATAATAATTTATATGTAACAGTTTAGCTATGTATTGTTAAAAGTAAAATATATATTTATATATTTTTTTACAAGTAAGTAAATACATTATTTTTTACTAGGAAGAAACATAATAAATGTTTTGTGAATTGTAGTTGAAGGTTACATAATATTATTAATAGAATATAAGTCTAAAAAGGTGTTTGTTAATTTGCAAGTTAAATAAGAATGGAGGATTATTTATGAAAGATAAAAATAAATTTATGTTGAAAATATTACCAT
The DNA here is from genome assembly GCA_910587485.1 of uncultured Lachnospira sp. Classification (GTDB taxonomy): domain Bacteria; phylum Bacillota; class Clostridia; order Lachnospirales; family Lachnospiraceae; genus Lachnospira. The sequence goes on from CAJUKN010000003.1 coordinate 190,374, forward strand.
TGGCATTGATATTTGTTCTTTTTTTGTGTATATTAAATGTGGTAAAAGTACAATGTACAGAATTAAACGATAATATAAGATGTGGTGATATTGATAAAAATGGTGATATTAATATATCAGATGGTGTTATATTAAAACAATATTTGGCACATGTGACAGGAATTACTGTTGATAAAGAAGTTGGAGATGTAAATATAGATGGTGAAATTAATATTTCAGATGCAGTTATTCTTATGCAATTTCTTGCTGGGATGGATGTAAAACTTGGTGCAGATAGTGAAACGCCAACTATACCAGAAAAAGAAAATAAAAAACTTGTAGCTTACTTTTCTGCTACAGGAACAACCAAAAAATTAGCCCAACAAACAGCACAGATATGGAATGCAGATTTATATGAAATTACACCTCAAAATCCATATACTAGCAGTGATTTGAATTATAATGATAGTAATAGCCGCGCCAATATTGAACAAAATGATGAGAATGCCAGACCAGATATTACTGGAAGTGTACAAAATATGCAACAATATGATTCTATTATATTGGCATACCCAATTTGGTGGGGGCAAGCGCCTAAGATAATTTGTACTTTTTTGGAAAGCTATGATTTTTCAGATAAAACAATTCTTCCGTTTTGTACATCTGGAAGCAGTCCGATTGGAAATAGTGCTAAAAATCTTGAAAAATGTTGTAGCAATACTACAAAATGGCTTGAAGGAAGACGTCTTTCTGCAAATATATCAACTGAAGAATTAAAACAATGGATACATTCTTCTGGCATTAATGATGTAAAGATTGAGGAAGAAAGTACAATAGATAGTACAATGAATCCTGAAGATACTACCAATAAGGAGGAGCAGACTTTGAAGATTTCATTTGGACAATATCAGTTAGAGGCTATATTTGAAAAAAATAGTTCAGCAGATGCTTTTAAAGAATTATTAAAAAAAGGACCTGTTACAATTAATATGAGTGATTATGGTAACTTTGAAAAAGTTGGTTCACTTGGCACAACACTTCCTAGAAATGATGTACAGGTTACTACAGAACCGGGCGATATTATTTTGTATCAAGGAAATAGCATAACCATATATTATGATACCAATACATGGAATTTTACTAAACTTGCAAAGATTAAAGATAGTGAGAATTTAAAGGAAAAACTTGGCGATGGTGCAGTTTTAGTGACATTTTCACTAGAGTGAGTTAAAATGTTTATTGTTATAAAGGAGAAGAAAACAATACAAAAAGTTTTTGTGATATAGCATTTTTAATTGGTAAAGGGGAATTTAAATGAGAAAAAATTATCGTGCGATTGATGTTCAACTGGCATCAGGAAAAGAAATAAAAAATGTGTCCTATGAAGATATTGACCATTATATTATGATGATTAAATATGGAGAAGAAGATTTTATTATCTTAAATTCTAAAAACGGATTTTTACAATTTTATGGAATAGGGAATCAGTATATTGCAGAAGTTTGGGTATATTTTAATGATGAGGATTTTTGTAGTTATTCACTAATTAATAGTGATAAAAAGGATAAGTTAGAGCGGGTTCAATTTAGCACGCCTTATGGAGATTTTACTCCTATGGAAAGAGATATTGTTTCTCTTGAGTTTGTGAGAATGGCTGTAAAGGAGTATTATAAAAACAGTGATATACAAGATTTTTGTAAAAAAATTTCTGTGGTGGATACAACAGAAGAAATGAAAGAATTAATGGGACATAAAAAATAAAGAAAGAGTTTTTTAACATGATAATTAAAAAAACATAATATAATATTTTGTCTATTTTGTATGTTTTTAACTTCACAATACCCTCTAAATTTGGTAAAATATTAACAAGGTTTATATGTCAGTAAAATAATAATTTAAAACCCCTTATTCTAGGGTTGAGAAAATGGAGGGAACTGCATGACACATCTGGAGAAAGCAGAACAGCTTTTACAACAACAATATCATTGTTCTCAAGCGTTATTTGGCGCTTTTGCAGAAGATTTTGGATTTGATATAAAAACAGCATTTAAGATAAGTACATGTTTTGGTGGAGGTATGCGTCAAGGTGGAACTTGTGGCTGTATTACCGCATCATTGTTAGTGTTAGGGCTAGCTTTAGGATTTTATGATGCACAGGATAAAGAACAAGAAGTTTATGGGAATAAAAAAACAGATGAATTTATACAGCGTTTTACAAAGCAGATGAATGGCAAGGTTTATTGTAGAGATATTTTAGGTAAAGATATATCAAAGCCAGAAGATATGGCAGTTATTCGTAAAGAAAAATTAATATTACAAAAATGTCCTAGAGCAATAGCAGTTAGTATTACTATACTAGAGGATATGTTAGCAAATCATTTAAAGTATAAAGCACAAAATAGTGTTAATTTGGAAGATATTTTAAAAGATGAAGAATTGAGAAGTGTGCTAAAGCGTACCAGTAAAATACATAATTTTAGGAGAAGTATCAATAATCTTTTATATTCTTGTTCAAAAGAAGTGGGATTTATTCAGTTTGATATTCGTAAATTTAAAATTATTAATGATATTTATGGAGAACGATTTGGAGATGAGGTTTTAGACTTTATTGTAAAAAAGTTAGAAGAATGTTGTGGAAATGAAAAATTATTTATTAATTTGCGCAGTGATGTATTTATGGTCGTGACAGAATATGATGAGGAAGAGGAATTGGTTGAATTTATTAATAAACTTGACCATGAAATTAGCAGTTTTAAAGATGTAAAGTTACAGCTATCTTATGGTGTCTATACTGTTGAAGATGAAAGCATGGAATTAAGACAGATGGAAGACCGTGCTGCTATAGCAAGAAAAGCGGCTAAAAATAATATAGTAACGAATATTGTATTTTATAAAGAACAGTTTAAGGAATCGTTGTACAATCGGAAATTTATTGAAGAGAGTATTCAAACTGCAATTAATGAAAGACAATTTATGATGTATCTTCAACCCAAATATAGCATTTCTAAAAATGAGATTATAGGTGCAGAAGCACTGGTAAGATGGTATCACCCAGAACGTGGCATGATTTTTCCAAATCAATTTATTCCTATTATTGAGGAAAATGGATTTATTAGAAAAGTTGATTATTATATATGGGAAGAGGCTTGTCGTTTTGTAAGAAAATGTATTGATTCAGGAATGGAAACATGTCCAGTGTCGGTCAATGTTTCAAGAATCCATCTGCAAGATAATGAATGTATTAGTGTGCTAGATGATTTAATAAAAAGTTATGATATTCCTAAGCGTTTATTAGAGTTAGAGATAACAGAGACAGCAGATGACCAACAAATTAGTCTAAAGGCATTAGAATTAAAAGACGAAGGTTTTAAATTGCTTATGGACGATTTTGGAAGTGGTTATTCTTCTTTAAATATTCTTCTTGAAACTCCTTTTGATGTTATAAAGTTGGATAAGAAATTTATAGAAAATATGATGGTTTCAGATAAAGGAAAGTTGATATTAGAACATATTGTATTGATGGCAGAAAAGTTAAATCTTGGTCTTTTAGCAGAGGGAGTTGAGACAAAAGAGCAAATAGAAGTGCTGCAAAGCATTGGCTGCGACCAAGTACAAGGGTACTATTACGCAAAGCCAATGCCTGAAAGAGAATTTTTTTCACAGTTGAAAAAACAATATTGTCAAAAAATAGCACAATAAATTGTTTATATTAATGATAAATAACTAAGCATACCATTTGGTATGCCAGTACCACGCTCAAGAAGTGATATAAGTCCCTTGAGCGTGGTTTCTGTTTCTTCTGGAGTTGAAGGGATAAATGAATTGTCAAGTTTTATAGCAATAACAATTAAAACAATCTCCGAGAGTGCTTCAGGGTAATCAAAATGAATCTCTCCTCTATCAATACCCTGTTTTATAATTTCTGCCAAATCTGGTTTTAATTCAGAGATTAAATAGTTTAAATATTTTTGATGCAGTAATGCTTGGTCTTGTGCGCTTGAAATTTCTGTAGTGTTATTTTGGTTTAAAAATGCAGAAGATGAATTGTGACATGCCTGAAATAACATGGCCATACGTGTAAAAGGTGAAATATCAGTCTGTGATGCAAGATGTTTTGCAATTTGCAATGGCTTTTCATAGTTTCTCTTTATAAGCGCTTCAAGTATCGCATTTTTTGATGGGAAATAATAATAAATGCTTCCTTTTCCCATGCCAGCATTACTGGCAATTTCGCTGACAGATATTGTTTGTATATTTTTTTGTTCAAGTAATTGCTGTAAAGAGTCTAGTATTTTTTCATATTTTTTTGAATCGGGCATAAATTGTAGTCACCTTTCTTGTTTGTCTGATTCTTCAAGTTAAGCGGATCTTTGCAATCTACTTCACTGCTTATTCATAACCTCATTTCCACTTTGTAGTCTTTTTTAAACAGGTAAGTTGAACTTTTCCTAAATGAGGTTAAATTGATATGTTTACTAATAATCATATAACTATAAAATACAGGTTAGTCATTGAGTTTATATTATAAAGCTTTTTATTATGATAGCATTTTACTCTTTGATTGAGCAAATGTAAATATGTTAAATTATTGTAACCGTTTTATTACGCTATTGGTAAAGATACCTACAGCGTTTTTTTATTAATTTGCAGTTAAATTTGTTTATAAATGGGTGTTTAGTTTATGTATTTATAAATTTTATCAAATAGTAGTTGACTATCAGTCGAAACATGTGTTATGTTAGATAAGAATTAAATCGACTGTTGGTCGAAAAATAGGAGGCGCATTATGACATATGCAGAGTATTTTACAAGTTTCAAGGGAAGATTTATGGGGGCAGATGTAAGCGATATACAGGAACATTTAGCATTCCAGTTTAATATTGAAGATGATGAGGCTGGAGGGATTTTTTATGTGGAGGTAAAAGATGGAACACTTCATGTAGAACCATATGAGTATTATGACAGAGATGCTATGTTTACCTGTACTCCAGATATATTAGATAAAATAGCAGATGGAGAACTAGACCCAGTAGAAGCTTTTACGCAAAAGAAACTTAAAGTAGAAGGCAATATTGAAAAGGCGCTTAGATTTAAAGAAATTGTTGAGATGAAAAACGGTTGTGCAAGTAATAAAACGGTTGTACAAAAAGTAACAGATAAGGTTGTAGGAGCGGTGGCAAAGAAGATGTCAAAGAAAGATGATAAGTAATACTTTGATAGATTGGAGAAAAAGAGCATGAAAGTGTTAAAAAAGATAGTGAAGGCGGCAGGTGTTCTAGCAATAGTGGGTGTTGGAGAAACTGTTTACTTTTACAACAGAACAATGAAGAGAAATAATGCAAAAACAGACCGCACAATGAAAATGTCAGGAACAGATTGGTCGCAGTATATGCCTCTTATGGAGGAGCGAAACAAGTTTGTTCTGGCACAGCCGCATCAAGATGTTTATCAAACTTCTTTTGATGACTTAAAATTACATGCTACATATTTTCCTTCCATTAAGAGTGATGATAACATTAAAAAAGTAGTGATTTGTTTTCATGGTTATACAGGTGAAGGGCTCAGCAATCATATAGCAATATCACAATATTTTCTAAATAATGGATATGGAATTTTATTGCCAGATGCCAGAGCGCATGGAAGCAGCGAAGGTGAATACATTGGCTTTGGATGTTTAGACAGAAAAGATGCTATGGTTTGGATAGATTGGGTCATTAAAGAGTGTGGAGAAGATGTACAAATTATGCTTTATGGCACGTCAATGGGCGGTGCAACCGTTCTAATGACAAGCGGCTTAGAACTTCCAAGTCAAGTCAAGGGAATTGTATCGGATTGTGCCTTTACATCGCCAAAAGAAGTATTTACGCATGTGCTGAATGATATGTATCATCTTCCAGCATTTCCAGCAATTCAAGGTGCCGATATTTTAAATAAGAGATTAGCGGGATACGGAATGGATGAGTGTAATGCCAAAAATGAGGTAAGAAAGGCAAAAGTACCTATCTTATTTATACATGGCTCGAATGATACATTTGTACCATGTAAAATGTGCCATGAGATATATGATAATTGCCAGTCACCTAAAAAGAAGTTAATTATAGAAGGTGCAGCTCATGCAGAAAGCTATTATAAAGAGATGGCTTTGTATGAAGATGCATTGACAGAGTTTTCAAAAGAAATATTTGAAGTAGGATTATCAGATAAGTAATTAAACTTATCTTATGATGAAAGGATAGATAATGAAAACAAGAAAAGGATATAAAACATACCCATTAACAGTAGCTCAAAAATTTCATAATTATTATTCACAATATTGTCCTGGCAAGGAAATATTAACGATTGGAACGAGTTTGACAATAGAGTTTGAGTTGAATATTGAAGAATTGCGCAAAGCAATATATAAGGCATATGATAGATGCGAGTCTATGCGCGCACGAATGGCTTATGATAAAAAAGAAAAAGAATGGTATCAATATATTGTTCCAAAGGAAGAACGCAAGATAGAATATGTTGATTTTTCAGGACAGACGATGGAAGAAGCAGAAGCTGAAATGACAAAATGGACAAGAGTCGCTTTTGATAAAGAAGATGAACCGATGAATAAGGTTGTCATTATTAAGACTCCTGATGGATTTCAAGGCTTATATGTGGCAGGTGACCATCGTTTTTTAGATGCACAGTCCCTGATATTATTTCTTAAGGATATTATTGAGTTGTATTGTAATGCAAATTTTGAAGGTGTTGCATATCCAGCAGAAATGCGTTCTTATATTGAACAGATAGAAAAAGATTTAGCATATGAGGCAGGCAGCAAAGCACAAGAGAGAGATAGAGCCTATTTTTACAAATTAATAGAAGAGTCTGAACCAATTTATAATGGAATCAATGGAGCAAAAAAGCTTGAAGAAATAAGAAAAACTACCAACAATCCAAATCTTCGAGCAGCACCAACAGGTTCAGACAGTATGGTTGCCACCATTGATATTTTTCATTTGGAAGAAGAACCTACAAAAAGATTGATGACGTTTTGCGAAGATAATCATGTATCATTACAGTGTTTATTAATTATGGGTATTCGTACATATCTTCAAAAAATAAATAATAATGATGATGTTAGTTTACAAGTAGCATATGCAAGAAGAGCGACATTATTAGAAAAAAAGTCAGGCGGAACACGTATTCATTGTTTTCCTTTTAGAACAGTTATATCTGAAGAGAACAGTTTTATGGAAGGTATATATGAAATAAGAGATAAACAAAATGAGACTTTCCGATATGTAAACTTTAATCCAGCAGAATATTTAGGATATAGAAAACAATACTACAATACCCCTGTAGGTCTAGGTTATGAAACGATTTCTCTTACATATCAGCCAGCAACTTTAAAAGAAAAAGGATTGACAGATATTGGTGATATTCGATATAAGACAAAGAGATATTGTAATGGTTATTATTCAGATGGATTATATCTTACAGTTGTACACAGACCAGAAGACAACGGTCTTGACTTTAGCTTTGAACATCAGATAAAGGCATATAGCAGAGAAGAATTAGAGTATTTTTATTATTATATATGTAAAATTATGTTTAAAGGTATAGAAAGACCAATGTTAAAAATAGGGGATATTATAAAGTTGACATAATATTTATTCTACATTATAAATGATGATAAAATTTTAATTGTTGATTATATGATTTATAAAATCATTTATTTTCATTTGTTTATTTTGTTGGTTTATGTGTTAAAACCAGTTTTGTTGTAATTATTTATGAACTATATCAGTAGAAGGAGAAAATAATGTTAGAAAAAATAACAGAAATCATATTGAGATATGTTGAAGTAAACAGAGAAGATATCAAACCAGAGTCAAGGTTTATGGAAGATTTGGGATTTACTTCTTACGATTTTATGAGTATGCTTGGTGAAATTGAAGATGAATTAAATGTTGAAGTAAATCAGGAAGAGGCAGCAAATATCCGCACAGTGCAAGAGGCAGTTGACTATTTAGAAAGAATTTCATAATAAAAAAGAGATTTAGCATAAGAATGGTCTGCAAAATAGGATATCTTGTTTTTGTATCTGTGGCGCTGTTTGATACAAAATAATTGGGATTGAAAACAGCGCAGAAATGAGGATTAAATGAATATTGTTAGCAGTACAATTCGTGATTTATTGATTGTGGCAGAAAAAGAATATAATGCACAAGATGCATTTCGATTTAAAACAAAACAAGTTGGGGCAGATGGCAAAGCTGAGACTGTAATCAAATCAAAAAGTTATACTCAATTAAAGAATGATTCAGAATGTTTTTCAAAATCGTTGGCATCTTTAGGAGAACAAGAAAAACATATTGCTATTATTGGAAGTACATCATACGCATGGGTGGTTGCTTATTTTGGTATTGTAAATTGTGGAAGTGTTGCTGTTCCATTAGATGCGCAATTATCAGCAGAAGAACTGTGTGAATTGTTGAATCGTGCAGATGTAACAACATTAATATATGATGAAAATAAATCAAATGTTGCAGATATGGCAAGCAGCAAATGTCCACAGTTAAAGCATTTTATTTGTTTAAGCAAAAACAGTGTTCTTGAGAATACTTTATATTTTGAAGAATTGATTAAGCAGCAAGAACCGGGATTTGAGTGTGAAATAGTACCAGAAAAACTTGCAACAATTATGTTTACATCAGGTACAACAGGAAAGAGCAAAGGTGTTATGCTCACTCACAGGAATATGGCTGAAAATGCTACTTGTCTTGATATGAAATTTGAGCCAAAAACAGTCCTTTTAAGTGTATTGCCAATTCATCATGCGTACTGTCTTAGTATGGATATTTTAAAAGGACTTTACACAGGTGCTATTATTTGTATTAATGATTCATTGATGCGTGTTGCTCAAAATATCAAGTTGTTTAAACCAAATATGATATTAATGGTGCCTCTTATGATAGAATCTATGGCAAAAAAATTGGAAGATGCGGCTGCATTACCAGCTCATATTGTAAAAGAGAATGTATTTGGAAGTCAATTTCAAACGATATGTAGTGGTGGAGCATATTTAAATCCAGCATATATTGATTTATTTAAAAAGTATGATATTAATATATTGCAAGGCTATGGCATGACAGAATGTTCACCAGTTATCAGCACAAATCTTTTATGGGAAAATAAAACAGGTTCTGTAGGAAAGATTATGCCAAATTGTGAGGCAAAAACGGTTGATGAAGAATTGTGGATAAAAGGTTCTAGCGTGATGCAGGGATACTATAAAATGCCGCAGGAAACAGCAGATACATTGGAAGATGGCTGGTTAAAAACAGGTGACTTAGGTTATGTAGATGAAGATGGTTTTATTTTTCTTACAGGAAGAAAGAAAAATCTTATTATTACTCCAAATGGTGAAAATGTTTCACCAGAAGAAATTGAAAATAAAATTGGGGACAACAGGCTTGTACAAGAAATATTGGTAAGAGATAGTGAGGGCGTTATAGAAGCAGAAATTTATCCAGATTATGAGTATGCAGAAAAGAAAGGCATCACAGATATTTTGGCAGAGTTACAAAAAATTATAGATGAATATAACAGCAACGCACCATTATATAAAAGAGTGTTTAAATTAAAATTAAGAGAAGTTGAATTTGAAAAGAATACAACAAAGAAAATAAAGAGATTCTAATCTTATCAAGACAGTCTCCCGCTTTAATGCTACAGACGCATAAGTGAGAATAAGGATTTGTGTTGTGATAACAGCCAGATGGTTTAAGCAAGTTAAAGAATAATTAAAATAGAATCGTTACATAAAATCAGAGTGTATAGAAAAAAGTCTATATACTCTGTTTTTAATTTTTTATATAGAAAGCAAATTTTTATAAAAAATAATAGGGATTTTATGATATAATAACCACAACAAAGTGGCAGTATGAAATGATAATTATATAGTTATAGTAAAGTTATAATTAAAAAAGAAAGGAATGGTGAAAATATGGAAAAATCAATTTATAGGTTGATTAAAGAAGCTCTTAATGAAGATGGAATGTTATCTGCTGACTTTTCTTTGCCAAAAGAAGATAATGGCAATAAAATTCGCTTTGCAGATGGTGCAATGGATGGAATTATGATGTTTCACAGTAGAATTTCAAGTAATACGGAAAGTGAAGAGTACAAACAAATTATAAGCGCTATTGAGTTGGCAAATAAAGGAGAAGGTGCAAATGCTAAAGCAATCATTCACGAATTTGCGGTGAAAGGACATATGCTTCCTTATATTGATGATGTGCAAAGTTATATTGTGGAGCATAAAGACCAGTTGAATGCAAAAAATATTTATAACTTTGCAATGGATTTGATACTTTTTGGAACAAAATCAGAAGCAGTAAAAGTTGGTATGTCTATTATGGAATTGTTTAATACCAATAATAATGAAGAATTTAAAGATGTGATTCGCAAATTTGCATTAAATGATGAGTTTACTTTATATTCAGGCTATTTGATGCGTGGCTGGGATAATGATAATAAGGAAATTTTTGAAGCAGTAAAGAAAGTAAAGGGGTGGGGAAGAGTTTTTCTTGTCAATTCTTTTCTTGAGCCTGAAAATGAGGAGATAAAGCACTGGATTCTTTTAAATGGAGTAGATAATGAGGTTCTTCCAAATTATTCTGCCATTGATTGTTATACACATACAAATTTATTAGAACGATTGGAAGAACCAATGACAATTGAAGAGTATCGAGGAGCCGCAAGTATTATCAGCGCGCTTCTTGACGATGAGCCAGAACCAGGTATTTCAGCGATAAAAGATGCAGATAAATTGTTAGAAACTTTTATGCAAAAGACGATGCAGCGTGAAGAACTTGAAGCGGGGGATTATTCTTTAATTTATAGAATAATGGTATATGCAAAAGAACAATCTGGAGATTTTTCTGCTATTTATAATCAAGCAAAAGATATTTTATATAGTGACAGGGTTTTGCAGGTAATTAAAAAAGCATTGAGTCAGGGAAAGGCAGTTGAATTTGAGCTTGCAAGAGATTTGGGAATCGACTATAAGGAGCAAGCATATCATTCATTACTTGAAGATTTTGAGACAAACTTCCAATTGGCAAGCTTATTAATGCAAGATAATTATAAGGTAGATAATATTATTCAATTAATCAGTGAAAAATTGGAAGTGGATAAGCTAAGTACAGGAAGCAAAGATGAAATTGGAGTTGGTGAAGAGTTTTCTTGTTATAGGACATTTTCGTATCTGATGCAATTTCTTAGTACATATCCAGGAAAAGGGATAGAATTAATAAAATCAGCATTGCGTATGCCTGTAGTAAGTTGCAGATTTACAGCGTTAAGAGTGATTGAACAATGGGTAGAAATAGAACAAAAGCCGTTGAAAATATCATTTCCTGAACTTTATCAATATTTGTGTGACATTTTACCAGAAGAGGTAAGAGAAGATGCACAAAAGAAGATGAACGAGTTAATAGAAGGAATACTTAACAAGCCGCAAGGAATTACAATACAAAGAAAAGATGAGTAAGTTTTTATTCCCGCGAGCAATAAAATGTCACAAGGGTTAAATATTTCACAGCTTGCTGTGGAGCATTTGATTCTTGTAATAAAGAATGTTTTTTCCACATAAAATGATGTAAGTATTTTTATAAGAATAGAAATTTTGTAAAATATTTTTTAGTGTTTACATAGTTTAGAGGATTTTATTTTTATGCTTAATTATTTATGGGGATTTATGATTGTTATAGGTGTTGTGTATGGTATGCTTACTGGCAATATACAGGCAGTGGCAGACGGTGCTATTGAATCGGCAAAAGATGCAGTAGCACTGTGTATTACCATGTTGGGGGTTATGTCTTTGTGGACTGGACTTATGCAGGTTGCTGACAAGTCCGGTTTAATAGCCTCTTGCACAAAAAAATTAGCACCGTTTATGAAATGGATGTTTCCAAATGTACCTCCAGAAGATGAAGCAATGAAACATATGACAACAAATGTTATATCCAATATATTAGGTCTTGGGTGGGCTGCAACGCCCGCAGGATTGCGGTCAATGCGCAGTCTTAGCCATCTAAATAAAGGCTCTGATACAGCCTCCAATGAAATGTGTACATTTTTAGTGTTAAATGTATCATCTCTACAGTTAATCCCAATGAATATGATAGCCTACAGAAGTCAATATGGAAGTGCCAATCCTACAGCAATATTGGTTCCAGCCATTATAGCTACATCGATTAGTACATTGGTAGGTATTATCTTTGCAAAAATAATGAGCAAAGTTTATCCGTAAACAGTGATGGAGGGAATTTATGGGGATTGTATCTGTTTTAGTTATCGCTTCGGCTTATATTATTCCAATTGTTATTTTAATTGTTGTGATTCATGGCATGTATAAAAAAGTAGATATTTATGATGAATTTGTTATTGGTGCTGAAGATGGAATGAAAACAGTAGCATCAATTGTGCCAACGTTAATAGGATTAATGATGGCTGTAGGGATACTGAGAGCATCTGGATTTTTAGATATGTTGGCAAATATGTTGGGAGATTATACAGATAAAATAGGTCTTCCAGCACCGTTGCTGCCGTTGCTTTTAGTGAGACTGTTTAGTTCGTCAGCCGCTACAGGTTTGACACTGGATTTATTTGAGGAGTTTGGAACAGACTCTTATATTGGATTAATTGCTTCCATAACAACATCAGCGACAGAAACCGTGTTTTTTACAATCTCTGTTTATGCCATTGCAGCAAAGGTTACAAAAACTAAATGGACATTGGCAGGTTCACTTATGGCAACACTGGCGGGAATTGTGGCAAGCATTGTGATTGCAGCAATTATGAGTATGTAAAAAGTAGTATTATTTATTCCCGCAAGGTATTTAACTTGACTGTAATAAATTATTGTGATATCATAATGATATCAAATTAATTTATTTTTGGAGGTATGGACAAATGGAAGAAAAAATACTTAAGAATAAGAAACATGGAATGAGGGTATTGCTTATCTGTTTATTAGTAGAGTTTTTGAGTATTGCAGGTATTGTTGTCGGAGCAATAATGACTGGAAATGAAGTGACAGGAGCTGGATTTTTGTTGGGATTGTCTATTTTTGTTACATGTGTTGCATGGTTTCCAATGATAGGTTTAAGAATATTAAAGCCACAGGAAGCATTGGTTTTGACATTGTTTGGCAATTATATTGGTACAATTCGTGAGCCGGGATTTTATTTTGTCAATCCATTTTGCGACAGTGTCAATCCTGCTGCCAACACAAAGCTTGCACAGAGCGGTGATTTGGATTCAAATGCAAATGGATTTAAAATTTCAACTGAAAATGGAACGAATCTTACAGTTCAAAATTTTAATAAAAAAATATCACTTAAAAATATGACATTAAACAATGGCAGGCAAAAAATTAATGATTGTCTTGGCAATCCTGTAGAAATAGGAATTGCTGTTATATGGAAAGTTACCGATACAGCAAAAGCAGTATTTAATGTGGATAATTATAAGGAATATTTATCATTACAATGTGATAGTGCGCTTAGAAATATTGTGAGAATATATCCATATGATGTGGCATCCAATGTGGATACAACAGGTGATGGTTTAGCTGATGAGGGAAGTTTGCGTGGTTCAAGTGAGACAGTTGCCTCACGGATTCGAGATGAAATACAAAGTAAAGTTGTAGATGCAGGACTTGAGATAGTGGAGGCACGTATCACTTATCTTGCATATGCTCCAGAGATTGCTTCTGTAATGTTGCAAAGACAGCAAGCTTCTGCTATTATAGATGCGAGAAAAATGATTGTTGATGGAGCAGTTGGTATGGTTGAGATGGCATTAGAGCGTTTAAACGAGAAACAAGTGGTAGAATTAGACGAGGAACGAAAAGCGGCGATGGTTTCAAATTTACTTGTTGTATTGTGTGGCAATCGTGATGCCCAACCAGTTGTTAATTCAGGAAGTCTGTACTGATGGCAGCAAAAAAACAAGTGCCGCTTCGATTATCAGAAAGTCTGTACAATGCGTTGGCAAAATGGGCTGAAGATGATTTTCGTTCAGTGAATGGACAGATAGAATATTTGCTTACAGAATGTGTTAAACAGCGCAAAAAAGATGGCAAATATGTGTCTGAACAAATTGATGTTCCTCCTGAATTTGATATTCATTAACATTTAAAAAGATAACTGCAAAACACAATAATAAGTTTTGCAGTTATTCTAAGTATTAAAGGTGAAAGGAAATCTATATAATTATGAAAACCAATGAAAATAGTGCATCAAAACATCTTTCTTTTGAGGTATTTCCACCAAAAAAAGAAGGGGATTTTGAAGGTGCATATAAAATTGTAAGTGATTTGGCAAAATTAGAGCCAGAATTTATCAGTGTGACATATGGAGCTGGAGGAAGCATGTCTAAAAAAACAATTGATATTGCTTCTTATATACAAAATGAATTGAATGTACAAGCGATTGCACATATGACTTGTGTGGGAAGCACAAAAGAAGATATTGATAAACTTTGCAGTGAATTAGAAACGCATAATATATATAATGTTCTTGCATTGCGTGGTGACAGACCAAAAGATATGAGCGATGAACAATATAATAATCGAGAATTTATTTATGCTACAGACCTTATTGCGCGATTAAAGGAAAAAACGGGACTCAAATTGTTGGGTGCATGTTATCCAGAAAAGCATTTTGAGGCAGCGAGCATAGAACAAGATATTATTCATATGAAAGAAAAACAGGATATGGGTGTAGAGGCTTTTATCACACAACTGTTTTTTGATAATAAAATATTTTATCAATTTAGAGAATATACAGATAAAATAGGAATTACCGTTCCAATTCATGCAGGTATTATGCCAGTTACCAGTGCTAAACAAATTAATACATCAATTTCGCTGTCTGGTTCATCAGTGCCTAAAAAGATGACAGATATTATAGCAAAATATGGAAATTCGCCAACCGATATGTATAAAGCGGGAATTGATTATGCAATAGAACAAATTATTGATTTACAAAAAAATGGTGTTGATGGAGTGCATATTTATACGATGAACAAGCCCGATATTGCAAGACAAATTGTAGAGGCTTGCTAAGAAAGAAATTGGTAGCTCCTAAGCGACACCTGTTATCAGCAGGTGTCCTTCTTTATGTTTAATATACTATAATTTGAAAATAGATTCAAGTATTTTTGATACATATTAAAAGTGATAATTAAATAAAATTTATTTAATAGAATGGAGAACAATTATGTTAGACCGATATATTGGGCGTCCAAATGATGAAATAGGTCGTATGGATAAAGAGATAGATGTATATAATATGTTAGACAAGCTTGGTATTGTATATGAAAGAATAGACCATAAACCGGCTATGACAATGGAAGTGTGTAAGAGTATTGAAGAATCACTTAAAGCTGAAATATGTAAGAATTTGTTTTTATGCAACAGACAAGGTACAAAATTTTATTTGCTTATGATGGCTAAAGATAAAAAATTTAAGACCAAAGAACTATCTTCTCAGATTGGTTCAGCACGATTATCGTTTGCAAGTGATGAAGATATGATAAAATATCTTAATATTACGCCCGGTTCAGTTAGTGTAATGGGGTTGTTAAATGATACAAATCATAATGTAAGTCTTCTTTTAGATGAAGATGTCCTAAAAGGGGAGTATATTGGTTGTCATCCATGTATCAATACTTCAAGTATACGACTTAAGACAAAGGATTTACTGGATAAAATACTCCCATATTTAGGATATACCCCAATATTAGTTAAATTGCTTGGAGAGTAAAAGACTTAGGCATTAGCATGTTTTAAAATAAATGGTAATATAAAAGCTAAAGATAAGTGTTTAATGTTCCATAAAGCCAGACATCATACAGCCTCCTGCCGCGCCTGTAGATAATACTTCATTAATATTATCTAAAGAGATGCCTCCAATGGCATATACAGGCATATGGGCGGTTTGAACCACCTCTTTAAGAAAGTTTAATCCTTTTCCAGTAAGACCCGGTTTACAATTTGTTTCATATATATTTCCAGCAAATATATAGTCACAGCCAAATTGCTTAGCAAGAAGGGCTTGTTCAATAGAATGAACAGAGGTTCCTAGCATAGTGATTGATGAAAGACGGTTGTCTGTTTTATTTGTCTTTATACTAGATTGCAAGTTATTCTGTTTGTTATCTTTTGTAAGAGGTATATTGTCTTTTGTAAGAATGTTTGACAATATAGAAATTGGCAAGTGAATATAAGGGTGTTGAAGGACATAAGCTGCTTCTATATAATTATGTAGAATAAGTTTTGTGTCCTCTTTTTTGCATATTTGTAAAACATTTTTAGCTAATGAAATATATTCTTCTAAAGGTAAGTCTTTTTCTCTTAGCACAATCGCTTTTGGGTGGAGTTGTGCAATATGCTTAATTTGCTGCAAATAATCCGTTTTTTTACATAAATGACGATTGGTTATAGCAATAAAATGATTATAATTCATAAAAATCTCCATTTCAATGATTTGTGAATATCATAGCAAAACTATAGATAATAGTATAATACATTTTTGGTAATTATTGAATGAAAAAATAATTTGTGCTAAAATACTCACAGTTTTGTCAAAAGCTAAATAATTTGTGCTAAAGTGTATCATTCTATTGATTAATTCCTTAGTATAAAATACTTTAGAATAGGAGGAAGATATGAAAAGGACAACTATTTGTTACATAGAAAAAGAAAATCAATATCTTATGCTTTACCGAAATAAGAAAAAGGAAGATTATAATAAAGGGAAATGGATTGGTGTAGGAGGAAAGATTGAATCTGGAGAAACACCAGAACAATGTATTCTTAGAGAAGTTAAAGAAGAGACAGGATTGACACTTACAGCATATCAGTATAGAGGTATTATACGTTTTACATTTGATTTGTGGGAAGATGAGGAAATGTATTTATATACAGCTACAGATTTTGAGGGTGAATTAAATAAGGAATGTAGTGAAGGAGAACTTGCATGGTGTCCAATAAATGAAGTGATGAATTTGAATACATGGGAGGGGGATAGAATTTTTTTGCAAAAATTGATTGATGGAGAAACAGGTATTGATTTAACACTACATTATAAAGGCGATAAATTAGTTGATGTAAAATGAATTATAGTTATGAAATGGTAAACGTCAACCACCTATGAGGTAATACCACTTTAGATGGCAATATCTATTGAGGATAAAGGTCGAAAGTGCAAGTCGCTGTTATGACTGGGCGGTTACAAGCTCATTCCCTTTAGGTGATGGGTAGTTGACTAGAATAGAAATGAGGGTTAAAATGTTATTTAGTGCAAGAGATTTAAGAAAATTAATCATACCTTTAATATTTGAACAATTATTAGCTGTCAGTGTTGGATTAGTTGATGTGCTTATGGTGTCGCAATCAGGTGAGGCGGCAATTTCTGGCGTTGCTCTTGTTGATAATATTAATCGATTGATTATTCAAGTTATGGCGGCACTTTCTACAGGCGGTGCCGTTGTTTGCAGTCAGTTTATAGGGAAAGGGAAAAAAGAAGATTCAAGAAAAGCAGGGGCGCAATTAGAGACTGTATTATTTATTTTTTCAATAATAATGACATTGTTTTCAGTTATTTGTACAAGACCACTTTTGGGTGTTATCTTTGGAAAGGTTGAAGAGAGTGTTATGGAGTGTGCCGTCCTTTATTTTGTTGTGACTTCCATATCCTATCCATTTCTTGGTGCTTACAATGCAGGAGCAGCTATTTTTAGAAGCATTGGCAACAGTAAGATAAGTATGGAAATTAGTGTTTTAATGAATCTTATTAATGTTGGTGCAAACGCTTTATTTGTGTTTGTATTTCATTGGAGTGTATTTGGAGTGGCTTTTGCAACATTGCTTTCAAGAGTAACAGCCGGTATTGTGATGACTGCATTTGTATTAAGTCGTAAAAATCCTGTGAAAATAGAAAGCATTTCAGAATTAAAACCGATGGCAAGCATTATAAAGAAAATTTTGACTATTGGCATACCAAGCGGCATTGAAAATGGTATGTTTCAGATTGGTAAACTTTCGGTGACAAGTATGGTTTCTACGTTTGGAACAGCATCGATAGCTGCTAATTCCGTAGGATATACAATTATTGATTTTGCCAATATTCCGGGCAGTGCTATGGGACTAGCTTTAATTACAGTTATTGGACGATGTATAGGTGCTGGCGATAAAGAACAGGCAAAAATGTATACGAAAAAAATAATTAAATTTGCTTATATTGGAGATTGGGTATGTAATATCATACTATTTTTCGGAGCAGGATTTTTTGCAAACTGGTTTAATTTATCACTGGAAGCCCATAAAATTGCAGTAGATATTCTTCATGCTTTCAGTATAACATCCTTATTTATATGGCCATTATCATTTACTTTGTCAAATTCGCTTCGTGCGGCAGGCGACGTTAATTTTACAATGACTGTGAGCATTGCTTCTATGTGGATATTCCGTGTTGGAAGTAGTTATTTGTTTGGAGTTGTGTTAGGAATGGGTGTACTTGGTGTCTGGATAGGTATGTTTATAGACTGGGCGGCAAGGTCTGTCATGTTTGTATGGCGATTTGCAAGCGGACGATGGTTAAATAAAAAGTCATTAGCGTAAAAAACAGTTGCAGCATGGAGGCTAATTATGATAAAAAAAGAAATTAATGAAATAAAATCCCTCTTTAATATTGAGGATTGTGGAATACGCAAAATAGCTTGTTGTTATGTGAATGGTGAAAAGGAAAAAGTAACTAAATTTACAGAAACTTTTTTAAATTTGCCAGAAGAAGAACGACATAAATATTTTGATATTTTTAGAAAAACACTTTCTGGAACACAGGGAAAAAATTTGTTGGATATGAAATTTAATTTGTCGGCATATGGACAAGATGGCGCGCAGGCAATGCTGATGGAGCTTAAGAATAGTGGTTTAGAGGATGAAAAACTCCTTGACGGTTTCTATGATAAAATTATTAAGTCCTATAATTATCCGGGAAACTATATTATTATTTTAATTAATCAAACATATGATATACCCGGAAAAACAACTGATGGCATTGCTATGGAAGATGCTTCCGATGAAATTTATAATTATATATTATGCAGTATATGTCATGTTACATTGTCAAAACCGGGACTTGGCTATAATGAGGAAGAAAATACATTTCACAATCAAAAACAGTTTCATATGATAGATTTGCCTGATATCGGTTTTTTGTTTCCAGCATTTAATGATAGAAGTGAGGATAGAGATATTGTCCTTTATTATACAAAGGATGTTAATAATTTTCAGACAGAATTTATATCTTACATACTAGACAGTCAAATTCCACTTCCAGCAGGAAGCCAAAAAGAGACATTTCAAACATTAGTTACAGAAACGCTTGGTGAAGAATGTGATTATAAAACCATAAAAAATATACATGAGAACTTAAATGAGATGATACAGCAAAAAAAAGACGAGCCAGAGCCTGCTGTATTAGATAGAAATTCAGCAAGACAATTACTGGAAAAAAGCGGCGTTAAAGAAGAAAAACTTGAACATTTTGAAGAACAGTTTGATAATGCCGCAGGTGAGAGTGGCAAACTTTTGGCAGCAAATGTTGCAGAGATAAGAAAATTTGAAGTAAAAACACCAGATATCGTAGTAAAAATTAATCCATCTAAAACAGACCTTGTAAAGACAATGGTTATTGAGGATAAACAATGTTTAGTTATCGAGATAGACGAGCGGTTAGAGGTAAATGGAATTTCAGTAAATCCATATACAGGTGAGGTTATAGAGCATGAATGAAGCCCAAGACAGTATTATGAAAAAGTTTAGAAAAGTAATATGGAGACCTTTTATACATGCTGTTCAGGATTATAAACTGCTTGAAGAAAATGACCATGTATGCGTCTGTATCTCTGGAGGTAAAGATTCGATGCTTTTGGCAAAGCTTATGCAGATGCTTCATCGATTTAGTGATTTTCCATTTGAGGTGACATATCTCGTTATGGACCCGGGATATAATCAGTTAAACAGGGAAAAGATTGAGGAGAATGCCAAATTATTGGATATACCTATTACTATTTTTGAAACGCAGATTTTTGATATAACATTCGAGACAGAAAAATCACCATGTTATCTATGCGCTCGAATGAGAAGAGGAAATTTGTATGCAAAAGCAAAGGAACTTGGTTGCAATAAGATAGCGCTAGGTCATCATTTTAGTGATGTGATTGAGACAACGCTTATGGGCATGTTATATGGAGCGCAGCTACAAGCAATGATGCCAAAACTGCACAGTCAAAATTTTGAGGGAATGGAGCTTATCAGACCATTATATAGAGTACATGAAGATGATATTATTGCATGGCGTGATTATAATCATCTTACATTTATTCAGTGTGCTTGTCGATTTACAGAAAATACAACGGTAGGCGCTTATGGAGACAGCAATTCTAAACGTATGGAAACAAAAGAAATTATTAAAAACATGAAAAAAATCAATCCAAATGTGGAAATGAATATTTTTAATAGTTTACATAATGTAAATCTTGATATGTTTTTAGAATATAAGTCCAATGGGAAAAGACATTCCTTTTTGGAAAATTATAATAATTAATGTTATATTTTGTAGAATATTTGTGTGAAAAATAAATTGTTTAAGGTGCGTATTGTTTTGACATAAAACTCAACATAAAGTTACTAAAAAATTTATAAAATTTTGAGCTTAAATATTTTCGCATAAAAAGTAATATAAAAATGATTAAATTATATTAAAAAAATCATATCAATTTAGGAATATGTAGCAAATTGGAGAATATATATAGATTATAAGAAGTAATCTATCTCCATTTAAAATCCTTATGATATTTTGTTTATTAACAAAGAATTGTAGGGGAAAGCAGCCAGAAGGATTTGCCTTTTGGCTCTTTTTTTACTTTATGTTTGAAAATAGATTTTGATTGCTTTTAATAAACAAAGTATGGCATAATTATAGATATTAGTGTGAATACATAGTGTATAATAAATTTTATATATTTAAAATATAAAGACTATGTATAAGCATATGAGGGGGATTCTATATGAAAACAAAGGAAGATAAGATAAATCACAGTCTAGTAATTGGTTGGCTTGTGATAGTTGCTGTTTTATTAATATCCTATTTGGGCGAGGTTGTCAAAGGAGAACGTACAATTACCTATCTTTTTATTTTTATGATAGTGACCGTTATTCCAGCAGTGACAGCTTATATTTTATATTTAAAAAATCATTCGATGAATGGTTTAAGATATTATATTGTAATAGGATATTTTTTAATGTATTTATTTTGTATGATTACAGGAAGTACCAATATGGTATTTTCCTATATTCTTCCAATGTTGTCTTTTTTAGTTTTGTATCATCAGCCTAAATTAATATTATATACAGGCATTGCATCCATTTTAATTAATATTGTATCCATTATTATTGAAATTGTTAATGGACAAATGACAATATCCAACAGTAAAGATGCCGAAATTCAGATAGCTTTATTATTGCTTTGTTTTGTGGGTTCTTATGTGGCAACCAAATTGTATGATAATATTACAAAGGAAAACTTAGAATATACACAGATGCTTAATGAAAAGAATAATGAAATTCAAAAGATGACATTTCAGGCTATTGAAACCATTGCAAATACAATTGATGCAAAAGATACTTACACACAAGGACATTCGTATCGAGTAGCAGAATATTCTGCGGCTATAGCAAAAGCACTAGGACTTGATAAAGAAAGAGTCAATAATATACATTTTATTGCACTTCTTCATGATATTGGCAAGATTGGTGTGCCAGATTCGGTTTTAAATAAGCCTGGAAGACTTACAAATGAAGAATATATGTTGATGAAACAACATACGGTTATAGGTGGAGAAATATTAAAAGATATTAAAATTTTACCAGATTTAGATATAGGAGCAAAATATCATCATGAACGATATGATGGAAAAGGATATCCTGATGGACTTTTAGGAAATAAAATTCCATATGTGGCAAGAATTATAGCAGTTGCAGATGCGTATGATGCAATGACTACCAATAGAGTATATAGAAAGCATTTAAGTAAAGAAATTGTTTTAAATGAATTGGAACATGGAAAGGGAATCCAGTTTGACCCAGAAATTTGTGATGTTATGATTGAACTTATCAAAAACAATAAGATTAAAGATGTACAAGCACATGATGATGAAAATAATATTGATGATGCAATTCTTATTCTTAGTCGTGTAATGGAAAAGAATGAAGAAATTTCGGCAAAACGTGCAGATTTAGACGAACTGACAGGTATTTATAGTCGTAATTGCGGCGAACGTATGTTGAAAGAGCTGGTTAGTAAAAAAACAGGCTGTCTTATGATTTTTGATTTAGACCGTTTTCGCCTTCTTAACGAAAAATTAGGATTTATAAAAGGAGATTTCTTTTTAAAAGAAACGGTTGAGTGTATAAAAAATCTTAAAGAAGATATTGTTATTTCAAGATTTGGAAGTGATGAATTTGTAACATTTTTTGCAGGGGTTGTCTCAGAGGAAGATATCTGTGCTATTACCAATGAATTTTTTGATAAGATACACAAGCGTATAGAGCAAAATCAAGATTTGCAGGGATTGTCTGTATCTGTTGGCGTTGCAGTAAGAACGATGGATGAAATTTCTTTTTCAAGATTATTTCAAAATGCAGATAAAGCATTATATCATTCTAAGCAGCAAGGTGGCGGAAGTTATTATATATATAGTGAGAGCAATTTAACCAATAAATCAGATAACAAGAATGTTGATTTTGAAAGATTGTTGAAGTGGTTAAGAGATGCCGAACAACATAATGATTTGCCAAAATCTACTTTTCAAGAGGTTATGGACATATACGATGACATTCGTAAAAATATGACAAAGTGCGAAAATCGTATGCAAATTGTTTTATTTACATTGCTTACAAATGCAGGTAAAAAGGTAATACCAGAAGAGACAGACAGGGCGATGGATATTTTAGAGCGAGCTATCGCATATGCTGTTCCAGTTAAGGGCATGGTGAATAAGTTTAGCAATACACAAAGAATTGTGATGCTTCAATGTGATGATAAGCGTCAAAGTACAGCAGTAGTTGAGCATATTCTTCTTGAATTTTATAAAATGTATGACCAAAAGGGCGTTTATATACATTACGATTTTGCGGATTTAACAGATATGTAAATATTTATAGGTTGTTATACGAAAAAATTATAATAAAATAAGGTACATTTTGATTGTGAAATATTACTGAATATTATAATTTTTAGTGTAACAACCATTTTTTATATAAAATGAGTTTGTAAAAAATAGACATAGTATTTGCTATAAAAAATTGTAAATTTATTATATAATATTTATTTTTAAAGTAAAAAAATAAATTTATATGTGGTTTTAAGGATTATTTAATAATTGATATTATAAACTATATCCAACAACAGATGAGTTCGCTAAGAGCTATGCTAAACGCAGTTATAAGGTTATGAGTAAGCAGCATGACCTTGCATATCAGTGAATAATAAGGCTCAAGCTAACAGATTAAGATAAAATGGAGGTAGTATGTATTTTAAAATTTTAAAAAAGGATATAAGAAGAAAGAAAACGATGAATATTATATTGCTATTGTTTGTTATCCTTGCAACAGCATTTATTGCCAGCAGTGTTAATAATCTAATTATCACATCAAATGCAACAAGTAAATATATGGAAATAGCAAATGTTCAGGATTTTGTTATTGTCACTATGAATCCAGAACAGGGTAATTCTGAAAATGATAACAATATTAGTAATTATCTTAGTCAGGAACCCTATGCAGATTCTTATGTAAAAGATGATTTGCAGTATCTTAGTAAATCTAATTTATTATTGACAAATAGCAAAGAGAGCAGTAGTAATGCTAAAGCGTCTATGATAGCAATGTGTTATGATATAAAACAGCAATATTTTTTTGATAAAGATAATCATATTATTGATTATATGGAAGATGGGACAATTTATGTTCCATTAGTTTTTTTACAAGACAATAATTTAAAAGTAGGAGACACCATAAAATTAAAGACAAAAAATAATTATGAAAAAAGTTTTAAAATTGTTGGAAGTTATAAAGATGCATTGTTAGGCTCTAATATGATGGGTACACATCGATATTTGTTTAGTAAAAATGATTTTGCTGATATTAAAGAAAATAGTGGTTTGCCATCAGGTTCAATATTTTCAGTAAAAGCAAGTAATCTTAAAGAATTTAAAAATAATTTTTATAGACATGATTTTCAAGTTATATTTTCAGGAGATAAAGATTTTATAATGCTTAGCTATGTTATGGATATGATTATAGCTTTGGTGTTAATTATGGTAAGTGTATTTTTAATTATTATTTCTATTACAATGTTACGCTTTATCATTGTATTTTCTGTAAGTGAAGATTATCAAGAAATTGGTATTATGAAAGCGGTTGGATTAAAAACAAAAAATATACGATACATTTATGTGACTAAATATTTAATATTGTCTATTGTGGGAGCTTTGGTTGGCTTTGGGATATCTATTCCATTTGGAAATATGATGTTAGACCAAATTTCTCAAAATATGGTTATGCAGACAGAAAAAAATGGTATATTTATTCCATTTATTTTTAGTGTATTGGTTACTCTTGTTATTATCAGTTTTGCGTATTTTAGTACAAAAAGGATAAAGAAAATGTCACCAATGGATGCTATCCGAAGCGGCAACAGCGGTGAGCGTTTTAAGCGTAAAGGTATTTTTCGTCTTGAAAAGTTTAAATTAAGTAATACAATCTTTTTAGCAATAAATGATGTATTTTGTGAAAAAAGAAAATATATAACATTGTTAATTGTGTGTATCGTTGGAGTATGGCTTGTGTCAATGCCTGCCATTACAATTAATACACTTCGTTCAGAAAAACTTGTTTCATGGTTTTCTGTATTGGATTGCGATTTTTTTATTAAGAATGATGAAGCTGTTGCAGAATGTATTAATCATCGTGATATTCAAGCATTTTATGATTATATGGATGAATTGCGTACCACGTTAGAAAAAAATGATGTTGAAGTAGAACGAATATTTATGGAAGCGATGTTTCGATATCGAGTTGAACATGAAGATAAATCTTATTTATCGTTTGCTGTTCAAGGAGTAGGAACAAAAACAGACAAATACCAATATGAAGAAGGCAGCGCACCTAAATATGAAAATGAACTAGCATTAGCGTACAGTACTGCAAAAGAAATTGATGCGGGCGTAGGTGATGTAGTCTATATTAATATGTATGGAGAAAAAAGAGAATTTATAGTAACAGCATTATATCAATCCTTAAATAATATGGGAGAGGGTATTCGTTTTTGTGAAAAAACCGATGTTGATTATAGCAATGTGTCAGGAGCATTTGATGTTCAAGTCTGTATTAAGGGAAATCCTAAGGGCAAACAACTTCAAGATATTATTGATAAAGTGTCAGGTATTGTAGAAAATTCAAGTGTTATGACTAGTGTTGAATTTGTAGATAGTATTATAGGTGATATTTCTAACAGATTAGTAAGTTTAAAATTTCTAATATTATTAGTTGTTATAACTATAATAGTTTTAGTTGTTGTACTTATGCAAAAAATGTTTCTTTTAAAAGAACGTGGACAGATAAGTCTGTTAAAAGCGATTGGATTTAACAACAACAGTATTATTAAATGGCAGACAAAGCGTATTGCTGTGGTTTTGATATCAGGTATAATATTAGGATTAATTACGATGCTTCCATTTTCACAATTAACATCAGGTGAAGTATTTAAGTTAATGGGGGCAAGTCATATTGATTTTGTTATCAATCCCATAGAGATATATATTGTATATCCAGTTGCGATAACTGTTGTAACACTTGTAATATGTGTTTTGACAATGCTTTCTGTAAAACATATCAATACAAATGCTGTAAATAATGTGGAATGACAGATATATTGTTGATATTTAACCTCATCAAGAAAGTCCCCCACTTCAATGCCGCAGAGACATAAGTGGTGGGTGGGGACTTGCTTGTTTCAGTGGGAGTACAAGCTCCCACTGAAAAGCTGCGATAACAGATATGAGGTTAGGGTGTCAAACACCCGAGCAAGTAGCGTAGCGGATTGCGAATATCCGCTTTGACTGATATAAAATTGAAAACAAGGGAATCTGTATTCATACTTTGTGAGGGTTCTATTGTTATGAATTAAAATAAATATTAAATCAAAGCTGACTGACAAATTTGTGTTCGTGATGTTTTCGCAAATAATACAGTTGGACGATTATTAAATTAGAATAATAAAAACATCGCAGAAATGAGGAAAATATGGAACAGGCAC
Source organism: uncultured Lachnospira sp. (assembly GCA_910587485.1). GTDB lineage: Bacteria > Bacillota > Clostridia > Lachnospirales > Lachnospiraceae > Lachnospira. Next base: position 216,788 of record CAJUKN010000003.1, read on the forward strand.
TTGTAGTAAAAGATTTATGTAAAACATATATTACGAATAAAAGACAGAATAATGTATTAAAAAATGTATCCTTTTCTATAGAAAAAGGGGAAATGGTGGCAATTATGGGACCTTCAGGTTCAGGAAAATCAACGCTTTTATATTGTGTGTCTAGCATGGATAAGCCAACAGCAGGAAAAGTTGTTTTGTATGACAAAGAAATGACAAATTTATCTGAAAATGAAATGTCTGATTTAAGGCTCAATGAGATGGGATTTATCTTTCAACAGATGCATATGTTGAAAAATTTAACGATTATGGATAATATTTTATTACCAGCATATCAGTCAAAAAATAAAGACAGAAACAGAACAGAAATTAATACATATTGCAGAGAACTTATGCGTAAGCTATCTATCAGTGAAATTGCAGGAAATGATATAACAGAAGTTTCTGGTGGGCAGCTTCAAAGAGCCTGTATATGCAGAAGTTTAATTAATAAACCACAAATTATTTTTGCTGATGAGCCAACAGGAGCCTTAAATCATAGTGCATCACAAGATGTAATGGAAGAATTAAATAAGATAAATGAGGAAGGCAGTACAATTATGTTGGTAACACATGACAGAACTGTTGCATCAAAGTGTGGCAGAATTATATATATTGAAGATGGGACAATAAAAGGAGAACTTGTGCTTGGAAAAAATGATAAAAAAGAGGGAAAGGAACGAGAACGAAAAGTAAATCAATGGCTGTCAGATATGGGGTGGTAGAATGATTGATATTTTATTGATAGAAGACAATGAAGAAATAGGCGGTTTAGTAGTTGATTTTTTAATTGCAGAAGGGTATGATTGTTATCTTGCGCTAGATGGAGAAGAAGGACTTGCTGTTTATGAAGACGAAGGGGCAAAATTAATACTTCTTGATGTTACTTTGCCGGGGATTGATGGATTTGTGGTTTGCAAGCGGATTCGGGATAAACAGAATACGCCTATTATTATCATCAGTGCAAAGGGCAGTAAAGAAGACAAGTTAAATGGTTTGCTGCTCGGCGCAGATGATTATATAGAAAAACCGTTTGATATTGATATATTGCTTGCAAAGATAGATGGAATATTTAAGAGAAGATATGATTCTGATGAAATAGTTGAAGGAAATATAAGGCTTGATAAAAAGGGAAGGCGTTTGTATCTTGATGATGTATTTATAGAAACCACAGTAAAAGAATTTGATTTATTGCTGTATATGATGGAAAATAAGGGAAAAGTATTATCAAAAGAGGAATTATTTACAAAAATTTGGGGATTACATTCTGAAAGTGAACTCCAAACCTTAACCGTTCATATTAAGTGGCTGCGAGAAAAATTAGAAAGGGATTCAAAAAATCCTGTACATATTCAGACTGTTTGGGGCGTAGGATATCGATTTGATTGATAAGTAGAGGAATAGTATGAAAAAATATACACAAATTATCTTTTTGTTGATAATGTTGATGGTTGTATTTTTAATTGGCACAAATATAATATTATCTTATTTTAAAGTAACAAATAATAATGAATATAGGGTTGAAATTAATAGAGTGAAACAATCAATTAGGGCATATGAAGATGAATACGGCATATGCCCTAAAAATGATGCCAATTTTTTGCAAGATAGTGATGAAGTTTATTATTATATTATAGATATACTTTGTATACCTTTTGATAAAAATGGTAAGATAGACCATGAAGAATTAAATAAAATTAGTAATGATATGAATAAACAGTATGTATTATATCAATCCAATTTAGGGATATATAAAATTAGTTATACAATATCCTATCAATTTCAAATTGAAAAAATACGCTATTTTATTAATGCAGTCATAGTATTTTTTGCTTTATTTATGATAATTGTATTATTGTATATCAGACAAAATATTATTAAGCCTTTTAATGCGTTATCTAGCTTGCCTTATGAGTTATCTAAAGGAAATTTGTCAAAACCGTTAAAGGAAAGTAAAAATAAATATTTTGGGCATTTTTTATGGGGAATGGATATGTTAAGAGAAAAGCTGGAGATGGATAGACAAAGAGAATTTCAGCTTGTAAAAGATAAGAAATTACTGTTGATTTCCTTATCACATGATATAAAAACACCATTAAGTGCTATTAAACTTTATGCAAAAGCCTTAGATAAAAATTTGTATAAGCAAGAGGAACAAAAACGTAAAGCAGTCTTAAGCATCAGTAATCATGTTGATGAAATTGAACAATATTTATCACAAATTGTCACTGCATCAAGTGAAGAATTTGTGAATTTTGATGTTCATTTAAAAGAATTATATGTTAAAACAATAATAAATAGTATCAAAAAGTATTATGCTGAAAAATTAATGTTAGCTCAGATATCATTTGATGTTTATTTGCATGATGACTGTTTGATTAAAGGTGATGAGGATAGGATAATCGAAATTATACAAAATGTTATTGAAAATGCAGTAAAATATGGCGATGGTATATTTATACGCATCGATGCCAGAAGAAAAGAGGAAGAATATATTATTTGTATCACCAATTCAGGCTGTACACTTATGGAAAAGGAGCTTTTGCATATATTTGATAGTTTTTTTAGAGGGACAAATATTGACAACAAGCCCGGAAGTGGATTAGGATTATATATATGCAGAAGTCTTATACATTTGATGGAAGGAGAAATATTAGCAGATATTACAACAGAAAATGATAGAAGGTGTATGTGCGTAAAATTGATATTTAGGCTTGCCTAAGCATCAAGTTAGTTCTAACAATAATAAGATTAAAGGAGAATAGGTATGAGTGTAGGTTCAGCAATTATTGAATTAGCAAAGAGGATATCAAATGAGGACAAGGCAGTTTTAGATGAGGTGACATTTTGTGTTACAGATATAAAGAAATATTTTAATGAAAATTTAGAACAATATGGCAACCGTTTTATAGAACAATATGAGGACGAGGAAGAACATACACTTTGTTGGCTTGGAATGGTGGATATTCTTGAAAAGAATGGTTATGTATGCGAGCGTGATTGGAAAGATGAAAAAGAAGATTTTTTGTATTTTGTCGGTGAATTAAAGGGAATGAGTGAAAATGGTTTAGTTCTTGATGAAGATTGGCTTGATGAGGATGATGATATTGCAGCATGGGGAGAGATTATTGATGAAAAATGGGAAAATGACGGTTTTTGTCTTGCTTCAATTGATATTGAAAGTGACAGTTTTGTTCTTTTTCCAGCAAGAGTGTCTGACTTGGAAACACTGGATAAATTGGCAAAGGAAGCTGGTTTTAGGATAGACCATGCAAGTGAAATGTAATAAGAAAAAAGTCAAATATAATAATAAAATTGCAATTTTTATCTTTGCAAGTAAAAAGTTAAGTGCCATATTTACATAAGTATTTGATTTATTAGATAGTGGCGATGTGAAGTTGAATAAGCGTATAAAATATTACAGATGGAATGTGTCCGAACTGGTTGATAGAAATAATAACCATGATTATTTTGTTGGCTTGGAAGTGTAGTAGGATGGAGGAATAATGGGAACATTTAAAAATAAGAAAAAAAAGTCAGAAGAAAAAGAATTAAAGACATTAAATAAGATACTAAGTTTAGCATTTGTTAAAGAAGAAAATATGAAGCATATTGCGGAATGTTTTTGTGATGTAATAGGTGTAACAAATCTGGCGGAACAAAATCCACTAGTTTTTTATAATGGCAAAATCCAACTTTCAGTAACAATATATTCATCAAAAATGGGAGAAGAGTTTGAGAAGTTTATCAGTTCACATAAAAATGCAGCATCGGGTCAATTTGCACATGTAAATGGTGGTGATGAAGATATTAAAATAAATCTTTTACATCATATTCAGCGAATGAAAAGTCTACTCATATTTGAGATGAAGGTTGATACAACTAAAAAAGAGCTGGATAAAGACATTGAAATGGCTAAAGAAGAGATGAAAAATTTAGCATTGGCATTTCTCAACCAAATGGATGGCTTATTTATATGTGACAATGCCCAAACGGTATATAATGCAGAGGGGAAGATGGTATTTAATATTGAAGGAAAAAGTGAACTTCCTTTTTATTTTCCATTTCAGTATCAAGACAATCCTAAATTTCTTGAAAAATGCACCAATAGCCAGATAAATCGCAGAAATCGTAATATGAAAGAATTGTTTGATAAACATATCTATGTGTGTGAGCTTCCAGTCAATCATGGTGAAGAAACCGCAAAGATAAGAACAAAAGAAGAGGTTGTAAAACGAGCATTCGGACTTCTTTTAATATCATTATATTCAGAATCTCTTTTAAATCCAGAAGTAGGTAACACTGTTGAAGAAGCCAGAGAATTTATAGAAGAAGTTTCTGCAAATTATGGTATTAAGAATTTTAATGAAGTAATGACACCACAAGAATATGCCTATTATATAGATGACTATTCTGATGAAAAAACGCGTATATCATATTCATGGCGTTATGAAAATTTGTACATAATGGAGTGGGCGCTTGGCTTGGTTGAATGGGAGTTTCCAGACCATATTTGTGATGTGCCAAAGATTGTGAGAAATCTTAAAAAATTTGAATCCATTGAAGATATGCAAAGACAATGCAAAATGCGCTCGATGACTGAAATTTTGGATAAAGCAGATTTGGTCTATCGCTTGGACTGGGCGGCTGTTGATGCGAGAGTGCATGGACTTACGGGACCTGCTGACATTGAGCATGGTGTGATTATGGAGTGGCATAGAGCATTGAACTGGTTGATTTGTTTTGGTAATGAGGACTGGGACCATGTAGATATACCAACGTAAGTTTATGAAAGAATTAGTAACTAATGGAAAGTTTTTTTGAAATTATATTTGAGATAATATTTGAATTGGTAATTGAGGGCAGTTTAGAATTATCCATGACAAAAAGTATAAAGGTACCCTTGTTATTACGAATATTGGCTGCATTGTTTATTATTGGGATTGGTGGAGGTCTGTGTGCAGTTTTTTTTATTGCGGGTATAAAAAATAAACAGCCATTACTTATAGGGATTTCTGTTGTTTTATTGATTATGGTAATAGTGGCATTTGTTATAAAGTATAGAGGGTATAGGAGAAAATAAGAAAATATGAGTGATTTAATTACTATTTCTCAGGCAATCCAATTTGTATCTGAGTTGACAACAAAGAAAGTGACAGAATCAAATATATCATATCTAATTCAATATGGACGAATTGATAAATTTGAAAAAGATGGATTTGTTTGTGTAGATAAAGAACAATTAATCAATTATTATCATTCAATCAATACAAAAAAGGAAATGGAATGGAAAGATAAATTAGGTGACGATATTAATTGGAAGCTTTCCTTTGATGAATATAAAGAAGCAGAAACAACAAAGCATGTACATAGACTTCATCCATATAAAGGAAAATTTATTCCTCAGTTAGTGGAGTATTTTCTTGACAATCATATAGATTCTTTTAAAAAAGAAGTATATTTTCAGCCAAATGATATAGTTCTTGACCCATTTTGTGGAAGTGGTACAACATTAGTTCAGGCTAATGAATTAGGAATCCATGCAGTGGGTGTTGATATTTCAGTTTATAATGCACAAATATCAAATTCTAAAATTGGAATTTATAATTTATTTGAATTACAAAAAATTACAAATTATATTACAAGTGAATTAGAAAAATATGAAAAAACATTAAATATTACACATTTTGAAAAAGAGCTTTTGGAAGAATTATATAATTTTAATGCTATTTATTTTCCTTCGCCAGAATATAAAAAGAAAGTATATAATAAAGAGATTATTGAAAAACAATATGCTGAAGAAAAGTCGCAATTATTTTTGCCTATTTATGAAAAATTGGTTGAAAAATATAATATTTCAACCCAAATATCGAATCAATCTTTTTTAGATAAATGGTATTTTGAAACAACTAGAAAAGAAATTTATTTTGTTAATGAATTAATTAATTTAATAGAAGATGAAAATATTAAACATTTGTTACAAGTTATTTTATCACGAACTATGAGGTCATGCAGAGCAACAACTCATTCTGATTTGGCAACACTTGTAAATCCAGTATGTACAACTTATTACTGTTCAAAGCATAAAAAAATATGTAAGCCATTATTTAGTATTTTAAAATGGTGGAAGAGTTATTGTAAAGATACAATTACTAGAATTGAAATATTTAATAAAGTAAGAACAGATACAAAACAACATTGTTTTGCTGCTGATTCTTCATCTATAGATATTGAGAAATGTGTTTATAGTATGGGCGATGATATAACAAAAGAATATAAGAAAAAGAAAATTAAAGGTATTTTTTGCAGTCCTCCCTATGTGGGGCTAATTGATTATCACGAACAACATGCTTATGCGTATGATTTATTCCATTTTGAAAGGCAAGATGAACAAGAAATTGGTTCTTTGAAAAAAGGACATACGAAAGCAGCACAACAAAAATATATTGATGATATTTCAGCAGTTTTGATAAATTGTAAAAAATATCTAACACAAGATTATGAAATTTTCATTGTGGCAAATGATAAATTTGGACTTTATGAAAAAATAGCAGAAAATGCTGATATGGTGATTGTAGAACAATTTAAGCGTCCTGTGTTAAATCGAACGGAAAAGGATAAGAACGCATATTCAGAATTGGTATATAGAATGAAGGAGAAAAATTATGACAAATGAAATAAGGCAAGAAATTTCAAAAGTGATAATTAAAGTGTTAAAATCAAAATTTGATACTTTTCCAATAGATGCGATTCAGCCTAGAAATGCACCTTTTCATAAAGCATTTTTACAAGCATTTTCTGAAAAATTTAATCAAGTGGGAACGAATGTTGATGCTATGTTAAGCATGAGTTCTTGGATGCATGGATTGAATACTACAATGGGACAAACGTTTTTTGAGAGTGTGGCACATATTTTGACAAATGGTACCAAACGCAGTTTTGGAGGTGATAAATTTAAAATTTATTTAGACCAAGAACGTATAATAAGTGAAATTATGACTGATTTAAAAAATGGTGACAAAATTCCCAATATGATAAATGAGGATAAATTAATCCGTGATAATGCAAACGGAAAATTAGTAAAAGGTACAAATTTTACTGTTGATTGTTATATTGAAGATAGTACAAATATAATTGCAATCGAGTTAAAATCCGTCAGACCAAATTCAGGCGAAACGCGTGGAGAAAAACAAAAGATATTAAAGGCAAAAGCTGCTTTAAGATGTCAATATCCAAATAAAAAGATTCAATATTTTTTTGGTTTTCCATTTGACCCAACATCAGATACAGATGTAGGTTATAATAAAAAGCGTTTTATGGCAAGTATGGTTGAATTTTCAAAATTTTGTGATGAGGAAGAAATATTGCTAGCCAATGAATTATGGTCTTTTTTATCTGGTGAGCAAGATACTATGCAAGAAATATTAAATTTGATTAAAAGTATTGCAACAACAGATTTTTTTAGTAAATTTGAGTTTATTAATAATTCTCAAAATTTGATAAAGTATACTGAAAAATATATAGATATTGTTTCTTCATGGTATTTGTTTGATGAAATTAATATTGCACAAAATGTGTCTAAATTTTTGCAAGATAAAAATAGAAAAGTGCAGTCAGCCGTGTATTCTTGCCCATTTTGTGAAAATGGAAAATATAATGAAAATCGAATTAAAACACTTTTAGAAAGGCAAATATTATGTTGAGATTAAGACCATATAAGGCATGTGATGCAAAAGTAGTTGTTTCATGGATAAAAGATGAAATATCCTTTCATAAATGGTGCGCGGATAGATTTGAACACTATCCAATTACAGGAGAGGATTTAAATAATTATTATCAATCTTTTGCTTATGAAGATAATTTTTTTCAGATGACTGCATTTGATGAATCCGAAATAGTAGGACATTTGCTTATGCGTTTTACAGATGAAGAAAAGAAAATTCTTCGTTTTGGTTTTGTTATTGTAGATGATGAAAAACGAGGCAAAGGTTATGGAAAGAAAATGCTGCAATTAGCGATACAGTTTGCATTTGATATTGTAAAGGCAAAAAAAATAACGATTGGTGTGTTTGAAAATAATGAATCGGCTTATCATTGTTATAAGGCAGTTGGCTTTCAAGATATAGAACAAGTGCAAAGTTATTGTATTTTAGGAGAAGAATGGAAATGTAAGGAGTTAGAGATAGAGAAGGAATAATTTAATCTTATCAAGGAGGTCCCCACTTTAATACCACAGAGGAATAAGTGGGAATGAGGATTTGCGTTGCGATAGCAGCTATAAGGTTATGAGCAAGTAGCGCAGTGAATTGTGAATATCCGCTTTGATTATATAAAATTACCACAAAAAAGACTGTTGTAAAAAGAAATTTTAATACTAGATATTGTTTATATCATAGTATGAGATTTCTATTTTATAACAGCTTTTTTTATTTCTATAAAGAGAATAATTAAAATAATATTTGACAGCAGATTGTTGTAAATGTATTATTGATACTAGTTTATTATATAAAGTTTTGTTATATAATAATTATATTGACAATATTATTTATGTGAAAAGTTTGATAGTGAGATGGAAAAAAGACAATTTTTGTAAGACTGTTTTTTAAGTTAAAACGTATAATAGTATAAATGTAATAGGGATAGATAAAAATTGGAAATAGAATGTTAGATAGTTTATTTAAGAAAAAGATATAATACAATGATAGTGAAAGATGAGAGTTTCTATTTGTGTTATTAATGAAAAAGTTAAAACATACAATAATTAATAAATTATAGGTAGGAGGAAATCTGATGTACTATATTGCAATATGTGATAATAATGAAAATTTTATTTCACATATTAAAATGATTATAGAAGAATGTGAAATAAAAGAAAATATTGAATTTTATGAATATTGTAATGGTGACAAATTAATAAATGATTTTAATAAAATAAAAGAAATGGACTTGCTGATTTTAGATATGAAACTTGATAGTATACATAAAGATGAAATAATAAGTGTTTTTAGAAAAAAATTTAAAAATACAGTGTTGGTATTTTGTTCAGAAACACAGATGCCTGATATTAATTCACTTAAGATGATACCATATAAATATTTATTAAAGTCATATACAGATAAGCAGATGATATTTGAAATAAAAGAAATTTTAAATGAAGTTAGAAAAAAATTAAAATTGCAAAAAAAATATATAATGGGACATTATAGAAATAATGTAATTAAAGTAGATATACAAAATATCCTATATATTGAGAATGCTAAAAGAGGCAGTAAAGTAACTGTTTGTAAAGATTGTATAGAATCAGAATTTAATGCGCCAATATTGGTGGATGAGAAGCTGGAAATGTTGATTAAGAAACATTTTGAACTGGTATTTGCACATAGAAGCTACATAATCAATATGGTTCATATTGAAAAAATAGTGCATAATTTGGCGTTTTTGGATAATGGGGAACAATTATCAATTTCAAGAACGTATCAAAAACATATCCGTGAACAGTTTACAAAGTATCTTGCAGATAATAATTAATAATAAAGAAAATGATAGGGTTGTTTTAATGCAATTATGTTAAATAGGGACTTGAAATGTTAAAATCGGGACAATGGGTTTAAATGTAAATTTTATTCATGTACAATAATAGAAAATTTAGGAGGAGAATGAAATAAAAAAAAGAATTTTAAAATGTTTACTAGCAGCTTTTATGTGCATAGTGATGCTTTCATCTACTAAAATGGCGGCATTTGCCTCATATCAGGTAAAAAGCGTACCACATTTATGTGGACAAAATAATAATAGTTATGGCTGCAGAGAGAATGATAGCGGACGTTCGATTGTAGTTAGAACTGGAGATTACTGTCCATTTTGTGATAAGACTGTGCCTGAAGGAGAGTCTCATACTTATATGTACAATAGGGACCTGTATTTTTTTAGGTGTAGCAAATGTAATGTAATATATACAAGAACATATAGAAAGATAAAACTATACAAAATAAACAATATTTTACAAGAAAATCACATAGAACAGAACAGGTAAAAAAATGACATTACAAACATTTTATATTTCTCTTTATTTTGATAAAGATACCAACAAATGGTTAAGCAATTTAATCAATCAAGCAGCACAAAAATCTTATAATGGCACTGTAAAAGACATACCTCCACACATTACAGTTGCAATGTTAAAGGCTCAAGACAGTGATATATTATGTCAAAAAATAGATACCATTATTAATGAATTTTTTGCACAAGAAATTACGATTGCTGGAATTGGATTGTTTCAGACAAAAGTGGTTTATTTACAACCTGTATTAAATTGGTATTTGCATAATATTTCTGTAAAGATAAATAATACATTTTTACAAGAGCAGCAAAAAGATAACAAATATATACCATATAACTGGATACCCCATATCAGTATTGCAAAAAGACTTACAGACACAGAACAGCTTGATGTTATAAAACTATTACAAGGAGAGAAATTTCCCAGACAAGCAACAATTTGTCATATTGGGCTTGAGAGGGCAAAGCCATATAAAAGTATAAAAATGTGGGCATTGCAGGATATAAACTTTTAATAAAAAATAAGTGACAATGTGATTAGGAGCAAGTAGCAAAGCAAATTATAAGTATTGGATTAACATACGAAATTATAGAAAGGTATGTATAAAACTGGAAAAATTGTATATGAATACAATTAGTTTCTAATTATAATGCACAATTTATGCAATAGTTTAACTGTATCAAAGAAGTCTCTCATTTCTTAAGAGGAAGTTAGGCTTGCTTATTTTAGTAAGAGTTCAAACTCCTGTTAAAATACTACGAAGTAGTAATAAAGTTATGAGCAAGAGGTAAAGCGGATTGTGAATGTCTGCTTAACTTATGATAAAATAACAATATAACAATATAACGAAATAACAACAAAGTTATTTACAATTATTCCAAAAAATGGTAGACAAAACATAAGGTGTATTGTTATAATCTTAACAAAGAAAATAAGTACATTTGGGAGGTACTATTAATGGCAAAATGGGTTTATTTATTTACTGAGGGCAATGCCGACATGAGAGAACTGTTGGGCGGCAAGGGTGCAAACCTTGCAGAGATGACCAATATTGGACTTCCTGTTCCACAGGGTTTTACAATTACAACAGAGGCTTGCACACAGTATTATGAAGATGGCAGACAGATTAATGAGGAAATTCAGGCTCAGATTAATGAGTATATTGGCAAGATGGAAGAGATTACAGGCAAAAAGTTTGGTGATACAAAAAATCCATTGCTTGTTTCTGTTCGTTCTGGTGCAAGAGCTTCTATGCCAGGTATGATGGATACGATTCTTAATTTGGGATTAAATGAAGAAGTAGTCAATACCATTGCAGAAATGTCTGGAAATCCTCGTTGGGCATGGGATTGCTATAGAAGATTTATTCAAATGTATTCTGATGTTGTTATGGAAGTGGGCAAGAAATATTTTGAGGAACTCATTGATAAGATGAAGGAAGAAAGAGGAGTAAAACAAGATATTGAGCTTACTGCTGATGATTTAAAAGAGCTTGCGAATCAGTTTAAGGCTGAATATAAAAGTAAGATTGGAGAAGATTTCCCAGATAATCCAAAAGAACAACTTATGGGTGCTATTAAAGCAGTATTTCGTTCATGGGACAATCCAAGAGCCAATGTTTACCGTCGTGACAATGATATTCCATACTCTTGGGGTACTGCTGTCAATGTGCAGTCTATGGCTTTTGGAAATATGGGTGATGATTGTGGTACAGGCGTGGCATTCACACGTGACCCAGCAACAGGTTCAAAAGGTCTTTTTGGCGAGTTCCTCACAAATGCACAAGGAGAAGATGTTGTTGCAGGCGTTCGTACACCAATGAAGATTACAGAGATGGCGGACAAGTTCCCAGAAGCGTTTGAGCAGTTTAAGGACGTATGTACAACCCTTGAAAAGCATTATAGAGATATGCAGGATATGGAATTTACAGTAGAGCATGGAAAACTTTATATGCTCCAAACAAGAAATGGCAAGAGAACAGCTCAAGCTGCTTTAAAGATTGCATGTGACCTTGTAGATGAGGGAATGAGAACAGAGGCAGAGGCTGTTGCAATGATAGACCCTCGTAATCTTGATACACTTTTGCACCCACAGTTTGACGCTGCTGCATTGAAAGCTGCAACACCAATAGGCAAGGGACTTGGAGCTTCACCGGGTGCTGCATGTGGTAAGGTTGTATTTACAGCAGAGGATGCAGAGAGCTGGAATGCAAAAGGTGAAAAGGTAGTTCTTGTTCGTCTTGAGACATCACCAGAAGACATTACTGGTATGAAGGCTTCACAGGGCATTCTTACTGTTCGTGGTGGTATGACATCACATGCTGCAGTTGTTGCTCGTGGCATGGGAACATGCTGTGTTTCTGGCTGTGGTGATATTGCTATGGATGAGGAAAACAAGAAATTTACATTAGCTGGAAAAGAGTACCATGAGGGAGATTATATCTCTATTGATGGTTCAACAGGTAATATATATGAAGGTCAGATTGCCACAGTGGATGCGACAATAGCAGGCGAGTTTGGTCGTGTTATGGCTTGGGCAGACAAATATAGAAAATTAAAGGTAAGAACAAATGCAGATACACCTGCTGATGCAAAAAAGGCAAGAGAACTTGGCGCTGAAGGTATCGGTCTTTGCCGTACAGAGCATATGTTTTTCGAGGAAGATAGAATTGCAGCATTTAGGGAAATGATTTGTTCAGATACCGTTGAGGAGAGAGAGGCTGCTTTGGAAAAAATCCTTCCTTATCAGCAAAATGACTTTGAACAACTTTATGAGGCACTGGAAGGAAATCCAGTTACAATCCGTTTCCTTGACCCACCTCTCCATGAGTTTGTTCCAACAGAAGAAGCTGATATTAAGAAGCTTGCAGAAGCACAGGGTAAATCTGTAGAGACAATAAAGAATATTATTGCATCACTTCACGAGTTTAACCCAATGATGGGACATAGAGGCTGTCGTCTTGCAGTAACTTATCCTGAAATTGCAAAGATGCAGACAAAGGCAGTGATTCGAGCTGCAATTAATGTGGCAAAAAAGCATCCTGAATGGACAGTGAAACCTGAAATAATGATTCCTTTGATATGTGAAGTAAAAGAATTAAAATATGTAAAGAAGGTTGTTGTTGAGACAGCAGATGCTGAAATTGCTAATTCAGGTATTCAATTAGAGTATGAAGTAGGTACAATGATTGAAATTCCTAGAGCAGCTTTGACAGCAGATGAAATTGCAAAAGATGCAGATTTCTTCTGTTTTGGTACAAATGACCTTACACAGATGACATTTGGCTTCTCAAGAGATGATGCAGGTAAATTCTTAAATGCTTATTATGATACAAAGATTTTTGAAAATGACCCATTTGCAAAACTTGACCAAACAGGTGTAGGCAAGCTTATGGAAATGACAATTAAACTTGGTAAGCCAGTCAATCCAAATCTTCATGTTGGTATATGCGGAGAGCATGGCGGTGACCCTTCGTCAGTTGAGTTCTGCCACAAGATTGGACTTGATTATGTAAGCTGTTCACCATTTAGAGTGCCGATTGCAAGATTGGCGGCAGCACAGGCGGCTATATCACAAAAATAGGTAAAATTATTTTGCAATTTTACCATAAGTTTTGAGGAAACACAGGTTTTTCGCAGAGCAAATGACAGTTATCTTAGAAAAAATCAATGGAAAGATTTAATGGTTGATTTTATATTTAAATAATTATAAGCGTATCATTAAAAATAGTGGTACGCTTATTTTTATTTTATAGGAAATTCGCTTTTTTAAGTTATAAAAATAAATATATGTTCATTGAAGATATATTAGGCAACCATGTGTTAAGGGTACGCAATTAGATAATATTGGCTTTTAAAAAGGTATAAAATCATTCCTTACCAAAATCGTCATCAAATAAGCTATTTTTATGCTAGTTGTGGTGGAAGGTAATTCATCGTCATATTAGTCACCCCTTGATGTAACAATGACAAGACATGCAAAATAGCGTCCCATGTATTTGACAATGTTTTTTCAACAACCCATTGCTTCAAATACTTGACAAAAATAATGAGGCATAGCATAATGAACGGTGGCATATGTTATGTCATAAAATATAGGTAAAAGGCTACCTTTTACAGGTGTTTTTATACTTAAATGTATAAAATTCAACTTTAATTGCCTATGTACATTAATAAAGGAGGACATTATGTGAATAACACAGCAAAAAGAAGGAAACTGATAGTGTCATGGATAATGATACTTGTTATGCTATTCTCTAATATAGGGATAGTAATGGCAGCTGAGCTGGTTGGATTGAATAATCCGCCCATTATCACGACAGAGACTGTAATAGATGGTCAGCCAGTTGTAACAGTGGAAGCTGAATTAGCCGATGATTCCAATATTATGCCCATCACAGAAGGAGCATACTTCAATCCTACTGAGTTCGTGAACGAGGCAACTACCCCAGAGACTTATGGGGAAGTCTATAACCGAATAATTGCTATGCAGGAACATTATCCAGAGGGGCTGACGTGGACGAATTACGTGCCTTACGGAAACGGTCCACTTGGCAGTTCGTACACATGGAAGGGTGGAAGAATCGCCGGAAATGTCACAAGTGGTGTAGGCTGTGCAGCCTTTACTTTCATCTTGAGCGACATCGCTTTCGGCACTTTGCCCGCAAGGACAATCAACGGTGGCACTTTCGCTTTTGAGGATGTTAGGGTTGGCGATATCCTGCGTATTTATGGCAACAGCCATAGCGTTATCGTTTTGCAGACTAGTCCAGTTGGCGTTGTAGTGGCAGAGGCTAATTACAATAGTTCCGTCCACTGGGGGCGAGCTTTGAGTAAAGCCGATGTCATGGCGGCAGACTTTCTAATCACTCGTTATCCAATCAACTTTACACCTTCGGATGCTCCTGAAGCTGACGAAGTGGCGTATAGTGGAACAGAGGAGAGTTTAAAATGGACGCTTACGAACAAAGGAGTGCTTACTATCTCTGGTAATGGAGCGATGCCTAACTATTCACCAAATGATGATAAGTTCCCATCGTGGAGTACTTATGGTGATAAGATTAATACGGTCGTTATTGAGAACGGCGTTACTAGTGTCGGAGATTACGCTTTCTATGGGAGCAAGGCACTTGCTCTGTATCTTTCTGACACTGTCAAGAGTATCGGTCAAAGTGCATTTTATAATTCTGAATTACTTGCTGTAACTATTCCTAGTAGCGTTGAAACCATTGGGAACAGCGCATTTCGTTTATGTGAGAACCTTACATCGGCTAGCATTGCCGAAGGTGTAAAGATTATTGGTGAAAACGCCTTCCGTGGTTGCACCACATTGGCTTATATTGATTTTCCGTCCACCATTACCTCAGTGGGAGCTGGAGCATTCATGGATTGCAATAAGATGACTCGCGTAAGATTTGCACCGGGTAACCATACTGTAACAATGGGTGATAACTTGTTCACTCGTTGTCAGATGTTAATGGATGTAACCTTACCAGAAAAGGCAGATTGCATAAGTTCAGGTATGTTTACAGATTGTCTCAGTCTATGGTATTTGTATATCCCAGCAGGGGTAAACAATGTTTATGAAGTCGGGTCGCTTAGCGGCTCACCTTTTGCTGGATGTAGGACATTATATCAAATAGATTTCGGAGGCAGTTCAGCATCTTGGTCTAGTCTAGGGGGACCATTTGCTCTCACTTATGCAGGAATATCTAATCAAGTAAAGGTGAACTTTAATGTTGAGTTTGATGACCCTTTCGCTAAGGACCCTAACGATCCTGGTGATTTGATACCCGGAGAACACGAACATAATTGGTCAGCAAACTGGAGCCATGATAAGGACTATCATTGGCATGAATGTGAAGCCAAGGACTGTCCTATCGTTAATAATAGTGAAAAGAATAGCTATGCAAGCCATAGCTATGGGGACTGGGTAATTGATGTTAACGCTACCAGTTCAAAGGATGGTAGTAAGCATAGAGACTGTATAATATGCAGTTATCGTCAAAATGAGACTATACCAGCAACTGGAGAACATGAGCGTAATTATTGTGATGTGAATGGTGATGGTTTAAAAAATGTGCAAGATGCTGTTTTATTGAAAAAGCATCTTGCACAAATGCAAGGCATTAATATTATTAAGGAAAACAGCGACCTTAATGATGATGGACAGATTAATGTTCAAGATGCAATAATACTTCTTAAATATTGTGCAGGCGTTGAAGAATATGTAAATAAATTTGGTAAGTAAGAAACAATTTTATAATGAAGTAATAAAGAAGACTGTTGCAAAGTGCAACAGTCTTTTTTTGGTTTGCGTGCCATGGGCGCGCTCTAACGGGTGAAAGTCCCGAATACGCCTAGGTAACAAGGAAGTATATAGCTGAACAGCAAGGGTATTCATCGTGAGGTGGAATCTGAAGGAAGTTGTAGGCAAACCTCCGGCTCGACGAACAGAAATCACATATAAGGCTAGGCTCTGTTTGGTAAGTCCGCCAAAAAGGATGAAGCCATAAAGTTACCATTTGTAGGAGCAGAGTAAATGTGGCGAGTAGATGGAGGAAAAGAGCGTGTACCTTAAGCATGGAGGTCTCACAGAGGGTTCATTAGCCTAGTAACAACGAACTGTGAGAAGTCAGCAGAGTCCATAGTAGTGAAGAAGTCTCTGTAATGGAGATGGAGCAAAGGGGCGAACAATCAATCAGTTTGAGTATGTCACGTATTGCAGAGAAGACAAACATCTGCCGAAACCAATCGGGTAAAAGATGGTCAAATCAAGCGAGACGGAAAGGAAAGAACGCATGGAAACAAGTAATCTAATGGAGCAGATACTATCTAGTGACAATCTTAATAGGGCATATCTGCAAGTCGTACAAAATAAAGGTGCAGAGGGAGTGGACAAAATGAAGTACACAGAACTTGGAGAACACCTTGTAAAGAACGGTGAAATCATTAAGGAACAGTTGAGAACTAGAAAATATAAACCTCAATCAGTACGAAGAGTGGAGATACCAAAACCAGATGGAGGTGTCAGAAACCTAGGAGTACCAACAGTAACAGACAGATTTATACAGCAAGCCATTGCACAGGTGCTAACACCAATCTACGAGGAGCAGTTCCATAACCATAGTTATGGCTTCAGACCGAATAGAAGTGCGAAGCAGGCAATTTTAACAGCCCTTGATATAATGAATAAAGGTAATGACTGGATTGTAGATATTGACTTGGAAAAGTTCTTTGACACAGTTAACCATGATAAGTTGATGACATTAATCGGAAGAATGATTAAGGATGGAGATGTTATTTCTATCGTGAGGAAGTACCTAGTGAGCGGAATTATGATAGATGATGAATACGAAGATTCAATTGTGGGAACACCACAAGGGGGAAATCTTTCCCCGTTATTAGCAAACATCATGTTAAACGAACTCGACAAGGAAATGGAAAAGCAAAGTAGACAAGCCACAAGGGCTTAAATACCTTGGATTCGGATTCTACTTTGATACAAGACTACATCAGTTTAAGGCAAAACCACATGCAAAGACAGTCGCCAAGTTCAAGAAAAGAATGAAAGAACTTACATGCCGTAGTTGGGGCGTTAGCAACAAATACAAAATCGAGAAATTAAATCAGCTAATTAGAGGCTGGATTAATTACTTTAAAATAGGTAGTATGAAAAGATTGTGTAAAGAACTTGATGGCAACATCAGATATAGATTGCGTATGTGTATATGGAAACATTGGAAAACTCCACAAAACAGAGCAAAGAATTTGATGAAACTTGATGTACCAAGATGGGCAGCGTTTAAAATAGCCTACTGCGGAAACAAATATGCTCGTCTTGCCCACAATGGTTGGGTACAAAAGGCAATAAGTACAAAGAGACGAACCTCATTTGGATTAGTCTCAATGTTAGATTACTACACCGAAAGGTGTGTTACTTGTTAAGTTGATTGAACCGCCGTGTACCGAACGGTACGCACGGTGGT
>CAJUKN010000004.1 GCA_910587485.1 uncultured Lachnospira sp.
GTTGTCAGCAGCCCGTTTCACGGTCTGCGTGTAGTTCCTTGTAAACTGACCTAAATACTTGACTAAATATCACTTCTCTTACATATAGATAATATCAATCAATACTCACACATTATATTTGTTTATTAAAAAATATGAGAAATATTTTTTATTTATCTTCTTACATTACTTTATGTCCAATCTTTCTTTCCGTATAAAATAGTTCCAATAGTAATACATATTATTGTCAATGCTCCCAAAATAAATAATTCCATCCCATGCAAGCTAAGACTATCTCCAGCAAAAATCCCCTGCATTAAATCAACAGCATAAGTCATTGGTAAAAGATTCGCGATTTTTTTCATTGTATCAGGAAATAACATATCTGGCATTGTCGCGCCAGATAGAAAAAGCATAATAAAATAGAAAAAATAACAAAGCAAGTTCGTACTCTTTAAATCTCGTCCAATAGCTGTGAAAAGAAATCCCATAGAAAACATTGCTACTATAGAAAACAATACACTTACACTAATAGCAAGAAACGTGCCTTTAATCTGTATATGATAGAGAATCTTTCCAACTATTATTAAAATTGAAATTCCTATCAGTGTCATAACAAGATTGACTAATATTTGTGCTGATATTATACTTTTCTTTCCAACTGGTGTAGCATCCAATCTTTTATAAATTTTTTTCTCTTTACAAACAGATAATGTCAAGGGAAGCGACATTAATCCAGTAACCCCTATTATCATAACACTGTATGCTGGCACAGAAATATCCATTATTGTAATATCTGCTCCGCTATAAATTGGTGTATTTCCATAGATGCCGCCAAATAAAAGAAGCATTAGTGTAGGAAACACAAGAGTAAAAAAAAAGCCAAAAAAATCGCGTATAAACAATCGCAATTCCATTTTACAAATAACCATAAATCGTTTCATAATATTCCCTCCATCGTAAGTCCTGTTGTTTTTGGTACAATCATTAAATAAAGTTTTTCTAATGAAAGATTTTCTTCCCACTTATCTTTAGAAACCCTATTTTTTACATACTCCCGAAATTCCTGCTGTGTTCCAAAGAATAGTTGTTTCCCTTTTTCCAAATAGAGGATTTTATCAGCAAGAGCTTCTACTTCGTCCAGATAATGAGAAACCATAATCATAGCTACACCATTTTTCCTTATATTCTCAAAGCTAATCCACATATTTTGTCTTACTTCTGGGTCGAGTCCTGTTGTCAATTCATCTAAAACTAAAAGCTTTGGACGTCCCATAAGAGAAAGTAAAATAGATAATCGTTGTTTTTCACCACCAGACAATTTGTGAATTAAACATTTTCTTTTTTTATCAAGTCCCATTTGTGTCAGTAATAAATTCCAATCTGCTGGTCTTTCATAAAAACTTGCAAACAGTTTACATTGTTCCTCTACTTTAATTTTTGAAGGGTATTCTACCTCTTGTAATTGAACACCCATTTCTTTATAAACTTCGCTACGATGCAGCCATGGGTCTTTTCTAAAAACTTGAATCAAACCGCTATCTGGTTTTCGTAAACCTTCTATGCACTCCACAGTAGATGTTTTTCCAGAACCGTTTTGCCCAATAACAGCCAAAATCTCGCCAGATTTTACAGAAAATGAAACATTTTGAACAGCATGTAAATTTTTATAGCTCAAATTTAAATTTTCTACTTCTACAATTACTTGTGACATAATGATTCCTCCTTGTTCCTTATATACTAGCGTTATTTTATAATCTACTTTGAAAATAAACAATAGAATTTATGGGAGTGGCATTCTGTGATGTGCAAGTGGTCGAAATATATGTTTGAAATACACACATTCACTTGTTTTACTATGTTATAATAACTGAGAAAGGAGGCAGTTCTATGAAAGTTGAATGTAAAATTAGTACAGCCTATAAAGAACCTTATGCTGTTCTTCATATAAACACAATGACACAGGCGATTGCTGAAATGATTTCTATGTTGGAAAAAGAAGAAATAAATTCTTTGACACTAATTGCAACAAAAGAAAGAAAAACTTATTTTATCAAGCCTGAAGACATATCGCTAGTGCGTACTGAAGGCAGGGAAATTGTCTGTTATGATAAACTTCAAAACAAATATGTGTTAGATAAACCTTTGTATGAATTGGAAAATATACTTGATATCCATTTTGTACGTATTTCAAAATCAACGATTGTCAATATAAACCAAATTAATCATGTAAAAGCAAGTCTTAATGGAACAATGGAACTGGTAATGAAAAATGGAATTACAGATTACATTTCCAGAAGTTTTCGGAAAGTTTTTAAAGAAAGGTTGGGATTAAAATGAAATATACTGCAAAATTAGTGATTCAATATATTTTATATGGCATTTGTTTTGGTTGTACTTTCTTTGTAATTATGTGTTTATTCTGTTTTATTGGTGGTGGACAAGATTTATTGACACTAATATTTAACGATTTTGCAAGACAGTCTATTGGTGCCATGATTATAGGAGTTGCCTGCGGTGGGACAGCTATTATCTATCAATTTAATCGTCCTTCTATATTTGTGAAAATAATAATACATTTTTGTGTTGGTATGGGTATCTTCTATCCTATTGCTATTTATTTAAGCTGGATTCCTTTTTATCCAGATAGGATACTTTTTACAGTCTTACAATTTTTATTTTCATGTGGTATTTTTATGATAATTTGGTTCTGTTTTTATCTGTTCAATCGAAATGAAGCAAAAAAGATTAATAAAAGACTAAGAGAACTTGAACAAGATAATATAAACAACAGAAACTAAAATGAATTTGCAATGGATTGTTATAAAATAATGCCATTTTATAAAAGTCGATAATATACAAACAAAAACGAATGTTATTTAACCTGCAATATTTTGTATAAAAATCTCATTTTATAACAATCCATTTAAAAATAATATATTAGATAACAATCTTTAAATAGTTCTATTTATTTTAAAAATAAGCAACTCATTTTAAAACAAAATACTCTGTCAGATATTCCATAGTGGTATTTGGTACTTCAAATGTCATTTCACAACCAGCCATTTCTAGTGTAATATACGGTATTTCTTTATAACAACATATTTTACAAACAGAATACAATTCTCTATTTGCTGCACGTTCTCCAAATTTAATTGTTTCTTTTTGTGAAAACTCAAAAGTACCCATTAATTCAGTCCCTTTAGGCAATGTTTTTAATTCCCAATGTTCTATATCCAATATTTCTATAAAATGTGATATTTCTTCCTCTTTAGTTAATTTTTGTATTATACTAGAAGTATTTGCAGGAATAATGATAATTTCTTGTGCTTTAGAAAATTCTTCATTATATGGAGCTGTACCAATTTTGTCACTATGAACCTGACAACCACAAAGAAACATCATCATTACCTAACAGATAGTCCAACGATACTTGAAACAATTTACTCATTCGGACAATTTTCTCTGTTTCAGGATAACCATTATCACGTTCCCATTTACTAACTGCTTGTCTTGACACATCTAACTGATACGCCAATTCCTCTTGAGATAAACCTGCTTCTTTTCTTAGCTTTTGTATTTTTTCTCCAAATGTCATATTGACACCTTGTTTTGATGATACTTTATTATTGTTTATGCTTCCATACCACCAAAATATCGTTTCTTTTACGCAACTTTAAGTTGCAACTATATGTTTCATATGATTTTTTGTAATTTTTCTATTCTCTCTATATATTTAACAAAAAACAAATCATTTATGTCAAAGCGGATATTCGCAATCCACTTCACTACTTGCTCATAACCTCATAGCTGCTATCGGAGTTTTTCAGTGAGAGCTTATACTTTCACTGAAACAAGCAAGTCCCTACTTACCACTTATACCTATGCGGCATTGAAGTGGGGACTTTCTTGATGAGGTTAAAATAAAAACTATATTTTTTATATCTTTGCTTCCATAATGCCATTTTTCTCATCATAGGGTCCTAATACTACTTTTATAATATCATTTACTTTTAAAATATTTTCACTCGTATTTAATATATGTATTTTTATATAATTATCCGTATAACCAACCGCATATTGTTTATTATCTATGCAAACAAATTCTTCTATCAATACTTTTTTTTCTTTGCCAACAAAACATTGACGATAATCATTTGACATCTTACTGCCCAAAGTAATTAATTCATTACTTCTTACGGTTTTTACTTTTTCATCAATCTGACCTGTCATTTTATCTGCTATTGTACCTTTTCTTCTGGAAAATTTAAAAATATGCATCTCATAAAAGTTTACTTTTTTCAAAAAAGCCTTTGTTGTAGCAAAATTTTCATCTGTTTCATTTGGAAATCCAACAATAACATCTGTTGTAATGGCAGGATTACAATAATATTTTCTAAGTATACAACATTTTTCATAATACTCATCTGTTGTATATTTTCTATTCATATGCTTTAAAATGGTATCACACCCACTTTGTAAAGAAAGATGAAAGTGTGGACATACTTTAGAAATTTTACTGATAACGGATACAAATTCATCCGTAATAATACGTGGCTCTAAAGAACTTAAACGGATTCGTTTGAGTCCTTCGATATCACTTAATCGCACAATAACATCTAAAAGTGTACCTGTGTTATTTTCAACACCATATGAACTAAGATGGATTCCTGTCAAAACAATCTCTTTAACACCACTTTCTACAACCTTGCAGACCTCTTTATAAATATCATCTATAGAACGGCTCCTTATTCTTCCTCTTGTATAAGGAATAATACAGTACGAACAAAATTGATTACAGCCATCTTGTATTTTAATATACGCTCTTGTATGCTGTGTTGTCTTTTCAATATGTAAATTTTCATAATCTTGAGGTTTGCTCATATCCACAACATTAACGTTATTTTCATGGTTTTTAAAATATTCTTCCAACGCTTCAACAATATTAATTTTTTTGTTATTTCCTAATACAATATCTACCGCATTATCCTGCGCAGCCTTTTGAACATCTGCATTAACATAACAGCCTGCGGCGACCACAATGGCATTTGGATTTTGCTTTTTTGCTTTATGCAGCATTTGACGGGATTTTCTGTCAGCTATATTTGTGACAGAACAAGTATTAATAATATAGATGTCGGCTATACTATCACTATCAAAGGCAACCATTTCATATCCCGCATCCACTAATAATTGTTCCATTGACTCTGCTTCATAGGAATTTACTTTACAACCTAAATTATGTATCGATACTTTTTTCACACAATACTCCATTCTTTCAATAATATTTATTATTTATAATCAAATATTTTTTAAACTATATTTTATTGATAAATTATCCGTTTGTACTTTATTTACTAAAAATTTGATTGATAAATCATTGACAATCAATACCAATATCATTATTATAAATATTAGACAAAATATTATTTATAAATTAGGAGGTTCTTATGAAAACTGTTCAAATTTCATTAAATTCAATAGACAAGGTGAAATCTTTTGTAAATGACATTACAAAATTTGATGTCGATTTTGACCTTGTATCAGGACGATATGTGATTGATGCAAAATCAATTATGGGTATTTTCAGCCTTGATTTATCTCAACCAATTGATTTAAACATTCACGCAGACAATGATATTGATACGATTCTTTCTGTTCTTGCTCCTTATATCGTTTAAGTTTTATTTTAACATTTTTAAGGAGTGTCATAACATAACAAAGGGTATATTCTATAAACACCCTTCTGTTCATCAAATATCCCACAGTAAACGGACATATATCATATTTATATGTGGTAAAACTGTGGGTATTTTATTTTTGTGGCATTCATTAATATGAAACTGCCATATGAAGAAAATTTATAACAACATATAATATTTTTCTATCTAAACAATTTTTATTGAATAACGATTCGTTCCACTGTATCCATCGCTTTTTTATACAACTCTTCAATACAGTCATCTAACTGCTTTTCATCCTTTTTTATAACGTTAAGATTAGGTTTAGTAACAGGATGTTTGGCAACAAATATTGTACAACAATCCTCAAAAGGTTGAATTGATGTCTCATATGTACCAATCTTTTCTGATAAATCAATAATTTCTTGCTTATCAAAACCTATAACAGGTCGAAAAACAGGCATAGTGCATACTTCATTGGTACAATATAAACTCTGTATGGTCTGGCTTGCAACTTGTCCGATACTCTCGCCTGTGATAAGTCCCATGCATCCGCTTTGTTTTGCCAAATCCTCCGCTATTTTCATCATATATCTTCTCATAATAATAGTAAGTTCATCATGCGGACATTTCTCATAGATAGCTAATTGTATATCGGTAAATTGAACTACATTTAATGTAATCGGTCCTGAATACCTTGAAACCAACCTTGCCAAATCAACTACTTTTTGTTTTGCGCGCTCACTTGTATAAGGCGGTGCATGAAAATAAGTTGCCTCTATTGAGACACCTCGTTTTGCTATCATATATCCTGCAACAGGACTGTCAATTCCTCCTGAAAGCAAAAGCATAGCCTTGCCTGCCGTTCCGATAGGCATCCCCTTTGCGCCTGGAATTTCTATGGAATAGATATTAATCATACTGCGCACTTCAATCTGTATCAACACATCAGGCTTATGTACATCTACCTTTAACTTTGGATAGGCATCTAAAAGCCGCTCCCCTATATCCATATTGATTTCCATTGAATTTAACGGATAATTTTTTCTAGCTCTGCGGGCATTGACCTTAAATGTTATTTCTTTCTCTTCATATATATCCTTATAAGCCGCTCCAAAATACTTGATAACCTCATTTGCCAAATCATCAAATCCCTTATCTTTAATTTGAACAACAGGACAGATGCCAACAATGCCAAAGACTCTTTGCAGTGCCTCTACTGCCTCGTCATAGTCAAAATCAGATTTTGCAGTCGCATAAATACGTCCATTTTCTTTAGTAACTGCAAAATTTCCTTCCACATCTTTTAATGCAAAACGAATTTGTTTTACAAGTGCGTCCTCAAAAAGATATCGATTTTTCCCTTTTACACCAATCTCACCATATTTAATTAAAAATGCTTTGTACATTTCTTTCTCCTCATCAATAGTTTTTATATTTTCTCAATACAGGTAACAATTCTTCTAATGCCTGAATCGTATAATCCAACTGCTCTTTTGTGGTATCAAAACAAAAACTAAAACGAAGTGTTGAATCCAGCAGTTCTTTGTCCACTCCAACTGCCATTAGTGTTGAGCTAACTCCGGGATTATTAGAAGAACAAGCAGAGCCAGAGGATACATAAATCTTTTTTTCTTCAAGCGCATGGAGCAATACTTCTGCCCTTATCCCCTTAAAACTGGCACTGACAATATGGGAAATGGCATGTTCTTTCTCATCATCTGCCTCACTATCACAGACACCATTAATATACACTTCATCAAACATCTTTAACTTTTCAATAAAATATGCCCTTAAATCATATAAATACTCTATCTTTTTATTAAAATCAGATGTATAGATTAGCTCTGCTGCCTTGCCAAGTCCAGCAATTCCGGGGACATTTTCTGTTCCAGAACGCATCCTATTTTGCTGTCCTCCTCCAGTTATTATAGGATTTATCTTTGTCTTTTCTTTGATATACAAAAACCCCACACCTTTTGGACCATGTAATTTATGCCCACTTACGGACATCAAATCAATATTATATTTCTTAGGCACGATTTTCATTTTTCCATAGGCTTGAATAGCATCCACATGAAAAAGAATATTTTTATTAAATTTTTTTATCATATTTCCTATTTCTTCTATAGGCTCAATCGTCCCAATCTCATTATTGACCATCATAACTGAAACAAGAATGGTATCATCAGACAACATATTTTTAAAACTTTCCATATCAATTGTTCCATCTTTTAAAACTGGAATATAATCTACCTGAAAACCTTGTTTTTCAAGATATCGAAAAGGTGCTTTCACAGATGAATGTTCAACACTCGACACAATCACTTGATTACCACTTCTCTTATTTGCCATAGCAGCACCTATAATTGCCATATTATTGGATTCTGTACCACCCGAAGTAAACACAATTTCCTTTTGGTGACATTTCAATGTTTTGGATATAATTTCTAAAGCTTGTTTGATATATTTTTCTGCTTCAACTCCTTTTGTATGCTTTGATGAAGGATTGCCATAATCTTCTAACATCGCCTTTGAAACAATCTCAACAACTTCTTTTGCTGCTTTGGTCGTTGCAGCATTATCTAAATATGCTTCCACTCTAGTAACCATACCTTTCTCTTAGAATCCTTCCATTTTATACATCAAAACGGACATCAACATCATTCCAGCCGTCTCTGTCCGAAGTATTCGCTTTCCAAGCGTGATACTTTCCCATTGATATTCTTTTGCCAATTTAAGCTCCGACAAATCATAGCCGCCCTCTGGTCCTATAAAAATTCCAATGCTTTGACCAACAGCTAATTGTTCAACGATATTTCTTGTCTGTTCTATATCTTTAGCACACTCATATGGCAAAAGTTTGATATCAAGATTTTGGGCATAGGACAGTGCCTCTTTAAAAGTCATCACTTGATGAACTAGTGGAACAATACTTCTTTTACTCTGTTTTGCAGCACTTTCTGCTATACTATTCCAACGCTCTACCTTATTTTTTGCCTTTTTATCATCCAGTTTAACAACACATCGCTTCATTGCTACAGGAATAATAGAATAAACCCCTAATTCAACCATTTTTTGAATAATAAGTTCCATTTTTTCCTGTTTGGGAAGTCCTTGAAACAGATATACTTTAATTGGCAACTCATTTCCCATCTCATCTATGGAAAGAATATCTGCTCTTATTTTCCCCTCATCCATCGTTGATATACAGCAAATATAATCTACATTATCACCACTGCTAATCCGCAGTTTGTCGCCAATCTTCATCCTCAATACATTTTTTATATGATTGACATCATCATCAACAATTTCAATATAATTTTTATATATATTTTCATGTGCAGCAAAAAAATGATACATAATACTACTGCTCAAAATAGAGCAATTCTCTCCTTTTTGTATTTTTCTTGTTGTAAACTTATAAAGTCTTGATATTTTCCCAACAGACTACATTATACTTATATTTCTATACTGTAAATCAAGCGAACATTTGCAATTCGCTTACTGCTTGCTCATAACCTCATTATACTTTCATTGCTGTTACATTTACCCACTCACCATCACGATATACATCAACAACTTCTAATAAAGGATTATTGTCAAAACATTCAATAACCTCTTCTTCCTTTGTGTTAATAATTCCTGATGTAATAAAATAAGCACCTTTCTTCATATGTCTTGTTATTTCACCAGACAAAGGTATTAACACGTCCGCAAGTATATTGGCGCACACAATATCATAGCAATCATATCCACACTGGTCTTGTACTGTTTTATCATCTATAATATTACCCTCAATCACCTTAAATGAAGAAGCAGCAATATCATTTTGTCTTGCATTTTCATTGGCAGCCACAATCGCATTAGGGTCAAGGTCTGTGCCAAGTGCAAAGTCCGCCCCATACTTTAATGCAACAATAGATAATATACCACTGCCGCAACCTACATCAAGTACTTTATCCTTTGGTTTAACATACTTTTGAAGCTGCTTAATAACCAGTTTTGTCGTTTCATGGGAACCTGTCCCAAACGCTGTGCCGGGGTCGATAGAAAGTACTGGATGATTTTGCATCTCATCTGTTACAGGCTCCCATGTAGGTTTGATATACAAATCATTAATCATAAATGTATGCCAATACTGTTTCCAGTTATTAATCCAATCTTTATCTTCTGTCTGGCTTTCTGTCAATGTACCTTCTCCTATATCGACAAATGCTCTCAATTCTTCCAAACCATTTTTTACTTTATCCAGAATGGTTTTGTCATCTTCATTTACATCAATATAAAAATGCACCTTTGCCAAGCCATCATCGGGTGGCAAATCTGGTATAAAGTCAACAAACATTGTCTTGGCTTCTTGTTGTGTAAGTTGAATATTATCTTCTATTTCGATTCCTTCAATCCCTAATTCCCCAAGCATACAACTGATAAAATCAATCGCTTCTGTGGTTGTCTGTATTGAATATTTATTCCACTTCATTGGTATTCCCCTTCATTATCATCTCTTATTTTCTTACGCATTTCTTAAAAATACTTCATAGCTTTTTAACGCTTCATATAAATCCACTTTACTGATAACCTCATATGGTGCGTGCATATTTTGTACACCAACACCACTGTCAATCACGTTCATTCCATAATTGGCAAGTATATATGCAATCGTACCGCCGCCGCCAACATCAACTTTTCCAAGCTCGGCTGTCTGATAACTAATCTTTGCATCATCCATAATCTTTCTTAAATGCGCCATATATTCAGCACTGGCATCATTAGAACCACTTTTTCCTCTGGCTCCTGTATATTTCATAAATACAACACCTTTGCCAAAATAAGAAGTATTTTTCTTTTCACTAACCGATGGATAATTTGGGTCAAATGCAGAATTGACATCGGATGAAAGCATATTTGAATTGGTCAATGCTCTTCTTAATCCCAACTCTGAAAATTGATTGCATTGGTTCATCAATTCGGCTGTCATATTTTCAAAGAACTTTGAGTGCATACCTGTTGCGCCAACGCTGCCAATTTCTTCTTTATCAACCAAAATACATGCTGTTGTCTTTTCTGGATTTTCTGTATGAAGCTGCGCTACCAATGAAGGATAAGCACACACTTTATCATCATGTCCATATCCTATAATCATACTTTTATCAAATCCATAATCTCTTGCTGCTCCAGCAGGCACAACACACAACTCAGCAGAAAGGAAATCTTCTTCTTCAATCCCATACTGTTTTTTCAGAAGTTTTAATATATATTTTTTTACATTTTCTTTCTCATCTTTTTTAGGTTTTACACCGATTTCTGGCATACTTCCCACAAGGACATTCAAATCTTCTCCTTCAATAACCTTGCTTGCCTTTTTATCCATCTGTTCACCTGCAAGATGAATCAATAAATCCGATATTCCTACAACCGGTTCATCTGCTTTTTCACCCATTGTAATCTCCACACTCTTACCATTTTTTAAAGCAACTATGCCATGCAATGCCATAGGCATAGCTACCCATTGATATTTTTTAATCCCGCCATAATAATGTGTATCCAATAATACTAACTGATTATCCTCATATAATGGATTTTGTTTAATATCAATTCGTGGAGAATCAATATGCGCACCTAATATATTCATGCCTTTTTCTATAGGCTGTTTTCCCACACAATAAAGCACAATTGCTTTATTCATATTGACACAATAAACTTTATCGCCCGCTTTTAATGTTTTGCCGCGCTCAATAATATCCGATAAATTTCTATAACCTGCACTTTCAGCCATAACAATGGCTTCCTTTACACATTCTCTTTCGGTTTTGCACTTACTAATAAATTGTCTGTAATCTTCTGCAAAATCAAATACTTCCTTTACACTCTCCTCATTATACTTACTCCATGCAACTTCTCTTTCCATTTTTAACCTCATTTCTGCGCTGCTTTAACACATAATATATCAACGCTATTTTATTATTCCTCTATTTTTGTTTGCAAAAATTTTTACACCTATATTAAAGCGGTAACTTCCTTGTTGATGTTAAATACTCAACGTCATCTGTTCATGTTCTTGCTCTTCTAAATCACCTGCTTGAACTTCTAACATTGCCTCATTTTTAAACTGTTCAACAACTTCCTCGCTAATCACAGGAAGTTCCTCTATAGAATGTACGCCAAATGCTCTTAAAAATTCTTGTGTCGTGCCAAATAATACAGGTCTGCCAGGTGCATCCAGCCTGCCCAGCTCCTTGACTAATCCATATTCCAGCAGTTTATTAATGGCATGTCCACAGCCCACACCGCGTATCTTTTCAATCTCCATTCTTGTAATAGGCTGTTTATAAGCTATTATTGACAAATTTTCCAGCAAAGCATCCGTCAATACATATTTTGTAGGTGTACTTGCAACTTTTATTAACTGGTCATAATAATTGGTCTTGGTACACATTTGATAGGAATTTTCCAATTCAATAATCTGAATACCACGATTTTCATCTTCATACTTATCCATCATATTATGTACAATTTTTCTTGTTGTATCCACATCATGTCCTATCGCTGCTGCCAGTTTGTCCACTTCCACAGCATTTCCCATAGCAAACAGCACGGCTTCAATTGCTGCTTCTGTTTTACTTAAATTCATCATTTCCTCCGCAACATATATTCGTTTACTTTATATATCTATTTCACCTTTACAAAATTTTAGCAACTGTCTGTCAGACTGGTATTTTTGTGCAACTTTCTCACTTGACAAAATCAACTTCATATGCTAACCTCTTTAAAGAAAGAAGCAGTTTTGTACCATTTGACTACTTTGTAGTCTTGAATGGGTTACTTGCTTCTTTTTTTATATCTACCAAATCATAAAGATACATCTTTTCTCCCAAAGTACAATTAACTACCAGACAGCCTACATATATATTGTATTGGCTGGTCTTTATTTCATTATTATAAATCGGAAGTGCAAATCGTGTAGTATAATAATACCAACCATTTCTAGCATCAGATTTATGCTTTTCCTTATGATTTTCGCGAAATGTTTTATTTGTGGCAATTTCTACCATTTCTCGTATTCCTTGTACTGCATTTGCTTTTGCTTTAGCTCTTGCACCTTTTGTTTTTCTTGTATATTTTGAACCTGTAAACTCGTTAGGAAAATCTTTTCCACAATATATAACATCCTTACTTTCTGTTATAACAACAATTTCTCCCACATATTGTTTCAAATATATCTCTACTTCATCCCAATCAATATTTTGCTTATTTGCAAAAATTATATCAGGAATTACAACTACTTTATTGCCATAATCATCTTGTATAATTTCTAATTTTTTCATACTTTTTGTTTACCTCTTTTGTCTATTATACATATATACCAATACTTATTGCACTACACAACAATCTTCTATGTACTAAAAAATAAAAAGTGCATTTTTATTTTATGAAAACAACTTATCATTTTGTATATTCTATCAAATCAGGGTCTTTTATAACATCAATCATAATATCTCCACAGATATTTTCCTGTGAAACGCTTATAAATCCTGTTTTCATTAATTCAAGCAACACTAAAAAAGACACAATAACCGAAATTTTGGAATGATTATTCATCAGCATATCTTCAAAAGCAACCGTTTTCTTTGTCTTGAGAAAATTTTTTATCTGTGTGAATCGTTCAGACACACTTACTTTTTCTTTTTCTATCTTGCCAAATTTACTCCGAATGGGGTCAACCTTTTCTTCTTGTCTTCTTAAAACATCCTGAAAAATAGCATTGAGTTGTATTAAAGTAGTATCTTTTATAAGTTCATTTAAATCAATAGGCGGCTTATATGCTTCAATTTCTTTTGGAACGGTTGATGCTTTATAAAAAGAACGCTCTGCACAGGCTTGCTTTTCTTTTAATTGATAAGAAATATATTTACATAACTTATACTCTAACAATCGCTCTACCAACTCTGTTCTTGGGTCTTGCTCCTCTCCCTTTTCGTTAATTTCTTTTGGCAGCAGCATTTTAGATTTGATATCTAAAAGAGTAGCTGCCATCACCAAAAATTCACTGATAACATCAAGGTCTTCCTTATCCATCTGACTAATATATTCCATATATTGTTTTGTAATCATTACAATAGGAATATCATATATATTGACTTTATTTTTATCAATCAAGTGGAGTAGCAAATCGAGCGGTCCTTCAAACGCCTGCAGCTTGACGCAAATCTCCATAATTTCCTCATTTCTGCGCTTTTTTTACGCATAAAACATAATTTTTTCATCTTACCCAATAAGAGTCAAAACAGCTATTTACAATCTGTCGTGCTACTTGCTTCAATCCCCAACTGTTATGGAAGCGCAAATCTCCACTCACCACTTATATCTTCACAGCATTAACATAAGGACTTTTTGGATAAGGTTCAATTTATCTTTATATGTTTAAATACAAAAAATCAGAATATATTTTACTAGGTAATTTCATTTATTGCAAGTAAATCACTTTATATTTTTATCAATCTATGCTAAAATAAATCCCAATAACTTTGAAAGGCAATTATCTATGAGAAATTTTATCATTCTAATTAAACGCATTATTCATAAGCTTTCAGAAGATAATATCAGCAGTTACAGCGCACAGTCCTGTTTTTATATTATATTAAGTATTGTACCATTCTTATTGCTCTTAATGAGCCTTTTAAAATACCTCCCAATCATACCAGACAATATCATAACCGTTATGGGTTCTATTATTCCCATGCAGATTATGCCTGTTATCACAGATATTGTAAATGATGTATATAACAATTCAAGTATTACACTGGTTTCATTAAGTACATTAATCGCTGTATGGTCTGCTGGAAAAGGATTTACTTCTATCATAAAAGGATTAAATACCATATATGGAACAAGCAGAGGAAACAATTGGTTTATCTCAAGAATTTTATCAACCGTTTATACAGTAATTTTTATAATTAGCATTATTGCTTCCCTAATCTTGTTAGTATTTGGACAAAAAATTGTGAATCTTATTAAAATTGGTTTTCCAACAATAGGAGCAGTTCTATCTCTTATTATTAACAACTCCAATCTATTGTTTCCTACTGCTCTTACACTAATTTTTTTAATTATGTACAAATTTATTCCAAACCGAAAGACAACAATATTAAATGAGCTGCCTGGTGCTATTCTTGCCTCTGCTGGCTGGGTGCTATATTCTTTTTTTTATTCATTGTATGTCAATAATTCGCCGAACTTTTCCAATATGTATGGAAGTTTGGCAACGCTTGTATTTGCATTAATCTGGTTATATTTTTGTATGACCATTATCTTTTGGGGTGCGGAAGTCAACTCTTTTATTGGAGAGTGGCGTTCAAAAAACATTCGTTCCAGGAAAGAAAAAGAGTAATACACTTTTATAATCCATGCCCAACTCAGTCATTTTTTTAACTGCATACTGGCTCATACCAATGCCGTGTCCATTTCCTCCGCCTGTTATGGTATAGCCAGTTTTTCCATCTACATCAGTTTTTTCGATAATAAAAAATGCACTTGGAAGATTAAATACTTTTCGGATATACCCTTCACTCTCTATAGTAACTTCCGATTTATCGCCTACAATTCTTATATTCTTTACAGCACCCCCCGCCACTCTGTCACATATAATTTCTTTTATATTACCAATATCTTTTTGCGCTTTAACAATATTATTAAACTCTTCTTCAGTAAAATCATAACTCCAGCGATAATATTTTGTTCCATAATCATAATCATTTTCATTGGTATTTTTAATAAGTTCTTTAAATTGCTCTTCATTGGTATAATCAATGCCACTTTGCGTTTGGCTGATTTGTTTGCTCTCATAATAAGGATAAGAGGCACGGCTTGAGCCCCACAGTGATACGTCTGTACCAATACCGCAAGATGTTGAATAATAATATGTTTGAACAAGTGCATCAGCATAGTACAGCATTTTTCCTCTTGTCATTTCTACTGCTGTATTAGATGGTTCATATTCAATCGTATTATTATAAACCTGATATTGTATACTATCGTCCATATGTGCGCCATAATCCGGATATCCCGGCGCGTCAATATGTTTATATGCGTAACTTCTAGCACACACTGCCTGCACCTTTAAAGCCTCCACCCCAAAACTTGTTGGCATTTCTGATGGAACAACCCTTTTTAAATAATCTTCTAATGCTACTTGATTTACTAAAACAACACCATTATCCTGAACAAAAACTTCAATTTCTCCTTTATAAGATGGATTTCCCTGTGAGCGGTTCATTGTTAAAATTTGAATCTGCCCTGTTGGATTTTCTGGTTTAATTAGATATCTGCTGCCTGCTGGCGTTGTCTCACTTGCCACTGCACTCCATTCCTCTTTAGCAGACATATTTGTTACACTTCCATCTTCTGTATTTTCAATTGTATAATTTATATCCGATGTAAGTGTTACATTACTATGTACAATATCTGTATAGCTGGTTGTCTTTAAAACAATTCTTAACTGTTCATCAGCAATATCAAATCTTACTGTAATGCCTGTTATCTGCCCTTTTTTTATTTGAATATCACCTATATTATCTTGAACTTCTTTTGATGTTCCTTTTATTTTATACTGTCTGTCTATACCATACATATTGACTTCTAAAACGCCATCATTGACACCGCTAATCCAAATATTTTTATAAGTAACCTCATTGGAAATATTATTGCCAATCATCAGGACTTCATTTTTGCATACTAACAACGGTACTGTATTATCCACCATACCATTCAAATTTAGTCCTGTATAATAAAATTCTCCTTTATTGGTACAGACCTTCCAACTGTCAATGTCACCGTTCCATGTGTCGGTATCAGGTGTTGCAACAATACCTGCATAGAGAAGTTCCGTACTGTCAGCTTGCTGCCATATATCCAAATGGTCTATAACAAATTCAATAAATTCATCTTTGGAAACAAAATAATAACTGTCTTTAGAAATTTCTATATTTTTATATGTTTTTAATTCATTAAAATATGTTGAATTAAACCCATCTTGTGGCTTAAATTCAGAAAAAATATGTAATTCCTTTACATAATTAACATAATCGGTGTACCAATATAGTTCATTTTGGTTCTCTTTAACATATTCAATTTCTTCAATAAGTGATATTTCTTTAGAATCATATCCTTCAAGATAAGCAATTACTTTACAAACTTCTGCCATTGTCAATGGTGTTTTGGCATTATTGCAGTAATTGATAAGATATATATTAATAATTGATAAGATAATAATCATCAAAAAAATAATAACAATTCCTACGATTTTTATACTTTTTTTCAATGTGTCCCCTTTTTCACAACAAAAACTTAATCAAGCAAACGGTAAACATCTGCTTGACTTTATTATATGCTTTGATGTAAAAATTTAGGACAAAAACAAGGACTGCCCTGTAAGATACAGTATGACACTTCACATTTTTCAGCTCACAAGACAGCCCTTATACAAGAAAGGGTTATGCAGTGACACCCGCATAACCCTTATATATCCCAGCAATGCCGTTCCCATCTTTTCCGACTCCTAGCAATGCTAGGTGGGTTACCGCAATCATACCGCTGCCTTCCACTGACAAAGGAGGCCTGACATTGGCATGACAATATAGGAGTCCCTTCGAAATAATGTAGGATCAAAATATGATAGGCTCTCGTACACTCCAGGATATTTAATATCACAAACAATAAAGTACTATTATTTTTTATTAAATATATTATAGTACGTTATTGTTGTATACACAATATATAATATGCTTATTTTTATAATTTATTCTGTAAGAATTATCCGTTTTTAATAAGCAATTTTTTATAAAGTTCCAGCTTCTTCTACCAACTTCTTAAGTGCTGCTAAAGCTTCGTCAGGAAGTTTATCATAACCTTCCTTCTTTGTTGCAAAATCTTCAACTGCCTTTACTCTTGTCTGCATAGAAGCCTTTAACTGAGCAACATAATCCGCATCTTTGAGGTCTGGTGTAAAATCACCAGTCTTGCCTGACCAGTCGTTCATAATTTCTATATCTTCAAATGGTCCCCACTTCTCAAATGTAGCCTTTCCTTCAACAATTGTCTCAAGAATGCCAAGTGTATCTTCCTTTTGAACCTTATGTCCCATGAAATCACCTGTGTTAACAATATAACATGCTACATTCTTCTCCTCAACTAACTTCTTGAACTTCTCATAATCATTTACTAATGGATATGTTCTAAATGGGTTTGCATAAGGTACAATACGAATTGCATTAAGGTCTGTACCAGCAGCAACTCTCTCTGCTGTAGATGTCTTTGTAGCAAGTGTTGCACCCATTACAGAAGCAAGTGCTGAACCTGAAAGCTTAACGATTGGTGGCAATGTAGGGTCTTTCATAATCCAGAAAATTGCATTAACTGGAGCATCAATCTTATCAACTCGGTTTGGTGACCAAAGCTTAGACTTGATAGCACGTCCATTACCATTACGGATATCTTCTGTCACAAGCTGAATCTTTCCATTTTCATCTAATGTAGCAGAACAGTTCTGTGCTGTAAGAAGATACTCATTATCAGGGCAGCCTGTAGGATAATCTGCTGTCTTATCAAAATAAGTAGGCTCAAGAGCAATCGATGCACATGTATCTGTATTGATAATAAATGCATCGTCATGCAATACCTTAATACCGCCAAACTGGTCATATTTTCCATCATGCTTTGCATGTGTAAGTGTAGACTTACCAGAACCAGAAAGACCATATACAGAAGCAACAAACTTCTTATCTCCCTCAAGAGAGTATTCTTTTTGTCCACCATGACATGAAGCATAGCCATTTCTGTTTGCCAAAGCCCAAGCCATTGTAAGTGTACCCTTCTTATGTTCACCAAAATATCTCATACCAAGAATAGCAGCGCAGTTTTGGTTGGTATCAAAATAGCACAGTGTCAATGGGTCGCTCAAACAACTGTAATCTACATCTGGAGCATCATGTGGTGTCCACTGTGGGTCTGATAAAATATAGATGTCTGGCTCGTTACCATCACCAATTGGCTTAGAATTTTTATACATCTTAACATATTCATCAGACATATATTGGAAGTTTAACATCCAGTTGTAAAGTATATTTTCTTCTCCTTCTGGAATAAGAAGATGTGCTTTTACCATAAATTCTGGGTCAAGTCCAATAAAACATTCTGCATGATACATGGTCTTCCAACGTGTCTCATATACAGCATCCATAACAACTTTATCCAATTTAGCATCATCAACACCCGGCTCACCTTTAATACGACGAGCTGCTGCATAACGACCTGTTACAGCACCATCATTAAACAACAATACTTTCGCATCTTTTTCCAATCCAAAAAGTTCACCATTCTTAACAGGCATATCTGTAACGATTGTACCTGGAGAATTTTTAGCTAATTCATATGCTTCCTTCAATGTGTTTACTTTAACAACATTGTTACCATAATATGCAGCCTCAATAATTGAACGTGTCTTAGAAAAACCAACTTTGCCAGTGCCTATTTCATTCAGCGGATAATATGCTTTTGTTGACATTATATGTCCTCCTTTATCTCAATATTCTTTATAATTATTACACTTTGTCTAATAAATGTCAATATAAATGCCAAATATATCTAAACAGGATTTTTCTTATTCTGCTCTGTTTGCTATAACAGCCATCACGGATTTTACGAATAGCCTCCACTGTATTTTTCATTTCCACTTTGCCAATATTTCCATGTCCAAATGATACTTTTTCTATGGCATACATCACATACTCAATATGTGCCTCTTTAAAAAAGTCATCATATTTCATACATTCTTGTGCTAAGGCGGCACAAGTCATATCTTTTGTGCGATGAATTTTAAGAAATCGACAAATCTTTTCTACATACTGATATGACTTAATCACTTGGCACTCATCATCTTTTGGTGTATTGTTTTCATTTACCCTAAATAAACTGCGTTGTTTTATCTCCAAATATTTGGCAGGAATAAAAAAGCAAATGGCAATTATACATAAGAACAAACTACACAACAATAGATAAAATAAAAAACGCAAAAGCTGTCTTCCAATAATAGGCAAAACAACTGAAAAATCAATTCGTTTTGTGTAATTGTGTTTCATATACTCCTCAATTGTATCATATTGAGGCGGCTCATACGTATATTCCAAATCCGATTGTGTATCTTCTTCTAAAATAGGCGGCAACAGTTCCTCTTGTTCTTCTACTTCAACTGCCCCCTCCTCCATAACAGTATTTGAGGTATAACTTGGTGTAAATTCAAGCGGTATCCATCCATACCCATCCATATAAA
Source organism: uncultured Lachnospira sp. (assembly GCA_910587485.1). GTDB lineage: Bacteria > Bacillota > Clostridia > Lachnospirales > Lachnospiraceae > Lachnospira. The sequence continues at coordinate 19,987 of CAJUKN010000004.1, forward strand.
TCTCTGTCCATGCGTGAGCGCTGCTATCCAATACAGGAATTGTATATAAATTATACTTATTTTCTACTTTAAAATTAATATTTTCACGAATATCCGTATATTCCTTAACTTCTTCTGCCACCGAAAGATTGGACTGAATATGATAGCCTTCCACATATCTTGCAGGAATGCCAGCATTTCGCATAATAATCGTAGCTGCACTAGCAAAATGTGTACAATACCCTTGTATGTCGTAAGTCAAAAATTTCTCAACAAAATCTTCATTTTCTTTTAAAGCATTTGTTTTCAAACTGTAATTAAAGTTTTCTTCAAAATAAGACTTTAAATGGTTAGCAAATGCTAATTTATCTGCTGCACTGTGAATATTTCCATAAAATTCTGGAATGGAAACTCTTGCAGAAGCAATATACATACTATAATCAATCGTCTGATTTGTATAATTGCTATAAGCAAATTCTCTATATTGTTTTTCCCAATCAATATATTGATTCAGCTTTACATTGTTTCCATTATAGTCTGCAATAAGCGATGTTATCGTATCATAATCAATATCCTTTTCATAATATTGTTTTCCAGCAATTTTCCCCTTACTGCAATCTAAGGGATAACTGTCTGGCGCGCTTTTATTGCTTACTGAATATCCATTGCCATATGGCATATACCAATAATTTTTATCTGTTCTTGATTCTAAATTAACATAATATTCTCGATTCCCCACCTTGCTAAAATAATTTTTAAAATCACCATACATATACGTTACAAGGTCTTTATCTTGTTCAATAATTGTATATAAGTTTGCTTGTTGGTTATATATATCAATATTATAAATGCTTCCATCAAATATCTTTCTACTATTTGTATATATTTCATCTGACAATTTGTCCCAGTTATTTTGATTATAGACCGCTCCAACAAAACTGCGCAGATAAATATCTCCTGTATATCCTGTAGTAAATGTCATCATTTTTACATGTTGAAACTCAATTGCATCATATTTTCCCAAAATTCCGCCATTGATACCGCCTGCTGCAATTAAGGGTTCTTCTTTTTTTGTCTCTTTATCTTCTCCAAACCGATTGATTAATTGAATAATAAATCCACCGCTGTTGTCATATTCTTTTGAAGGTACGATAAACTCCGCCAATATAAAAAGTACTCCTGCTGCTATTGCCACTCCCGTTGGATAAATAAGATGTTTACTAATTTCTTCTGTATTTTTATATAGACTTGAACACACAATACTAATAAAAACAAATAGTATAGAAACAGAAGAAGGCATCCTATTTAATAATAAAGTAACAATAATTGGCACTAGCAAAAAAATATAGGCAATGTTTTTTCCTTTAAAATATAAATATAGATATACTATATTTAAAATTGCTAATACATATACTATCAATAAATTAGGTTCTAATGAGTTTTCATACTGTATCCCAAAATTCATATGATTAACTAGTCCATAAAAGCTAAATTGTAAAAAAGACTTTAACATTAATCCTGCAATAAGACAAATTACTATTGCTATAATTGTAAAAAGTTTATATGTTTTTTTGAAAAATAAATATCAACTAAATAAGCTATCAAACAAAAAACTGCAAGCACAAGGATATACATGCCATTAAACAATTCAAGCTCAAACGCAGATAAAAACAATTCAGCCATGCCATACAAGCCCATTAAAATGAATATATAATTTATTACTCTGTTAAAAAAAATATATTTTTTCATGTTACTCCTACTTGCATTGTTCTACTTATTTATTCTTATTGTAAACAAAGCTATTATTTATAAATAGCATTTCTACATTGATGTTACTGACAATCCATATGATATATCATTGCAGTCAATATAAAATATAGTAGCATTATTAAGAGAACAAACATTGCCTGCTTCTTTATCATTTCCAACAATATAAATTTCTGTTTCATATCCTATATTGTCCAACTCATACAGCATATCTGATTCAACATTGGTCACATAATATATCTTATCAAAAGAAAATGGACTTGATGCTAATAAGGATGCAGCTGTTAAATTGCTTTCACAAGATTTTTCTTTTATTAAAAGCCGCATGGTTTCTGATAGTTCATCAATATTGAATATTTCCAAAAAAATTAAATCATTTTGCTGCATTTTATAAAATGCGAATTGAAAATGCTTTTCTTTCAGACAAGCAATGTTTCCCAGCGCATAAGCCAATTCGTACACCCCATCTATATAACTTCGTTCCATATCATTATTTGCATTGACAACATCAACAACAATACAATGATTATGATTCACTGGCTGACTTAATTCTTTTACCATCAACGTGTCTTCTTTCGCTGATAGCTTCCAATGTACACGATTTAGGGAATCCCCATGAATATAATCACGAACATCAAATATTTCAGAAGAATCTTCTCCCTTTCGTGTCTTAGAATACTCCTTTGCATCGATAATCATGTCATAACTAGTATACATTCCATAGTAATCAGGATTGATTAAAATAGGCATAATATGAAGAACATACTCTTTTATGCCAGATAACCGAAACTTAAATAATTTCATAGGGTCATATATATATGAATTTGTCATATCAATTGTAAGATAACCACTGTGTGATAACTTACAATGAATATCAAAAGGACATCGATTCATTCCTGCAATGGAAATTTCTTGTGTTTTGCTTGTCGTTTCTCTTAAATTATTAAATTGATATACAATAACAATATTTAGATTTGCCACAGGTGTTACATATATATTTTCAGCAATGACAGAAAGATTCGTAACGCCACCTCGAATATAGGTGTCTGTTGTCTCTAAAAAGCGCATTTTTATTCCATTTTTAGCAATAGATGTATATACTGCCGATAAAATAGGCAAAAATATTAAAACAATATTTATAATATATAAGCTTCTGGCGCCTATAATCCCATATAAAAGAATACAAACAATACATACTATTATATAAATTATTCGTCTAGCCATTCTTTCTAATCCTCATTCTAACGACAGCCTCTAAACTCCAATGATTTTAATGCATCTTCAGTCCCGGCACTGCCACCGCTTTTATAATATCTGCAATAACATCTCTTGTCGTAACTTTATTAACCTTTGCTCTGGCATTCAGTACTAAGCGATGATTCATCGTCTCATAAAGAATATCTTGTATATCAGAAGGAACAACATAATCGCGCCCATTAAGGAAAGCACATGCCTTTGCCAAACCTGCAATGGCAACACTGCCTCTTGGACTGATTCCTAACTGCACCGACTCATGCACTCTTGACTGCTCTACTAACTGCGCAATATATACACAGACTACTTCTTCTATATATACCTGCTTGACAGCATTTCTTATTGTGACCAACTCTTCTTTTGATATTACATTTTCTACAGTCTCCATCAAATTAAACCGTTTGCCTTGAATAATTTTAACAGCTGCTTCTACTGATGGATATCCAATACTTGTACATATCATAAATCGGTCTAGTTGAGATTCTGGAAGCTTTTGTGTCCCAATAGAGCCTTCTGGATTTTGTGTTGCTAGGACTATAAATGGCTGTGTAATTTCATGGGTAATGCCATCAACGGATACTTTTCCTTCCTCCATCACTTCAAGAAGTGCCGACTGTGTCTTGGGTGATGTTCGGTTAATCTCATCAGCCAAAAACAAATTGCACATAACAGCACCTTCTTTATATTCTAATGCCCCTGTTTTATTGTTATAAATCGAAAAACCCGTTATATCAGATGGCATAACATCTGGTGTAAACTGAACTCTTTTCTGCTTTAATCCCATAGCTTTAGCAAACGCATTTGCCATTGTTGTTTTGCCTACGCCCGGAATATCATCAATAAGAATATGTCCACTGCCTATAATGGTCATTAATATTTTATTAATGACTTCATCTTTGCCAAAAATAACCTTTTGCACTTCTTTACTGATAGCTTGAACCTGTTTTACATAAATATCTAAATCCTTCACTGTTCCCCCATTTACTCTATATCTGCTTTTAAGTGAGTCAAAGCGGATATTCGCAATTACCTGATACGCTCTTTATTTTTTGTCAATAAACTCCATATTATCCGCAGTAAGATTAATTGCTTCCCTTACATTATCTACACTTATTCCTGTTTTTTTAGCAATCTCTTCAACCGTTGGATTTCTTCCCAACTCCTCTTTTAATCGAAATGCCCAATCATTGACAAAATTAACCTTGTAAAGTACCTTTCCTGCCATTTTGTTTGAACTGCTTTGCTCATCAATCATCATCAATAAAGCGGCTTCAATTTCTTGTTTTATCTCTTCTTCTATTTTGTTTAACACAGATAACAAATCATCTGTCAAACCTTCTTTTATCTGCTCTTTCCAATCATAATGATTTAAAAAACGCTTTTCACTCATATAACCCATCATAGCAAGATTTGCTTCCTGAATTAAATCACTGGACAACACGCCTTTATTTCGATAAGGTTCTATCCATTCTACAATTTTATGAAGCATTGACTCCGATAAAATTTTTAAAGACTGCATATCGTTATCTTCCACTATATTAATAAGCAAAAATGCCCTTGTTGTGTCTGATAGCGATTCGATATTTTCCAAATCCTTCATATACATATGGATATACTTTTTATCTTTTTCGTAATCTTGCAGAGAAAGCGTTATCACTTCTTCTTCCTCTTGTTCAAAAATTGTATCACTGTCTGGCGTTTTTACATCAGCAATATAATTATAAATCATATTTAATTGCTGCTCATCTAATGTTAGTCCTTTAAAATGTTGTTCAATATCTTCTTTTGTAATAGGCGAACCTTTCACATCTGCATATTCTTTTATTGCATCCAACGCTTCCATAAACATGGTTAATGTATCTTTATTATTTTGCATTTTATTTCTTATTTCCTTTTTTATTTTTCCATTTTGAAGTTTCATAATACTTAAAATCAAACAACCTTTTTATATAAAAAACTATTAATCACTTAAGTTTGTCTAATTCTTTACTGAATTTTACAGCTTCCTGCAAAAAATTTATATACGAATAAGCTCATATTGGTCTGTTCCAAGCCCAATCTTTACTGCATGTTCTATACAGCTTTCCCACTCTGTATCTGGGTGTGTCATTGAAAAATGGTCATGGTTATGATTGTGTTCACCATCACCATGATGTTCACAAGACTTGGTATAATCTTTTATATGTTCACCTAATACACTTTCACCAACAGGCGGCATTTGATTACATAAATCAACACATGCCTTATCCAATGCAACAGGGTCAAAAGAAGCCAACATACCAACATCTGGTATAATTGGAATATCATTTTCTGCATGGCAGTCACAATTTGGCGATACATCACAAATTAACGAAATATGAAAACATGGTCTGTCTTTACACACAGCAAGGCTATATTCTGCCATCTTATAATTTAAAATTTTGATGGAATCACTAAAGCTTGCTGCTATTGCATCCTTTGGACAGACAGCCAAGCAACGTCCACAGCCAACGCATTTATTATGGTCAATCGTTGCTTTTCCATTTGTGATAACAGGTGCTTCGTGGGCGCATATCTTATAACAAGAATGACAACCAACACAATCCTTTTCATTGACCGTTGGCTTGCCGTCACAATGCTGCTCCATCTTGCCAGCTCTTGAACCACTGCCCATGCCAATATTTTTTAATGCTCCGCCAAATCCAGCCATCTCATGTCCCTTAAAATGTGTAAGTGAAATAAAGACATCGGCATCCATAATGGTTTGTCCTATTTTTGCCTCTTTAACATATTCCCCATGAATTGGAACCAATGTTTCGCTTGTACCTTTTAACCCATCAGCAATAATAACATGACATCCTGTTTGAAATGGTGAAAAACCATTAACATATGCGGTGTCCAAATGGTCAATCGCATTTTTTCTGCTGCCAACATACAATGTATTGCAATCCGTTAAAAACGGCTTACCACCCAATTCTTTTACATAATCAGCAACCACCTTTGCATAGTTTGGTCTTAAAAAAGCAAGATTACCATACTCCCCAAAATGTATCTTAATTGCTGTAAATTTATCTTTAAAATCAATTTCTTCAAATCCTGTAGTTTTCATTAATCGATGTAACTTTTGTAAAAGGTTTTCACTACCTGTTGTTTTAAATGTTGTAAAATATACTTTTGATTGCTGCATTTTAATACCTCCTAATTGATATAATACATAGTACCAAATATTACTATATTTATTATAGAAGATTTATACAAATATGTCTATAAGACAAATACTATTGTCTATATAATAATATTTATCATTGGTCTGAAAAAAGTGCAATAAAAAAAGGATACCCTGCAAAACATGGTATCCTTTTTTTATTGTACTTTAATTTTTTAACCTTATCAGGGAAGAATTAGACTTGCCTGTTTTAAAAATGCCACGAAGTAGCAATAAGATTATAAATTCCCTACTTGTTGTAGCATTTTGCGTTTCAAGGCACTTTTCTCTGCAAGCCTTTCATACTCTGCATGTTTTGCTTCTCTTGCTTTGCGTGCTTCAACAAATTCTGATGATGAAACAGTAATTCTTCCCTCAGAAACTACGCAGGCATGATTGATTTCTCCATTTTTATCAAAGGTTATTAGAAAGCCCTGATTTGCTTCTGTTCTATAATGCTTTGCAATAAAATTATCAACACGTTCCATAACTTGTTGTGCGAGTTCTGGATTATTCTGCATTTTTTCTTCCAATTCTGACGGTATAACGATAGATGTCTTACCAGCCATTGAATTGATTTTAGATTGTACCTTTGAATCCTGCATAGATGGTTGTGGTCCTGATGGCGTCCACTCCAAAACAGACTTATCTGCAGGTTCTACAAAATACGCATCCCAAGGATAATCATTACGCCCCCACAAACCATCATCAATTTTTGATGTATCCATCACATTATAATAGGCTCCCGGATATCTTGATTTGAGCATTTCTTGAAAACTTGCACCCTCTGTTTTTTCTGCTGCTTTTGCAGCTGCAAGCTCTGAAAAACGAATACCTCCACTCTTACCCATCGTCATATTCTTGCGGTACTGCCCCGCCAGATAGAACTCTCCTAATTTATCTTTCACTTCAAAATCCATCTTTCACTTCTCCTTTCATTTTTTATTATCATAAACCAAATCAATATGCTGTTATTTATTTTTATATCTTGCAAAAACATTCCCCAGAAGCTACTTATCTTTTTATATCGGCAGAAAATTTCCATTTTTATAATGTAAGGAACGAAACAGCTACTTTTTAGGCATGAAAGAAAAAACACCTTTATTTACAATAAAATTCATATAAAACACCATCATTCCAGAATTGTATTATTCTTAAAAAAATTGTATAATAAATCATATATTTATTTTAACCTTATCAAAGAGGCTGTTTGCTTTTTAAGTAGAAGTTCGATTTACCTGTTTTGAGAAATTTAAGCTCCTGCCAAATAGCAATAAGATGATAAGTAAGCAGCAAAAGAAATTGCAGCTATCTGCTTAACTTTATTTTTGTATTATTAATTTATAAATTTTATTTATGAAAGGATAACTATGAACGAAGAAACTCTTATCAGGCGTAAAATTCTTGACAGTGCAACAAAAGCATATAATCAAAATGTCTATACATATACAGGATTTCTAGGAATAAATGAACTTGCCATATACCACTCTATGGCAAAAGATTTATCTTTTATATCCAGTCGTTGTTTTGGCGGAACGGAAGCCTGCGAACGGCAAATGATACAATTTGGTTCAAAAGAAGAATTGGGTTACTCTGAAGAGTTCCCTATTGACACGATTAAAATTTCTCCTCTATCTCCTAAATTTGCAGAATCACTAGGACACAGAGATTATCTTGGAGCATTGATGAATACAGGAATTGAAAGAAGTCTTTTGGGCGATATTCTTATAAAAAATACGCACACATATCTATTTTGTGCAAAACATATTTCAGACTTTATTGAAAAAAATGTATTAACAATCAAGCATACAAATGTTATCTGCACCAATATTACAAATAATATTGATGCAAGTGATATTGATATGATAAAACCAGAACGAAAAGAACTTGAACTGATTGCCGCTTCCCCTCGAATTGATGCAGTTGTAGCTAGTATTACAAAACTTTCACGCAGCAATGCATCTGAATTATTCCATTCAAAAAAAATATACATCAATGGCATATGCAATGAAAATAAAAGCTACCAACTAAAGTCTGGTGATATTCTTGTTATTCGTGGCACAGGTAAATTTATCTATCTTGGCTGTGGCAATGAAACCCGAAAAGGTAGAGTTTATGTACATTTAAAGCAATATATTTGATGAAAAATCTTGTATCATCCAGTATGAACTAAACAATATGTTCCACTCTATCCTCATTTAATTTGCCTATATCAATATTCTTCATCTTCTGCCTTTTCAGCAATATCATTGACAGGCTCCTTTAAACCTTCAATCACAATGTGATTCTTTTGTGCATAATCCCAAAGTGCTGCATGGATTGCTTCTTCAGCTAATAAAGAACAATGAACTTTTACAGGAGGAAGCCCATCTAATGCTTCCATTACAGCTTTATTGGTAACTTCTAATGCCTCCTGTATTGTTTTCCCTTTTACTAGTTCTGTTGCCATACTGCTTGTTGCTACTGCTGCACCACAACCAAATGTTTTAAATTTGACATCTCTAATAATTCCCTGCTTATCAATATCAAAATACATTCGCATAATATCGCCACATTTTGCATTTCCAACTGTACCTACTCCACTAGGATTTTCTATTTCACCTACATTTCTTGGATTATTAAAATGGTCCATCACTTTTTCACTATACATTTTACTGTTCTCCTATTTTTTTATATTTGTTTCTGTTCTTTTATAAAATCTTCATATAATGGAGACATTTTGCGGAGTTTCTCAACAATTCTTTTTAACTCCTCTACCACAAAATCAATTTCTTCTAAAGTATTTTCCTCTGACAACGTAATTCTTAATGAACCATGTGCAATCTCATGCGGAAGTCCAATGGCAAGAAGTACATGGGATGGGTCTAACGAACCTGATGTACATGCTGAACCACTAGAAGCACATATACCTAACTGGTCTAATAAAATCAACAAGGACTCTCCCTCAATAAAACGAAAACAAAAATTTGCATTATTGGGCAGTCTATCTGTTTTATGCCCATTTAATCGAACATATGGAATTTCTGACAAAACCCTTTCAATCAAATGATTTCGTAAATCTATTTCTTTTATGGTTCTTTCTTTTATCGTTTCTCCTGCAATTTGTGCTGCCTTTCCAAATCCAACAATTCCTGGCACATTAGAAGTTCCTGCTCTTCTATTTCTCTCCTGCGCACCACCATGAATAAAAGAACCAACTTTTACACCTTTACGAATATATAAAATACCAATTCCTTTTGGAGCATTAAATTTATGCCCACTGGCAGAAAGCATATCTATATTCATATTATCTACGTTAATTGGAATATGTCCATATGCCTGTACTGCATCCGTATGAAACAACACACCATTTTCATGTGCAATCTTTCCTATCTCTGCAATGGGTTGTATTGTCCCAATCTCATTATTTGCTGTCATAATAGAGATTAAAATGGTATCTGAACGGATAGCAGCTTTTAGCTCTTCAAGGGATATTTTTCCCTCTTTATCCACATTAAGATAAGTCACTTCATAACCTTGTTTTTCCAGATATGTACAAGTATGCAAAATGGCATGATGTTCTATTTTACTGGTTATAATGTGCTTTCCTTTTGAAGAATATGTCTCTGCTACAGCCTTTAACGCCCAATTATCTGATTCACTTCCTCCGCCTGTAAAATATATTTCTTCTGTTTTTGCTCCAATCAAACAAGCTGCCTGCTGTCTTGCGCCATCAACTGCTTTCTTGCTCTCCTCAGCAAAACGATATACTGCCGATGGGTTACTGTATATCTGCCTAAAAAAAGGAAGCATTGCTTTCAATACATCTTCACTTATTTGTGTAGTTGCTGCATTATCCAAATAAATTATTTTTTCCATATCGTATCCTCCATATTTCAAAGCACAACACAAGAATGCACAAAACCATTCACAAAAACCATTTTTTCAAATCTTATTTGTGATGCTTTTGCGCAAATAAATAACAACTTAGCCTGCTTAATTATTGTTAAATAATGGTGTAGATAAATATCGGTCTCCTGAATCTGGAAGCAATGCTACAATCGTTTTTCCTTTATTTTCTGGTCTATTTGCAAGAATCACTGCTGCCTTAAGTGCTGCACCTGAAGATATGCCTACAAGGATTCCCTCACTAACAGCAAATGCTTTTCCTTCTGCAAATGCATCCTCATTTTCAATTGTAATAATCTCATCATACACATCTGTATTAAGCACATCCGGAACAAAGCCTGCCCCTATTCCTTGAATCTTATGCGCTCCCGGCGTTCCTTTTGACAAAACAGGACTTGCCGCTGGCTCAACAGCTACAATTTTCACATTTGGATTTTTTTCTTTTAAATATTCCCCAACACCTGTAATCGTTCCGCCTGTACCTACACCCGCAACAAAAATGTCAATCTTACCTTCTGTCTGCTCCCAAATCTCTGGTCCGGTTGTAGCCTTATGTACTGCCGAATTTGCTGGATTTACAAACTGTCCTAAAATAATTGCACCATCAATTTCCTTGGAAAGCTCTTCTGCTTTTGCAATCGCTCCTTTCATTCCCTTAGCACCCTCTGTAAGTACTAATTCTGCACCATATGCCTTTAAAAGATTTCTTCTCTCAACACTCATGGTATCTGGTAAAGTAAGGATTGCTTTATATCCTTTCGCTGCTGTGACTGCTGCAAGACCAATTCCTGTATTTCCGCTTGTTGGCTCAATAATTGTTGCTCCCTCTTTTAACAAACCTTTTTTTTCTGCATCCTCAATCATAGCTAATGCAATACGGTCCTTTACAGAACCAGCAGGATTAAAATATTCCAACTTTGCAAGAATTGTCGTATCGGTTACTCCCGCTTTCTTTGCATACCTACTCAATTTTAAGATTGGGGTTTTTCCTATCAATTCTAATGCACTTTCTTTAATTTGACTCATAATGATTCCCTCCATTACATTCCTATTTTAACTATTTATTATACAAAACTTATTTCCTATTTTTCTAATAGGTTTTGTATGTTTTATTCTATGTTTGACATTATACTTTTCCATATTTATCTTGTCAATAGATTTTATGATGAAATTAGTAAGATTTTAACAATTATAAAATTACATAAAATCAATGCCCGCAAAATTGAACGGGCATTGATTTTATGTAACATAACTTATTAGAACTATTTTAAAAACAAAATTAGAACACAAAAATAAATGATTAGACAGCATAATCAATATTTTTTCCTACCATTGCTTCATAATCTGCACCTTTTTTATTTTTCATATAAGGATTAGACTCATCATACTTAATTGAAGTGGCTGTTGTTCCTCCTGCTGTATATGACCTGCCACACTCTGGGCAAATTGCTGTCTTTATAGATACCGATGCCTGTAAAACCTTTCCATTGCCTTTTTGTGCCTTATCATACGCATTATTTACATGTTCCTGCTCATGCGCTCTTACTGCTGCACTAGACGCTTCTGGCGAAACATGCGAAGCAGCCTTAAAGGAAACATTTTCATCAGAGCCATCTTTATATTTTCTACTAGCACATGTTGAACACTCCACTGCACCAGCCCTTTTTAAAGAACGAATCTGTGCATTGCTTATGCCTTCTGTATTCCCTGACTTAATTGCTGAAATCATATCATTTCTGGACATATGATTATTTGAAACAGCACTTGAATATCCATAATTAAAACTATAATTACCTAAACCAACTGTCATATTTTCCCTCATTATATAATTATTTCTATTTTTTCACATTTATACTTGATTTAAAAATGCTGCAAGTTTTTTATCTTCTGTACGGATATGTGAAATCAACATACTAATATGTCCGTTTAATTTTCCTAATTCTACAATTGTTGGACCCGATGCTGATATGCTTGATGTAATTTGCTTAAGTGTCTGCTTATACTGTTCATGGAATGCTTTATGTGCTGTAAAGTTAGGATAGTTGTTTTTTTGTTGGAGTTTCTCTTCGTGTGAAAAATGCAGCTCTACGTAATTATTTAAAAATTTTATTGTTGCATCCATAGAAGTACGCCCTTCTCCCTTGCTGCAAGCTTCTAACAACTGATTTACAGCCTGTATCAACTCGCGATGCTCTTTGTCAATAATTGCATTTCCTGTCTCTAATTGCTTTGTAAATTCATACTTATTCATTAACATTTACCTCCATTTTCTATACAATGATGCTTATCTTTTCCACATTGCTATCCATGTCCTGATTATTGTCCATATCCTTTGCCTTGCTGCATTTTTTCCCACAACACGTCCATGCTGAACCATCACAGAGTGCATAATTTCCACCAGAAATAGATAATGTTTTCCCATTGACAATACAATCCGCAATCTTTGTCCTTGCCCTCTCATACATTTCTGTAATGGTAGTGCGGGAAATCCCCATTTGCTTGGCACACTGTTCATGTGTTCTCTTTTCATAATCAATCAGACGAACAGCCTCAAATTCATCTACCATCAATACAACCTGCTCTGTATTCTTTATTCCATATGGAGAAAAGCTGTTATACTGAGGTTCAACACAAATTCTTCTGCATCGAATTGGTCTTGCCATATATTCGCCTCCATTTCCGACATATAACGATAATATTATAACTTAATCGTATATAAATTTCAAGATATTGTAAAATTTATATTAGCATATTTTAACATTATTTTTCAAATAAATATATCTTTCATTTTTGGTATGTAAAAACCCACTGCCTTTCGGTAATGTAACAATATGGTTATTAATGATAAAAAGGACAGTAACTCAAAAGTTACTGCCCTTCTATACGCTTAATTACACATATTCATTTTTATAAAAAACGCATACTTAGCAAAAATTATTCCTCAACAGCATCTTCTTCTTCAGCTTGTTTTTCATCATAAAGAAGTGCTTTCATACTCAAACTAATCTTCTTATCTGCTTCATTCATATCAACAACCTTTGCTTCAACTTCCTGTCCAACAGAAAGAACATCGGAAGGCTTATTAATATGTTCCTTTGAAATCTGAGAAACATGAAGCAATGCATCAATGCCGTCTTCAAGCTGAACAAATGCGCCAAAATCAGTCATTCTAGCAACAGTTCCCTTTACCACATTGCCAATAGCATACTTTACTGCAACATTATTCCATGGATTAAGGTCTGGATATTTTACACTTAACGCTATCTTCTCACCATTAATCTCCTTGATAAAGCACTTTACAGAATCCCCAATCTTATACATCTTCTTAGGATTCTCTGTTCTTCCCCATGACATCTCTGAGATGTGAAGAAGTCCATCTACTCCGCCTAAATCAATAAATGCGCCAAAATCTGTTACATTTTTAACGGTACCTTCAATAGTATCGCCCTCTTTGATTCGGTCAAGAAGCTCTCTTCTTAACTTTTCCTTAACAGCAACAATAAGCTGTTTGCAATCACCAATAATTCTTCTCTTTTTAGGATTATACTCTGTAATAATAAATGAGACATCCTTATTCATATATACCGATAAATCCTTGACAAATACATCTGAAACAAGGCTTGCTGGAATAAAGATTCTTGTCTCGTCAATAATAACGCCAAGTCCACCCTTCATTACTTGATTTACCTTCGCTGTGAGGACTGTTTGATTTTCAAAAGCCTCCTCAAGCTTCTTGCTTCCTTGCTCTGCAATAAGACCTTTCCTCGAAAGGATAACCTGTCCTTCGCCGTCGTTGAACTTACGTACTTTAGCCTGCATCTCATCGCCAACTTTAACAACATCTCTTAAATCAATACCAAGTTGAGATGAGTAATCACTTCTTGATATAATACCATCGGCTTTATATCCGATGTTAAGAACAATCTGGTCTTCCTTAACATCGATAACAGTACCGTCTACGACCTCTCCTGTATGTATTTGCTTAATTGATTCCTCTAACATCTCTGCAAAATTCTCTGACATTAGTGCAAACCTCCTCAATAATATTATTCGGGGTTGAAGCCCCAGCTGTAATACCTATGCATTCTGCCATGGCCAAACCACTAAGGTCAAGGTCATTAATCGTCTGAATGTAGTATGTATTTTCACATTCATTCTTACAGATTTCATACAGTTTTCTCGTGTTGGAACTGCTGCTGCCGCCAATAACAATTACTGCATCAGCTTGCCTTGCAATTTCTCTTGCCTCCGTCTGTCGTTCCTCAGTAGCATTACAAATTGTATTACGAATGACAACATTGTAACCCTTTTTTTCAATAATTTCAACTAATTCTTTAAATTTATTGTAATTAAATGTCGTTTGTGACACTATGCACACCTTTTTTTCGACATCAAGCACCAAATTTTGTGCTTTTTCAACAGTATCTATCACAATAGCAGGTGTTTTTGACCACCCCATTATGCCCTCAACTTCTGGATGCTTCTCATTGCCTATAATAATTATCTGACTACCATTTTGACTTTCCTGTTCAACAATACGATGAATTTTTAAAACAAAGGGGCAAGTTGCATCAACTACATTAATATTATTATTTTTTAATTTTTCATATATATTTTTTGCTATGCCATGTGAGCGAATCACAACCGTTTTATCTTTTTTGCCATCTTCTGTCAATACTTTTGTGTCTTCTACAATTTTAACACCTTTATTTTCAAGGTCTTTTACCACTTCTTCATTATGAATAATTGGACCATATGTATAAATATTGCCCTTGCCACACTGCTCATAAACGGTATCTACTGCCCTTTGAACGCCAAAACAAAACCCTGCTGACTTTGCCACAATAATCTTTTTCATAGAAACAACAGTTTCTCCCATATAAATTGATATTCTTATTTCACTTATACATGTCAAAACGGATATTTACAATCCGCTGCGCTACTTGCTCATAACCTCATAGCTGCTATTATGAATACATTTATTTTCACACAAATCAATCTATTTATCAACTTCTAATTTTTTACTTTGAATCATCTTTATCATTGTATTGACGACTTCCTCAATGTCCATATCCGACGTATCTAGTAAAATGGCATCTTCTGCCTGCCTTAAGGGACTAATTTCCCTATTCATATCTTCATAATCCCGCTTTTCAATATCACTCTTAATTTCATTAAAATTACATGGTACACTTTTTTGTTTTAATTCATTATACCTTCTTGTTGTTCTTGCCTCTACGCTCGCCGTAAGATAAATTTTGCAAAAAGCATCGGGTAAAACAGTTGTACCAATATCTCTGCCATCCATAACAACATTGGATATAGCTGCCAGTTTTCTTTGCAATTCTACTAACTTTGTACGTACAGAGGCATATTTAGATGTTTTGGAGGCCATCTTTCCAGCTTCTTCTGTTCTAAGCAACGCTGTTACATTCTCACCATTCAAAAAAACCTGCTGTTCACCATCTATATATTCTATTGTAATATCCACATCTTTTACAGCACAATCAATTTCTTTTTCACTATCTGCATGGATGCCATGTCTGTTGAAATAGACTGCCATCGCCCTGTACATTGCACCTGTATCTACATATATATAATTCATCTTTTTTGCAATTTCTTTTGCAATAGTACTTTTTCCTGCTCCTGCCGGACCATCAATTGCTATTGAATAATTCATATTAATCCTCATTTCTGCACCGCTTTGTGCACAAAGACTTTCTATCGTCCTATCCAATCTTATTGGTGACACTTTGATACAAGCGTCTACACGACCTACAAATTCGACGCTGCTGCATATGCTGTTGACCATGCAATCTGCAAATTAAATCCGCCTGTCACCGCATCAACATCAATCAATTCACCTGCAAAATATACGCCCTTTACAATTTTTGATTCCATTGTTGCAGGATTAATTTCTTTTACTGTAACGCCACCCTGTGTAATAATAGCTTCCTCAAAACCTCTTGTCCCTGTAATTGTCATGGTAAGATTTTTTATTAATTTTACTAATCCAAGTCTTTCCTCTCTGTTTATAGCATGTACTTTTCTTTCTGGACTTATACTGCTAAGTTCTACAATCACTGGAATAAGCTTTTTAGGCAATAATCTATCCAGTGCATTTTTAAACGACTTATTCTTTTCCTCACCAAAATCCCTTAAAACGCGTTCATCCAATTTTTCAAGAGACAATACGGGCTTTAAGTCAATCACCATCTTTAGATTGGTCTTACGTGCTGCCAAGGCAATATAACTGCTTGCTGATAAAATAATAGGACCACTGACACCAAAATGTGTAAATAACAATTCACCAAAACCAGAATATATCAATTCGTTGTCATCAAAAAAATAAGCCGTTATGTTTTTAAGACTTAAACCTTGCAGCTGTTTTTCCCATTCTTCAGCAATTGTAAATGGCACAAGTGCGGGAATTAAAGGCGTAACGGTATGACCTAAATCTTTGGCAAACCGATAGCCATCTCCATTAGAGCCTGTACTTTGATAAGATTTTCCGCCTGTTGCAAGAACAACTTTATCACCATAAAGCTTTACTTTTTTACCAGAAGTATCTTGATATTCAATATATTGAAATGTATTATTTTCTGAGACAACACTTGTAACTTTACAATGTAATAAAATAGTAACCTCTAATTTTTGAAGTTCTTTTGTCAATACATGAATCACATCTGAAGAATGGTCTGATTTTGGAAACACTCGGTTTCCTCTCTCCACTTTAAAGGATAATCCCAACTCGTCAAAAAAACTCATTGTATCATAATTGGAAAATTTACTAAATGCACTATATAAAAATTTACTATTTGTCACAACACTTCTCATTAAATCATCATAATCACCCGCATTGGTAAAATTGCATCTTCCTTTTCCTGTTATAAAAAGCTTTTTGCCAAGTTTTTCATTTTTTTCTAATAAAGTCACTTTATGACCATTTCTTGCGGCAATAATAGCTGCCATCATGCCTGCTGCTCCGCCGCCAACTACAATTATTTTTCCCATTATTTCATCTCCACAAGCTTCTAAATTTCAGATTGATTTGACATATTGTTTACACACCCTTTACGTTTACATTTTTAAGATATTTAATAAACTCATCTTGCGGTAATGGTTTAGAAAAATAATATCCTTGAACATAATTAATACCAAGCGCGTACATTTTGTTATACTGCATTTCATCTTCAATGCCTTCTGAAACAATTTTTAAATTCATACCTTGAATCATGTGCATGGCAGCTTCCATAACATATTTTGCTTTTCCATTTTCAAAATAAGAATTAATCATCTCTTTATCAAACTTTACTATATTGACAGGCATATCAACAATATAGTTTAAATTAGAATGTCCTGTACCAAAATCGTCTAACGAAAAATGAACGCCATATGCTCTCAATCGTTCTATATTTTTTAACATATTGGATTTAGAAACCGTTGATGCCGACTCGGTTATCTCTAAATTAATCCATTTCGGGTCAATATTATACTGCTGCATAATAGCAATATAGTCGTCTGCAAGTTTTACATACTCACACTGTATCATAGATAAATTGACTTCAATATACTTGATTCCTAGTTCACTTGGTGAATGACGATTTAAAAACTGACAAACTTTTCTAAAAACCATTTCACCAAGCTGAATAATCAATCCATTTTTTTCTGCTATCTCTACAAATTCTGATGGTGGAACAATTTTCCCCTGCTCATCACGAATCCTTACTAACGCTTCTGCACTGATAAAAAAATGTTCATATGTTGAAAAAATCGGCTGATAAAAAACCTCAACTCTATCATTATCCATAGAATCAACAATTAATTTTACTTTCCTATGCTGTTCATACATCTCATAAATCATTTTTTTATCTGCATATACAAAATGAGAATCCGTTTTGTCAATATTGTTTACTCTTAAATATCGAATATATGTCAAAATATCTTCAGGTCTTTTTAACAAATGGGTCTCTTTAATACATATAATGTAAGGAGACAATATCACCGTATTATTTGTCCCCCACCCTGCCTCAAATCGTTCTTCCAATTCAAAACCATATTCTCGCAGCAATTTTAAACTTTTATAGACAACCAATATCTCATCTTGTCCATTGATAAACACGGTTATATCTTTTTTAGCATTGATATAATTCACAGCCTCCATAATTGCACTGTCAAAAACGGATTGTTCCACGCTGCTGTCATTGCGAAAATCAAAGGCAATTGCTACAATATAATATTCCTGTTTGGTTTGAATCATTTGGTTTACATATGTTATAAACGCTCTCTGATTAAACAAACCTGTAATTTTATCCATATTTAAATCAGGATTTTCAAATTTAATATAAATAAACAAAAGTCCCATTGAACATGCAAATCCTACAATTAAAAATTGTGCGGATAAAATTTGAAAAATAGCAGAAATTATCCACATTCCCATCCAGTAGTAGATGGATTTGCGCCTCTCCTGATTTACATAATTTTTTGCCTTAAAATTAATGTGTAATGCTTGTATAAGATATGATGCAACACACAGATAGGTTGCAATAAGCGAGAGACCTGCAGAACGCACAATATTCATATTTTTATCAACAACATAATGAATTGGTAAAATGGCAACAGCAACTATAAAGATGCCTGTCCATATAAAATACAAACACATCGTTCTATAGAAATCATCAAGTGTTGCTCTTAAAGTGCCAATAATATAAAACAAACTATTTACACCAAGTAAAATAAGAGATATAAGATAAGCCTTTGCAACTATATTCACCAATAAAATAGGCAAATTATCCTTGTTGTATATCACAACAACAGAAAGTATATCAAATATAACGCTAATAATGGTAATAAATAAAAGAATTAAATACGTCTTTTCATTTTTTAATCCTAATTTTCTCTGTCTTACATAAAAAAACAAGACAAAGAATAAAATAGCCAATCCACAACATTGTGCTTCTATATTCATAACCGCCCTCACTAAAAATATCTTCATACAATTTATATATCTACAAATAAACTAATAACCTTTTTAATGAAGGAGTATGCTAATTTTCGAGAAAAAACTCTTTAAAATATGGCAGTTTTTCAATCCACTCACAAAATGTATGCCATTCGCTAAGTTTATGGTTTTTCCTAGAATAGTATATATTTGCTGCATTCTCATATGAGAATGTACAGGTTCTCATTTGGTTATAACTTTCTGGAAGAAGTTGAATCATGCTATACCAAGATTTTTTATCTTTTGTATTGACAAAATCCAACCGTAACTCCTCAAGAACATCAATGATATGGTTCATCATCTTTATTGCTTTATCATTCATATGGTCTGTACTAAAATCATTCATATCAAAAGGCTTACTGTGAATCTTGTGCATGGTACTGGTCGAATTGGCTACTGTCCCTACTTTATAGGTATCATATTCTTTCCACCAATAGAGTGGTGCTGTTATGTCCACCGTAATAAATATCATTCGGATAAACTTTCTATGGTCTGTTCCTGCTCTACATAAACGCCTTGCAAGGTCTAAATCATTTGGACCCAATATAAATTTGCCATTTTCGGTATAGCTGTCCATTCTATCCCAGCTATTAAGAGGATTACGCGCACCGCGCATCGCATTTTCAAAATTCATCACACTGAATTGTTCAAGTTTAATCATGGTTTTATTTCCTTTTTACATGCTTCCATTATAATTATGTTTAGATAATCTAATTTTTTAATCTTTATCCTTACATATATTTTCTTTGATTTAATTTTTTCAATTTCACACCCTAAACTTTGTATATATTCTATCATAATTTAACTTTTTTTCAATGTGCAATACTGGAAAAGTACTATAGTACTAAGTTGAAAAGTAAAGTTTTTAACCTGCAAGTTATTGTGCCAAAATTTTAGCCTTATGCCGCTTCTAAAAATCAGTCACAGCATGAGGCTAAATATTTTGATTATTCCGACATTAATTTTATTGCCATTTTTTCAACATCAAACCACCTTTTATAATATTCTACAAATTTATCAAATCCATCTACATCCTTTTTATCTGGCGCCATCGTTTTACCATTATCTTTTTGAAATACTTTGCTGTCCATATAATCCTCTAAACATTCCTTTTCTTTTTTATTTTGCATATAGGACGCTAAGACCGCCATTCCCCATGCGCCGCCTTCTCCAGCGGTATCTAGGACAGTAATTGGAACATTTAACGCTGCTGCAAGGAAACGTTGCCCAACACCTTCCGTTTTAAAAAGACCTCCATGCGCACATATTCTATCTATTTTTACACCTTCCTTTTTAAAGAGAATATCGGTACCTATTTTTAATGTACTCAATGAAGAATACAATAATGTTCTTATAAAATTAGAAAGCTTTAAATCTGCTTTCGGTGAGCGGAAAAATATAGGTCTTCCCTCATTGACATTCATTATATTTTCTCCTGACAGATAATTATAGGACATCAATCCACCACAATCCGCTTCTGCATGAAGCGCATTTTTATAAAGCACCTCAAACAATGTATTTTTATCAACCTTTGCCCCACACAGTTCTAAACATTCGCCAAACATATTGACCCAACTATTCAAATCAGATGTACAGTTGTTGCAATGTACCATTGCAACATGATTACCTGAAGGCGTCACCACCATATCAATCTCAGGATAAACAGCATCTAATGCTTTCTCTAAAACCACCATCGCAAAAACAGAGGTACCTGCCGACACATTTCCTGTGCGAACAGCAACACTGTTTGTCGCGACCATACCTGTCTGTGCATCGCCTTCTGGCGGACAAAGCTTTATGCCACCTTGTAATTTTTTTGAGGCATCCAAAAATGCTGCACCCTCCTGTGTTAATGTTCCAGCCTCCTCACCAGCAATAAGTACTTGCGGAAGAATCTCTTTTATTTGCCAAGAATATCCATACTCTTTTATTAAATCTGCAACTTTATGAAGCATAACTTCATCATACTGCTTCGTCTTATTATTAACTGGAAACATACCTGAAGCATCCCCTATTCCAAGCACCTTTTTTCCAGTCAGTCTCCAATGAATATAGCCTGCAAGGGTTGTAATAAAGGAAATGTCTTTTACATGTTCTTCTTTATTTAAAATTGCCTGATACAAATGCGCAATACTCCATCTTTGTGGAATATTAAAATGGAGCTGCTCTGTCAATTTCAAAGAGGCTTCTTCTGTAATCGCATTGCGCCATGTACGAAAAGGCACTAAAAGTGTTCCTTCTTTATCAAATGCCATATACCCATGCATCATAGCACTAATGCCAATACTACCTATCACTGTCAATTCTTCATCATACTGATTTTTTACATCTTCACACAGGCTTTGATAACATGCTCTCAATCCATTTTCAATTTCATCTAAATGATACGTCCATATTCCATTTTCTAATTGATTTTCCCACTCATAACTCCCAATGGCAATTGGAATATTATCTTCATTATTCAAAACCGCTTTAATTCTTGTTGAGCCAAACTCAATGCCAAGCGATGTCTTTCCACTCTGTATTGCTTCTTTATTCCTCATAAAACCCCCATTTCATTTAATCCTGCCCATAATACGCATTTTCACCATGTTTTCTATAATAATGCTTGTCTAATAAAAATTGTGGCGCTCTATTTGCACTTGGATTTAACATTTTTGTTTTATATGCCATCTCAGCAACCGTCTCCATCACAACCGCATTATATACAGCATTTGCTGGATTTGTTCCCCAAGAAAACGGTCCATGATTTTTGACAAGGATTGCTGGTATCTCCATAAGATTTTTGTCCTTTATACATTCAATAATTACCTTGCCTGTATTGACTTCATAATCCTGTTCAATTTCCTCTTTTGTCAAATCACGTGTACATGGTATATCCCCATAAAAATAATCGGCATGTGTTGTTCCATAAGCTGGTATATCAATACCTGCCTGTGCAAAAGCTACGCTCCAAACAGAATGTGTATGTACAATACTACCTATATTATTATATTTTTTATAGAGTTCTAAATGTGTTGGTGTATCTGATGACGGTTTATATGTTCCTTCTACTCGATTTCCAGAAAGGTCTACAACTACCATATCATCTGGTGTCATCTGCTCATAATCCACACCGCTTGGCTTGATAACAACCAAATTTGTTTGTTTATCAATAGCACTTACATTGCCCCATGTATATATTACTAAATTCTTTTTAACAAGCTCCATATTGGCTTTATAAACATCTTCTTTTAACTGTTCAAGCATTTTTTCCTCACTTCTATGCTGTTTTTTATACAAAAATAACCGTTCTTACAGGTTTGTGACAAGCAGCACTCTGACACAAATTCTGCAATTAAATATTTTAATTGTTTAACTTTTGTTTTTACCAATTTTCTAGTTCTTCTAATTTACTTTTTAACTCTTTTCTTGCATCTATAATTATATTTCTATCGCCTGTATCTAATTTTTTTTCAAAATCTCGCAGCCACATACCTATCATAATGCGTTCTTCGCCAGTGCTTTCCTCATACATGCGGTCTCCTCGAAGCAGCAGCCATTTATTTTCTTCCTGCTCACGAGGGCTGACTTTTAAGTATGAAAGTTCCTTCATTCGCTCTTCCATCTCCTCATAAGTCAATTCATTTTCTTTTCCCTTGATAATTGTCTTTTTCTTTTCTCCCGTTGAAACGACTTTTGCCTCTACTTCCAAAAGCGAATTTACATCATATGTATAAGTAACATCAACGGCTTCCATACCCGCCTTATTTTTAGGCAATTCAATTTCCAACTCGCCAAGTAAAAGATTATTGCGGGCAAACCGGCTTTCTCCCTGCAATACATTGATACAAATACGTGTTTGATTGTCATATATGGTATATACACGCTCTGTATGACTTACAGGAATAATGGTATTTCTTTCAATAATAGGAAGAAAATGACCGCTCTCGTACATACCATTTTCTTTTTCAACACTGACTTCTGTTCCCAGTGTAAATGAACATACATCAGTAAGTATCACTTCTTTTACCGCTTCTTTTCGCTCTTTCATAGCCGCCTGTATCGCTGCTCCAAGCGCCACCGCCTCATCAGGATTAATATGTGCATTTGGAAACTGCTTAAATAATTTTGTGATAAATGTTCTTACAATTGGCAGCTTTGTACCGCCGCCAACCAACACAACTTGGTCAATATCGGACAATTTAATATGTGCATCTGATAAGCTGCGTTGAACTGGTGTTCTGATTTTATCAAATAAGTCGCTGCATAATTTTTCATATGTATTCGTTGAAACATCAACTGTTTTTAATTCTCCTCGAAAGGTATATTCCATCGTTACTGTCTCAGCATCAGAAAAACCTTTCTTTGCATTTTCAGCAACAAAAGATAACTTCTTTAATTCTAATGGCGTCAACTCTTCAAGGCTGATATCTGTTTTCTTTAAAAAATAACGAATTAAAACCTCTGTAAAATCTTCTCCACCCAGATAGTTATCTCCTGCAACGGCTCGCACCTCCAAAATATTTTGAAACAACTCCAAAATAGATACATCAAATGTACCTCCACCTAAATCAAATACAAGAAATCTTGTATTTTTTTCTTTCTCATATAAACCATAAGCCACTGCTGCCGCTGTCGGCTCGCTGATAATTCGCTCCACTTTTAAGCCTGCCAGCTCGCCCGCATGTTTTGTCGCCTTGCGTCTCTTTTCATTAAAGTATGCTGGCACACTGATAACTGCCTCTGTCACAGGCTGTCCAAGATATTCTTGTGCATCTTCTTTTAATGATTTTAATATCAATGCAGATAATTCTTCGGATACAAATTCTCTGTCTCCAATCTTGTAACGTTTATCTGTACCCATCGTTCGCTTAAAAACCTGCACAACCCTGTCTGGATGCAGCATGCCATATTCTTTGGCAGTCTTTCCAACTAAAATGGTATCCTTTTCATCAATCGCCACCACAGAAGGCGTGAGATGTTCTCCTAAACGATTGGGTATAATCGTCGCCTTATCTTTATCAAAATATGCCACTAAACTATTTGTGGTACCTAAATCAATTCCTACTATCATAAAAATAACTATACCTTTCCTTTTTCTACTTTCCATCTTGCCACGTAATTATCCTTGTCAACCTCTATTGCTCTCTTATAACAAATCAATGCCTTTTCTGTATTGCCTTCTGCCTCATAAAGAAAACCTAACAGCTCATAATAATCCGTACATTCTTCCCTCATACAGCCATCACACATCGAACAGGCTGTCATATCATTACAATATTCCTGCGCTTTTTTAATATTACCATAACATAGATAATACACTGCCATATTAAACAGACAGTACTTGCGTCCATAGAGACTGTTGACATACTGTTCTTCTGCACTCTGTGATGGATTAAACGTATATATCTGCTGTAATTCTTCCATAAACTTATCTGCATACTTTTTTGCCATTGCAACATTTCCTTGTATATAATAAGAATACATTAAATGCATATTAACATCTTCTTCGCCTGTATAATTTTCATACATTTTATAAAATTTATTGGCTTGTTTGGTATTATCTAAATAACATTTATATATATTTGCTATACAAAATATATCTTCACAATATTTTTTCTTATGCAAAGCACCTTCTATATAAACTTCCCATTTTGAAAGAAGTTTTTTTATTTTATTTCGTACTTCTGTCTTATCACAAAGACCATAATTGTATTCTAATTTTAAGACATCCCATTCATAAGATGAAAGAGAATTGTAATTCTTCGTTCTCATTATCTCTTTTGCTTTGTCAAAAAGCTTCATTTTTTTATACAAGTGTATTAATTTATTTAAAAATGCATCTTCCGAATAATAATCTTTACCATGATAGTTTAAACCTGCCAGATAATATTTCTCTGCATTTTTATAATCTTTTTTTGCTTCACATATCATTGCCCTAAACTGATTATATTTCGGTCTTACCTCATTGTCCTGTTTTCCTGATGTGACTTTTTGTATATAATAATATGCCTTGTCATATTTTTTCAAATAAAAATATGCTTTTGATATTGCATAATAGGCATCTTCCGATGTACGATTGATTTTTAAAATTGCTTTTGCATCATCAATCGCTTTATGATATTCTTCTAATGCTATATATGCAAAACTTCTGTTTGTATAACAAACTTCTATTTTATAATCATATTGAATGAGCATAGAACTTACATCAATGACTTTTTTAGCATAATAATCGCTATCTTTTTCTTCCATAAGCTCGTAATAACAATCACATAGCTTGTACATAATATCGACCCTTAAATATTCATCATCACATATACTTTTTGCATATTCCAATTCGATAACAGCCTTATCATATTTGCCTGCAAAATTTAACATCCAACCATAGATATAATAATTATCTGCATCTGGAAGACATTTAATAGCCAGTTTTGCATAAGACCTCGACTCTTTGTACTTGGTAAGCCAATGACTAATTCTGCCGAGCAATCCATATAAATTAGAAAAAACCTCTCTACTTGGCTTTTCTTCTTGCTCTTTTAAACGCTTTGCCAATTCTTTTGCCTTATCATAGGTTGTACCAACGCCAACCTCTGAATGTGTTTCATGTAGATATTTCAGTTCCAAAATTTCCAACATAGGACTGGTTACTTCTTCTTCTTTTGCCGCATCTAGTATATTCTTAAAGTCCTGCATTTGATTGTATCTTCTAAATATTTCTGCTGCACGCTCATAAATTTGTGGCACCTTTGCATAAATATCTTTCGCTCGATAATATAAGTCAATAACTTCCTGCGCCCTGTTTGTCTGAAAGCATACTTCTTGTTTTTGTACTATTGCTGCATACCAATTTGGATAACTCTCTAAAAGAGCCTCCACACAATGATATGCTTCCTCATATTTCTTCATTTCCATCAAAATACTAAAATAAAGCTGTTTATGCATCACCTTATCTGGTTCCCATTCTATTGCTCGTTCAATTGCTTTCTCGCCATTTTCTAAAAACGAATTGTCATAAACCAGTGTGTCTTTTTGTTGTCTTGTTGCATATCGTGCAGCTTCCATGCTTTTTGCAATATTATAATTGGCTTCTGCCTCATAATGGTAAGCCATAGAAATCTCTTTTCGCTCATCCTCGCCGCCTTTTTGAAGCTCAACATTATAAGAAATAGCTGCTTTTAACGCACTATGAAAATCTTTTTTAATATTATAAAATAAATATTTATAAAAGTACGCTTGATATGCTGATATCTGATTATTTTTTTCCAGTAAAGCAAGTCCCTCGTCTGCTTTACTTAATCCATAGCAGCACTTTAAAATTCCAAGAACTGTCTCTTCATCCATCACTTCAACTTTATAATGACGGTCAAATGCCTCTTGTTGTATCTGTGATAAAACAGATTCAAATTCATCATCTTGTACATGGCTCAAGTAACTGACACCAGCTTTTGATGCACCAAGCAAATCCCCTTCTTCCCACTTGCTCAATGCAATATATTTTTTAGAAAATATATCATTTTTTTCTTCAGACAGTATATTAAAAAGTTCAATAGCCTGCTGCTTTTTATCACATTTCCAATAAATTTCTGCCACACCATATGGAATACGCATACTATCTGGGTATTTTTCTGGACATTTTTTTATTAATTCATTAGCAAGTTCTATCGCTTTCTCTTTGTTTTCCATCATTACATATAATCTTGCTTCTTCTAATACAGTAAATGGGTGATATATTCCAAAATCCTTTAACGTATCAAGACAGTCTCTTGCCTCGTCAATATTTTCTTCATCAATCTGTTTTTCTAAATATTCTTGTCCTTCTAAATACTCATCATATGGCGCATATTCATCGCCCTCAAACCATTCATATGCAAAATCACTTTTGCCTTCCTTATCTTGAATTTTATTCAAAATATAGTTGACAAATCCTTCTGGAAGAAACTCTTTATAACTATCTGCATTATCTGCTATATGAAAATAGGTATCAAGTAATCCATATGTAGCGCTATTTAAGCGAAAATAATCGGCTAGATACACAAACAGTGTATGCTTTGCCTCCTCGCCATACTCTAAATCTTGTAAAATCCCATCATCTAAAAGCGTTCTCCACTGTTCTATGTCAAACCTCTTTTTAATAGATGTATACACATCATTAACCTTATCCATCCATTCTCGGACAGGAAGACTTGAATGGTTTTCATATGTTTTCTTTTCTTCTTTATATTCAGATGTATCCTCAATGTCTTCTTGTTCCTGTTGTTTTATCCATTTTAACGCTTCCTCATATGCCTCTCGCAGCTTCATAAATCCTTGTGGGTCATCCTCAGGATTCGTTACCATCAACTTTTTTCGATAGGCATCACGTATTGCTGCTTCATTATGTGTTTCTTCAATCTCTAATATTCTAAAAATTGTTTGCTTATTCATTACTCCTGCTACTAAAAACAATATTTGTCTTTTATTATGCCTGATTGATTTTTGTATATTTTGTCCAGTAGCTTCTCCTTTCTTAATTTTTATGTTTTTTTACGTTTTCATATATTCTGGATAGACTGTTCTTCTTTTCTCTTGCCGCTTGCTTAGACCACCTAGCTGCTATTGCCAAGCAAGTCCCCGCCCCCCCCCACTTATGCCTTTGCAGCATTGAAGTGGGGAACTTCCTTGATGAGGTTAAATTATTCAAATAATGGGGTTGAAAAATAGCGTTCTGCTGTGTCTGGAAGTACTGTGACAACAGTCTTTCCTTTGCCAAGCTCACCCGCAAGACGAATTGCTGCCGCTACGTTTGTACCGCTGGAAATGCCACACATCAAGCCTTCCAATCGGGATAAATCTTTCGCTGTTTTCAGTGCTTCCTCATCTGTTATAATAGCGATATGTTCATATATTTTTTGATTTAACACTTTTGGTATCACCCCATCGCCAATCCCCATCTGAATATGCGTTCCAATCGTTCCGCCTGCAAGAATAGCGGCATTTTCTGGCTCTACTGCCCATATTTTAATATCGGGATTCACAGCTCTTAGCGTCTCACCAATTCCTGTAATCGTACCCCCTGTACCAATTCCTGAACAAAATCCATGAATCGGTCCTGCGACTTGTTCAAGTATCTCCAATCCTGTATGATGTCTATGTACCATTGGATTTGCCTGATTTTCAAACTGCTGCGGCACAAATACATGTGGATTTTCTTCTTTCATTTTCATTGCGGTCTTAAGACACTCATCAATACAATCTCCTATATTACCTGCATCATGGATTAAAATTACCTCTGCCCCATAATGCTCCACTAACATTTTTCGCTCATGGCTTACAGAATCGGGCATAATAATAATGGTCTTATACCCCTTTACTGCGCCTACCAGCGCAAGACCAATCCCTTGATTGCCGCTTGTCGGCTCCACTATAATGGAATCTTTGTCAAGTATTCCTTCTTCTTCTGCCTGACAAATCATATTATAAGCCGTTCGAGTCTTAATCGAACCGCCGACATTTAACCCTTCAAATTTTACTAAAACTCTTGCATAATTTTGTGGCACCATACGTTGAAGCTGTATGATAGGTGTATGACCAATCGCTTCTAAAACATTCTTATAAATCATTTTTATAAAACCTTTCTCATTCAAATATGTTTTATACAACTTATTTTTTTATATAACCATTCAATCAAACTATTTACAAAGATGCCGACAGCATTTTTTATAGCAATATATAACTGAACTATTACTTTAAAATATTCTGCTATTGCAAAATCGTTACAATTCCCCACTTATGCCTTTATGACTATGTAGGGATTTCTCTAATGGAGTTAAATATAATCCAAAGACATATTTTTGTGTCTTACACTAAAATCTCCTGAAACGGTATTGACTTTATACTTTGCCTTTCCATCACCAACCGTATAGGTTTTTCCACTTTTTTGGGCTGTAGTTTTATCACTGTTATAATTTCCGCTAACGGTATTAAATTCTACTTCATATCCTGCATCTTGCGGTAATTCAAAGCTAATAGACCCAGATACGGAATCAAATTTTCCTTTTTGAGGACATACGAAAGATGTAATTAAATTAACGCTGCCGCTAACCGAATTAATGTCAAAATCTTCCACTACAGATGATTTGACTATAATATCACCTGATACAGTATCTAAATCAATCTTTTTGGCATTGATATTATCCATTGTTAAACTGGCAGACACAACATCAATATCAGCCTCATCTAACAAAAGAAAGTCTGGCAGTTCCACTGTAAGTGATTTTTGCAAATCTGAAAATTGAAATTTTCCTGATTTGGCAAACTTAATATGTAATGTATCACCTTCCAAATAATAATACATCGAAGTATCATCATTCGTTTTTTTATTTGATGTCTCACTAAATGAAATTGTATTTTCTGAATGTTCTAATATCTTTACATCACCGCTAACCCAATCAATTTCAATATGTTTAATTGTTGCTTCAAGCGTTGCTCCTCCTTTTGTATACTTATCAAAATCATCATAAGAATAGGTAGTATTGCTGCATCCTGACAAAGGCAGACACAACACTAAACATAATAACAAGATACTTAAAAACTTCTTTTTTGTTTTCATAAAACGCCTCCATTCTGTACTGCTTTTCTTAAATAAAAGCTGAATTTTGTGCCAAGTAGCACATCGCACAAAATTGCAAAAAAATACCACAGCTTTGCTGTGGTTATTATATCATAAATCCATATAATAGAAATCAAAAAATTTATAAAATCACAGCAAAATGGGCGTTCAAAGGTAAAAACCCATAACGAACGCCCAATTTGGAAAAGAATATATATGATTATGACATCACCTAAATATAAAATAAGAAGTGTATTTTTATAAAAATAATTAATATATCACTCACACAATAAGATTACATTAAATTGTAAAAAATTGCAACCAATTATTATGTATTTTTTTTTATACATGTTAATCAAGTCAAGCGGCTATTTACAATTCGCTTTGCTACTTGCTCACAACTCCATCTGTTATTACCAATATTCGGTCTGCATAGTCCGCCATCTGTTTATCATGTGTCACCATAATAATGGTCTGATTATAATTGGTAGAAGCAGCCGATAACATTTTTGCAACAATAGCTGCATTGGCAGCATCCAAATTTCCTGTTGGCTCATCAGCAAATATGACAGCAGGTGATGTGGAAATCGCCCTCGCTATAGCAACTCGCTGCTGTTCTCCTCCAGACATTTGAAAAGGATATTTATTTTTGCAATGACTGATTTCAAGCTGTTCTAATATCGTGTCAATCTCCATTGAATTTGCTTTTTTATTATCAAGCGCAAGTGGCATAATAATATTTTCATAAGCTGTAAACTCTGGAAATAAACTATAGTCTTGATATATAAATCCTATTTTACTTCTTCTATAAGCTGCAATCTCCTTATCTTTTAATTGCAAAATATTCTTTCCATCAATAAATACCTCACCACTATCTGGTTTATCCATACTTCCTAAAATCCGTAACAATGTTGATTTTCCAGAGCCACTTTTTCCAATAATTGCCACAAATTCTCCCTTTTTAAATGATACGTCACATTTTTTTAATGCTTGTACTTCTACTGAACCTGTATGGTATGTTTTTGATATATTATGCGCACTTAATATTTCCATAAGATTACCCCCCCTCACTTATTTTATTTTCCCACTAATCCACCACTGTGCTACCAACACAAATGGCAATGTAAAAATACACCATATGGATTCCCTCAATGCTTCCACCAGCCATATTTTACGAATACGACTATCATCTGCACCAATTTGCTTTAACAGATGGTATCGGTCTTTTCTCTTTTTTATTTTACTTTTTGCAACAATCGTTAAAATAATTACATCAATAAACATTGCTGCAAGAAGTGTAATTCCATATTGAAGCAAGGCATTAATTGTCCTCGTTCGATACTGGTCTTTTTCTTCTGCAAAGGAGGCATATTCAAAACCAGCTTGCTTACAATAAGCAGATAAAATATTATTGGTAGCTGAATAAGTAGCTGACAAATCAAATCGTATAGACATTTGATTATACGCTAACTGATATGGTGTTTCTTCCTGTGTGATATCTCTTTGCAACATTTCACCTAGCAGCTTTGTTTGACTATCCATAATATTTTTTGCCATATTTTCAGAGGCAAGTGATGTATAATATCCAAATTTAGGAATAATATCTGCAAATTCTTCACGAATTTTGTCATCAAGAATCACCACGCCTGCTACATAAGGTGAAACACGTCCCTCAAAACACCATTGATATATTGGTTCATCTACTTTCCATTGTTTAAATTTATCGATTACCATACCAAAAGAAACTTCTTGCCCAATTTTTGTATTTTCATCTATAAAATAATAATGGTTACTGCCATCTTCAAATCGAGTTGTTACATTTATACCATTGAACAATTTTTTAAATTTAGAAGAATCCCTATATTCGTCTGCCCCAAAACCAAAATAGAATGGTGTTGCAATATAGTCTATCTTTTTCCCAATCTGTATTGTATCATCATGTGAACCATCTTCTTTTGCATCAAGAAACACCAAAATTTGCTCTCCTCTTTCAAAAGCTTCATAATCTATCATATTGTCATCAAGATATGGACAGATTCTATCATATAGTTTTTTGGTAGGCTTTACATATTCCGTTGCAAAAAGATATTTATCTTGATACTTTATTTGCGCTTTTGAAAAACCCTGTTCTCTTGTATAATTCATAATCTTTTTTAACCCAAGCTTATCATAATCCAACCCTTCCCAGTTCCATATCCTGTTGGATTCAAAATAAGAATAATCAATATTCCCTACTCCTCCTACAGCCTGTAAATCATTTAAAATGGCTTGCGATATTCCCTCTGTAAGAGCAGTATCCGCATTTCTACAATAAGCACTATTATATATCTTCCATGAGTATATATATATAGAAGTATCTCTTTTCATATATTCCTCTAAAGATGGTGTTTGAATTAACTGCGATTTTTTAAATTCATATACATCACCACTACTACTAAATCCTTTATTTTCTCCTATTTTATTAAACACATTAAAAATATACTCTTTTACTTCCATATCTTCATTGACTGGATAAGCCACAAAATCAGGTGTGGTATCGTTATCTTGATATGCTTTGTATGCTGTATATGTATTCCATATATAAAAAGCAATAACTCCTATCATTGTTAATGAAAATATCCAAATCCCTATATTTAAAAACATTCCATTTGCATGTATAAAACGTCCTCTCATAATTCGATTGATATTTGTTCCTGTTATCTTTAATTTTGCATGCACTTTTTTCTGCTTACATTGCAAAACCCCTTTTACAGAAATTATTTTTTCTTTTTCTATATTTTTAACATAAAAAATATAAATTATTTCCTGAATAGCAGCAGTTATCAAAAGAGCAAGCACACATTTTATATATATGGTTGAATCAACATAATAAAATAAAACACCTTTTTTTCTCTCAATATTGAAACATATAATTTTTCCTACAAATGCTGCCAAAACAATACCAACCATTGCTGGAATCACTAAAAGAATAAAATTTTCCAATGATTCAATCATTCGCATTTGACCTTTTGTCGCGCCAAGCTGCCTCATATGGATATAATTATCATATCTGCTGCAACGATATCCAATCAACTGATACGTAATTGCTGCAACGCCAATGACCATAATTAAAATGTACATATAATTATATACAAATTTAGAACCCCATGCCTGATAATCATATACACTGGTATTATAAGAAATTTGTTTTATGCCAAGTGATGTTATTCCATTATATATTTCAGAGTAATCTGCTGCCTTTACAAAATCTTTTAGTCTATAAATATATACATTAGAAATCGTATTATTGTATTCTTCATAAGCATTTTTTGTAACAATAACGGTTGGACATTGTTTTCCCTTTATCCATGTATTAGTATAATTGTTTAATATTCCACTTAGTATAAAATCCTTTGTCGTTCCTTTTGATTTATTACCATACATATCGCTATATGTATTTAATGTTATGGTAATGCCAAGTTCTATATCGTATCCTAAAAAAATCAACATATTATAATCAAGTGCAATCTCATTGTCTGTCTGCGGTAAATGTCCTTTATCAACTCTGATATTTCCCTGTTTCATAAACTCATCTGTCATATAACCAATGCGATAATCGGTACAATTCCACTCTTTGTCATAGATATATGCCGCTGTTCCTGCTTGTGTTGGTTTTTCAAGATAAGGATGTTTTAACAGTTCTTCATTTGGTGATTCACTCGAAAATTCGATAATAAACCAATCGCCAAATCGCTGTTTATTATTTGCCATCTGCCAATAGTACATATCGGTCTGAAAAATCAATACACCTGCTAAAAAAAACATCGCAATCATGGTTGATGCCAATACGCTGATAATCTCTTTTTTGCGCCGAATAATACTTATTATAACTAATTTTAGTAAGTTTTCATTCATAATCTTTCCTCCTGTATATCAATTATTTTGAAGCTATCAGCTTTTATAAAGATTATAGAACGCAAACCTTACAAAAAACTTACAAAAAAGAAATAAAAACTATTTTTCTATTTTTGTTTTTTCACTTAACATCAAATATCTTGGAATTATAATTCTAAACTGTGCGCCTCTATATTTCGTTGAATTACTGGCATAAATCGAGCCATGATGTGCTTCTATAATCAGTTTTGCCAAATTCAACCCAATTCCTACATGAAATGATGAAGGCGTTTTTGTTGTATGAAATCGGTCAAATATATTTTCTATGTCCTCTATTTTAATTCCATCACCATTATCACTGATGGAAATGATACATTTATCCTCTTTCTGTATAGCAAAAACAATAATTTTTCCATCGGATTTTTCTTTTATAAATTCATATGAATTAACCAAAACATTGATAATCGCCTCCCCAATCCATTGCTCATCTGCATAGAAACTATAATCATTTGTATCTCCTTCAATATTGATTATAACTTTTTCTTTTTCAATACCACTTAAAGCTACAGCTTGTGTCAATATATCACACAAAACCACCTTCTGGCTTGTCATAATCACTTTTCCAGACTCCATTCTGCTGATATGAAGCAATCTTTTTATAAATGTATTTATTCGATTTACATGGACAAAACAATCCTCTATACAATAAGAGCTGCAAACAACTTAATATAATTGTTTACAACTCTTATAAATTCACCAAACAGATATAACTGTTATCTTATATTTTATTGTACATAGTATTCCATTCTGTAATTATCTTCTTTATCATAATCTATATATGTTATTTTATAAATTGGTTCATTAAAATCAAATTGTATCTTTGCATTTTTTGCATCAAGAGCAGCAATACATTTATCTACAATCTCCTCACTTGTCAAATTTGTACCATTGTACTGATTATTTAAAGTATACTTATCTTCAACAGCAGTTACTACGGATTCTGTTCTTGTATCCTTTACAGCAGGCGTATCCATACCATTATATTGATTTCCTAAAACAGTATTTTCTTTCACATCTGCATTTACAATTTCAATGGACAAATCCTCCGCTTTTCCCAAATGAATGGTATCTTGTGTTTTTAAATTTTTCAAAATTTCAATTACTCGATTCATCTCACTGCTGTTCTTTTGTACACACATCTCATTAGTATACTCAACATAACTCTGTGCTGCTTTTGGTGTATCGGATGTAATTGGAAGCTGCGCTTCATACGTTTTCCCTTTTAAATTAAAAGTTAAACTCATCTGCATAATTGGATTTGGAGTAATCATATGGTTTAGAATCTTCTCATAATCCATGCCATAATACTCTTCCTTATAAATGTTATAAATGCGCCTTGAATTTTCAACATCCATATAAGCTGAGTTCCAAATGATAGCAGCTTCCTCTGCAATGGGAAGGCTTTTGATTCGTTCCTGATATTTTTCTTCCTTGCCTGCGGCAGCAGCTATCACATTAATATCATCACTTTTAATATATACTTTTCTATTTGCGCCTATCAAACCATCTTTAACAAAAATATCCATCTTAACATAATCACCAGAATTAAATTCCCTAGAATACTGCTTGTTATTTTTGATAATAGAATTGTTATCAGCAATCGCTTTTGCCACAATTTCACAAGTCTGCTTATCTTTTATCTGAATCCCCTCAATAATACTGTCAAAATAGCTTGTAGGCTGATAACCATACATGGAAGCCTGATTATCAGACATTCCATTAATCTTTATATAATCAATACTTTGTGCTTTTGGTGTATATTCTAACATTCCATCTGCCACCGTTCCCACAAGCACGCCAAATATTAAAGATAATACATATGCCATCAAAATAGATGGAACACTACGTTGCAATAAACGATTTTTCTTGCCTGTTGTCAACTCATAAACAATAATCACAAATGCTGCGACAATAAAGAACACAACAAGCATAATATAATCTCTGTCACTCTCCTCTTCTGCAAATGTAAATATAACACTAATAAAACATATTACAAATCCCAAAGTCATACTGATTGCCATTTGAAGCTTTTTATTTAATGCCGACTTTTGTGCAGCTTCACTCTTTCTAAACTTAAATACCAATAATCCTAGTCCCATATATATTAACGCTAATATAAACGTATACAATAAACTTGAAATAGAAAACATCAAGCTATTATAATCAATACTTACAAACATTCTTAAAATATAACCAGCTACAATATTATGCGCATCATTAATAAACGGAAATATTTGATAATCACTTACCGTTGGAACTTTCATTGCAGCAAAGGCTTCTATCATAACACATAAAAAGCGTGGCAAAAATATAATCAATCCTGAAAGACAAATATTACTAAATATATTGCCTGTAAGCGCACATGCCAATGAAATTGCACTGCCACACAATAAATTTGCTATAAATATACTTAAAAATACTCGAAAAACCATCCACATTTCAACAATAAAACAGTCTTTAAATACAGCAAATGTAATTATCAAACAAAGATAAGTCACAACATGTATAATAACCTGCCATGCAAATACGGCGGCAATCTTTGAAAAATATAAACATTCTCTTTTATATGGCAATGAATGATAAAAATCACTTGAATTTTTCTTATTCAGAAAACTCCATACAGACAATACCAATATTGGAGTAAAAAGAATAAAGGTAATGGAAAGAATGTCAATATTGGAAGCATACACCATCTTCATTGATGCATCTATTTGTTCTTCACCATATAATTTTATATGTTTAAGATAATATAAAGCATCGTTAATCTGTGGAAATACCACAAAAAATAAAGTGACTGCCATACTCAATATTCCTATTACTTTAAGCTGTTTAAAGGTCTGCCAGAACATATTGACACTAAATATCTTTTTATTATTCATTGCTCTTCTCTCCTTTTGATACATCTACATTGTCATACGTATATCCCAATGCTTCCATCTCATAAGTAAACACTTCTTCCAAGGACAATGGAAGAACATCCATAATAACTGGATTCATCGCTCTTAGTTTACAAATGGTTTCCTCTCTGTCACCGTTGACAATCATATTTGCAACCGATGCCTCTTGACGATAACGCGTTACATCAAACTGCTGGAATTTATCTTGATTAAATTCTTCTTTAAACGCCACCTGAACCTTAAATTGTGAAGTCTTTAATTCCAACACATCACTGTCAAGCACCAAACCACCTTTATGAAGCAACGACAGATGGTCACAGATATCTTCCAGTTCTCGAAGTGAATGTGATGTAACAATAACCGTCGCATCTTTATCGACCACATCGCCACATATCAGCTTTTTTACCAGATTTCGCATAACAGGGTCTAATCCATCAAATGTCTCATCAAAAAACATATATTTTGCCTTGGTGGAAAGTGTCAGTATAATTGCGACCTGCCTTTTCATGCCTTTAGAAAAGTCTGAAATGCTCTTTGTGATATCCAATTTAAATAAATTGGATAAATAATAAAATCGTTCATAATCAAATTTATCATATATGGATGCATAAAACTTTGCCATCTTCTTCATAGTTGCACCGGGCAAAAAATATAAATCATCCGCAACTAAAGCAATATTATCCTTTATCACAGGATTTTCATAAACATTTTGCCCTTCCATAAACACATATCCGCTGTCTGCTTTATATATTCCCGCCAATATTCTTAAAAATGTGGACTTTCCTGCACCGTTAGAGCCTACCATACCATATATACAACCGTCGGCTATACTGCAAGAAATATTATCTAATGCCTTAAAACTATCAAAATTTTTTGATACTCCTTCTACGTTAATCATTCAAATAACCTTGCCTTTCCAATACCTGAAAATTATGCGTAAACTAAATTTCAATGCCGCTATACACTTTATTTACAATGTCTATTATCTCCTCTTTATCAATTCCTGCAAAACGCATCTGTCTTACCATATTCGTAAGCTCTGTCAACTTATCCCGCGATGCTGTCAAAATTACTTCACTTGCTTTATCTGACACAAATGCCCCTTTGCCGGGGACTGTAATAATAAGTTGTTTTCGGTCTAATTCCGTATATGCCTTTTGAATTGTATTCGGATTAATCGACAATTCAATAGAAAGACTCCTTACCGAAGGCATCTTGTCTCCTGCCCTCAACACACCAATGAGAATCTTTTCTTCAACCTGATTAATAATCTGTTCGTATACCGGCACCCGTGACATCAGGTCAATTACAAACATAATTTAATCCGCCTTTTCTAATTTTTTCAAACTCTTTATGCTAGCTAAGTGTACTATTTGTATTAATACAGTTAGATGTTATCATACGCATTTTTATTTGTCAACTATATTTTAAAAAAAAGAAAAGCTGTTTCACATCAATCTTTGTGAAACAGCTTCCTTTTATATCATTGAATCATTGTATTATATTACATAAGCGAAAGATATAATTCTTTAATATCGGCAACACTTGTATCTCTAGGATTACCCGGTCTGCAAGCATCATCATAAGCAGACTGTGCCAGAAAATCAATATCATCTGCCTTGACAATATCTTTAAGGTCTGTTGGAATCCCAACATCCTTTGATAATTGCTTTACAGCATCAACTGCTGCTTTTCTTGCTTCATCTAAGCTCATGCTGTCTACTCCCTCAACGCCCATAGCTTTAGCGATATCCCTATATTTCTCGCCAGTAGCCGAAGCGTTATATTCCATTACTGTAGGAAGTATAATTGCATTGGCAATACCATGTGGTGTATCATAAAGCGCCCCTAAAGGGTGTGCCATCGAATGAACAATACCAAGTCCAACATTAGAAAATCCCATACCTGCTATATATTGACCAAGTGCCATGCCCTCTCGTCCTTGTGGTGTACTATCAACAGCACCACGAAGGTTTTTAGAAATGATTTCTATAGCTTTTAGATGGAACATATCGCTAAGTTCCCATGCTCCAGCCGTTATGTACCCCTCAATCGCATGTGTGAGTGCATCCATACCTGTCGCTGCTGTAAGTCCCTTTGGCATTGAAGCCATCATATCTGGGTCAACAATTGCCACAACAGGAATATCATGAACATCAACACAAACCATCTTTCTGTTCTTATCTGCATCTGTGATTACATAGTTAATTGTAACCTCAGCCGCTGTACCTGCTGTAGTTGGAACTGCAATAATAGGAACTGCCTTTTTCTTTGTTGGCGCAACCCCTTCAAGTGAACGAATATCTGCAAACTCTGGATTTTCTACCACGATACCAATCGCTTTAGCTGTATCAATAGAGGAACCACCACCGATTGCAATGATGCAGTCAGCCCCACTCTTTTTAAATGTCTCCACACCTGTCTGGACATTTTCAATCGTAGGATTAGGCTTTATGTTACTATACAATTCATAAGAAATGGATGCTTCATCCAAAACATCTGTCACTTTCTTTGTTACATCAAACCGAATTAAATCAGGGTCTGAACAAACAAATGCTTTCACAAAGCCTCTGCTTTTTACTTCATTAGCAATCTCCTTGATTGCTCCTACTCCATGATAACTTGTCTCATTGAGTACAAATCTGTTTGCCATTCTGAAAAAATCCTCCTTAACTCACGTAATCTATAACAAGCTGCAAGTTCGTTCGCCCTCGAATATGAACCAACTTGTATGTACTTGTTTTATAAGATTATTATAACACTTTGTTAAGTTTTTGTCATGCTTTTTTTGCATTTATAAATATAAAATTAATTTAATAATTTGCAATGATTCAGCCATACAGAATAGATTGTACAATTTATACATAGAACTTACTCACTAAGGATAAATTGTGTAATCTATTCTATAGGACAAAACGCCTCATATAAAATACGTCACCAATCCATTATTATATAATTATAAAAATAGATATTTGCTTAACTTAGCAAATTCGTGGCAGTCCTTCTCCTGTTAATACTTCAAGATTGCGAAGCCCGCCTATTGACGTTTCCATCAGCAATTTTCCATCACCGTTCTCAATATGTCCAATAATTGCTGCATCATGCCCATATGAACTGCTTTGTATAATTTCAACTGCTCTCTGGGCATGATTTTTTGATACAATCGCAACCATTTTCCCCTCATTTCCCATATACAATGGGTCAAGTCCCAACAAACCGCAAAAATCTTTTATTGTATCCGATACAGGCAGACTATCCTCACAAATAATAAAATTCTTATTTGATGCAACTGCCAATTCTTTTAAAATAGTTGCTAATCCGCCTCTTGTCACATCACGCATAGCATGTATCTGTATTTTTTCCTCAAGAAGTGCTACAACCATCTGATTTAATGGCGCACAATCACTTTGAATGTGATTTTCAATATTCATTCTGCTGCTAAGAATTGCCGCATGATGTTCTCCCAATTTTCCAGATACAATAATACAATCTCCTTGTTCACAACGTCTTGCACCCAATTCTTCCTGCTCTTTATCAATAAAGCCAACACCTGTTGTATTAATATAGATATCGCCTTTTCCATTAACTACTTTGGTATCTCCTGCAACAATCAAAACATTTGCTTCTCTTGCAGTCTCTCCCATTGACTGTGCAATCGTTTTTAAGGAATCTATGGATGCACCTTCTTCAATAATAAAACCACATGTTAAATATTTCGGCATTGCACCTCTCATAAGTAAATCATTGACTGTGCCACAAATACAAAGCCTTCCGATATCACCACCCGGAAATTCAGTAGGTGTCACCACAAAACTATCTGTAGTTAGTGCTATTTTATGACTTCCACAAACAATGGTACTATCTTCCATCTGGCTTAAATATTCATTGCCAAACGCAGTGGCAAAAACCTCATCAATTAATTTTTCTGTTTCCAGACCTCCGCTGCCATGCGCCATTGTCACATAATTTTTACTCATTTTAATCCCCATTCCGAAGCGTAGTATACGAAATTGCGCAAATATTGTCACATCAAGCCTTATTTGTGACGCTTCAGCACAAATAAGTGACAAAGTTGTTTATTTATAAAAAAAATAAATTCATTAACATTATTTTTCACATAAATCCCTACTTGTGTATTACTTTATCAGAAAATATTTATCCATTTGTATAATAGGCATGACAGCTTCCCTCGGATGAAACCATACATGCACCCTGTGGATTTAATGGATTACATACTTTCTTATATAAAGGACATTGTATAGGCGATATTTTTCCCATTAATACCTCATCACACCTGCAAGCCTGATTGCTCTTTTTATCTTCTATTAAATCAGCACTGCCCGCATCATATATATTATATTCTTCTCTTATTTTTAAACCAGAATCCGAAATAATACCCATTCCTCGCCAAGCAGCATCGGTTTTAACAAAATATTTTTGAACACACTCCTGTGCTTTTTGATTTCCTTTTGCCTGAACCACTGTAGGATAAAAATTCATAACACATCCTTTGTCTTTAGCCTTGACAATACCATATATTGCCACCAGAAGCTCCTCTCCCAAAAATCCAGATACACCAAAAGGAAGATGATATCTTTTAGCAATAGGAAGAAATATATCGCTTCCAGTAATAACACTTACATGTCCAGGTGCCAAAAATCCATCAATTGGCGCACTTAACGAACACAAATGTTCTATAACAGGCGGCATAGTCTTTAACGCTGTCAAAAATTGAACATTTTGTATATTCTCTGTAATAAGCTGCTCCAATAACAACGCATATATAGGAGTTGTCGTCTCAAAACCAATGGCTGCAAATATAAATTGGGTATTAGGCTCTGATTTTGCCATCTTTACAAGTTCAAAGGGAGAATATACAATCTCAACTCTTGCGCCTCTCCCTTTCTCAATACTTAAACTGCTTGTACTTCCCATTACTCGAATTAAATCGCCAAATGTAACAACACATTTTCCTGCTCTTGCAAGCTGCAACAGCTTATCTATATAAGAAGAAGCAGTGACACAGACCGGACAACCCGGTCCTGAAATTAAATGAATATGCTCAGATAGCAAACTTTGAATCCCTAATTTCCTAATGGCTGCAGTATGACTTCCACATACTTCCATAATATGGATATCCGAAGCGTTATATTCACGCAAATATTTTTTTACAACTGATAAATCCATCATGTAAATGCTTCTATCTCCTCCATAAGTGCAGCTAATTTTTTTGCCTCGTCTGCCTCAACTTTCTGCAAAATACAGCCAGCATGTACAAGACAATAATCGCCTAACTGAATATCCACAAGCCCTGTTTTTGCTGTTAATTGATTTCCATTAAAATCAACAACCGCATCGGTATCATTTAATTTTATTACTTTACCGGGCAACGCAACACACATATTTTTTCTCCATTCTACTACTATATAATTATGGCAACAATGAGGCAAGATATGCCTGCCCTAATGCAAGTCCGCCATCACCGCAGGGAACCTTCTCATTGATATAAACCTGAATATGATTGTTTGATAATTTTTCATATATATTTTTTAATAATATTTTATTATAAAAAGTTCCTCCTGATAGGACAACTTGTTTAACATTATTCTTATTACAATAGGACATACAGATTTTAACACAAGCTTCACATAATGCCAAATGAAAGGCAAGTGCCAGCTTTTCTTTTAAAATTCCAGCTTGTTTTGCATAATATAAATCTGCTATAAACTGCACGCCATCTATCATATATTTACCATTGTAATAATAAATTTTCAATTCAAGAACTTTACCTTCTATGTCAAGATTGGATACACACATTTTTCTCATAACTGCGCGCTGCGCTGCTGCCTCAAGATAACAGGCACACTGCCCTTCATAGTCATTATCATAGTGAATATCTAAAAGCGCACATACTGCATCAAAAAATCTCCCCATTGATGTTGTTTTTATGGTATTCATATTGTTATTTAATGCTGCTTTTACTAATTTTATATCTTGACGACGAAAACAAGACAACTTCCAAACCGTTTCATCTAAAAGTCCTCTATTACATGCTACATTGACATATGCGGCAAGTGATATAGCCGCACTCTTTGCAGCCATATCGCCTCCTGTCATCATTACTGGCACAAGATGTCCCACACGCTCAAATCTATCTTCAAAACAAGCCAAAAATTCACTGCCCCATATCGTTTTATCCTCACCATACCCCGTGCCATCAAATGCCAAGCCAAATATGTTTCCAGAAAGATGATGTTCAGCAATTACCGATGCCACATGTGCATGGTGATGAAAAAAACGTACATCTGCATCTTGAGCAGATGTATATTTAGGGTGTCTATCTCCAACAATCAATTGAGGTTTTAACCCTATTAATTTTACCATATGTCCTGCTGCCGTATGCCACGCCTTTAAGGCTCTGTAATCTTCCAATTCGCCAAAATGTCCACCCATATATACATTTGATTTTTTTACAAGAGCAAAACATGCCTTTAAATCACCACCTGTTACAATCATTTCCTTTTTAGAC
This sequence comes from uncultured Lachnospira sp., assembly GCA_910587485.1. Lineage (GTDB taxonomy): Bacteria > Bacillota > Clostridia > Lachnospirales > Lachnospiraceae > Lachnospira. Next base: position 62,992 of record CAJUKN010000004.1, read on the forward strand.
TTAACATTCATAACAATTGGTTCTGGAACATATCCCCTGCTTCGACGAATCATTTGAACCAAAGGTGTTCCATCAGAACATGTAGTCACTTGAAGAATTGAGTCTTCCAACGGTGTTACAATTTCTCGGTCATGTGTAAGTACCATATCTGGACACCCCGATTTCATCAATGCCTGCATTGCTTCATCATCAATAATAATCGGTTCTTTATCTTTATTTCCACTTGTCATAATCAAGGCACCACAGGCATCGAGCAAAAGCATTTGCAAGGGATTGCAAGGCAGCATAGCACCAATATATAATTGTTCGTCACATATTCCCTCATAAAAATGATTGTATTTTTTTTGTAAAAGTACGATAGGACGTGGCGCAGATAACAATAATTCCTGCTCTTTTTTTGAAATATAGGCATATTGTTTAATACTTTCAATATCTCGAAACATTACAGCAAATGGCTTGCTGTCACGATTTTTAAAATCTCGCAGCCTTTTGATTGCCTTTTTTTTATCTAATTGAATAGCAAAATGAAATCCACCAATATCTTTTATTGCAACAATTTTACCTTCTTTAATTGCCAGAATCGTCTCTTGTAATGCCTCTTCCTTATAAAAAACGGTACCATTTTTATCCATCAATCGAAGCTGTGGACCACAATCGCGACAAGCAATTGTCTGTGCATGACGACGCCTGTCACCATGTTTTATATATTCATTATCACAAACATTACACATTGCAAACATATCCATTGTCGTTGTTTCTCTGTCATAAGGGATACGCTTTATTATACTATATCTTGGACCACATGCGACACAACTAATAAATGGATATTGAAATCGTCTGTTCTTTGCGTCATACAATTCAGCTTCACACTGTGAACATGTAGGCAAATCAGGCGGCAGATAAATTGCATCAAAAGACTCGCCTTTGCTCGCTATAATGCGAAAGTTAGAAAAATGTTTTTTATCCAATGATTCAATCGCTTCTATTTGAACATTTCTTATAAAACCGCCCTGTGGACAAGTTGTTTTTAAACGATTTATAAACTGGTTCAGTACACTTTTTTCACCTTCTGCAACAATTTGAACAATCCCTCCACAATTTCTTACCTCACCAACTAGATGTAATTGTTCTGCAAGTTCAGCCACAAAAGGTCTGTAACCAATACCTTGTACCAGACCATATACCATAATATTTATTTTAAAATGATTCATAATTTCCTCAAAATTGCAATTAAGTTCCTTTACATATGTACATTTCATTAAAAATGACATCAATATAACCACAAATTTCATTATATTTATCATATATTCATGTGTACTTTTTTAATATCCAATATATTATAGCGAAAAATAGGAAAAATGGCAAAGACAATTTGGAAAAACAACCACCAGATTTTTCAAAAAACGCAAGCCTTGAAACGACAATACCATTTTTTAACATTGCATTTTATTAGAAAAATTTATATAATATGTAACCTTTCATCTTTTTGATTTGTATATCATTTAGGAAGGAGGGATAAACGTGTTAAATAATCTGGCCAGAAGCGACATTGAACAATTAATTAAAAAATATAAAAATTCTATTTGTAAATTAGCATATTCTTATTTAAAAAATAGGGACGATGTACAAGATGCTTATCAGACTGTATTTGAAAATTATTTTAAATCCATGCCCCAATTTTCAAATGAAGAACATGAAAAAGCATGGTTTTTACGAACGACAGCAAATGTATGTAAAAACATCTGTACAACAGCTTGGAAAAAAAGAGTATCTGTCATAGATGATTACTCGAATCATGAACTATTTTTTGAAGATGATAAAAATACCTCTTTTGAACTATTTGAAGAAATTATGAATCTTCCCTATAAATATAGAGTTGTTATTCATCTTTTTTACTATGAGGAATACCCTATAACAGAAATCGCTAAAATTCTTGGTATAACGGTTTCTACTGTAAAAACCAGGCTAAATAGAGCCAGAAATATGCTAAAGAAAAATTTGCTTCAATGTGATGAAATTTCAGCATATTATTCTTGCTCTGCCAACTCATACAAAAAAAGCATAAGTAGTATTAAAAAATCTTTCTAAAAGGAGGTTTATTATGGATTTTGATAAATATAAAAATGCTATAGATAAAATGGATATAAATACTATAAGTGATGATGAAATTTATAAAATGTTTGAAAAAAATAAATTCAATAAGGAGGTACATTCTATGAAAAATAAAATTTTAAAAAATGCAATACGATTTGCAGCTATAGCAGCAGGCATTATAACAATATCAGGTGCTAGTGTTTTTGCATACGATGAAATTAACAAGTATGTGCATTATAATCAATCAAAAAATCGCTATTTAAACCCACATGAATATATAAATGGTATAACAAGCACCACTCAAAAAATTGGTAAAGCTGCCGAGAGCAATAATTTCAAGGTAACTGTTTTAGATATAAAAGGAGATTCACTTGGTATATATGCCACTATTCAAGTTGAAACATTAGACAACTCTCCTGTTATCAAATCAACAGAATTTAATATAGCACAAAATGGTCCTGCTAGTTTTAAATCTGCATATTTAACAGATGGCACTCACAAATATGAATTAACTTCACACAATATAACCGATGAAAGTCTGCCTTCTAATGTAGCAACTTTTGAACTAAGCTATTCTCAACCCGGTGCTATGACAGACACTGTAACGATGATTGATGTTGATGCTTTAAATAATGGCAATGCTGCTTTAGTTCTTAATAATTTATTTTATTATGTAAACAATATTGAATCCATTGATTTCACTTATGCCAACTTAGAAGCTCTAAACAATGCTGTTGCTGTTTCGACTGAACCCGTTGTGTTTTCACAAAAATATCCTGATATAACGATTTCAAATATCAGCACTGGCAATAATGAAAAATATAATTATCCTTGTATTTTTGTAACTTACAACTATAACACAGAAAAAGATTTAGAAACGATAAAATCAACTCTTCACTTATTTAATAATACTACTGGCGAGATAATTTTTCCAGCTCGTGAATATACAACAGGCGATAATTATAATGCTATTCCTGTAAGTGAAAGCGATGGTGAAATCACACTAGCTTATTTTCAGCCTGGCGATTATGAGTTTGGAAAGGATATGTCCATTTATAAAATAATTGGTAATTTTAATGTTACTACAACAACGGAATTTGGAAGTTGGAGTTTTGATATTCCTACAAATTTTTCTAAACACTATGAATATACTCCTGATACAACCCTTACTTTATTTAATGGCGAAAATAAGGTTGATAAAATTATTATTTCGGATAGTACTTTAATTGTCGATTTTACTGCAGCAGAAGACAGTTATGACTTTTTCTTAGATAAAAATTTTCCTAGATTCTCATTGACACTGGCTTTTTCAGATGGCTCTACTTATAAAATTGGCGATTCATATGCTGGAAGTTATACTAAAACAAACATGATTTCTATTAATGTATTATTAAATAAATTAATTAACAGTAATGAAGTTGTTGGCATCTATATCGATGATGAAACTGGAAATACCAATTATATTGAACTAAAAAAGTAATTCATTTTTATATAAAAAAGGCTATGAATAATTTGAAAAACTCATATCATAAATCTTTTATAAAGGAAACTTATTTATAAAGCATTATGTTAAGCGGATATTCGCAATCCGCTACGCTACTTGCTCATAACCTCATAGCTACTATCGTAGCTTTTCAGTGGGAGCTTTACTCCCACTGAAACAAGCAAGTCCCCACCCCACTTATGCCTTTGCAGCATTGAAGTGAGGGACTTCCTTGATGAGGTTAAAAAGAGTATGTCATAAAGTCGCTTGACAAACTACTTCTATTGACATACTCTTTTATTTTATATTTTTACACAAATAATAATTTTTATTTTAATATTTTTTGCAATACCTTAAACATATGATTCCAATCAATTGGCTTTGTGACATGCTCATTCATTCCTGCTGCTAAAGCAGTGTCAACATCAGAAGAAAATATATTTGCAGTCATCGCTATAATAGGAATTGTTTGCAAGTCTAATCTATTGCTTAAACGCAGTAAATGTGTTGCCTCATAGCCATCCATAACAGGCATCTTAATATCCATAAGAATGACATCATAATAGTTTTTTTGTGATTTTAAAGCCATATCCACAAGCTTTTTTCCATCATTGACTGAATCCACATAAAATCCAAACGATTTTAAAATCTCTACGGCAATTCGTTCATTAAGCTTATTATCTTCTGCCAAAAGCAATCGCATTCCCTCAAATGTCTTTGTCTTAATAATAGATAGCTCTTGCTTTTCATTTTTATTTAATATACCATCAGCTATATTTTTATCTTGACATTTAATGTAAAAATATGCTGTAATCCGAGAGCCAACTCCTTTTTTACTCTCCACTTTTATATCACCATTCATCATTTGTACAATATTTCGTGCAATCGCCATACCAAGCCCTGTACCTTGACGCTTTGCAACATACACATCATTTTCTCGCATAAACGGCTCAAATATATGTTGGATAAATTCTTTGGACATGCCTATACCATTATCTTCCACCACATACTCAAAATATGCCAAATCTGATGTATGAACAGGCTTCTCCACAATTGTCACTGTAATTGTTCCGCCGTCTGGTGTATATTTTACAGCATTGCTAAGCAAATTCATAAAAACCTGCTGAATACGACTTCGATTTCCAACCAATCGCTTATGTATTACATTTTTCATATCAAAATGAAGTGTATGCCTCTTTGATGCAATATCAAATTTATTCATCATCATAAGATTGTCACACACTTCCGATAATAAAAAAGGTTCTTCATGTAGAGCTTGTATACCTGATTCAAGCTTTTTAATATCAAGCACTTCATCAATTAATGCAAGCAAATGATTGACTGCAATGGTAATATTGGATAAACAGTCTGCTACATAACTAGGTTCATAGATTGAACTTTCAGCCAGTGCAGTCATGCCCATAATCACATTCAAAGGAGTTCGGATATCATGGCTCATACTGGCTAAAAATTCTGATTTTGCTGCACTGATGCGCATCAATTTTTCTTCTCGTTCGCAAAAGTCGCTAACATCATTTAATGATAAAATCCACATAGGTCTTCCTGAAGAATCCACTGTATCCACTTTAATTTCTTTTACCCATAACGTTTCTCCATCTTTTTTTACAAGACGATATGTTCTTGACTCGGATACACTAGCAAAGGTTTCTTTTTCAAAATAGGGCTTGTCTTCACTATAGATAATACTCAACAATTGATATCCTGTCTCTTTATAATAATGATAAAAACTTTCATATCCTAATGTAGAAATCATAAATAGGCTGATAAATTTAATAGGCAGTCCAACATCATAATAACCGCCTACCACGCCAACAGCACTATTTTTATTTAACACTTCTGCAATAGCAATCTGATTGCTGTCCGATAAAGCAAATTCTTTATCTTCACAATATATTCCTTCTGTATAGCAATCTTTCATAAGCATTCAACCTCATTCAGATTCTATACTATCAATAGCCATCTCCCTGCCTGCGTCTGTTGGCTCGCCGGGTGTCCCACAATGCGGACATTCATACATAAGCGGCTTCTTGACAAATAATTCATTACAATTTGGACAGCGAAGCATCGTTTTTGTTGTTCTTACTGTAATTTCGGCACCCTCACACATTGTATTTGGCGATACTTCATCAAAGTATCTCTTAACTGCTTCAAAAGAATAACCTGAACTTTCTCCAATTACAAGATTAATTTTTGTCACTTTCGTATGTCCTAAGGCTTTTGCTTCTTCCTCTGCATGTTCAATAATTTCTACAGCACCATGATATTCGTGCATAACAATCACCCCTCCTGCTTCGTTTCTGTTTTTACTATTGGTTTTGCTGCTGGTTTTGGCGGCTTATAAGGTTCTGACCTTGTATACACATCTTCTGTTTTTAATTCCATTGGCTCCTGATAGCCTGGAACAATACTTAAACATTTTTTAGGACATTTCACAGCACAATACCCACACTGAACACAGTCAAATCGGTTAATTGTCCATGTGCCTGCTACTTTGTCTACTTGAATTGCCCCTGAAGGACAACTCATTTTACATATTCCACACGTTATACAATTTTCTATATCTATCTCAACATGCCCTCTGCTTCTTTCAGGATAAACAGCGGGTTGTGCTGGATAATTTTTGGTAACAGGCTTAGAAAACAGATTCCTAAGCATGGTACCTGTAAAATTCATTATCTTAGCCATGAAACTCTCCAATTCTACAAAATTCTAATCATTCTACTATCAATATATGTTGTACTAAATTAGCGTTCTGTACAACTAATACATGGGTCAATCGTCAGTATAAGAAGTGGAACATCTGCAAGCTGCGCTCCTTTAATTGCTTCTAACATACCCGGTAAATTTGCAAAAGTAGGCGTGCGAACTCTCATACGGTCAAGAAATTTCGTGCCGTTTGCTTTTACATAGTAAATTGCTTCTCCTCTTGGCTGCTCTACTCGCATAAAATATTCACCCTTTGGATTTCCTTTTGCCATAACAGCAATTTCACCCTGTGTCATCTTTGCTGCTGCCTGTCTTATAATATCAATCGATTGTGTCAATTCTTCAATTCGACATTGACATCGAGCATAACTATCTCCAATATCACTTGTGATAGGTTCAAAGTCAATTTCTGCATACGCCGCATAACCGCGTTTTCTCATATCCATACGGATACCGCTTGCTCTTGCAAATGGTCCTGCACACCCTAAATCATGCGCTCGTTGTTTTGATAAATATCCAACCCCTTTTAATCTGCTCTCAACCGTATAATCAAGCAAAAATGTCTTTTTAATCGTATTAATTTCTTTTTCCATATCATTTAGCACTCTAAGAATGGTTTTTATCATATCATCTTCGATATCCTTAAGAACGCCGCCAATTTTGTTGACTGAAAAAATGCATCTTCCACCAGTTGTCATCTCAAACAAATCAAGAATTTTCTCTCGCATTCTCCAACATTCATAAAATAAACTCTCAAAACCAAAGCCATCCGCAAGCAAACCAAGCCACAACAAATGGCTGTGCAATCTTGACATCTCACACCAGATAGTACGTAAAAATCGACCTCTTAGCGGAACTTCGATATCCATAATATGCTCAACACTCTCACAATAGCCCATTCCGTGCATAAAACTGCATATTCCACACGTTCTCTCCACGACATAAGTCATCTCATTAAAATCTTTTTTATCCACTAAGCTCTCTAAGCCTCGATGTACAAAACCAATGGAAGGGATTGCTTCGATTACTTTCTCATCTTCAATCACTAAATCCAAGTGAATTGGCTCTGGAAGCACTGGATGCTGTGGTCCAAATGGAATTATACTTGTTTTTCCCAATCCTTACACCCCTTTCTTTAAAAATGGTGTCTCTGTTTGAATACGATACAATTTATTATGATAATCAAAATTAATCATTTCTATATTCACACCAAAAAGTTCCTTCATTTCATTCTCATAAAGAAAAGCATATGGATAAAATTCTGTAATACTACAAACCTTTGTTTCTTTATCAATGAACACTCTCAGCGTTGTATATTCATACGTATCTTCATTAGCAAAAGAATAACTCAGCTCATATTTATCATTTATATAAGCTGCACATGCCTGAGACAAGCGCAGTCCTTTGTTTTTCATTTCCATAACAGTATCAAGAATCCTATCTGCCTCAATCTCAATAAGTACATTATCTGGACATATTACTTCTGACATTTTTCCCTCCATTCTGAAGCATTTTACGCTACGGTCTTTTCTTTCTTTTTTCAAGAGCATCATGCTCATCGGAGCGTTGCTGAAACAACTCAACAGCCTTTATAACACCATCAATAATAGCCTGTGGTCTTGCTGCACAGCCTGGCACATAGATATCTACTGGTATAATGGTATCTGCGCCTCCTAAAATATTATAACACTCCTTAAACACTCCACCCGTACATGCACAAATCCCTACTGCAACCACTACTTTTGGTCTTGGCATCTGGTCATATATCTGCTTTACTATGGATTGATTTTGATAATTGATGCCTCCTGTTATCAACAAGATATCTGCCTGCATAGGGTCGCCTGTATTTACAATGCCAAACCGCTCAACATCATAAACAGGGGTAAGGCAGGCCAAAACTTCTATATCACAGCCGTTACAACTTGAACCATCGTAATGCAACAGCCATGGTGACTTCTTAACATTTGCCATAATTAACCCTTTCTAATTTATAAGAATCCTTTTTCTATCTACCTAACATCAGTACCATTAAATTTACACCTGCTGCCAATAATGTTACAAGCCATGTAGATTTTAACATCGTATCCCATTTCACTCTGGCACATGTATTGTCAATCAATGTTTCTAAAAAACATACTGCAAGTATAACAATTACTGCAAACAAATAGCTCAAAGGATTTTCATTGACAATAAATATACCAACCACACCTAATAAAAATACATTTTCATACCACTCTGTAATAGAATATATTGCAAGATTTGTTGCACCCATCTCGGTTGTAACACCTTTTACAAGCTCTTGATGAGGGTGATGTGATGTACTAAAATCAAATGGTGACTTTCTCATCTTAATTGTAAGAATAAACACATAGGCAATAAAAAAGCCCGGTAAAAACAAAATAGCACTTACATGTTTTTGTATAATTTCATTTACATTAAAAGAACCTGTTGCAAGATATAAACCAACACATGCAAGCAAAACGGCTGGTTCATAAACCATCATTTGAAACAACTCTCTTGAAGCACCCATTGTACTGTAAGGTGAACTTGTTATCGCGGAAGCAAACACTAAAAATGTAGCACCTGTAGAGAGAATAAAAAAGCAAAATAATATATCGGAACCTGCAAAAAAAAGACAACCTGTAAAAATTTGCGTAATACAAAAACATAATATCAAAAAGGATTGTGATTTATTTACAGAAATTTTTTGCTTATGTAATAACTTTTTCACATCATAAAATGGCTGCAACAATGGAGGTCCAATTCTTCCCTGCATTCTTGCTGAAATTTTGCGGTCAATTCCATCAAGCACTCCTCCTATAATCGGAGCAAGCAACAGATAAATCAATATAGGTATAATTCTTGTCATAACAATGCACCTCCCAAAATAACACTTAACATCACGATAAGAAGTACGGTTGCAAATATTTCGGATGGAACCATCAATTTTCTTTGTCCAATAAAATCTTTAAAATACCAGTTTGACATCTGTAATTTTTTTGCCTCACCAAATGCATCGGTAAAGCTGCTGTTGTCTCCCTCATTAATACCACTCATATAAGCCAGTTTTTTATTTTCATGCAATTTTCTTGTATAACCAAACGTGATACTTGGAATCGCAAAAATAAAACATATAATTACAACAAGCGTATATAACATACTCATTGAAAGAACTGCAACATAAGAACCATACATTTCTTTTAACAATGGTACAACATAAACTTTTGACAATATTGGAAACGATACACACAATGCAATCATAAGAATGGCATGAATGGAAAGTGATATCAATTCATTCTTTTTGGTTATATCTTTCATTTTAGGCTCATTGGTCGCACTTATCAGTTTTGCCATCCATTTTGTCCAGTAAAACATGGTTGTAGCACTGCCAAAGACAATAAGAATAACCATTATAATATTATTATCATCGACACATGCCTTTAATGCTGACCACTTTGAAATCAACATACCAAACGGCGCAAGAAACATGCCTGCAATACCAATAAACATAAATGCACCTAATCTTGGAAGTCTGTATATTAAACCGTGCATATCTTCAATATCTCTTGAGTGCATTGCATTTTCTGTCGCACCAATATCTTGAAACAACAATGACTTTGACACCGCATGGAAAATCATTAAAAAGATTCCTGCCCACAATGTTTCGGATTCACCTACGCCTGCACAGGCAACCATAAGTCCCAAGTTGGATATAGTAGAAAATGCCAATACTTTTTTTCCATCACTTTGCGCAATTGCTATCAGTGAAGCAACAAAAAATGTAAATCCGCCAATAAAACTAATCATATTTCCAGTCACTGTATTGGTCATTGCTGGTGCTAATCGAAATAATATGTAAATTCCTGCTTTTACCATCGTAGCACTATGCAACAGTGCAGAAGATGGCGTAGGGGCAACCATCGCGCCTAAAAGCCATTTAGAAAATGGCATCTGCGCTGATTTGGTAAGTGCTGCAAATGCAATCAGTGCAACTGGAATAACAGCTGAGCCAAATCCCCATGAACCCATACCCACTAAATATTGTAAGGAATCATTATTCATTTCATAAATCTGATAGACAATGCCTAATGCAAGTGCTGTGCCACCCAACAAATTCATCCATAAAGCTCGAAAAGAATTTTGAATCGCCTCGTCCGTTTTGGTATAGCCAATGAGTAAAAAGGAACAAATACTTGTGGTCTCCCAAAACAAATCAATCCACAATAAACTTGAGGACAATACAAATCCAAACATGGCTCCTAAAAAGATAAAAAGCAACATAAAGAAATAATTTCTTCTATCTTCAATTTCTATATGGTGATGATGATATCCGTGCATATATCCCACTGCATAGATAATAATTAATCCACCAATAATCCCAATAATAATACACATAAGAATAGACAAATAGTCAATTCGGATATGATTAATCACATCTCGTTCTGGTCCCCATATCTCCACATATGCTATTAATAAAGTTGGTATGACTGTAAGTATACTAATTATATATTTTTTATATTTAAAACAAAGATATGTTACAATAACCATCAATAGCAATTCAACCGAAAGTATCACTTTATCAACAATTTCAGTCTCATAATACAATAAAATTGGGTTGCAGCCGTCCATAACCCACAGAATGGACATTATTAAAACTGCCACCATTATCACTCCTGCACTAATGTAGGCAATCATATTCCGTATTTTATTCACTTTAATGAGATACATCAACAAAGCGACCAACAACGGAAAACATATTAAAAATGGCACCATTACTTTTTCCCTCCTTGTCATGTGTCATCGTCAAAGACTATGTAATAAACTGCTCCGTCTTTGATGCTTGCAACAAAAGTCAAAGAAACATTGATGCGTTTGTTTGACTTATTGCCTGCAAAAATAAATCACAAAAATTACACATCAACCACTCATAACAAACATGGTGACGTCAATGTGAAAAATTGTAGTTCACTATAATTTTTTATATATAGGTCTGCTGCCTTCTTTATTTCTGCCTCATCTTGAACCGATGCCTTGTCTTGTACTGCCACTGTAAAGAAGCCGCCTTTTTTTGCCCCCTTTACAGCCGCAAGTACATCTTCAAATACAATACAAGCTTCTTTTTCTACGCCACATTTTAATGCGGCACACTCATAAACATCTGGAAAACTTTTCCCTCTTGCAACTTCACTTGTCTGTGTAAAACTATCAAAGAAATCATAAATACCATTTCTTTTTAGACACTTCTCAAACAATTTTCTATCAGATGAAGTTGCAAGAGCAATTTTAAGTCCTTGTTGTTTTATAAATTGAAGAAGCTCTTTTGCGCCATCTTTTAACTGAATTTCATTATCATACGCACAAACAGCCATATCAAACCATTCACTTATAATTTCTTTTGGATTTTCATCAAGCCTGAAACGTTCTATCACATATTTTGCCCCAGACTCAAACGTATGTATTTTTATCTCCTCTATAAAATCATCAGGAATTACAATACCTCTTTTTTCCAAAAAATCAATATCAACTTTATTCCACACTCCTGTTGAATCTATCAGTGTTCCATCAAGGTCAAAAATACAGCATTTGTACTTTGTTATATCAATACTGTTTAACATCATAATTTACCCATACTATGACTCTATTGTCACATATCTACCATTTGGGTCAACTGTTATCGCATCCATATATGGTCTTATAAGCTCTGAATAATTCTGCTCAAGAAGCGTATTTTCAATCGCTGTTGTGCTATCATCTTTTTTGCTTGTTCTATCTACATAAAACAACACTGTATACTCACTTACTGTCCCATCATGATTATGCTCAATGACTGTTTTATCACCATTTTCTCTGCTTGCATCAAAAAGCCACTCTGCTATATCGGTTTCACAAGATGCATAGGTTGCATTTGAAACCAACGACTTTGACTCATCATCGGTATATTCCGATGCCGAATCGGTAGCATAACCCGGACAAAGTTCAATAAAGGAATGTTCATCCGTAATTTTTTCAAGCATATTATCAGCAGAACTCTTTGCTGCCTGCATGGATACATCATCTGTATCAGCCGGCTTTATATCCACATAACGATAAGAAACTGTATCATAATCATTTTTGTGTTCCTCATAATACTCAGAAACCTGTTCTGTTGTCGCCGCAAGCTCTCCATCAATGCTATCTCTAAACGCAACGGCTTTTAAATAATCATTGACATATGCCTTTGTATTACTTTTGCTTGCATGTTCGCCAAACGCTTCTTGATAATACGCATTAAATGACATAGAAGCCGATTCTGCCTCTGATTTTATCTGGTCAATAAAATTATTATAATCTTCTTCTGCTGTTGTATACTCAAAGCCCCTCTCGTCAGCAATCTTTAACAATGTCTTATACTGTTTTAATGATGTCACTCCATTGTTTGCAAAATAATCATACCATGTATAATCATCTGAATAATTTTGTCGTTTATCACTCTTTGTCATATCATAACCCATATAGGATTGAAGATATTGTGCATAAGTCATATCTGAGCTAATATTTTGATTTAACATACTATTTTTATACAAACTATAGTAAAAATCAAACTCTATTTCACTGACAGGATTACCATCAACCTTAATATAGCTATAATAAATTTTGTATAAATTGACACCAACTGCTGTTCCAATGCCAATAACCAGCCCGACACATAATATCAGCGCAACACTGATAGCAATCTTTTTATTTCTTATCTCTCGCGCTCTCTCTGCCTTTCTTCTGGCAACCTTTCTGTCATATTTTGTCATTACTTTTTCTTGTCTGCTTTCATTTGATGTATTCTTGCTAGACTGTGCCATCTTTTCATTCCTCCAAATTATTTGTTTCTTTTATATAATCCAGTTCACGCATCCACAACTGAGCCGATGCATCACTTGGCATCCTTAAATCGCCACGTGGAGATAAAGCAACAGAACCGACTTTAGGTCCATCTGGCAAACAGGAACGCTTAAACTGTTGTGAAAAAAAACGACGGACAAATATTTTTAACCACTTGTATATCGTCTCTTTATCATAATCCTTTTCAAACGCTAAGGTTGCAATTCTAAAAAGCTTTTGCAAAGAAGTACCAAATCTTAATAGATGATACATAAAAAAATCATGTAATTCATATGGACCAACAATATCCTCTGTCTTTTGAGCAATAGCACCATCTTCTTGCGGCGGCAAAAGTTCTGGACTTACTGGTGTATCCAGTATATCATAAAGTGCTTGTGTCAACAAATTATCCTTACTCAAATCCGCATAATATCGAACTAAATGTCTCACTAAGGTCTTTGGCACTGAAGCATTCACTCCATACATCGACATATGGTCACCGTTATAGGTCGCCCAACCTAATGCGAGTTCGGACATATCTCCTGTTCCTATCACCATACCACCTGTCTGATTAGCAATATCCATAAGAACTTGTGTCCGCTCTCTGGCTTGACTGTTCTCATAGGTCGTATCATGTACTGCCTCATCATGTCCAATATCTTTAAAATGCTGTTTTACTGCCTCTTTTATATTAATTTCCCTCAACGTACACCCAAGCTGTTTGGTAAGCGTAACCGCATTGCGATACGTTCGGTCTGTAGTACCAAAACAGGGCATTGTCACACAAGTTATCTTATCTCGTGATATACCACATTTATCGAAGGCTCTCACAGTCACTATCAAAGCAAGCGTAGAGTCTAGTCCGCCAGAAATACCGACAACTGCACTTTGACATGCTGTATGCTCTAACCTTTTCTTCAATCCATATGTTTGAATATTGAGTATCTCTTCACATCGTTCATCTCTGCCGCGCTTATCAGAAGGTACAAAAGGCGCTTTATCAAAATATCTTATCAGCTCTAAATCTTTTATCTGTGTGCAAAATTGCACTCTGGTATATGAACTTTCATGCTCAAGCTCGTCCACATCAAATGTATTCATTTTACATCGTTCCGATTGCAGTCTTTCTAAATCAATATCTGCATAGATACACTCATCCATAAATAACTGTCCTGAGGCTAAAACGGAACCATTCTCACATATCATATTGTTTCCGCTAAATACAATATCTTGCGTTGATTCCCCCTCACCAGCACTGGCATATACATATGCTGATATAAGACGAGCCGATTGTCCTTTTACCAAATCATATCGATACTTCGACTTTCCAACCACTTCATTGCTCGCCGAACAATTTACTAAAACAGTGGCACCATGTAAAGCATGTTCAATGCTTGGAGGCTTTGGACTCCACAAATCTTCACACACCTCTGCACCTATAACAAGAGAAGGCATATTGCTGCATTCAAACAACAGATTCATTCCCATTGGAACCTTCCAATCTGCCACTTGAATATCCACACATTGTTCAAAACCTGATACAAAATATCTCTTTTCATAAAACTCACCATAATTTGGCAAATTTCTTTTTGGAATAAAACCTAAAAGCTGTCCATCACATATGACTGCAATAACATTATACAGTTTACAGCGATATGTTAGCGGAAGTCCTACAAATAGAATCATTCCTTTATAATGTGATGTTTCTTTTACAATTTTTATAAGACTTTCTTTAGCGCCAGAAATCAAAGTATTTTGCAAAAACAAATCATTACAAGTATATCCTGTTATACATAATTCAGGAAAAACAAGCACTCTGACATCTTTATCATACGCCTTTTTTGCAAGTTCTAATATCTGCTTGGTATTATACTTGCAGTCGGCAACTTTTATCTTAGGCGTTGCTGCTGCCAACCTTATATAACCATGTTTCATAGGCATACTTCCCCGCTTTTTACTTTATATTAAACTGCCAAAGCAAAACTGTAGCTATTATATTATAATTTTTTGTGTAATAAAATACCAAAAGTTTGCGTAGCAAACTTTTATAGCTCGGCTTTTGCCGAGATTATTATATCATAAAAGCCATTACATTTGCAATAATTACAAATATAATGGCTTATTTTAAATTTTTAGTAAAAACATTACTTTTACTCACATAAACTTTAATTTTGTACTTTTGTAGCTGTATCAGTAAACATCTCTTCTGCTTTTGTCGCAACATCACTCAACTTCTCTTTTGCATCCGTAGCTATCTCTTTTAAATCATCCTTTACATCTGTAGCCATCTCTTTTATATCTGTAGCGGCTTCATTCGTATGATTGGTTGAATTTGTCATTTGTACAATCCCGTTATCTGAATCAGGACTACTCCCAGTGTCATCCTTCATTTCCTCCCCACAACCTATAAGAGAGCCAACTACAAAAACTACCATAGCAGTAAGCAAGACAAACTTAATCTTTTTCATAAATAATCACGCCCTTTCTTTCAGAATTTTTCTGTACCAGTAATAGTACAAGGATACTTCTTTTCAAAATTATTGAGCATAATTATTATTTCCGCAGCTTTTAGGAATTATTCAATGCACCTTTAAAAGCTTACTTAGATATTTATATAACAATATGGTTATAATACTTACAAGAACTGCTTTTACCAAATTAAACGGCGCAACTGCCAAAGCCACAAATGTAAGAACATTATTAATCGCACCGTTAATAGAATGCCCCATCTCAATAAATTTTTCAACAGGCGTACCATATAACTGGGAATATTTAGGCAGCAGATAAAACGCATTTAAAAATACACCTGATACAATTAGTGTCAAGCTTCCCACAATCAATCCCAATATAGCTCTTTTTTTCGTTTTATGTGTATGATAAATGACAGATGCTGGAATCACAAATATACAACCCAATATAAAATTGGCAAAATCCCCAACAAACGCTGTCGATGTACCCTTTAAAAATATTTTTAAAAGAATTTTGACGGCTTCAATAACTACGCCTGCACATGGTCCTAAAAGAAAGGAACCTATCATCACAGGTACTTCGCTTAAATCCAACTCATAAAACGCTGGTGCTATAAATGTCAATGGAAATTCAAAAAACATCAATACAACTGCAATCGCAGCAAGCATTGCCATAATAACCAACTTGTTAATCTTGGTTTTTTCGGATGAGAATTTAATATTATTTTTCTTCTCAATTAACTTTTCACAGCCAAATGCTGCAAAATAAACGACTACCACCATTAAAAGTGATATTAAGATAAATACAAGGTTCTCTTGTACCAATGCAAAAGTTTTTTGCATCGTTTCAATAAAATTCGACATATCGTTCACTCCTTCTTCTTTCATCCAGACTATACTGTCGGTTTAAGATTCGCACTTAAATCTGCCTTTTTAAGGCTCGCGGACTTGTACATACAATCATTTATCACAATTCTATGCCATCACCGCCGGTCAAGAATTGATGTGCTAGATAAAACACATCGCACTTTGCCCTGAAGGTGAGTAATACTCACGAGACTGTCTAACAGTCTTTTATTCAGTTGTAAGTCATATTACTGACGGACTTACTATATCACTATATTGATTTTTTGTCAATTATGGTCTTTATCTTTTTATGGTTGATAAAAAAGCTGCCGCATAAAGTTTTTTCACTTTATACGACAGCATTGAATTTAGGCAAAATTTGAAATATCAGCTACTCCTATTTCTAACACACGATGTCCTTCCAACAACTTATTTTGAATATTAATAAAATCGACTACCTTAATTTTACTGCCATCTTTTGCCAGCATTTCATGCTGATAACAAGCATATCGCTCATTGATAAAGGTAGCGCGCAAATCTGATATAATCTCATCATATTCTACATCGGGAACGAACTGTTTAAACACAAGACCTTCCTTGACATCTTCTTCTGTATATCCTAAAAGATTGGTAAAGCCATCATCAATTTTAATAACCTTGCCACTTCTCATCTCAACAGAATATCTCCCATGTGGGATAGAAACCATACTAGACATAAAATATACCCTCCTTATTCTTAAAATCATTGATTACTTCTTTTCAAATGCCACAATACGCTCATTGACTTGTTCAAACATCTGCTGATATTTGGCAAGCTTTGCTTTTTCTTCCTCAATTTTTGAAGCTGGTGCTTTAGAAATAAATTTTTCATTGCCAAGAATATGATTACAACGGTCAATCTCTCCTTGCAGCTTGCTTTGTTCTTTTTTCAATCGCTCCAGTTCTTTTGCAATGTCAACTAATTCTGCAAATGGAATATAAATCATAGCATCTGGAATAACCGTTGAAACAGCATCTTCTGGAATATTTATCTTATCTGCCTGAATTTTGACCTCATTTGCATACCCTAATGTTGCAAAGAAAACCTTACCATTTTCAAATATATTTCGTATGGCATCGGATTGTGACACCACATAAACCAATGTTTTTCTGCTTGGTACCACATTCATTTCTGCTCTTAAATTTCTAATATTTCTTACTGCTGCCTTAATTGTTTCAATATTTTTTTCCTCATTAGAAAAATCAAAAGTGGCATTGGTTACTGGCCAATTGGACACCATAATAGAGTCTTCTTTTTCTTGAATATTACAAAAAATCTCCTCTGTAATAAATGGCATATATGGATGCAGTAACTTTAATGCATCAATAAGCACTTTCTTTAACGTCCATATAGTCGCTGTCTTTGTTGTGTCAGCATCATTGTAAAGACGTGGTTTTACCATCTCAATATACCAGTCGCAAAATTCTTCCCATATAAAATCATTTAGTTTTGATACAGCTATACCCAGCTCATATTTTTCCATATTTTCTGTAACTTCTGCAATCAAATGATTCATCTTTGACAAAATCCATTTATCGGCATCCATAAGATTATCAGGCATAGCATCGGTTGCCTTTACTGTATTATCAGGGTCATTCATCATAATAAATCTTGAAGCATTCCAAACCTTATTGGCAAAGTTACGGCTTGCCTCCACACGTTCCCAATAAAAACGCATATCATTTCCCGGTGCATTTCCAGTGATAAGCGTATATCGCAATGCATCCGCACCATATTTTTCAATAACTTCAAGTGGGTCAATACCATTTCCTAATGATTTACTCATCTTACGTCCCAATGAATCTCTTATCAGTCCATGAAATAAAACTTTGCCAAATGGTTTTTGTCCCATATGCTCATAACCAGAAAAAATCATACGTATTACCCAGAAAAAGATAATATCATACCCTGTCACTAAAACATCGGTTGGATAAAAATATTCCAACTCCTCTGTTTTATCTGGCCAACCTAATGTTGAAAATGGCCACAGTGCTGAAGAAAACCAAGTGTCCAGTGTATCTGGGTCTTGCTCTATATGAGTGCTGTTACATTTTGAACAAGCGCAAGGTGGTGTATCAGACACTTCCATATGTCCGCAAGCCTTACAATAATATGCTGGAATCCTATGTCCCCACCATAATTGTCTTGAGATACACCAGTCACGAATATTGTCTGTCCAATTATAATAGGTCTTATCCATAGAAGCTGGCATAAGCTCAATATCGCCATTTTTTACACCTTCCACTGCCGGCTTAATCAACTCGTCCATCTTTACAAACCACTGCTGTTTAACCATTGGCTCAACGGTTGTCTTACATCTATCATGTGTACCTACATTGTGTACATGGTCTTGCACCTTTACAAGAAGCCCCAACGCTTCAAGGTCTTTTACCATTACTTTTCTTGCCTCATATCGGTCCATTCCTGAATATTTACCACCAGCAGCATTAATGGTGGCATCATCATTTAAAATAGTAATTTCTGGAAGATTATGTCTTTTTCCCACTTCAAAATCATTTGGGTCATGGGCAGGCGTAATCTTTACAACACCTGTACCAAATTCCATATCCACATATTCATCTGCAATAATTGGAATCTGTCTGTCTGTAAGCGGCAATTCCACCAGCTTGCCAACCAAATCCTTATATCGGTCATCTTTTGGATTAACAGCAAGTGCCGTATCGCCTAACAATGTCTCAGGTCTTGTTGTTGCAATCTCAACAAAGCGATTTTCTTCGCCCACTACTGGATAATTAATATGCCAAAAATGTCCTGCTTGCTCCTCATGTTCCACTTCAGCATCGGATATTGAAGTGTTACATACTGGACACCAATTTACAATTCTTGAACCTTTATAGATAAGCCCTTTCTTATAAAGATTGATAAAAACCTTCTGGACAGCATTAGAACAGCCCTCGTCCATTGTAAAACGTTCTCTGTCCCAATCACAAGAAGAACCCATTTTTTTAAGCTGACTAGTAATCGTTCCGCCATACTCTTCTTTCCATTCCCATGTTCTCTTTAAAAAGCCTTCTCTTCCAAGTTCATGTTTATCAATACCTTCATCCTTTAACGTATTCGTTACTTTAACTTCTGTTGATATACTGGCATGGTCTGTTCCGGGAAGCCAAAGTGCTTCATACCCTTGCATTCGCTTAAAACGAATAATAATATCCTGCATTGTATTATCAAGCGCATGTCCCATATGAAGCTTACCTGTAATATTAGGCGGTGGCATAACAATGGTAAATGGTTTTTTATTCTTATTTACCTTTGCATGAAAATATTTTTTGTCAAGCCATTTTTGATACAATCTGCCCTCAATATCCGCAGGATTGTAATTTTTTTCTAATTCTTTACGCATACTATAATCCTTTCTTTTTCACATATCTTTGTGTAATTTAGTAGAAAAATAGTCTTTCCCACTTATCATACAAAGTGACAGTAATTATTTTTTGCACACTCTATGCAATCAAGCAAAGAAAATTTTTCTCTATTTATTGTATAGGGTGTATGCTACAATAACAACGAATTTTCTTTTGTATCCCGTACAATCGAGTAGAAAAGATTTATCTTTCCTTACTCGCACGCCGAACGTCCATCAGCTTGCTGATATATTTCATTTAGACGCCCATGTGCATAAAAAAACGCCCTTCATCTCAAATCGATGCAAAGGGCGTTCTATACGCGGTACCACCTTTATTTATCACTTATAAATCGCCATAACAACCATTTTTTATGGCAATTTTTTGTCCTTTAACGGGGACGACTCGTCACAGCCTACTCATACAGTTACAAAATACCATTATTATAAAACTGTAAGTTTCTCAGCCATGCTGCTCAAAAGCTACCTTCCATATCTGTTCTCCCAAAACTCTTCCACATTGCAACTGTTGTTAAAACACATTATCTTGCTACAGGACTTCTTGATAGTAGTCTCATCGAACAGTATGCAGAGCTTCTCTCTGGCGGCACATAATATGTACTCCTCTTTATCTGCGCATTTTTTATTAAATTGAACTTTATCATAATATGTTTAGCAAAAAAAATCAACCTCTAAACAAAAAACTTTATTACATAATCAACAGCCTTTTTCTATAATAGCTTCAATTTCCTCAGCACTTTTGTCTGTTACATCCGCTATCTGCTCTAGTGTATAACCTTTCTTATACATATTTAAAATAATTTTTGCTTCTTTCTTCTCTTCTCCTCTTGCTTCTCCCTTTGCTTCTCCTTTTTCCAAAATCCCCTGACTTAAATTACACATTGTAGTCACATCCTCTCTTATTCCATCATCTGTCAAAATATGATATTCTGTTTCCATAATCTCTAACTTTCTTGCAGCAGATAAGTCCATTGAGAACAATGTATTTAATAATCGGTGTAATTCATACTTATCATCTTGCTGTGAAACTTCATCAGCTATTCCTATTAATACAATATTCAGTAAGTCAAGCCGCCCTTTCCATTGATAGTCGCCTACTATATCATCCTTTGTCAAATGCACATAGGACATACTGTTCTCTTTCATATTCATACAAATCCATATTGTAAATACTCGTTTTATATCATTATAATTTGTCTTTACAAAATCTCGTTCTTTTTGTGAGGATATAAGACGACTTACGTAAAAAACTGCTCTGTCTAATATAGGATACTTTGTTGGCTCATCTTTTTGTGCTTCCACATTAACAATAACCTGCGAAATATCACTTTTCTTACTATTAGCTAATGGTAGCCGTACATAAAATATAATATCAAACCGAATAAGCCCCTCATTAATCTCTGCTGCTTCCGTATTCATTCCAACAATTCGCTGTCCGTCATTTTCCTTTTCTACATTAGTTAATCCTGACTCTATTGGAACTACTCCAACAAATGGCTCTCCTTCTATATAAGACGCAACATCTTTTGGACTCATTCCTTGAAACTCTTTAATTGTGTTTACTAAAATATATGCCAGTATAATTTTATTGCTTAACAGTCGTTTTGCCTTTTCATCATATTGTGCTTCTATATCCGATGCATGAATTGTATTTTTTATCTCTGTATTCATCTTCTTTCCTCTTGTACTTTTGATAAAAATGCAAAATTTTTTATATATCATAAAAAACTATTTTTTGATTTCATATTTAATTAACCTTTATTTATGGCAGAATCAGATATTGTTTATGCTCGTTCCATACGAATCACCTTTTTTTCTAATTCTTTAATAATTATATACCATAAAACACCACTTATCAATATCAATCCAACAATATCTGGTCTGCTGTAACAAATACATATCCCTGACTTTGCAAAATATCAATAATTTCTAATGCTGCCTCCACTGATGTATCATAAATATCATGGAGCAAAATAATATCATTACACTTAATATTTTTTGTCACCTTATTTACAATGGCACGGATATCTTTTGTTGCCCAATCTTCTGGGTCAATGCTCCACAAAATTGGCATCATATTAATTTCTAACAGTAATTTATCGGAATAAGCACCAAAAGGCGGTCGAATATATTTGGGACATTCTCCTATCACTTCCGTTATTTTTTCATTCGTCTGAACAATCTCAGACCTTGCCATATTCATATTAATGGTATCTAGCTGAACATGTGTATAGGTGTGATTTCCAATCAAATGACCTTCTTCATACATTCGTTGAATAATCTCTTCATTTCCTTCAATATTTTTTCCAACCAGAAAAAAGGTCGCTTTTACATTTCGTTCTTTTAAACCATCTAATAATCGCTCGGTACTTTTAGGATTGGGTCCATCATCAAATGTAATTGCAATACATCGTTCTGTGGTATCTGTACAGATACCTGACTGAATATTTTGTTTATCTGCCTGTGCTTTTTGCACAAAGATAGCAAGTGCCAATATTGTCATTAAAATAATACTGCCCATTCCTATTATTACTTTATTTATATACTTATGATGTTTTATTTTATGAATCATACCTTTTGAAAACCCATACATTTTTAACAGTTAATGAATTATATGAAAAGGGTTGGGGGCAAATTACAAGGAAATGTTTTTTACTGTTTCCGAATTTTTGTTTTAATTCTTTGACATCGAACATATTGTTTCCAAATAGAAAATATTTTATAATCAAAAATATTGAGCAATTTAAAGAATTGTGTTCTTCTTTTATGTGCTTGTACCGATTTTCGACTGTCTGACGATGAAGGCAATATCTTATCAATATCTATTTCCATTATATTGACCGCATTTTTTATTTTACTTAGTAATTCTTGTCCTTTTATTGAATGAACTATAATTACTGATGTACCTTTATCATCATCCATTTCTGGCATACATTTGTCAATTCCCCAAGCATCTCCCAAAGTTAAATCCGATAATCGATTTAATCCTTTGAATTTACATTCATGGCAAGAAGGACGCAAACATATTTCTGATAAGAATACCTGACTATACATATCACTGCCATGTGGCTTTATATAATTCTTTTCATTATCAAAGACCAGCTTCATAGAATAATTTTTCCAACCAGATTCTTTATCTCTGAAATATACTTCTCTAATATTTACATTATTCTTATTTTTTTGCCATTTTGTATATGCGTTCCAGACTTTCGGACTTGGCACACCATGACATAATACATCAATCGTATAGAGATTTTTATACTCTTTTCTCAAGAAAGCTTTAAGTCCTGCAATCTGACAGGCTGTACCACTATAAAGAACATCAAGACCAGCTTCTAAATCCATTTTAGCATTTTTAAAAGTTTCATTTATTTTACTTTGTAAATACTTACTCCTTCTCAATAAATCTAAGTTGGATATTGAATCAATCCGCATATGATAAACTTTCTGATTTTTATCAAGAGTCGCCCCATAAATTACTGCTTTTCCTGATTTTAAAATATATTCTGCTAATACTGAAAAAATCCCTCCACTCGAACTCTTTAATCTAATCTCCTCATTTGTACTATAACCTACATAACTTTTTATTATGGCATCATCCCATTCTGTATGATTGATTATTGGACAGATTGTATTGCACAAATTACAATTAATACATCTTTCTTTATCAATAAAAGGATACAAAAATCCTTCAATATCTTTTTTCATTGAAATACAACTTTGAGGACATATTTGCTGACAAGCAGAGCAACCACAACACTCTTCCTTTCTTTTCAACTTTATCACTTCATTCTCTCCCCCTCTCAAAAAAAATTATTTTACGAATTTTCTTTCAAGTTGAAATTTTCCTTTTGTCATCTTATCAACTAATTGTAAACACTCTTTAAATTCTGAACGTCTATGATACACAATCAAAAATATTACATTAGGAACGATACAGCATATAATACCTCTTACAATAATTGTTGCCCAATTACCTAAAATAACTTTATTACAAATAAAATATGTCAACACACAAGACACTAATGATACAATCACATACAATAATAAATTTTTAAGATATCCATATAACTGGCTTTTTTTAAACAGCGTTGTAAACAAGTTATAAAATAGCCATGGCATACCTACTAATAACATAGATAATACAGTTGATAAAATAATACCATAGATACCCCAAAATTGAACCATAATCAAATTCAAACTTAAGTTAGTAATCGCCGTAACTAATGCTCTGAATCGGTCTTCATGCCAAATTCCACCTGCATCCTTATACATATTTAGCAACTGATTGATTTCATATATAAAATAATAAATAACCAAACAAATTACAACACTAAAAGGTAGTTGCAATTCTTCACCTACCCATACCTTCATAAAAGGCTGATACAAACATAAAAAACAAGATGAACAAAATCCACTAATCCACACTATTAAAAAAGTGAATTTTTTCAAATCATTGAAATTTTTTTCTTTCGTCTCAACAATCAAGCTATTTCCTATACCAGCCATACATGAATTAAAAACTATAGTTACAAATCCAATAACAGCTGTCAGTATAAAATAATAGTTCTGATAAACAGCAAGTGCTGTCAATCCTAAAAACGCAGAGATAACAATGGTATCTGCAGAATTAACAATTACAGCACCTATCTTTGAAGTAAATAAATCTCTTATCCTTCTATTGATTTCTTTAACTTCAGTTTGCTTTAATTTCCCTTTTGCTTTATAATTTGGATACATTCTTGATGCTACAATAGCTGTCACAATATTCGTTAGCACTTGCGTTGCCAACATAACTATTACATATAAATAATAATTTTTAAACAACCATAATACTAAAAATTGCAGTACATATTGCATTGTACTAGTAGTCATTGTTACTTTACTTATAACATCAACCCTCTGATGCGCATGCAATACACTATTCTTGTATGCTAACATCCAATATGATAATACTGTAGTAGCAAGGTTCAAAAGATACAATACATAAATATTAATTCCTATTGGAATATCTCCACTTATTAAATCAGGAATAAATGGTGTTAAAATTAAGCCTATAACTGCTATAATAACACCTATAATTGTATAATATGTCTTATATAATTTTAAAAGTGCGCATATCCTCTTTGTATCATCTTCTGCAATTGGCTTATACATGCTATAAATCATAGCTGAGCCAACACCCAGTTCTGCTAAATTAAGTACCTGAAGAATTGAAGTACACAAACCATTTAATCCAAGATATTGCACACCCATGAAATAAATCATGGCAGTACGCATCACAAATGGTATAATAATTTGATATACATTTAGTATAATGCCAAAAAACATATTTCTTGATGCATTTTTAATCCTTTCTATTTTCATATATCATATATTCCTTCCATAACATTCAAATACTTGATTTATGTGTAATTTATTTAATCTCTTATTACTTTATTTTCATAGACATCTTCAAAAATTCTATTACTTTCTTTCGTTCTATTTCTAATTGCTTAAACCCTTCTATATAGTCACATTCCATAACATCATTTATTAATCCGCTATTTACATACTTTCGTTCCAGATGAAACTTTGATAAAAATGTTTCTATTCTGGACATCATATTCTCCATGTTATCTGATTGTCTACTATATACTAAAAATGGTTTATTAAATAAAAATGAAAATACACAAGCATGAAATGAATCTGTAAGCACTAATGAAGCATGTTCTATCAAATAAATAAATTCACTTGGACCAGAAATAAAAACATTGAACTGTGTATAATCCATAAGATTGTAAAGCTTATAGTTATACTCTCTTGCATACTTCTTCATGTCACTTTCTATTTGCTCTGAACGATTGCCCAGAAAATAGGTAAGGATATAAAGCTTGCTATAATCAATATTTTTACTTTTTTTTGCAATTTTTCTCCATTCATCCATAGTAAGCATCATGGTTGGGTCAATAAGGACTGTAGCTTCCTGACCTGTCAATTCCTTTATTATTTTTGCACCTGTTTCTTCTCTAACAGAAATATGTGGAATTGTTGATAGATTAGACTTAAAACATTCTCTCCACTCATATGGTAAACTTTCTATACCAAAACTTGGAGAAAAACATATCTTTTGCCTTGAATTTGCAAAAGTAAGTAAAAATAAATCTTTACGTAATGGTCCATATTTAAAAAAATTAGGATTCCATATCTGGTCACTTCCAACAACAAAAAAATCGGTCTTAATCTTTGTTATTTTTTTTAAATTCATAATGTGAATGGGATTTAGAAATTTTTTATTAAAACGCGCAAACACTTGTAATCTATGCACATTATAGATATCAAAATTTTTTCTATTGCCCAAGTGATAATTGGTCAACTTAGCAAAAATATACTTCACTTTCATTTTCCAATTTAAATAACTCTTTTCAAATGCTAACGTCTTTACATTAAATCCTATTTTTTTTATTATTTGCTCAACCGCATAATTCTGTAGGCGATTTCCATAATTTGGATTGAGATCATAAATTGTAACAACACATGCAGATTTCTTTTTTATTTCTTTATGCTTATGTTCATATAATTTATAATATAAACTAGGTGCAATACTCAAAATTTTCACTTTACAACTTTGTTTAATATTATGAATATACTTTATACAATACTTCTGATTAGCTCTTAAAGTTTTAAACATATCCTGATATAATTCATTGTCTAAATTTCCATTTTCCCAACTTTTAAGTATTTTAACAAAACATTTTAATGCTAATACTGCTTTACAACTTTCACAGAGTTTATCATAATCTTTAAAAAGTTCACAGACACGCTTCCATGAAATGATTTCTGTATATTTCCTATTATCAAAATTTCCATGACAAAGAGAATTTCCATACAAAATGTAATAATATAAGGGGATATCAATATCAACAACTCGACTTGCACGTTTTAATGCCTGTGCATAAAAAAATGTATCCTCTCCAACATACAAATCCAAAGAAAAACGAAGCCCCTCTACAATGCTTCTATGATACAAAACTCCCCATGAAACAAAATGAGCAGTATTTGATGTAAATCTATATTCATCCAAGTTCATCACTGTCTTAGCATATTTATTAATATTTTCTATGTGTATTTCTTCTCCATCTATATAATCTAAGCTATGACATGTAGCCAATGTTACTTTATTCTCAATTAATGCAGAAAGCAATTTTTCTACTAGGTAAGAAGACACGATATCATCTGAATCTATAAAAGTCACATACTCACCTTTAAATCTATCTAAACCAAAATTCCTAGCATTTGATACACCGCCATTGGCAATATGATAAACCTTAAATCGATTATCCTCTTTAGCATAACTGTCACAGATAGAGCCACTTTTATCTATAGAGCCATCATCTATAAGAAGAACTTCTATATTTTTATAAGTTTGTACTCTTATAGAATCTAAGCATCGCCTAAGCACTCTCTCAACATTGTAAACAGGGATAATAATAGAAACTATTTGCTCTTCTGTCACTATACACGCCTCCTTCTTCATTTAATCACTCTCTTCTTAGAAAAAATTTAACTATATAATATTGTCCTATAAATGGGCAAAATCGACTTATTTTATATTGTAATCGATGAAGTTTTCTCATTCCAGAGCTTTCTACTTTTTTTTGTTTCATCAAATAGGAGTGTCTTTTAAACCAAATCTTTGCATCATGATATTGTTCTCGTTTAGTTATTTTTTTTAAATGATATCCTTTTTGAGAATTCTTTATTAGCGCATGAAAACCCTCATAACAAAAAGCTACTATTGCTGGTACAATATTCAAATGTTCTTGACTCTCAATATCCTTTAAAATCTCTATTTGTTGTTCATACTGAGCTAAAAGGTCTGGCTTATATCTGCCAACTGCAGATGTATCACTAATTCGATAATTGTAACCACAATTAGATACAATTTGAATAGTATCTATGTATTTTGAGTATTTTAAAAGAAAAATGGCATCTTCACCAATATAAAGATTTTCAGGAAATAAAATCCTATTTTCTTTTATAATATCCGCAAATAAAAGTTTTCCACATACACTTCGAAAAAAAACACCTAAATTTACATCTGCAACATTCCATCCAATGATAATTGACATAATTTCATCTTTTGATAAATCATGTGTTATTAAAGTTGACCCATATCTTTTTTCCTTACCAAAAACTACAGTATACCCCCATTGATAAATTGTTTTCCTATCTTTAACACTCAAGACTGCTTGTTCCAAAATATCCTTATCTAATGTGTCATCTGCATCAAGAAATACTATATATTCTCCTGTTGAACTAGCCAATCCAGAATTACGTGCTGCCGAAACCCCCGCATTTTTCTTATGTATAACCTTTATTCTTTTATCCTGACAAGCATATTTATCACACATATCTGCACTTTTATCTACAGAACCATCATCAACTAAAATCAACTCAATATTTCTGTATGATTGATTAATGACACTCTCTATAGCTTGTGGTAGACTGCTTTCACAATTATATATTGGAATTATAACTGATACCATTTCATCCATTTAACTATCCTCATTTTCTATCAACAAACCTCTACATTTTTACTAATCAGCAATGATACTAATAGAACAGGAAAACACATAAATCCATTCAATCCATGTACCTCTGTCATTGCATATAATCCCCATGAAATAAGCGCAACATTTATCTTATTACTCTTGTACTTAGTTAGCATAAAAAAACTAACAACCAACATAATTAGCCATATTATACCTTGATTAACCATCAAATAGATATAAGTACAATCAAAAGTAAATGAATTTAATCTCCAAATTTCATTCCATGTCACACTCATATTCTGTAAATTTTGACCAAACATTGTTAATCCATAATGGACATAGGCATAACCTCCAAGTGTAATACGAGCTGATAAAAAACGATCCACCAACATTATAATGGTTATATTACTTGTTCTCAATTTAATCATAAAATAAAAAGCTATAGATAAAACAGGTATTATCAATGCAGCCATATATTTATAAATCTTAATAAACTTTCTTTTTTTTATCATAAGAAAAGCAACCATTATTATTACAAGCAGTACACAAAAAAAGCTTGTTCTTGTTTTTGTAAAATAATACGAAACTAAAGATATAAAAAAAATAAACCCTAAATGCTTCCACTTTATTTGTTCAAATTTTA
This sequence comes from uncultured Lachnospira sp., assembly GCA_910587485.1. Lineage (GTDB taxonomy): Bacteria > Bacillota > Clostridia > Lachnospirales > Lachnospiraceae > Lachnospira. The sequence continues at coordinate 92,064 of CAJUKN010000004.1, forward strand.
TCCAAATCCACATAATAATTAAATTAAATAATATTACAGATAATGTATTTGGATGTACAAATCCAAACTTATATCGTTCTACTCCATACATGACTGCTGATAATGAATAACTGCCTAATAGTGACATGAATATTGACCATGTGATATTGAGTATAAAAAGCAGTAATTCATACTGAAAAATAAATTGTATTACTTTATTAATATCTGCATCACTTATTGCCATACATGTTATTATTGTAATCAAAAGTCCATACTGTCCAGTAATTAATACTCCATATAAAGCAAGAAAAATTATTAAAATATAAATAACTAGCCTCTTTACAGAATATCGCTTTTTTAAAATTTCAATTAAGAGTATACTTGCTGCCAATACTGATAATATTCTATCAACTCCCTCACTATATGGAAGTACCTCTGAGACAGAAAGTATGACTTTAACAAGCATTAATAACAAGCCAAAATAAAGAAACCCTTGTGGTCTTATGAGTTTTATTTTAGTTTTGCTCACAAATTAGTCCTCCCTTACATGTTTTATCCTACTGTTTTATCTAATTTTTTTACAAACTCATCTATAGAAAAATGGGTTGCTTTGTTTACAGCGGCTTTCTTAAGCTCAGCTACCTTAGTTTTATTCATATTATTAAACAACTCTACTATACAATCAGCCATTTCTTTATAATTTGATTTTCCTACCAATAATCCATCCACTTTGTTTGATATAATTTCTGGTATAGCCCCAGAAGCTCCACATATGCAAATTAATCCTGTCGCCATTGCTTCAATTATAGTTATGCCAAAGCCTTCTTCACAATTAGGTAAATGAAGAAATATTCCAGATTGTGAGAGAAGCTTTGGAACTTCCTCACAATTTCCAATCATTGATATTCTATCTTTTAAATTTAATTTTTCAATCAAGTATTCAATATTCTTTTTTTCTGGACCATCTCCTGCTATCGTCAAATGCCAACTTATATCTCGTGGCAATACTTTCATTGCTCTGACTATGTTTTCTACACCCTTTTCTTTAACTAACCTTCCAACATACACAAATTTTGAAATATTATCTTCTTCTATTGTACTTGGTTTATATGTTCTTAAATCAACCCCATTATAAATCACTCTAATTTTATTTGGATTAGCTTTCATTTCCTCTATCACTGTTGACTTTACATATTCAGAAATAGCTATAATATAATCCACCCTTTTTGAAGCCCAAATTACTATAGGTTTATAATACATAAATTTAATATAATTACTTTTCCAAAACATATTTTTAGCAGCCGAGTGTGCATACATATACACTTTAATATTAGGAAACTTTTTCTTTAAAAAAGGAATATATAAAAGCAATGCTGGTGCATTATGATGAATTACTATACTCTTTACCTTGTTTTCAATACATATTCTCTTTATATTAAAATATGTTTTAAAAAAATTTCTTTGTAAAGCATTAAGATGAACTACATTGACACCTGCTTTTTGCATTGCATCAGTAACAATTCCTGCACGCCAAGGAAAAAGAAAAATATTATTATTTTTTGAATGTTTTGCGTATTCTTTACATAATATTTCTATTCCTCCAGTATCTCCAGAAGACAAAATATGCAAAACTGCTCTTTTATTATTTTTCATCATCTATTACCTATCTATTCTTTATATATCTGCCAAGATTCTTATAATTAATCACTCTTGATAAACTTAACCTTTTTTCTTCCAAACACTTCTATAAATCCTACTTGGAAAAATTGTTATAAAAATTAAAAATTTTTCTCTAAAACTTTGTATTTTTAATTTATCAGGTAAATTTCCTACCTTATTATTTTTGTAACAATTATAAATGATTGCTCCCTTGATATTTATCTTTAAACCACATTCTTCTGACATAAGCTGCTTCCCACGCATCATTGAACCCAGTGGAGAAGCAAACTTCATTGGCTTATCATTGGCTGTCAAACCACCTTGTAAATACTCACAAATATAAATAGACTTATTGATAAAACAATATTTATATTTTTTTCCAATTTCAATCCATACGACATCTTCGCTGAGAAATCTTTCGCCAGTAAATTCAGGAAATGGATATCTTTTTAAAATATTTGTAAAAAATACTTCTGCCATATCACCCGGATGCTCTTTTTTTATACGATATTCAATATATGAATCAATAAATTCATTTTTTTCTAACCCTACGATGGCTCTACCATTTTTATCACATCTCAAAAAGCTAAAACATCCTATCTGTTTATTTTCTTTATATTTATTATAATACAAGCCAATCATTTCTATCGCATCTGGTGTAAGTTTGTCATCACTATCTACAATCATGGTTAGAACAGAACTAATTTTGCCAATTCCAACATTAAGAGCTGTATGCTTACCTCCATTAGCTTTCTTAATATATTTCACAGTAAATGATGCCTTCTCAATAAATGATTTACATAGTTGTTCTGTTTCATCTGTGCTGCCATCATCCACAATAAGCCACTCAAAATTGTTATCACTCTGTGTACATAAAGACTTATATAAATTTGGCAATGTATGTACTCTATTATAAGTTGGTGTTAAAATTGTAACTAATGACATTGTAATTCTCCATAACACTGCAAAGTTTTAGAAACATTAATATCCCATGAATAATATTGTTTAATATATTCACGACTATTATTATTTTTTCCTTGCTGTTTTAATATTTTTTCAAGCTGCTCTTTTAAATCTTCAACATTACAAGACTTAAATGTATAAACATAATTCTTTCCCACTTCAAGATTCTCAGGTATATCACTGACTAAGCACTCACAATTATAACTAAGGGCCTCTAATAAACATATAGGCATACCTTCTGCTTCACTTGGAAATACAAATAACTTTGTATTTGAATAAAGTTCTTGTAACTTCTTCCCTTCTACAAATCCAATTAACTGCACTCTTTTATCTTTTTCTGCCATTTCAGAAATTTTTTTATGAAAATCATCCAAAAAGGGACTATCACCTGCTATCACAAGTTTTAAATTTGAATTAATCTGCCTATAAGCCTCAAGGAGATATTCTAATCCCTTTCCGGGAACAACTCTTGAAAGAAATAATATATAACTTCCTTTTGTAAGACCATATTTTTCCTTGATAATATCTGCAGGAATAATATCCATTAAGTTTGTTCCATTTGGAATATATTCTGTATCCCTATTGTATATATCTTTAAAATATTGTTTTTGTTCTTGTGATAACACAATAATCTTATCTGCATATTTCGCTGTAAGCTGTTCACCTTTTTTTATAAACCAAGCTCCAAACCCTGACCATTTAGGTGTCTTATAATTTAATCCATGAACTGTAACGATAATTTTTTTCTTAAATATATGTGGAATAAAAATAAAAAAGCTTGGTCCAATTGCATGATAATGAATAACATCATAATCTTTTATAACTGCATGAATAGAAGCTATAAAAGAATATATAATAGCATCTGTAGATTTCTTCTCTATTGTTGGAACAGAAATTAATTTTACACCTTTATATTCTTTTGGAATATTTAAACCCTTTTTTCTTCTATTGTAAACCGTTACCTTATGTCCTCTTGCAGCCAAGCTTGTTGCTAATTCTTCAACAACAACCTCTATACCTCCTTCACGACCAGGTATTCTTTTATGCCCAATCATTGCTATCTTCATTTATAACTTCCTTTTATATTTGATTATATAAGTTTACATACCATTGTTGTAATTTTTTTGCTTCATCAATTATATCATATCCTGCTTTGTGAAGTTCGTCTTTAGCAGTTTTATTTCTCTCTCTATTTACATTCAAAATGACTTTTGCCCATTTATCTGCCCCATCATTAATAGCTAACATTTCTATACTGTTAGTTAGCAGTATTTCTTTAGAAATCTTATCTGATACAATACATTGTAATCCATTAGCTTGTGCTTCTACACCAACTACAGGAAGCCCTTCAAATAGTGATGGCATAACAAACACATCCATAGCCTGATATATTTCGGCTACATCTGCCCTATCTATAAGCAGTGATACATTTTTCTCAATTCCAAGTTTTTTTATTTTTTCCTCAATCTTATACTGGTCTTGTCCTTTTCCCACTAATAATAAATGACTTTCAGGTTTTTTTGTAAGAACTGCATTGAAAACATCTAACAAAAAAAGCTGATTTTTTATATAACAATATCTACCTACATGACCAATAACAAACTTTCCCTTCACATGAAGTTCTTGTCGTTTTCTATTTCTTATTTCTTTGTTAAATGCGAATTTTTCAAAATTTACAGCATTTCTGATTACCTTAAATTCACTATTAGGAAACATAAATTGCCCAGCCTTATCACCACAAGCGCAATTTTTTGTAGCCACATTATGTATTTGTTTAAGTGCCAAATATTTAATAGGAAATTTTAAATCTTTATCTAATTTGGAGCTATGGCTATGAGCAATTCGGATAGGAATTTCACTTTTTTTTGCAGCCAATAAAGGAAAGTAAGACATTGTATCATTATGAGAATGAATTATTTTATATTCCTTATGCTCCTCAAAAAAAGATTTCATATAACGAAAATATCTTGGTAAATTTTGGATATAAAGACGTGGTGCATGGTAAACAATACCACCCATTTTCTTTATTTCATTTTCATATGCACCTTCTTGCTGTCGATGTGTAAGAAAATCAAACTGAACCACGGCATGATTCATATGTCGATAATAATTCATCAACATTGTTTCCAAACCAGCACGGTCCATTATATTCACTGACTGCAATATTCGTATCATTGCAATACTCCTTTTATTTTAAAAATATTATTCCACAATTTTCTCATTCCATAGGCTATTAAGTAACTTGCCATTAAAATCAAAACATTTAATCCTATAGATGGTATAAAATTTTCCACCAATTTTTTATGCTGTAAAAGAAATCCTTCATTTAAATACATAAAATATGAGAGGATTCCTGTGTTTTGTATACCCCCCCCCTTAATTATAGGCACCTTGTAAAACGAAATTATCTGACTAAAAAGAAGAACTGCCAAAGCAGCTGAAAATGTAAATATCAATTCTTCTATACCACTATGTGGCTTGCCATAATCTAAAATAACAATGGCAATACAGACAGTTGTCATTACACCACATATCATTTTCTTCAATTTTGAAGATATCTGTTTTTTTCTATACCTTGCCCAAAATAGTCCTAATGGGAAAGAAAAAACATACGCCCAAGCAATGGTTCCTTTATGCCAAATAAAGCCTTTATAACCAGCAATTGTAATACATAACCACAATAGCATTCCTACACATATTGCAACATATTTATTTTTAACTTTAAGTTTCATAATCACCCAGACCATAGCATAACAGGCAAAAATGTAAGAAATATACCACATAGTAGAATCAACATTCATATCAAAATCTAATCCTAATAAACTAACTATGACCATAATGAATGAAATCTTTTCATTTAAGATAAATCTGATGAATAAAAAAAATATGGTACAAAACAAATAGGGTAAAAAAACTGCTTGTATTCTCTTTTTCCAAAAATCCTTTACGCTATTTATTTCTAATGAACAGTAAATACCATAACCACTCAATATTAAAAAAAGATGTACACCCCAAGGACCAGCACAATCTATATAATTCATATGTCCCAAAATAACAAATAAAATTGCTATACCCTTAATTATATTTGAATGCTTTTTGTTTATATGTAAATCTTCCATATACTCTACCTATTTTTTCTATTTAAATATGAAAAACTGTGCATCTCACACAACCATCATGTAACAATACACAGTTTCAACAACTCTCAAAGCATATTAACACAAGTTTTTGTTTTAATCAATAACTTTCCCTAAATTAGCACAATTTTACACGTCAACTTACAAATCTGTACTTCTTACTATTTAATTTTCCCCTTTGCTCTTTATAAACTGCATTCCTAATACCAATGCCAAGCCTGCAATACATGCAATAATATGAAATGTATCAAAACTCATTGCTGGCATAGCCTCTTTTAACGTTGTAGGTCCCATCACGATGGCATAAAAGGAACCTAACATCATACCCAAAATCATATATACGGTTTGTGTACGAAATTTATCAAGACACACTTTAATAACCTTAACAACGGTTAAAGCGCCAAATAATATACCCAATCCAAATACAAACAAAGCTGGAAAATAAGCCAAATTAAAATGTAATATTTCTTTTATAGCAGACATGATTGACATATAGACACCAAACACTAACAGCAATGTAGAACCTGATATTCCCGGAAGAAACATTGCGGAAATAGCAAACATACCAATAAAAAATAATTTTATGCCCAAGCCGACAGAAAATGAGGCTAAATCTGAAGTCGCTTCAATTCGTCCATTCAGCCATGTTAATCCAACAACAAACAAGATTCCTAACACAGCAAATAAAATGCCTTTTCCAACATCTTTATAACTTTCTTTTTCTTCTTTTACAATCAATGGAATTGCACCTGCAATAAAACCAATAAATAAAGAACTAACTACATAGATATGGCTTTCAAATAGAGAAGATAATACTAATGCAGCCAATGCCATACCAACAATCCACCCTAATCCTAGCTTGATAAGAAAATAGAGCGCATTTTTTCTATCCTCCCCCTTTTTAAAAGCAATGTCGTGAATAGAACCAATAAATTTATCATAAAACCCCATAATAAATGCTATAGTGCCGCCAGAAACACCCGGCACACTATCCGCTAATGCCATGCAAAACCCTTGTATCATTGTGATTATTAATTTCATAAAAATATTATTCCTTTCCATAATCTGCTTATTTGATAAACCGTCTACTAGCTTTATGCACAAGTATCAATCTACGAACTCCATTTGATTTAGCTTGTAAACAGATTGATTTGTAAATTTTTTTCTTGACAACATTTCAAAAATCAAACAACGACAACTGATTGCTCTCTGCCATCTTTCCCAATATACCTAAGTCACTGAGTTTGTCAATCACCGTCTGACCAATTTTGGCACGTTGGCGCAAATCATCTTTTGATAAAAACGTTCCATCTCTTGCTGCAATTTCAATACCTTCTCCTGCAACTTCTCCCACTTTATCAATCACTTTAAAAGAAGGCATTATCTTTCCATCTATAATTTGAAAATTTCTTGCTTTTGCTTTATAAATATCAATAGGCATAAATTCAAAGCCTCTTGCATACATTTCTTGGACAATGCGCATATCTTTTAACTCGCCTTCCTCAGCGGCTGTAATATTTCCATCATCTGCTTTTTTCTTATATAAATCAATAAAATAATCCAGTCTATCCCTGCCCATTGTCATCTTTTCATAATCAAAGTTATTCGCTCGTATGCTGTAGTATGCACAATAATAAGCTAATGGATAAAAAACTTTACAGTATGCAACACGCCACGCCATCATAACATAAGCTGCTGCATGTGCTTTTGGAAACATATATTTAATTTTCTTACAAGACCAAATATACCAATCAGGCACATCATGTTTTCGCATAATTTCTTCTTGTTCTGGACTTAAGCCTTTTCCTTTACGCACTTTTTCCATAATGGTAAATGCTGTTTCACTCTCAATGCCTTTTTGTATCAGATATATCATAATATCATCTCTTGTGCATATTGCTGTTGAAATCGTTGCTTTTCCTTCTTTTAATAATGTCTGTGCATTGCCAAGCCACACATCAGTACCATGTGAAAGTCCAGCAATTCTTACTAAATCTGAAAAATATTTTGGTTTTGTATCCATAAGCATCTGCATGGCAAAATCAGTACCAAATTCAGGTATTCCCAATGCGCCAAGCTGACAGCCGCCAATATCTTCTGGTTTAATTTTTAGCGCTTTGGTTGATTGAAATAAAGACATGACTTCTTTTGAATCCAGTGGAATATCAAGCGGGTCAACCCCTGTCAAATCTTGAAGCATACGAATCATCGTCGGGTCAAGATGTCCTAATATATCCAATTTTAAAAGGTTATGGTCGATGCTATGATAATCAAAATGTGTTGTGATAATAGGTGTTGTCATATCATTAGCAGGATGCTGCACAGGTGTAAAGGAATTGATTTCATCGCCAATCGGAAGCACAACAATTCCGCCCGGATGCTGTCCTGTTGTTCTTCTGATATCAATACACCCTTCTGAGATACGCTCTATCTCACATTTTCGCTTAACAATCGCCCTTCCTTCCCGCTCTGATTTTTCTTCAAAATATTTTTTCACATATCCATATGCCGTCTTATCTGCCACCGTGCCGATAGTTCCTGCCTTAAAAGTCTGTCCTTTTCCAAATATAACCTCTGTAAAAGTATGTGCTTTACTTTGATATTCATTGGAAAAATTTAAATCAATATCTGGTTCTTTATTTCCCTTAAAACCTAAAAAGGTCTCAAACGGTATATCAAAACCTAATTTATTTAATTTATGTCCACATTTCGGACAATTTTTATCGGGCATATCACACCCTGCACCGCCAGAAAATTGTTTTACTTCTTCCGAATCAAATTCATTGTAAAAACAATTGGGACATAAATAGTGTGGACTTAATGGATTTACTTCTGTAATTCCCGCCATTGTCGCAGCAAACGACGAGCCAACAGAACCTCTTGAACCTACCAAATAACCGTCATCATTGGATTTCCACACCAATTTTTGCGCAATAATATACATAACGGAATATCCATTACTAATAATAGAATTTAATTCTCTGTCAAGACGTTCTCTCACAATATCTGGCAATGGATTTCCATATAATTCATGCGCTTTGTCATTACATATTTTTCGTAACATTTGGTCTGAATTTTCAATAACGGGAGGGCGTTTATCTGGTCGAACAGGAATAATATTTTCACACATATCAAGAATTTTATTGGTGTTTGTCACAACAATTTCATAAGCCTTATCGCTTCCAAGATAATCAAACTCATGCAGCATCTCCTCTGTTGTGTGAAGATACAACGGTGCTTGATTATCTGCATCGGCAAAGCCTTTGCCTGCCATAATAATCCGACGATAAATTTCATCTTCTGGATTTAAAAAATGGACATCACAGGTCGCCACTACTGGCTTTTTTAACTTATCGCCAAGTTCAATAATTCGTCGATTTAGATTTCGCAAATCTTCTTCATCTTTTACATAACAATCCTCTTTATCTATCATAAATCGATTATTTCCAAGCGGCTGTATTTCAAGATAATCATAAAAATCGGCTATCCTTACAATTTCGGCTTCTGAACGACCATTTAAGAGTGCTTGAAACAACTCGCCTGCCTCACAAGCACTCCCCACAATAAGCCCTTCACGATACTTATTCACAAGACTTTTTGGTATTTTAGGAAAACGACTAAAATACTGCAAATGCGATGCAGAAATTAGTTTATATAAGTTAATTCGTCCCATCTCGCTCGATGCCAATATAATACAATGATATTGATGCAGCTTTTTTATTGCATTTTCATCTAATTTTCCCTTATTATTTAATGTATCTAAATTGTCAATATCTCTATCTTTTAACATCTCCATCATCTTTAAATAAATATGTGCTGTGGCTTCTGCATCATCAACTGCTCTATGATGGTTTTCTAAAGACACTTTAAGATGTTTACAAAGCGTATCTAATTTATAATTATGTAAATTAGGTATAATAAACTGTCCTAACATTACGGTATCTAGTATTGTAGGATTCCATGCTATTCCAAGATTTGCCGCCTTATTCATAATAAAACTTGTATCAAACCGTGCATTATGCGCCACAACAACTGCATGTTCACAAAATGCTAAAAATTCAGGAAGTACAACTTCAATAGGCGGTTCATTTAGAACCATCGCATCATTAATTTTTGTAAGTTCTTCAATTCTAAATGGAATGGGTATCTTTGGATTAACAAACCGGCTAAATCGGTCTATAATTTGACCTTTTGATATCTTTACAGCACCTATCTCAATAATACAGTCAAATTCTGCCGAAAACCCAGTTGTCTCAATATCAAATACAACTACTGTATCATCAAGGCTTTGCCCATGCGAATTGGTTACAATGGTCATGGTATCATCCACTAAATAGGCTTCCACTCCATAAATGATTTTAAAGTCCAGTTCTTTTTCTTTTTTCTTATAATCGCCTTTTATTTTATCGATTGTATGATAGGCTTCCGTAAATGCCTGAACAACGCCATGGTCTGTAATCGCAATTCCCTTATGTCCCCATTTAATAGCCTGTTTTATAATATCCGATACAGAAGATACACCATCCATATCGCTCATTTTGGTATGACAGTGCAGCTCCACTCGCTTGTTTAATGCAAGGTCGTTTCTTTCTGTTCTTGTATCAGAATGTTTCCTAATTCCCCACACATTTGTAATGGATATTTCTTGGTCATATTTATCTATTGTTGCGGCTCCTCTAATTTTTAAAAAAGCACCTTTTTTTATATATTCTTTTACTTCAGGAAGCTGCTCATCTCTTAAAAATATTTTTACAGTAATCGTATCTGTAAAATCGGTCACATCAAATATTAATATGGTTCGCTCATTTCGGATAGGTCGCTCATCAACTTTACGAACCATACCTGCAATAATAATTTCACCTATTGCAGAATCAACCTGTTCAATAGGTGTTATATCGCCATCAAAATCCTTACCAAACAATACGTCGTCATTGGCTGGTTTTCTTTTATAAAACTCATTGTTGTCTGCTTTATATGTGTTTCCTGAATAAAAAGACGATTTTTGAACAGAGGACTTATTGTCAGTATTGGTATTGTTGTTGCTTTTTCTTTTTGTTGTCATATTTTTGCTTTCTGCTGCCTCGTTTTCTTTAGCTATATTCATATTTTTTTCAATCTGTGCAACCCTTAAAGACAACTTATGCCTATTTTCTTTCTCATAATGACTCTCTTCTTTTTTGGCATATTGATAGATAACATCAATCTCCATATGAAATCGATTTAAAAACACTTTGCTAAAATAATCTTTTAAATCATCAGCATATGTTCTGGACATAAAACCATCCTCCAATGTAATGACAAGACAATCTTCGCCTTGAAATTCAACAGTGGAGGTTTTTAGAACATTATATTGCAGCATCCAGTATTTTTCCAATTCAAATAGTATACTATTATAATATAATTCCATTATCTTCTTGGGGGTATACTGTGTAGAAAGATGATATCGGTCAATAATGCGCACATCCATATTTTTCATTTTAAATACTTGTCTTTTGAGTGCATCCTCAACTTGATATAAGACAGGCTTTTCAATAAGCCTGTCACTCTCTATATATATCTTTGCCATAGAATTTGTAGATGTTTTTGACACCCGAACAACTTGTGTATCTTCCATATATACATACAATTCTTCGGGTACTTTTAAAGACCAAAATACTTCAAAAAATTTATTTTTCACACCAATCTCCATGCTGTAACCTTTAAAAATCTATTACTTTTAAAATTAACTATTGATTCCAATTATCTAATTCATATTTTAATGCATCAAGTAATTGACTTTCATCAACCTTTTTAATCACTTCGCCATTTTTTATTAAAACACCGCAGCCATCTCCTCCAGCAATACCTAAATCGGCCTCTTTTGCCTCGCCGGGTCCATTAACCACACATCCCATAACGGCTAATTTTAAATTCAAATTATAATTGGCTGCCATCTCTTCAACCTTTGTTGCAAGACCAATTAAATCAATTTGTGTTCTTCCGCATGTAGGGCAGGAAACCACTTCAATTCCACCTTTTCTAAGTCCTAATGTCTTTAATATAATCTTGGCAGCTTCGACCTCTTTTACAGGGTCATCTGTCAAAGATACTCTTATTGTATCGCCAATTCCTTGATTTAAAATAATTCCAAGCCCTATAGCAGACTTAATGCTTCCGGAAAAAATGGTTCCAGATTCAGTAATACCTACATGCAATGGATAATCGGTCTTTTTCGCTATGATTTCATGCGCTTTTACACACATCATAACATCTGAAGACTTTATACTGATAACCATATTATCATATCCAAATGATTCAATTATTTTCACTTTGTCAAGTGCGCTTTCTACCAATCCTTCAGCAGTCACACCATGATATTTTTCTATCAATTCTTTTTCAAGAGAACCACTATTAACACCAACGCGTATTGGAATCTTTCGCTCCTTTGCAACGGCAATAACCGCTTCAATTTTTTCTTTGCCCCCAATATTACCAGGATTAATACGAATTTTATCAGCGCCATTTTCCATTGCTGCAATCGCCATTCGATAGTCAAAATGTATATCAGCTACTAACGGTATATGAATTTGTTTCTTTATTTGACTGATAGCCTCTGCTGCCTTTTGGTTAGGAACTGTACAACGCACAATCTGACAACCTGCAGCTTCTAACTTTAATATCTGTGTAACTGTAGCTGGGACATTTTCTGTTTTTGTATTCGTCATAGACTGAATGGCAATCGGATTTCCACCACCAATCAAACAATCGCCTATTTGAACTGTTTTTGTATTCATTGATTTTTCCTCTTTTTAAATTCTTTACAATCAACAGGTAAGTCTAATTCCTAGTCAAAGCGGGAGGCTTTCCTGATGAGGTTAAAATAAATTTACAATATCCTTTACAAATACATAAACTGCCAATATCATTAACAGCACCATTCCAACCAAATGAACAACCCCTTCATGTTCCTTTTTAATCGGTTTTCCTCTCAACACTTCTATAATAAGAAACAGTAATTTTCCTCCATCTAGTCCCGGAATTGGCAATAGATTCATCACACCAAGATTGGCACTAAGCATCACGATAAAATTAGTTACATTTAAAAATACGTACCATGCCCCATCTTGTCTGCTTTCTTCCACAACAGTACTAACGGCATCAACAATTCCCACTGGTCCTGATAAGTCATTGACACCAACTTTGCCTGTAAACATCATTCCCACACTTTTTACAACAACTTCTATCCAATAGCCAACCTCTTTAAACGCATTGCCTATCGTTGCCGCAGGTCCCACCTTGATTCGGTTTCCATAACAAGCCATTCCTGTCACATAGCCTGAATTTTCTACTAATTTTGGTGTAACTTGAAGTGTTTGTGTCGTTCCATCTCTGCTAATAACCACATCTATCGTCTTTTCTTTTGTCTCTTTCAAAATGTCGGTCAATGTTAATTCATTGGTAATCTTTTTCCCATCAAGAGAAACAACAATATCTCCTTTTTTTAGTCCTGCTTCTTCTGCCGCAGAATTTTCAACAATACTGTCAATCAACGTATTATTTGTCACAACAACACCTAACATATAAGATGAATTAGTTACATACTCTGGTATAACTGTTGTTTTAAATTCCTGACCATCCCTTTTATAAACAATGTCCATTGTCTCGCCTTCATGGTAACTGTTATAAAAAAAGTATTCTCTTGCAAAAGACATTTTATCCTTATTAATACTAACAATCTCATCACCAACTTGCAAGCCCGCTGCAGATGCTGGAGAATTTTCTTGTACAACATCAATTCTGCAAGGGTCAACACCAACAGAACCAATCACTATAATTGCTCCTACAAAGGCAAGGATAAAGTTAAAAAATGGACCTGCCAATTCAATCGCAATTCTTGCCCAAACTGGTTTATTGTTGTATGTCCTGCTCTCATCATACTGTTTTAATAAATTTTTATATTTACTGTCCTTTTCTTCTTCGTCATCCTCATCTTCCCTTGCTGCCTCGATAAGTTCATTGCCAAGCATAAGGCAATAACCGCCAAATGGAATCAGCTTCAGGCAGTATTCCGTATCATTTTTCTTAAAGTGAAGCAATTTGGGACCAAACCCAATAGCAAACTCTAAAACAACGACACCATTTGCTTTTGCTAAAATAAAATGCCCAAATTCATGGACAAGTATAAGCAATCCTAAAATCACTATTGCTAATAAAATATTCATATAAATTAATAACCATGCCTTTCTAAAAAGTCCATCTTTATGTGCAACATATTATTTATATCTGTTTACTAAATAATTTTCAATTACCAAATAATTAAAAATTACTAAATAATTGTCAATCATCAAATAAATAAAAATTACTAAATAATTGTCAATTACTAAACAAATTAGAAATTATTTAGTAATTCATAAACCGCCTGTTCTGTTTCTAGTATCTGTTCTACATTTGGATTATCAATAAATGAAATTGTGTTTATAGCATATTCTATCATATCGTAAATTTGCACAAAAGTAATTTTTTCATTTAAAAAACAACGAACAGCATACTCATTAGCAGCATTAAATACCGTTGGAATATTGCCACCTTTTTTAGCTGCCTTATAGGCATACGCCAACCCTTTAAACGTCTCTATATCTGGCTTTTCAAATGTAATCTGTCCAAGTTCATAAAAATTAAGCGGCTTAACATCCAGCGTTCTACGATTTGGATAATACAACGCATATTGTATCGGAAGGCGCATATCTGGACTGCCCATCTGTGCCATAACACTTCCATCAACAAACTGTACCATAGAATGAATAACACTCTGCGGCTGCACAACAACTTGTATTTTATCAAAAGACACACCAAACAACCATTGTGCCTCAATAACTTCTAATCCTTTATTAACCATTGTAGAAGAATCAATCGTGATTTTCTTTCCCATTGCCCAATTTGGATGCTTTAGCGCGTCTTCTAGTTTAACATGTTTTAAAAATTCTACATTTTTTCCCCTAAACGGTCCTCCAGAAGCTGTAAGAAGTATTTTATCAAGTTCTTTTTTATTTTCTCCATGAAGACACTGAAATATTGCAGAATGTTCACTGTCAACCGGATAAATAGAAACACCCTTTTCTCTTGCCAACTTCATAATAATATGACCTGCTGTGACAAGCGTTTCTTTGTTTGCCAACGCAATATCTTTATGTGCTTTAATTGCTTCTATTGTTGGAACAATCCCCATCATTCCAACCACAGCAGTGACGACCATATCTGCTGAATTGATTGTAGCTGCCTCTATCAATCCCTGTGAACCATATACTATCTTGATATTCATATCTGAAACAAGAAGTTTTAATTCATCGGCACCTTCCTTTGTGGCTACACACGCTAATTGTGGCTTAAACTCTCGTATCTGCTTTGCTAATTTGTCAATTCTTGTTCCTGCTGCCAACGCGACAACCTGAATATCTTTATTATCTCTTACAACTTGAAGTGTCTGTGTCCCAATGGAACCTGTAGAACCCAATAATGATATATTTTTCATAATTATTTCAACTGCACTTTCACTATTTTTTTGTTTTGCAATAACCGAATAATTGATATTATTTACAACTACTTAGAACCTATTTGTTATGATAACACAAGTACTTTTGCACATTAAAACAAAGTATAAATATAAACATTTACATCAATGTATTTATCAAATAAATTGCCCAATATACAGCAGGAGCAGTAAATATCACACTGTCAAATCGGTCTAATATACCTCCATGTCCCGGTATCAAATTCCCATAATCTTTAATATTATAACTGCGCTTTATTGCGGATGCCCCCAAGTCACCTATAATTGACAAAATGGCTCCAATAAAACTTGCAATTCCAAATGTATATACTGGGTGAACAAAAACTTGTGTCATTTTTGAACTGACAAGATAGCCATATACAAACCCTACTATTGTTGCCGTCAAAACACCACCAACAGCACCTTCCCAAGTCTTTTTAGGCGATAATTTCACCACCATCTTATGTTTTCCAAATAAGACACCTGTAAAATAAGCAAAGGTATCATTGACCCATGAGGTAACAAATACCAACCATATCACATAAATACCATCATTAAGCATTCTTATCTTATATACATATGAAATCATAAAAGAAACATAGATAACCCCCACAAACGCTGTCATCATTTGGCTTACACTGTACTTTGGAAAAGTTATGACATAAGCTGTCATAATGGCTATAAAAGAAATGACAACAATAAAAATCTCCAACTGTTCAATTTCTAATTTTATACATATATAATATATAATAGTAGCAACATATCCTAAAAATCCCATAATATTATTGTGAATATCAACTACTTTATATAATTCATACAAACCTATCAATGCAATGCCGAAACATAGTAAATACAGATACCAATCCCCTAATATAAGGGCTGAAACCATAATTACTGCAAGCACTGCACCGCTTATCACTCTGGTTTTCACTTATTTTATTTCCTCCTTATACGCCGCCAAATCTGCGTTCTCTTTTGTTATATTTTTCAAACGCTTTTATTAATTCTTCTTCATTAAAATCTGGCCACAAAGTATCTGTAAAATAAAACTCCGTATATGCAAGTTGCCAAGGCAGATAGTTTGACAAACGTTCCTCGCCACTTGTTCTAATAAGCAAATCAGGGTCTGGAAGTTCACAGGTGTCAAGATTTGCACTTATAGTCTGCTCTGTGATATTGGAAGCCAACAATGTTCCTTCTTCTATCTGATTTGCAATTCTTTTAACAGCTCTAGTTATCTCATCTCTTCCACCATAATTAATTGCAATCGTAAAATTTAAACCTGTATTATTCTTTGTTGTCTCTTCCAAAACACAAATACTTTCAATAATATCTTTGCTTAGTCCTTCTCTTTTACCGATAACTCTACATTTTACGTTATTTTTCATAGATTTTTTAACACAATCTTTTAAGTATAATCTTAATATACTCATCAATATTGAAACTTCTTCTTCTGACCGTTTCCAATTTTCTGTTGAAAAAGCATATACGGTAAAATATTTTACACCATATTTATCCACAATATAAAGCATATCTTCAACAACTTGACTTCCTATCTTATGCCCATAGGTTCTTGGCATATGACGCTTTTTTGCCCAACGCCCATTACCGTCCAAAATAACAGCAATATGAGCTGGAATATTCAAATCTAATTTTTCATTATAATAATCCATATTTAGCCTCCATGCTGTGACTAATTTTTAGGAGCAGCTAATAGCTCAAGTTTTGTCACAGCACAAAATCTGTGAATTGAAAATTTTAATTTTCAATCTTATTCCTTATTTTTTATCACAAAATCCGTAGAATATGGCAACTAATCACACCAGAATTCTACGGACTTTTACTTTAAACTGTCATTATTTCCTTAGTCTTATCCTCAATTGCTTTATCAATTATAGCTACATATTTATCTGTAAGCTTTTGAATCTCGTCTTCAATATTCTTTAGCTCATCTTCTGAAATCTCAGAGGCTTTATTCTGCTTTTTAAAGTCATCATTTGCATCACGCCTGATGTTACGAATGGCAACCTTTGCATTGTCCCCTTTTTTCTTAACATCTTTTGATAACTCTTTACGTCTGTCCTCTGTCAATTCAGGAAATACCAATCGAATAATTTTACCATCATTATTTGGTGTGATTCCTAAATCAGATAATAAAATAGCCTTTTCAATCTCTTTTATAAGATTACTCTCCCAAGGTTGAATTTGAATCATTCTTGCCTCTGGAACAGAGATATTGGCAACCTGCTGCAATGGAGTAGGCGCCCCATAATAATCAACCCTAATTTTATCTAAAATATGAGGGTTTGCTCTTCCTGCTCTAATAGATGTATATTCATCTTCAAGTGCTGCTACTGATTTTTTCATTTTCTCTTCGTATTCTTTTATTTCGCTCATTTATACTCTCTGCTAAAAACATATGTTTACACTATAAAATATATGTTTGATGATTGAAAACAATCTTTTGATTGCCTGTCATCGAAATAGCTTTTCCTTTCCTAATTTTTTTATTTTAAATTTAATTATTATTTTGTAATTTTATACTCTAAACGGTAACAATTGTGCCATTAAATTGACCTGTCATTGCATTTAATATACTATTTTTTTCTTCAAGACCAAATATCATAAGAGGCATCCTATTTTCCATACACATAACAGAAGCGGTCATATCAATCACGCCAAGTTTTTTATCAACAACTTCCTGAATGGAAAGTCTTTTATATTTCTTTGCATTTGGATTTTTCTTAGGGTCACTATCATACACACCATCAATTGCTTTTGCCAAAAAAATAGCATCCGCATCCAGTTCAATTGCACGCAAAACAATTCCTGTATCTGTAGAAAAATATGGATGTCCTGTGCCTCCTGCAAAAAATACAACAACACCTTTAGAAAAGTATCTATTTGCTTTGTCTTTAGAAAATCGCTTTGTCATCGTCCCACATTCAAAAGGCGTGAGAATTTCAGTCTTAATTCCATATGAACGGAATAACTCGGATACATATATACAGTTCATCACCGTGGCAAGCATACCTATCTGGTCTGCCTTTGTACGGTCTATATTATCATTTGACCTTCCTCTCCAATAATTACCGCCACCAATAACAATGCCAACATCAAGCCCTTTGTCAACAATCTGCTTTACTTGTCTTGCTATATCAATAATGCGTTCATCGTCATAACCTGAATGGTTGGTACCCGCAAGAGCCTCACCACTCAATTTAAGAAGTACTCTTTTTAACAGCTCCATCATTTTGACCTTTCTACAATGATTTATTTTTTGTATAAAATCTTATTCTTACGAATCTATAAGTTTAATAAGTTTTTACTCACTTATTTTTTTCTATAAAATCCTCAAATATATCCGTTGGTTTAAAATCAGCATAACACTGTGAACAACAACCATGAATCGTTGCACCATTATTTACTTGTACGGATTCAGACTTAATATTGCCAAGCACCACCGCTGTTGAGTCAATAATAACAGGTCCATGTACATCGACATCACCTTTGACTGCCCCTGCTATCACAGCAGAGGTGGCAGAAATATTGCCGACAATAATTGTTTTATGTCCAATTTTAATAGGTCCTGTACTTTCTATATTTCCTTGAATATGTGCATTTTCTGCAAACATTTCTTTTGTTTTGACATCACCTATTAATTTTCCACTTATAGTCAACTTTCCCATACAAGTAACATTTCCAGCAACAGAGCCATGCAATTCAATAGAACCTTGTGAATTTAATTCACCTTTAATGGACAATTCTTTTGCAATAATAGAAACATTTTCTTGTGGTAAAAAATTGTTTTCTATATTTTCATCATTGTCAAACAATACCGATTGTTCTGTAAATTCTGGTTCTTCTTTTGATGGATTAGAAATAAATGAATCATCCATTAATAAATTATCCATTTTTATATTATCATTTGAATTAAAATTATTTGAATACTCTTTATCTAAAGATAACTCTGCTTCTTTTGCAAGACTGGCAGCCAATTTAGCAAGCTCTGGCTCCGTAGAAGACTCACCAACATGTTCTGAATCCAGCGTATTAAACATATTGTTTTCATTACTATTTTTATCCAAATCACTGGCAGTCTCATTCAAATTATCCTTCAAATCTCTAAAAAAACCCATCAAACCCTCCTTTGCAGATAACAAACTGTGGCTATTATAGCATATTAGTAAAAACAATTCAACAGTGAAGTACCAATTGTTCCCTCTGGCATTTTGACCCCAAAATTATCCGCTATTGTGGCTCCAATAACAGCAAAGGTATCCGCTTCCCCCAAATCTTTTCCAGATGTCATTGATTTAGAATAAGCAAGCATTGGGACCTTCTCTCTTGTATGGTCTGTTCCTTTATAAGTTGGGTCGTTGCCATGGTCTGCTGTGATTATCAAAAGGTCTTTTTCTCCAATAAGCGGCAGTAGTTCCCCTAATTTTACATCAAATTGCTCCAGTTCATCACCATATCCAACTGCATTTCTTCGATGTCCCCACAAGGCATCAAAATCCACAAGATTCACAAAACAAAGTCCATTAAAATCTGTATTTGCTATCTGAATGGTCTGCTCCATTCCATGTACAGAACTTTTTGATTTATTGGTTTGTGTAATGCCCTCACCATCAAATATATCACTAATTTTCCCGACAGAAATAACATCATAACCTTCTTCTTTCAGTGCGTTTAACACGGTTTTTCCAAATGGCTTTAAGGCGTAATCATGTCGGTTTGATGTTCTTACAAAGGAGCCTTTCTTTTTCCCTACATAAGGTCTTGCAATCACTCTTCCTACTTTCCATTTGTCCTGCATAGTAAGCTCTCTTGCAATTTCACAGTAATGATACAAGGTTTCTAGCCCCATTGTCTCCTCATTGCCACATATCTGTAAAACAGAATCAGCCGATGTATATACAATTAATTCTCCATAATTAATTTCTCGTTCACCAAGTTCGTCTAATATTTGTGTTCCGCTTGCACTTTTATTTCCGATAATTTTTCTGCCTGTTCTTTTTTCTAACTGCTGAATCAACTCATGTGGAAAACCATGTTCTGTAAAGGTTATAAATGGCTTTGTAACATACAACCCCATCATTTCCCAATGACCTGTCATCGTATCTTTTCCCCTGCTTCGCTCGGATAATTTCATATAACAGCCAAGTGGATTGTCTTGATGTCCAATTTGTTTTAAATCCGTCAAATTACTTATGCCTAACTTTGTTAAATTAGGAATATTAAATGTTTCTCTGCTTTCTGAAATATGTTGTAATGTATTGACTCCAATATCCCCATATTCACTTGAATCAGGCATTTCTCCAATTCCTAATGAATCAATCACAAGGACAAAAATTCTTTTATATTTTTTACCTTCCATAAAAATCCCCCATTTTATTTGATATTATAAATTTATATTCTATTATCATTTATACTCTAATTCTTTCCTGACGAGGTTAAAATACAATTAATTATATTATACCTCTTGTTTTAATACTATACAACTTCTATTTCTAGTAAATCAATTTATTTTTCTTTCTTATTTACAATTTATTTAAAAAATATGCAAACTTTCAGTAGTCTGTTGGAAAAAAGCCTTTTCTCAAACTCATCCCTAAACCCTAAGAAAATGATAACTATTTATGTCATATTACGAACCTCTAAAATCTATAGCAAAAACAGATTGCGACAATTTTTCATTGTATCCAATCTGTTTGTATTGCAGCAATAGAAAAATTAAAATATCTGTAAAACTAATCTTAAACAAATCTCTATGCAAAAAGTGATAAATATTATATATCTACCTAATAAATTAAAAAGACAAAATATTCTATATTAATAAAAACCTAAAATAAACACTATTGGCTAAAAAATTTGATTAAAGAATACACTTATAAAAAATAGGAGTACTCTTAATGTACTCCATTTATACGACAAATGCTTTTAATTTAAAATGAACCATCAATAACTTTATTTCCAGCTAAAATAAATAACTCTTCCAATATCTTAATTTCTATTGCTCATACTCTTTATAATCTTTAATATCTGAAACGGATACTATTTGTAAATCATCTTTCTCCAATAAAGATAAAACACCATACAAACTTTTAACCTCTTCCTCTGTTTTTGTTCTATAATAATAAGAGCTTATTCTACCTCTTATTGTTATAATTAAGCAACTCATATATAATTATCTCCTAATATATTATTAAACCAATTACATGTACAAGCAATATCTAATTCCCTTTTAAAATCATCATTTTCCTTTCAAAAAGCACAACAATTTAACATTTGTTATACTATGAAAATCATAAATTTACAATATGATATAAGTCGTTATTCTTTTATTACCATCCGCTATCACATTATTTTTAATATAATTGCTATATCAGCTTTGTAAGCCAATCTAACTACCTTTAGAAATTTTTAATTTGCTTTTGTTATTGAAACCATTGTACTTGTATCAATTGTTATTGAAAACTTTTTATATTTTTATACTATATATTGTGTGCGAATTATAATACACATTTAACCTATTCAAATTAATTCATAAAACAAATTAATTTATCCATTCAGAAGATACTTGCTTAATTATTTTTAACAACTCGTTTCGTGCCTCTGGTGTATCTTTCCATCCACTTTCAAGAACAGCTAAATCTGCCAATAAACGATATGTTATTGACCAATTTTTTAAATCATGCCAACTATTCAATACTATCTGATAAAAATTAATATACCTTATAAATTGGGGTTCTTCTCTTGCTTCTTTAAGCAATTCTCGAGCCCACTTTGCCTCATTTTCATATTCAATCTTTTTGTCAGGATTTTTTTTAGCTAAGTCTTCTAATCTTAAACAAATAGAATCTAATTGTGTGCAGAAATGAGGTAATTTATTTTCATTGCCATTTGGTTTAGTTCGGCATAAACTTTCTTGAGTTTTAGCAAATTTCACTATTGGCAAAAGATTATCATGCACTGCTTCCCAATTTATTCCAGCAGCATTTGACGAGAATATTGCCTCTAAAGTTTTTCCTATTCCACCATCTTCAGCATATAAACAATTTTCTATCCAATATCGAGCACTTATTTCTTCTGGAAGGAAAGAATTTAATAATCGATTCTCAATAATTGCAGATTCCGAACGATTTTCAACAATTGCTTCATCTT
Source organism: uncultured Lachnospira sp. (assembly GCA_910587485.1). Lineage (GTDB taxonomy): Bacteria > Bacillota > Clostridia > Lachnospirales > Lachnospiraceae > Lachnospira. The sequence goes on from CAJUKN010000004.1 coordinate 114,495, forward strand.
TAACTAACTTGTCTACTAAATACAACTTTGTAAAACTTATTAATTTTTTTTCTATGTTAGATTTTATTCTTGACATATGAACCCTCCTTTTATGATATCTTTTTAATCTACTTAGATATCTTTATAATCTGATTAGATATCTTTATAATCCTTATTATATCATACTTTTCTTATTAGTCAAGAGTAATTTATAAATTTAAACACCAAGCAAACTTTATGTTAAGCAGTTGAGACAACCTTCCTGTCCAATTAGTATCCCAAAATAATACACTTTTTGATACAAATGGCAAACTACATCATGTCTAATTTCCCTTCCAAAACACAAAAACCCCTTAATTTCATAACGAAATTAAGGGGTTTATAAACTTAAATATTCAATTAAATGATTAATTGTGTTTCTTCCATCTGTTTTGCAAATTATCCTAACTGAGCTGCTACTTCTGCTGCAAAATCTTCATTTTTCTTTTCCAAGCCTTCTCCATTTTCAAAACGAGCAAAGCCCTTAATTGTAATATTTGCACCATTTTCTTTAGCAACCTGTGCAATATAGTTTGCAACCGACTGCTTGCCATCTTCTGATTTTACATATATCTGGTCAAGAAGACAAATTTCTTTTAACTCTTTATTCACTCGACCTTTAACCATACCTGCAATAATCTTGTCATCGGCATCTGGCTTCTCATTTTTAGCTGCTGCTGTAAGAATTTCTGTTTCTTTTTCAATAAAGTCATCATCAACTTCATCTCTGCTTGTATACATTGGCTTAAGTGCTGCTGCCTGCATAGCAACATTCTTTGCCATGTCTTCAATTGCAGGATTGACTACATCAGTCTCAACTTGAACAAGAACACCAATCTTGCCACCCATATGAACATAAGAAGAAACAAATCCATTTTCTGCTTCCATCTTTGCAAATCTTCTGATTTTAAGATTTTCACCAATAATAGCTATCTGACTTGCCAACTCATCAGCAACCGTCTTTGTTTCGTCCTTACTCCACTTTTCTGCAAGAAGCTCATCAACATCTTTTGCATCAGTACTAAGAACCTGTGCAACAACTGCATCAACATATGCGTTGAAATCTGCATTTTTTGCAACGAAATCCGTCTCTGAATTTACTTCAACCATTGCTGCTTTTTTACCTTCTACTAATACCTTTACAATACCTTCTGCTGCAATTCTAGATGCTTTCTTAGCTGCTTTTGCTATTCCGTTCTCTCTAAGAAACTCTAGTGCTTTATCCATATCGCCGTCTGTTGCTGCAAGAGCTTTCTTGCAGTCCATCATACCAGCGCCTGTCATCTCTCTTAACTCTTTTACCATTGCCGCTGTAACTGCTGCCATTGTATTATACCCTTCTTTCCTAGATTTTTTTCACCCTCATTTGGGTTATCTTTTCACCCTTTTGGGGATATTGATTCTAATTTTTTACTATTATGCTTCTACAGTCTCTTCTGCTTCCTCAAATGCCACATCAGCAGGAGCATTTTCTTCACCCTGATTTGCCTCAATGACTGCATCTGCCATCTTTGCAACGATAAGCTTAACAGCTCTTATCGCATCATCATTGCCAGGTATTACATAATCCAACTCATCTGGATCACAGTTTGTATCTGCAATACCAATCAATGTAATGCCAAGTGCATGTGCTTCCTGTACACAAATTCTTTCCTTTTTAGGGTCTACTATAAAAATAGCATCTGGAAGTCTCTTCATTTCCTTGATGCCGCCAAGATTCTTTGTCAACTTTTCAAGTTCTTTATTTAATCCAATTACTTCTTTTTTAGGAAGAACATCAAATGTGCCATCTTCCTTCATCGCTTCGATTTCTTTAAGACGTGTGATTCTGCTTTGAATAGTCTTAAAGTTTGTCAGCATACCACCTAACCATCTCTCATTGACATAGTACATGCCACAGCGTTGTGCTTCATTTGCAATGGCATCCTGAGCCTGTTTTTTTGTTCCAACAAAAAGAATCGTACCACCATCAGCAACGATATCAGAAACTGCATTGTAAGCTTCATCTACTTTTCCAACAGACTTCTGTAAATCAATAATATGAATACCGTTTCTTTCTGTGTAGATGTACTCAGACATCTTAGGGTTCCATCTTCTTGTCTGATGTCCAAAATGAACACCTGCTTCAAGTAATTGTTTCATTGAAATTACACTCATTTTAATACCTCCATGGTTATAATCTTTTGCAGACTTCAACTTTTATAGTCACCAAATCTTTTGGCACCAACTATAAAATCTATCTGCATGTTTTTTCACACGAAAATGATTATAACAATACTTGCATTATAAATCAAGTATTTTTTCATTTTCTTCCACTATTTCCATACGTTCATACGATTATGACCTTGTAATAATTTTAGCTAAATTTTCAAACGTATCACCTTTTGTAAACGTATAAGAGCCTTCTCGAATAATTGTATCATAGCCATTTTCTTTAAGATAATCTGAAAATTCCTGCTTATCTGTTATAACACCAGCATCATACAACAAATCCGCCACATCTGTTCCATAATAGACCCCTTGAATATCAATTGTTATTTCTGTATTATCATCTTTATTTTCTTCTTGTTGTGTCTGTTGTGTTGTTCCCTCAGTAGGCTGTTTCGTTGTTTCTTCTTGGTCTTTAGTCTTGTCCTCTTTTGTATATGCAATAACTGAACCAGTAGTCGCTTGAGGCTGTGTATTTTCCTCATCTCCTTGGGGATTACTAATATGATGTGAAACGGTCAATATCAGCGTTGTAATAATCAAACCTATCCCTAGTCCTCTTAAATAATACTTCATATTCATCATAAAATCCTTTACTATCTAAGACCTTTATAAAGGTCTACAACGAGTTTGACTTCTCCAACACCAAGTCCTAATGTCTTTGCAATATCTTTATTGGACATTCCAGTCTCATATAAAGATAAGATTTTATCATTTTTATTTTCATTTTTATCATATGATTCATCTTTTAATTCTTTATCATCTGAAATTGATTCTATGTCATTAAAATTATCATTATCTTGTAATACTTTTGCTTTTTCAGATTCCATTACATGCGCTAACATTTCGTCCATTAACGCTTCTGTATTTTCACTATGAATGATAGGCGACGAGTCTATTTGGTTTTGTGGTTCTAATATTGAATTATTTAAAGTATTTTCGCTTACTCTTGAATCCACAATATTATCTTTATTGAACCGATTTTTATCTAATGAATTTTCCATTCGTATAACTTGGTCTTTTGCTATATTGACATCTTTAACTGTATTTTTCACCTCTTTTGCCTTCTCATTAAGCATATCATAAAGAAAAACGGCTTCATTATGATTTTTGTTTATCTCTTGTATTACCGTTTCTGCATACTCATTTAATTCAAGTGTTTTTACATTGGATATTTTATCTAATTGTGCTTCCGTTTGTTCACAAATAGCTTCAATATGTTCATCTACAATTTCATCAACTTGTGCTTTAACAAGGACATCGATTTGTGCTTTTATTCGTTCCTTGTCCTGTTCACTTAATTCATGCGACAAGGTTACCATTTCACTATGCTCTTCCTTTTTATTACCCACCATAAAACTGGCTGCAAAAAATATAATTCCTGCAACCAGAAGGCAAATTTCTATACCTGTCATTTTTAATCTCCATCCTTGTATTGTAGCTTGCTGCAAAATAAACTGCTACACTTTCATATCAAAATTCATATTCTTTTTCTTTACAACGACTGAACCATCATCATTGCCAGCTTTATTTTTCTTTTTCTTTCCGTAATATTCATTATTACTCTTTTCTTTTGCATCATATTTCTGGTCTTTATAATCAACATTATCTTTTGTATTAACTTGTTCTGACTTCACTTCAATCTCTTTTTGATTTTGATTAAATATATTTGTCTGTTCTACTAATGGTCTTGAATTTTCACTTTGCTTTATATGAGAAACCTCATTCATCTGAGGAACCATAAGCATATCTATTGGTCTTACACTCATTACAACACAACCTTTCTAGTGAACTTTGCTATCATTTTGCCTGCAATTTATAAAGTCTAAAAACACACAACATTATTTTGTTATAAAAGATAACTCTTTATCTCTCCTTTTTCTTTGATAAACTGACAATGTCCAATTCTATCTTTAACAAAATAGATTTGTTCACCAAATACTAACCTACAGCCAAGATAGGCGTTGCCAGATACTTTTATCCTTGCATTGCCATCTTCTCGAAGTTGTGCTTTTAATTGCTCCAACTCATTTCTTTGTTCTGTCAATTGTTTTTCTATCATAATCACCTTGCGCATTGTATTCTGTTGTAATTCCTTCTTATCAGGAGGTAATTCTCCCTCACTCATATGTCTTTTGCGCAATACATCAAGCACTTGATTAAATTTTGCCTTTGACTCTGTTAATTCCTGCAAACTACTTTTTATATCATCAATACGCTTTTTGGTTGAAGGGTCAACACCAACGCCTAGTACGGTCGTTGTTCCCATCTCATTCCCCAATGTCTTTGCTTGAATTAAGACAATAGAACGTACTTCACCACCAACAATAAGCCCTTTTTTTCCAGTGGCAACAATTGGTCCTTTAACATTTACTTTACTATGTAAAATGGAACCTGCTTCCAGCTTGCCACCAATTTCAACATGCTTTGCACTCTCAATAAATTTAGTAACAACATCTCCACCTGCTTTAATAATGGCTCTTGTCATACCTTGAACGCCTCTATTAAATGTAATATTGCCGCCTGCTTCAATTGTGGCACTCTCAACAATACCATTAATTGAAATATCACCCGATGCTTTCACTGTGAATCCAGCTAAAACATTTCCTTTAATATAAACATCACCATTATAATTAATATCACCTGTAGACATATCTACATCAACAAGCTCTAGCACATTGGACATAAATATTTTGTCACCTTCTAATATGACATGCCCATCGGTTTCTGCAAGCAGCCTAAGCCCATCTCCAGATATTCGCATATTCTTTCCTGTTCTAAGCTTTGCAATCCTTACTTTTTTAGGAAGTACAACTCTGCCAAATAAATCGGCACCCGGTTCCCCTTTATCTTCAGGATGCAATACTGCAAGCACATCACCTTTTTTTACATGATTGACATTTTCCAATGTATGGAAATCAACTGTGCCATCTTCATTGACTTTTGGTACAGGCTTTAACTGTGTATTAAATTTATATTCAATAAACCCATCTTTTCCTTGTCGAACAGTTGTTCCTTCTGCAACAATCATTGGTTCAAAATAATTTTTATTTTTTACAAATTGTTCAATTACCTCAAGCTTTATACCATTTTTTACACCAATATGCTCTAGGTCACTAACAATCTCCTCTACAGAAAGTTCCTGCGTCCCGATAAACGGTGGATAAAATTCTGCCTCAACAAGCATACAATCACTACTCATTGTATAATCACCAAATTCTTGACTAGCAAAATGTTTATCATCACAAACTTTAACGGTCACTACTTTCGTGGCACCTTTTTTAAAGGCCTCATTCATCTCTACTGCATCATAATTCAAAATCTTTTTTTTGTTAAGATAATAAACTGCTTTCTCAACATCTACAGCTTGTTCCTTATCTTTTGGAGGATAGACCGTCACATATAAACCGTCTGGTCTTACTTCAAATTGAAAATACCCCTTTTTACAATTATTAACCATAATTTAATCCCCCATTCTTGCATTTTTTTATCAAAGCAAATTATGCTAGTATCCCCATATAATCTCCTAACTTTTTCCTCATCTTATTAAGAGCTTTTGTATGCAGCTGCGAAATTCTTGATTCGGAAACTTCCATAACAATACTAATTTCTTTTAGAGTCATCTCCTCATAATAATAGAGAACAATGACTTCACGTTCTTTTTCTGTCAATAAATCAATTGCTTCTACTAATATTTTTTTCAATTCCTGCTTTTCAACGGCTTCTTCTGGACATTCAAATCGTGCATTTCCAACAGCTTCCATCTTGCTGTTTTCCGTTCCTTCTTTGGTATACTCATCCAAAGAAATAAGATTGGTCATTTTTGTCTGTCCCTGCCAATTATTAAATTCTTCTAAAGATATACCTAATTCAGCGGCTAACTCTTCATCGGTTGCTGCACGCCCTGTCTCTGATTCAATTTTTGACATGGCAGTAGTAATCTTTCTTTGCTTTTGACGTAATGACCTTGGAATCCAATCCATCTTTCTAATTTGGTCTAAAATGGCACCTCGAATCCTTAAACTTGCATAGGTTTCAAATTTAACATTCTTACCATAATCAAATTTATCTATCGCATCAATTAAGCCAAACACTCCATATCCTACAAGGTCATCATATTCAACATTATATCCAAGATACATGCTCATTCTTCCGGCAACTAGTTTGACTAATTGTGCATACTCTAAGATAAGCTGATCACGTAAATCAGCATTATGTGTTTTTGAATAATTCTGCCATAGCTTATCTTTACTTGCTTCATCCATCATAGTTGCCCTCACTGTTTACTTTTTTATTGCATATCATCTTCCATCGTGTTGCCTACTTGAGTTTCACCTTCTCTTGTATCACTTGTTTCTATATCAGGATTATCACTTTCTTCTTTCTTTTCTTCCTTATCTTGAAACGCCATATTTAATACTATACGCATGATTAAGCCAAATATGCAAAACCCAATCATTACTAATACTAGTACCCACATAAATTTTACTAAAGAATATTGATTGATAATCATAAAAACACTGGTTATAAACCCTGCCAAAAGAGTAACAATGGCAGGAACATTCCGAAATTTCTTTAACTTCATTATTGAAATCCTCGTAAAAATAAATCCTTCTTTTAAATTGTTTTAATCGGTTTTCCTACCGCTTTTATAACATAATCTCCAGTTTCTGAATAAAATTCAACTGTTCTTCCGTAATTTAAACCACAATCTTCAGCTAAAATTCTTATATGATGTTCTCGTAATTTCTTTTTAGCAGCCATGGCATTTCTCTCTCCAACCTTTAAAGAATCATTATTAACATTAATTGCAAACATCTGAGCTCCACCAGCAATTTTTGCTACAAGCCTTGATTTATTACATCCTAATAATGTCATTTGTCTTATCAATTCATCAATCCCTGTATCAGCAAATTTAGCAATATTAGAATTATTTTTAATTAGTGTGCTGTCTGGGAGCATACAATGGAGCAGACCACTCACTTTAGTAACTGGATCATATAAAGCAACACCTACACAGGAACCTAAACCAAGGGTCGTCAAAGCATCTGGACATTTACACACCTTTAAATCGGCCATTCCAACCTTTATCATATTACCCATTTTTCAATTGTCCCATCTATTCATTATTTTTTCAAGTTCAAAACTACATGCCAAGTGATGACAAAATTTTGTCATACGAATCTAACTCTGGGATAAGCAAAAAGTAACCGGTTACAAAATCCAACTCGCCAAATTGTGACTGAATCATTAAAAGCTTATCACCATATTTTCCAAATTCAGCTGCGGGAACGCTTAATAAAGCGCCAACCATATCCACTGTCAAACTTGGTACACTACTTACTGCTTTTAAACCTGTAAGCCCAGAAAGCGCAGATAAATAAGAACCTGCAACAATATTTCCAATTTCATTTAACGCAGACATATCCATTTCTGCTAAAGTCGTTAAATCTGCATCTTCATTTGTATGTATATCTCTCATCATAAGTGAATTGACAAGATGATGTGCTGACTTGGTGTCAAATATAAACATCATCATTCCATTTATATCACCCTCAAGTCCCAGAAGAATCCCCACAACGGTATCTTCTTCTGACCCAACAACAGAGCCAATCTCACTAAAAGGTAATAATGCCACGTTTGGTACTGACATATCTACTTTAATATTCAGCATCGTTGACAATGCTGTTGTCGCATTACCAGCACCAATATTTCCAATTTCTTTTAAGACATCAAATTGCATGTCATTAAGTTCTTCAAGATCTATTTTTGCCATATTTATCCCCATCCTGCCAAAACTGGCATATCAACATCTATCTAATTTATTTTATTTACATTCAGCCTTCTTCAATAAGTGACACAATATCAAGCAATGAAATTAATTCTTCCTTACTCTTGCCTATGCCGCTTATATATCCAGACGCTGCCTCATCAAGCGTTGTCTTATTTGCTTTTTCAACATCTTTATTTTCTAAAGTGACCACCTCTTTCACTTGGTCTACAATAACACCTATGGTTGCGGTATCAACCTTTAAAATAATAATTCTGGTTTTATCGGTATAATCATCATCTTCCAGTCCTAACTTTAATCGGATACTCATTACAGGTACAATTTCACCTCGAAGATTAATAACACCTTTATAATAATGCTGTGATTTAGGAACTCTTGTAATTCTTTGATTCCTCACAATGTTATCAATATATTGTATATTAATGCCATATTGTTCATTGCCAATTTTTACAACAATATACTGCACTGCAATAGCATTATTTTCTTCATTCTTATCTAATGCTTTTACTTCTTCCATTAATAGTCACCAAAACCTTTCTGAAATACGAATCCTTTAAGCTGTTAAACAAGTGTATTTGCATCAATTATCAATGCGACTGAACCATCACCAAGAATTGTAGCCCCACTAATCATTTTATTAATATTGATATACTTACCTAAAGACTTAATAACAATTTCCATCTGACCAATCAAACTATCAACCACAAGCCCTGCCAGCTTATCTCCTTTGCTTACAATAACAACCGTTATATTTTCCTGTTCCAAAGGCTCACCAGGCACATCTAAAAGGTCTCTTAATCTTATTAATGGAATAACACTTCCTCTTAAATGAATAACCTCTTTCGCATGAACATATTTTATTTCATTGATATTAATATCTTCTATTCTCTGAATAGAACCTAATGAAATAGCAAACTTTTCATCTCCTACTTTTACCATCAATGCCTGAATAATAGCAAGAGTAAGCGGTAATCGAATAATAAATGTGCTTCCTTCTCCATATATAGTCTTAACCTCAATATCACCTCCAAGTGCTTCAATCTTTGACCTTACCACATCAAGTCCTACACCTCTTCCAGATACATCGGTAATCTTTTCAGCCGTAGAAAAACTTGGTTTAAACAACAAGTCTACAATATCTTTATCAGACATTGAAGCTGCCTGTTCTTCTGTAATTGTTCCTTTTTCAATAGCCTTGTTGCGTACTCGCTCAACATCAATGCCATTTCCATCGTCACGAACCTCAATGGCAACATTATTGCCATCTTGATATGCATCAAGAAAGATTGAACCCACTTCTGGTTTTCCTCTTTCTTTTCTTACTTCTGCACTCTCTAATCCATGGTCAGCAGAATTTCTAAGCAAGTGCATAAGTGGGTCGCCAATTTCATCAATAACTGTCCTATCAAGCTCTGTATCCTCACCAGACATGTAAAGTTCCATCTTCTTATTAAGCTTTTTACTTAAATCTCGAATCATTCGAGGGAATTTACTTACAACACTCTCAATTGGCATCATACGAACTTTCATAACCGATTCATGGAGATTGGTTGTTACTCTCTCAAGATATTCTATCTGTTCGTTAAATGTCTGATTGACAGGCGCGCCTCCGTCTTCTAAAGAACTAGCAGACACCAATCCATTCTTTGCAATAATAAGCTCGCTGACAAGATTCATAAGAACATCTAATTTTTCAATATCAACACGAACAGTATGTCCCACTGGTTTTGTTTTTCCCTGTGCCACTGGTTGTTTTGATGAAGATGCTGGTGCTGGCTTTTTATCAGCTACAGCCACCTCTTTGCTGTCCTTATCTGCTTTTTTTTCTTCTTTGACCTCATCGTGATGCTCAGCGTGAGCATCCTCTGTAAATGGTGCTTTTATCTCTTCACCGATGGCATCTTTTATCTCTGAAACCGATTTAATAATCTTTGTAATCTCTCCAAAACTTTCAGCAGAAATCACTACAAGACTAAAATCAAAATCAAATTTTTCATCTTCAATATCTTGAACAGATGGTTCTGATTTAATGACATCACAGTGACCTTCAAGATTTTTAAATACTAAAAAGGCTCTTGCTGCCTTTAAAATACAATTTTCTTCAACAGTCACGCGAATTTTATATGTATGCAAATTCTTTTTAAAAGCTTCATTAACAGCATTTTTTTCAAAATCAGTTAAGACAATGCCATTGTAATCAATATCTGGTGCTGTTGGTTCTGAATCTGAACCATGTTCTGCCTTATTAGAGGATTCTTGAACCTTTCCTTCTGAGGCTATAAACGCATTAAGTGCCTTAATAATAGGCTCATTGTCATCTGTTCCTTCATCTTGATTTTGCTGTATATTAGAAACATATGTCTCCAACGCATCCAAACATTGAAATAAGACATCTACAAGCTCTGAATTAACACTCATATTACCATTTCTCACTTCAGAGAAAACATTTTCCATATCATGTGTTAAATTCTGCATTCTCTTATAGCCCATTGTGCCAGCCATGCCTTTTAAAGAATGGGCGGCACGAAAAATCTCATTAATTGTATCATTATTATCAGGTTCTTTTTCAAGCACCATTAACTGGTCACTAAGATTTTGCAAATGTTCATTCGACTCATCAATAAAAATCTCTAAATACTGGCTTACGTCCATATCACAATACCCCCACGTTCTTTGTTATTTTTTCAGCGACCTGACTTAAAGAAACCACCTCATCAACAAGTCCTGTTTGTGCGATTGCCTTTGGCATACCATAAACCACACATGACTCCTCATCTTGTGCTATCACATGAATCTTTTTATGATTTGCAGCTAACCCCTTAATACCATTTGTACCATCTGCCCCCATACCAGTTAAAACAACACATATAATTTCATCAAAACCACATTGTTGTAAAGAATCATACATAATATTGGCACATGGTCTTAAAGCGTCTACAGCAGGTTCATTACTCAACTTTATCACATGCCCTTGTGTACTTTTTACAACACGCAAATGCTGTCCACCCGGCGCAATATAAACCCATCCATTCTTTAAAACATCTCCATCTGCTGCTTCTTTAACTGAAATATCACCCATCTCATCCAGTCTTGAAGCTAATGAAGCTGTAAATCCGGGAGGCATATGCTGAACCAATACAACTGGCGCATCCAAATTTTGAGGAAGCAATGGTATAACCTGTTGTAAGGATTTTGGACCACCTGTAGAGCAAGCCATTGCAACAATCTTTTTTTTGCCAATCTTTACTCCTGAAAATTTAGAAGAATCAAATTTTTTTGCTGGTTTATTTAGTTCTTGTGTCTTTCTCCTAAATTCCATAGTTCTTGTAATATTTTGCTGCATTATCGCTCCAACATCTGTGGCTGTGGCTTTAACTACATCCAATTTTGATGATAAGAATGGTTTTGATGCTGTCTTCGTCTTTCCTTCTGTAGCAACATCAAGCATGGTATGTATTTTGCTCTTAAAATCATTGCCTTTGGTTTCTAAGTAATTTTCTGGCTTCGTTACAAAATCAAACGCTCCTAGTTCAAGCGCTCTAATCGTTTCTTTAGCGCCTTGTTTTGCAACGGTACTTACAATAATGACTGTCTGCTCAATTCTATTTTTTTGCAGTTTTTCCAACAATTCCAAACCATTCATCTTTGGCATATTAATGTCAAGAATTACCACACTATAATAATTGGGATTAGAGACAATTAAATCAAACCCTTCTAAACCGTCTTTAGCAATCGCTGCAACTTCATAGTCATCGCCTGAGTTTATTATATCAGATATAACCCTTCTCATGAGTGCAGAGTCATCAATTATAAGTATTTTCTTTGCCATAATTATCATCTCCTCTCTCTGCGTTGTATTTTGCGCTGTTGTTCATATATATATTTTACGATAGTATCTCTTAATTCTATGTCTATTTCCTTAAACTGAATCCGATTATCATAATAATTGTTTCTATTTGGTGACTCAATAGAAGCAACGACTTTGCCTAACACTTCAACAGTGACGTCACCAATATTCATCTTAATTGGAAACGTCATAAAAATACAGCTGTCTACATCTAATTCCGTCTCTGTCAATATGCGGACACCTCCTCCGCTAATATCAACAATCATTCCGATATCAGCCTGTTCACTGCTGACTTTAGGCGGTAAATGATTTAGAAAATATGTATCAACCTGTTCATCATTTAAAATTCTTATAATTGCCTCAATATTACAAGGAAGTCTATAAAACTGTCTGCGCTGAAACTTTTTCATTTCTGAAATTAATTTCAACTGCATGATATATATATCGTCTTCTTTTCCTCGACTTAAAACCTTACATTTTGCCTTGAAAATGCCTTTTTCCGAATAAAAATAGACATTTAACTCCTGCTCAACTGACAATGGAATAATATGTCCTTCAAAAATTGGCATAGCTGCGGTCAACTCTTTGCTATCCTCATCTAAATCCAATATTTGACTGACATACACATCGGACTTTACATTATTTTCTTTTATTTTGCTAACCTTGTCGATTTCAATTTTATTGCCAATTTTTAATATATCATCAGACATTTATTACACCCCTATTCTTTCATTTTCTTTGAAAATACTGACTTGAAAAATTTTTTAATACCAACATTTGCTGTTGTCTTATTTGAACTTTCCATAACATCAACAATACTTTCAAAGCTCTTAGCAGCAACTGAAGAAGGGAACATAATAGATACAGGTTTTTGTTTCATAACGGCTTTGCTAAAATTAACATCATAAGGCACCATGCCTAAATACTCGATATCAATCTTTAAAAACTTAGACACAACTGCACTGAGCTTTTCATATAAATTCCTTCCTTCACTCCTGCTATGCACCCTGTTTGCTACCAACATAATTTTATTATTATTTGCATGAAACTCACTATTTCTGCTTAACGCTTTTAACAACGCATAGGAATCTGCTATTGATGTCGGCTCTGGAAGTGTCACTAATATAATTTCTGGACTAGCTAAAAGAAATTCCATAACAGCAGAAGATATACCTGCACCTGTATCAATAATAATAACATCCGCCATGCCGTCAAGCTCTGACAACTTTCCAACCAATCGCTTAATCTGATTGTCATCTAAATTGACGAGCTGAGCTATGCCAGAACCACCAGATATAAATCCAACACCTTCTGGTCCTTGTGTAATAATATCTGTTACTTCTTTTCCTTTAAATAACAAATCGCCCAAATTGTGCTTTGGTATAACGCCAAACATGACCTCAATATTTGCCAAACCAAAGTCTGCATCCAAAATAATAACCTTTTTTCCCCTGCGTCGGTATTGCAGGGCAATATTAATTGATATATTTGATTTTCCAACGCCTCCCTTTCCACTAGTCACAGCAATCACTCTGGCGTTGGAAACAGCTTTTTGATTTTGTAATTTAATTATATTTCTCAGATTCTGTGCTTGGTCCATTATTCATTTCCTCCCAACAATTGCCTAGCCAGTGCCTGTTCGTCAACCAATTCTATATCATCTGGTACATTCTGTCCTGACGTTGTATAGGACAATGGTGCTCCTGTAAGTAACCTTATATTTAAAATATTGCCAAGTGAACATGTCTCATCTAATTTTGTGAATAATATTGCCCAATCTTCTATATCTTTGTATCGTTGTGTGATATCTACTAAATCTTTATATTTGGTAGTAACACTTAATACCAGATAAATTTGTATATCAAAATTGTCTTTCATATCTTTTACTTTATCTAGCATAACCGTAAGGTCATCCATCTGTTCATTACATTTATGCGAACGACCAGCTGTGTCCACCATAATTAAATCATAATCTTTATATTCAATCATGCACTTTTCTAATTCATCCGCTGAATACACAACACTTACAGGACTATCTAATATCCCTGCATATGTGTTTAATTGTTCAATAGCAGCAATTCTATAAGTATCAGAAGTTATAAAAGCAACTTTAGAGTTCATCTCAAAGATATATCTTGAGGCAACCTTCGCAATGGTCGTTGTTTTTCCAACTCCTGTAGGTCCTATAAAAAACACAACTTTAGGACGATTCCCCAACACAATGTCTCTTGGTTCACCCAATTTTAATATAATTTTTTGATATACCGCAGCAAGAATACTATCTATATTAGATTCTTTTTTAAGAGAATTTTCTATATCCTTCATAATAAGGTCTGCATATTCTTCGCTAACTTCATTATCAATTAATTTTCCATAAATCAATTTAATAAATTTCATATTGGTATTTTCACGTTCTTGTACAACCTTATTACTCATATCGTGAACACTATCCATATTTGTTGAATCTATGACCTTATTGCTATTGTCATTATTATTTATGTTGCCTGAATTAATCTGTTTTTGTAACAGATTGTGTAAATAATCAAGCTTTTCTTCTATCGCACTTGTCTCAACTGTTGTAGATAACTTATCATCAGCAACCAAATCAATACTGCTTTTTCTAACTCCTGTAATTGGCTGACTAGAACCACTTGTATTAGTGCCTACAGTTGAATGAAAGCTTTTGTTAAGTACTTGATTATTATTACTGACACTTTCTACATTTTGATATCCTTCTTCTTCCACTGCTGCTGTTATCTCAACTAAATCCTTTTTAAACAGCTTAAATATTCCTCTTTGTTTCAGTGTTTTAACATTTAAAACAATAGCTTTATTTCCTAATTCTTCCTGCGCTTTCTTTATTGCTTCGGTCTCTGTCTGCCCCTGATACTTTTTAACTATCATTATGCTGTCACCATCCCAACTGATTGTAATTCTATATTCGATTCTACTTCATTGTAGGAAATTACAATTATATCCTTAAAATATTCGGAAGCGAGCTTCTTAAAATAAAGTCGAACAATTGGAGATGTTATAACAATTGGATTCCTTCCCATATCTTCAAGTTTTCTAAGACCTTCTGTCAAACTTTCAATAATCTTATTAATTCGTTCAGGGTCTAGTGCCAAATATGAGCCTTGTTCTGTATTTTTAACTGCTCCCATAATTTCCTGTTCAATCTTTGGATCGAGTGTAATAACATTGGTAATTTCATTTGGAGGGAAATACTTTCCAGATATTGCCCTCTTAATGCTCTGTCTTACATACTCTGTAAGAATATCCGTGTCTCTTGTCACAGAAGCATGGTCAGCCAATGTTTCAAATATTGTAACCAAATCTCTTATAGAAATTCCTTCCTCTAAAAGATTTTGCAATACTTTTTGAATTTCACCAATTCCCATAAGTTTAGGAACAAGTTCATCAACCAATGCGGCATTATTATCTTTAATATTATTAATAAGATTAGAAACATCTTGTCTTGTAAGCAATTCTGCAATATGTTGTCTTATAATCTCTGTAAGATGTGTTGCAATAATAGAAGGAGGGTCAACTACTGTATATCCCAGTGATTCCGCTCGTTCTCTTTGTCCTTCTGTAATCCAGATAGCTGGAAGATGGAATGATGGTTCAAATGTAGGAATACCTGTAATTTCTTCCTCAATATAACCTGGATTCATTGCCATATAATGGTCAAATAATATTTCACCTTCACTAACTTGTATACCTTTTATCTTAATAACATATTGGTTTGGATTTAACTGAATATTATCTCTTAATCGAATAATAGGCACAACTGCGCCTAATTCTAGCGCAACTTGTCTTCTTATCATAACCACTCGGTCAAGCAAATCACCGCCTTGATTGACATCAGCTAAAGGAATAATACCATAACCAAATTCAAGTTCAATTGGATCTACATTAAGAAGACTAACAACATTTTCTGGTTTTCTAATTTCTTGAGCTTCATTTTCTTCTCGCTCAACTTCCTCCTCAATCATAGTCTCGCCTTGTTTTGATGCAAGTTTTCTGCTGACAAATATTAACAGTGCGCCAAATGGCACAAATATGTATATTGGCAAAGGGGTCAACAAACCTAATAAAGCAAGTGCTGAACCTACCATCAAAAGCACCTTATCAATTGAAAAAAGCTGTCCAACAATCTCCTCACCAAGCTCGCCCTCACTTGAAGCCTTTGTGACAAGTATACCTGTTGCCAAAGAAATTAATAATGAAGGAATCTGACTGCACAAACCATCACCAATAGTAAGAATGGTATACTTAGATAATGCTTCATTGATGGAAAGCCCTCCATAAAGCATACCCATTACAATACCACCAACAATATTGATGCCTGTTATAATAAGACCTGCTGTAGCATCACCTTTTACATATTTTGTAGCACCATCCATTGAACCAAAAAAGCTGTTTTCCAACTGCAATTTTTGTCTGCGTACAGCCGCCTCTTGGTCCGTAATAGCACCTGTATTCAAGTCTGAATCAATCGCCATCTGCTTACCAGCCATCGCATCCAATGTAAATCTTGCTGTTACCTCTGCAACTCTTTCTGAACCTTTATTAATAACAATAAACTGTATTAACACAAGTATTATAAATATAATAACACCAATTACTAAATTACCGCCTCCAACAAACTGACCAAATACTTGCACTACATTTCCGGCATCACCATTTGTAAGAATCAGCTTTGTAGAAGAAACATTTAAAGAAATTCTAAATAACGTTGTAAACAACAGTATTGTTGGAAATGAAGCCATATCCAACACTTCTTTGGCATATATCGAATTAAATAATACAATTAATGCAATGGCTATATTAAACGCCAAAAGGAAATCTAACAGCCATGAAGGTATCGAGATGATAAAGAAAATAACTGCTGCTAATATATATGCTCCTATAAACAAGTCGTTCTTCTTCATCTTCATAGCTTCTTAATCCTCCTTTCATATGTAATGTGACACAGCATCACTTTTTATAATAACATTTTTTAATCATTTATTCAACATGGTTCTTTATTCTGCTTTATTTTTACATAGCTGAATTATTATTGTAAACTGGTCTTAAAATATTCGCTAGTATCTCTGCAACAGCCTGATATAATTCTGGAGGAATCTCCATTCCAATATCAACATTGTGATATAAAATCCTTGCAAGCGGCTTATTTTCGACAATAGCTATATTACATTCCTTTGCTTTGTCTTTAATCTGAAATGCAAGATGGTCTGCGCCTTTGGCAATAACGACTGGCGCCATTCCGCTATCTGGTTCATATTTTAATGCAACTGCAAAATGTGTAGGGTTTGTAATAACGACATCGGCCTCTGGCAATTGCTGCATCATTCTTCGCCTAGATACCTCCATCATTCTTCGTCTTACTTGACTTTTTACTTGAGGGTCACCTTCTGCATTTTTATATTCATCTTTTACTTCCTGCTTTGTCATCTTTGTATCTTCTTTAAATTTATGTCTTTGATAAATCAAATCAATAAATCCAATAATAAGAAATATCATACTTATCTTAATGCCAAGGTCAATAATAATTTCACCAATCGTAGCTAAAGCCTCATACAATGTTATATCATAAAATGATAATAACAATCCAACTTTATCTATAATAGTTGTATATACGACAATTCCAATAATGGTAATCATTGCAATAGACTTCAACAATTCCAATAACTGTCGTACCGAAAATATCCTTTTAAAACCACTGAGTGGACTTATCTTGCTTAGTTTTGGCTTCATAGGTTTTGCTGTTACCTTCCAACTTTGCTGAAGCATATTTCCTAAAATAGAAATAACAGCTGCAATCAACAGTATGGGAACAACAATATTTAATATGCTTATAAACATATTTCCAATAGTAGAACAAGCCAAACCAACGGGATAGCCTTTACTGCTATCTCCAACAATCACATCAAAGCTATTATAAAAATCTTTAAATGTATTTATCAGCTTTTCTCCCATATTGCCAACATATATTTTTGTAATAATAAATAATGCCAACAAAGAAATAGCCATTATAAGCTCTTTGCTTTTAGCAACCTGACCATTCTCTCTGGATTCATTTAACTTTTTAGGTGTAGCAGGCTCAGTCTTTTCTCCACCGGGTCCATCTTTAGCAAAAAACTGAAGATTATATGCTACCACTGGATAAATCAAACCAGACGAATATGGTTTCAATTTTTCTTTCCTATCTTGATTTTTCATTATGGACTCATTCCCCTTACTAACGATGCCATTAATGTTCTTATAACATTTTCAATCATTGTTGAAACGGACGGCAGCATCACTATTGTGAAAAATATAACGAATATACCTGTAAATATTTTTAACTGCATACCAACAACAAACATATTCATCTGTGGTGCCACTCTGGCTAATATTGCTAATACCACATTGACAAGAAGTGTTGTTGCAAAAATCGGAAGCGCAATTCTAAATCCATATATAAAATAATCGGACATAAACGAAACAATATCAGTATGAATGGATGCTGAAAATACCGCTCCACCCACGGGAATAACCTTGTATGTTTCCACAATCGCAGCGACTAAATATCTATGCAAACCCGAAATCATTAAAAGCAGCAAAATTAAATAATAATAGAAATTTGTAAAGATACCAATCTGCATCCTTGTTGTAGGGTCCATAATCTGTGCCATTGCAAGACCTGTATCCATATCTATAATTTTACCTGCAAACATAATTATCTGAACACAAAATGAAGCAGTTGCTCCTAATATTAATCCAACTACTGTTTCTTTAACAATAAATGCTATATACTCTATAACTCCCTCATAATGAACTTCAATTCCTATATTGGAAGTATACACCAAAACTGTCATAAAAAAAGCTAATCCCACCTTGACACGTCGAGGTGTATTAGCTGTGTTAAAAAATGGTGCAACATATACAAAAGAAGCCATCCTTATTAGAATCAGCACAAATATTTCAAACTGACCCAAAGCAACTTCGTAATTAATCATCTTTATGTTTCTCCATAAAAACTATGTTATATATTGTGAGAAATTTCCCCACAAAGTACCCATAAACTCTACAATCTCATTAAGTATCCAAGCACCCATCACCATAAGAGCAATCAAAATAGCTAATAATTTGGGAACAAATGTTAATGTCTGTTCTTGAATCGATGTCAATGTTTGAAACAAACTAATAATAAGACCAACAATCATAGATACCAATAGTACAGGAACTGCTGTCTTAACAATAATCCATACAGTCTCTCTTGCTATACTGATAACATCTCCACTAGTCATATTAATCTTCACTCCTGTTTGTACTTAAAAACAAGCTTTATACTTAAAAAACAAAATATATCTGAAAATTAAGTTTTACTTGACAATTAAGTTTGATTCATGCTATCAACAATATTAAAAATCATTTAAAAGTATTCATAAGATTACCAATAATCAAATTCCAACCATCTGCCATTACAAATAATAAAATTTTAAATGGTGTAGAAATTGTTGTAGGCGGCAACATCATCATACCCATTGACATCAATGTAGATGACACCACCATATCAATAACAATAAAAGGCAAATATATCAAAAACCCAATAATAAATGCTATTCTAAGTTCACTTATAATAAAACTTGGAATTAACACTCTCAAAGGAATATCGTCTTCAGATGTTATTGAACCTTCTTCATACTCAGCAATTCTTAAAAAAGTGTCTAAATCCTTTGTAGAGACTTCCTTTAACATAAATTGCCTCAACGGCTTTACTCCTATATCAAATGCCTCTTCTGCAGTGACTTCACTTCTTGTAAGTGGTTCTATAGCACTTTGATAAACTTCATTAAAAGTCGGAGCCATAATAAAAAATGTCAAAAATAAAGACAAACCAACTATAACTTGATTCGGCGGAACCGTCTGTGTACCAAGTGCTGCTCTTGTAAAATGCAGCACAATCACAATTCTTGTAAATGAAGTTACCAACATTAAAATAGATGGTGCCAATGAAATCACAGTGAGAACTAAAAGCATCTGTAACACGCTGGCAAGGTCTGAACCATCTCCTGCTGAGATACCAATACTTATTAAATTATTATCATCTTCAGCCGCCATCGCTCTTACTGTAAGTATAGAAAACAAAGCAAATACGGCTGAAATACATAACGATATAACAATAATTTTTCTTCCGTGTTTCTTTAAAAAATGCAACATATATATTAATCTCGCCTAGCTTTTCGGCTTGTCTTTCCTAAACTTATCTAAAACTGCTTTGAAGTTTTCAGATTTTACTTGAGTTGATACTTCTGTAAATTCCAAATCGCTCTCCTGCAACTCACATAATACTGTCACAGAATCTTTACATATAGCAATTGCAAGAAATTTACTGCCCATCTTTATTATCTGAATATATTTACTATTAGATAATCGAAATGTCTCTAAAACTGAAATATTGGTTCCAGCCATCTTCTCTTTTTTGTAATTGCCCACAAATCTTGTAGCAAAATACGTCATAGCCAATACAAGTGCAAATATAATTACCAGTGTAATTAATTGTACAAATGCCTCTATGCGGTTAGAAGATACAGACAGTAACATTATCCAACAACCTTCTGAACAGCCTCAATTACTCTATCAGCCTGGAATGGCTTAACGATAAAATCTTTAGCTCCTGACTGAATTGACTCAATAACCATAGCTTGCTGTCCCATAGCAGAGCACATAATAACAGAAGCATTCGCATCGGCTGCTTTAATCTTCTTAAGAGCCTCAATTCCATCCATCTCAGGCATAGTTATATCCATAAGAACCAAATCTGGCTTAAGTTCTGCATATTTTTCAACAGCTTTTGCACCATTCTCAGCCTCACCTGCAATATTGTAACCGTTTTTGGTGAGAATATCCTTAATCATCATTCTCATAAACGCTGCATCATCGCATACTAAAATATTCTTTGCCATATCATATATCTCCTATCTTTTATTGTTCACAGTATCAACTTAAAAGTATTATACTACATCAAAAACAATTTTCCTACTGTTTTTTTTTCAATTTATTAATCCTTAATAATTTCTGTTATTCTAACGCCAAAACTTTCCTCAATTACTACAACTTCACCTTTTGCAACATACTTACCATTGACAAGTACATCAATTGCCTCACCAGCAATTTTATTTAATTCAACAATCGTACCTGGTGCAAATTCAAGAATATCCTTAATGGATTTGCTTGTTCTTCCAAGTTCTACAGTTACCTCTAATGGTACATCCATAATCAAATCAATATTTTCTCTTTTTGACATACCACCTACATCACCAACAAATGGCTGAAAAGCAGCTTGAGAAACATTGATATCTTGTTGTGGTGGATAACCATATGGCATACCTTGCATTGGCATTCCTTGTGGTGGATAACCATATGGCATACCCTGCATTGGCATTCCTTGCGGTGGATAACCATATGGCATGCCTTGCTGTGGCATACCCTGCATTGGCATTCCTTGCCCTGCTGACATATCCATTCCTGGCATTCCTTGCCCTGGCGCCATACCCTGCATTGATGGGGCAGTTGGTGTTGGCTCTGGAGCTGGTGTCGGTTCTGGAGCGCTTTCTGGTTCCGATGAATCTATCGTAAACAACTGCAGCAACTCTTTTGCAAACTCAATTGGATATAACTGCATAATCTCACTATTGATTAAATCTCCTATTTCCATCTTAAAAGCAACCATTACAAATTGCCCTAAAAGAAATGGAGGAAGATTATCCAATTCTGTGCTATATGTATCTATGATATTTGCTACTGGAGGACTGATATCTATCTTTCGATTAAACATAGATGACATTGACGTTGCAGCGGAACCCATCATTTGATTCATCGCCTCACCAATGGCACTAAGATGCAGCTCTGTCAAATCTTCATCATCATCAACTTGCCCAGAACCTCCCATCATAAGGTCTGTAATGATTCGAACATCATGTTCTTTTAGAATCAGTACATTATTGCCATCAATTCCCTCTCTATATGAAATCTGCATCATAACACAAGGTCTGTCATACTTTGTTGATAAATCATCCCAAGTAGCAATACTAACAGATGGTGTTGTTATATTTACTTTTTGGTTAAGCAATGAACTTAAAGTCGTTGCTGCCGTTCCCATACTTATATTGGATATTTCACCAACAGCATCCTTTTCAGATTCTTCTAACACAAAGCCTGTATTGTCACCTTCTGACGAGGTCATATCTGAATCTTCCCCACCTGTATCTACCCCATTAAGTAATGCATTTATTTCATCTTGTGACAACATGCCATCCATCACTAATCACTCTCCTCTCTAATTACTTCAGTAATTCTTACTGCATATTTGTCGTCGTAATATCCAGGCAATGCCATAAATTTCTTAATATTGCCTACATATACTTCTAATTCCTCATCCACATTCCTATTGATTCTAATAACATCTCCAACTTGAAGATTTCCAAAATCAGCAACACTTATCGTACTTGTACCTAAAACTGTTTTAACAGGAATCTTTGCCCTGCTAATAATTGTCTCAATAGTATCTTCATATGAGGTTCCATCTTTTTCTTTCATACTTGAGAACCAATATTTTGTATTTAACTTATCAATAATTGGCTCTAATGTATCAAAAGGAAGACAAATATTCATAAGACCCTCAACATCCCCAATTTTAATGTTAAGAGTGATAATTGCAATTGTTTCACTTGGCGATATAATCTGAGCAAACTGTGAATTTGTTTCAATTCTTTCAATTCTTGGGGATATCTCAACAACGTTCTCCCAAGGCTCTTGAAGCAAATTAACGCATATTGCAAAAATTCGTTCTAATATGGTTAACTCAATCTCAGAATACTCTCTTTGCTTATCAATGGCTGCACCCGGACCTCCAAGCAGCCTATCAATAATAGAATATCCAAGATTTGATGCCATCTCCATTATACAATTGCCCACCAATGGATTCATACTGATAACTCCCAACAGCACAGGATTTGACAACGCATTAGAAAACTCCGAATAAATAACAACCTCTGAGTTTACAACATCAACACTTACTGATTTACGTAAGTATGCTGGGAGATTTGTCGCAAGCAAACGTGCAAAATGTTCAAAAATTATCTCTAGTGTTCTTAAATGTTCTTTGGAAAATTTAGCTGGTCTGGCAAAGTCATAATTTTTAACCTGCTTTTCATCTGATTTTGCTTCATCAATATCCAATTCACCTGTACTTAACGCTTTAAGCAGATTATCAATCTCACTTTGCGACAAAACATCGCTCATCTTCCTCACCTCCTCGTAGGTCTAATGTTACATCAAAATGATAACCAAAATATGTTGTTATCATCCCATTGTGATTTCTGATACAATAACTGAACATATTGTCTCCGTTTCAAATTGATCCTGAAGAGCTGTAAGAAGATTTTGCTCTATATTTGTTTTGTTCGCTGAAATTGATTCATAAGTATACTTAAGAGCCTCTGTTGTAATCTGGCTTACTATAAGCTTCATACCATTATTAATACTAGTAACTTTTGTTTCATAATCTTTTGATTTTTTATTAAGCCCTAATGTAACTTTTAATATAACATGATGTGCTTTTCCTCCATCCGAAAATGAAACAATGATACTATTAGAATCTCCACTCATCGCATCAATATATTGTATATCGTCAACAGCAACGCTATTTGAACCTTGTGTATTAGATGACAACACACCACCAGCATCCAAATCAATAATCTGTGCTACTTTTGATATAAGATTATTTGTTTTTGTGTTTGTAGATACCAATGAAAATGTCAGTACAACCGTTAAAACTAAATTAATTAACACAAGTGCTAATGTTATAATATTCAACATACTCTTCTTCATGACTTTTCCCACCTCTATTATTTATTATTCTGACTGTATAATGAATTATATATCTTTATTTCTACTCGTCTATTCTGCGCTCTTCCCTCTGGTGTATCATTAGTAGCAACAGGGACAGCTTCTCCTCTTCCTGACGACGATATTGTAGACTTATCATAACCCTTTGTACTAACAAAATAATCAAAAACATTATATGCCCTATGTAAAGAAAGCATCATATTATTTGGATACAATGCATTATTGATTGGAACATTATCGGTATGTCCTTCAATTAAAATTGTATTTCTTTCATACTGCCAAATGGAATCAGCCACTCTATCCAATATTGAAATTGCTTCGCTTTTAACCTCTGCCTTTCCAGAATCAAAAAGAACGCCTCCGTTTAGATTTAAAAGAACATACTCACTTGTAACTGTAAGTTCAACTTTATCAGCAATATTTTTGTCCTTTAACTGCTCTTCAATCTGTTCACCCATCTGCTCTGATTCAGCAAGACCTTCCTTTTTTAAAGTCTCATAAGCATTATCAACTTCCTCAGAAGTATCACCATGTGTATTTAATCCCACATTATTATAATATTCACTAAGAGCATTGAGCTGACTTGCACCACTGCTAATAAGAACGCCTTGGTCTATCAATGCTGAACCACCTTGTGGCATTACACTGAATGTAGAAGCTAATGAAGCTGCTATCTGTTGAAACTTCTCGGCATCAACTGTTGACATAGAGAACAATAAAACAAAGAAGCACAATAACAAATTCATCAAATCACTAAAAGTTGCCATCCATGCAGGCGACCCTGCTGGCGCATCTTCTTGCCTTTTTTTTGCCATCAGCCTTCACCTTCTTCCGTTGAAACCGCCTGCCTAACTGTAGGAGATAAGAACGATTTTAATTTTTCCTCAATTACTCGTGGATTTTCACCAGCTTGTATTGAGAGAAGTCCCTCAATTACGATTTCTTTCATCTGATATTCTTTACCATTAATATTCTTCATCTTGTTTGATATAGGTGTTGCCAACCAGTTTGCAATCAATGAACCATACAATGTAGTAAGTAAGGCAACCGCCATATTCGGTCCGATTGTAGCCACATCATCCAACTTTTTCAACATATTAACAAGACCAACTAATGTACCAATCATACCCCACGCAGGTCCCATTGCAGCCCATGTATCAAAGAATCCTGCACTGCTTTTATGTCGCTCATCCATATTAACAAGTTCTGTCTCAAGGATGCCTCTTACAAGCTCTGGCTCTGTACCATCGACAATAAGAAGAATACCTTTTTTCATAAATTCATCTTCAAGATTACTTGCAACTTCTTCCAATGCAAGCAAGCCTTCTTTACGAGCCACATTAGATAAATCGATTATCTGTTTAATTACAGCTCCATGGTCTAGTTTAGGGTCCTTAAACGCAATCCCTATACTCTTGAATCCACCAATAAATTCTGCCATCGTATAAGATGTCATCAAACTTGCGAGCGAACCACCAATCGTAATAATAATTGAGGGATAATCAATAAAGCTCCCTGTTATGGCAGATACACCACCACTGGAAATAATACCAAAAATAACCATTGCAAATCCGACAACTATACCTATGAGTGTAGCAATATCCACTTTTAAACACCTTCCGTTTCCTTATATATCGTTCCTGAAAAGACCCTATGTTTATAATCCACAACTTTATCAATAATTTCATCGGAAGACTCTTTTACTATGTACTTTGAACCTGTCGTAAGGGTAATAACCGTATCTGGAGTTTCCTCAATAGTTTGAATTATATCAGCATTAACCACTAACATTGAGCCATTAAGCCTTGTAACATTAATCATAATTATCTCCATAACATTATACTGCAAAATAAATAATAAACATCACATAAAATTTTATTTAAAATAATTTAACAATATAAATGAATCCAAACACAAACAATTACAAAAAACTACAAGAGCACGGAACATAAGTTTCACCATATCCATGCCCTTGTACTATTTTACACCATTCAATCTAACTAATCAAGAAAAATATCATCAACGTTTCAAATTTATAAGTTCTTCTAATAACGAATCTGATACTGTAATAATTCTTGAATTTGCCTGATATCCTCTCTGTGTTGTAATCATTGTAGTAAACTGGTCAGCTAAATCTACATTTGACATTTCAAGATATCCAGAAACTATCTTTCCACCAGTCTCTGATATATCTTGACCTATACCATCAAAAGAGCCTGAGTTCAATGTTGCTGAATATAAGTTTTCACCAATTTTTTCAAGACCTGTTGGATTTGCAAATGTTGTAATAGCTATCTGTCCAATAACCTTAGTATCACCATTACTATACTTTGCAACTACTTTTCCAGTTTCATCAATACCAACTGACCTCATAACCCCTACTGCTTTACCTGCACCAACAACATTACCAGTTACTTCGTCTACTCTACCTGTGCCACTATCAATATCGGTAGCACTCGCATACATGGTAACACCAGACGCATCCATACTAATTGTTGAAGATTGAGCGCCTCCTGTACCAATATTTTCCAAATCACCACTAGAATCTCCATCATAAATAAATGTCAAATCCAAATTAGCATTACTCATAGCGGAAGCACCCGAATTTTTATCAAATAATAAACGTGGTGCCGCTGCTGTGTCTAATATAATATTAGTCTTCTCGCCATTCTTTGTAACGGTTCCTTCTGCTATAGTATATTCTACATTCTGACCATTGACACCCTCATACTGTAATGTAAGAGAAGCCTGATACTCATTGCCCAGTGAATCAAAAAAGTTTACTGTAAATACACTGCTTTCAGTTGTTCTTGCATCAACATTACCAGTTATTGTGACATCGGTTGTCTTTGCAGGAGATGTAAACATATACTCTGGACTCATTACATACACTGGCTGAACTTTATCTTTTATAATATTGCCATTCTCATCTGCTTTCCAGCCCATTACGTTAGCACCGCCTTGCGTAACAAGCGCACCACTCAAATCAGGCTTAAAATCACCAGCCCTTGTAAAGTATGTATTACCAGCGCTGTTTACTACAAAAAATGCATCGCCAGATATATACAAATCCCAAGGATTATCTGTACGCTCATTAGAACCAGGTGTCATTGCTGCAGAAATTGCTCCTACTGATGAACCAAGACCAATCTGTTTAGGGTTTACACCACCTTTGCCACTCTCGGCATTAGGTCCTGTTGCTGTTTGTGTTGTTTGATAATATACATCTTTAAATGTTACGGATTGAGACTTATAAGCTACTGTGTTAACATTGGCAATATTATTACCAATTACATCCATTCTCGTCTGATGTGTCTTAATTCCTGACACAGCAGAGAACAATGCTCTCATCATAATATAGTTCCTCCTTAATAATAAATAAATGATGATATGATGAGTGCTGTCTTATCCCATCAGGCATTCAGGGATAATTAACCTCCATAAGGTCCGGTTAAATAATAACAGCCCCATCAATATTTGTGTAAATATTTTCATCGTTAGCTGCCTGACTCATCGCTGTAACAACGATTTTATTTTCTGTATTTACAATAAATGCCAAGTCATCTAACAATACCAGTGATTCCTTAATTCCTTTTAAGCTGGCTTTTTGCGTTCCTTCATTTAATCGAGAAATCTGTTCATCAGTAAGTTGAATATCTCTTTGCCTTAGCCTTGTATCAGCATGTTTTGAAAACTTTACTAATGACTGTGCTTCTCTTTCACCTACTGCTTCAGTAATACTTTTTTTCTGTTGAAATATCTCTTGAAATGAAGCATTAGAAATATTCTTATTTTTACCTGCCGCATTGTCTTTTTTTATTGAACTAGTTGCCTGCTGTATAGAAGTAAAACCACCTGTTACGATATGATTCATCATAACCTCCTATTCCTATGCTATAAGTATTACATAAAGCATACAGATATAACTAAAATATTAGCATACTATAAAAATTAATTATTTCTCAGGCTTCTCAGAATCTTCTGGCTTTTCAGATTCTCCTGGCTTTTCAGAATCTTCTGGTTTTCCAGAATCTTCTGGCTTTTCTGGTTCCTCTGGTTTTCCTGGTTTTGAGATAGAATCAAAATAATCTGTATCAAGCACTGTATCCAAATCAGCAATATCATAAAGCTTTTTATTGATTCCAAGATAAATCTTGCCATCAATATTTTCCCAATAATCAACCTTTCCTGATATCATATTCTCACCATTGATATCAGTTTTCATAATAACCGTTTTTCCAATAAGCTCTGATGCCATTTGCTGCTCTGTTTTATTAAGCATACTCTTTGTTGCTTCAACCTGTGAGAATGTAGCCATCTGTGCAATATACTGCGTATTATCTGTAGGTTCCAATGGGTCTTGATACTGCATCTGTGCAACCATAAGCGCAAGGAAATCATTAATATCTAATGTATTTTTTCCTTTTTCCTCTTTCCTTGTCGAACTTATATTTGATGTTGTATTATCTGTATCAAATTTTCCATTTATAATATTTTGATATACCATATAAACTCCTTTCTACGTCCTTATTTTCTATGCAGAAAACTCAACGCTACTATTTTCATTCATTGTTGCTTCCTTATGAACTTCTGTTACTTCTTCTTCATCTGTGAAATTCAAATGAACATGCTGTTTCTTTGTGCCATTTGTTTGTTGCTGTGGATTACTTCCATTAAAATTATCCTGACTATGAAAAGCATTGTTTTGCACAGTAACTTCTACAGCCTCAACCTTAAGCCCTTGATTTGACATATTTTCTTTGAGAACATTTAATTGCCCCTCTAAGGCTTTTTTAACCTGCTCATTTTCAGCTACTATCTTTGCAGTGACAACACCTTCACGCACTGAAACAAGAAGATTCACTTTTCCTAAGTTTTCAGGATTAAGTGCTATCTCCATACTCTTAAGCTGACTCGTGACATTCAATTTAATAGAATCCACTACCTGTCTTACAATATCAGCGGGCTTCACATCAACTTCATTTGCAAATGCTGTCTCAAATGTCTTAGCAAGCTGAGCTGCTACATTAGTACTTGAAGTCATATCTGGATTAACTTCTGTGTTATTTTTGCTATTTTCAAACACATTCTGTTTTGCATTACCATTAGAATCATTTGCAAACGAATTACTATTCTTATTGCTTACAGAAGATGTAGTTATTTTTTCAGAAATCACCTGCTCTAAACTAGAACCATCATCTACAACATATTCTTCAGACTTCATCTGTACTTCTTCTTGTATACCAGACTGTTTTTCATTGTTCTGCAAACCTGCTGCATGTTCTGCTGTTACTTGATTTTGCGTGTCAACATTATCTGTATATGCTTGTGCGATACCTTTAAATTGCTCTTCACTAATGCCATATTGTGAATCTGCACTCGTCACTATATCAGAAACAACTTGAATAATCTCTTTTAACTTTAAAGATAACTCTGAATCGGTAATAACGGACATTGCATCTTGTTTGCCTGACACTTGTGCAATTAAATTTGTCACATTATTTGGCTCAAGCAAATCGGCAGATGTTAATCCTAATTCAGACATGACCTTTTGATACTCTTCATCAGATATGCCTAATATTTCTTTAATAGTCTCAACAACTTCAGACACCATCTTTTTAACTGTTTCTTCTTCATCAATATCTTCTTCATTATCACAAACTTCAAGTTCTGCTTTTTCTTTATTTTGAGCTGTTTCCTTTACCTGATTATCTTGTGATAAAGTATCTGTCTTGGTTATTTTATCTACATTGTTTGTGTTTGATATATTGTTAGAATTATCTTTCATATCATCTTTTACAAACACACTGTCTATTGATGTTTTACTGCCCTTTATCTGTCCAACACCTTTTATACTGTTTGAAATTGGTAATAAGCTGCTTATAGACTTTGCCATAACATCAGCAAACACGTTGGACCTATCTGTTTTTTTTGTGTCTGACAATGATTGAGCATTTGTATTTCGTCCAAACATTCCAGTAATTGCTGTATCCACCATATCATACCTCCTTTCCTTACCACATAAGTATCCTTATGTTAAAAATATTTATAATACATACTATTTTATGACATATAAAAATTGTACAAACAATTCTATAACATAATAAAAATAGTATATACTACTATAGTATTATTCGGAATAAATGCATTATTTCTTTAGGCAAAACCCAAAAGATTCAAACATTTTTCCTTTACGATGGAAACATAATTGCTGTCAATTTTGCAGCATATACAGGGTCCATCTCTGCCATAACAGCCGCCCGTTGTTTTGGTGTCATACTTAAGAGTATTCTTGTAACAACATAGGCATCTCCTGTCATCTCTTCCATAATTGCAGCAGCTGCCTTAGGCTCCATTGAAGCATATGTAGTAGCCCACTCTTGAATTTTCTTAGAAAATTGTATTCTTTCAACTACTTGTTCATAAAGTGATGCTGCATTATCTGGATTTATTTCTTCATACCATTTTTTATATTCTTCAATGTCAGGCGCATTTTCATTAAACACTACCTGATCATCAAACTCTTTCTTTAACTGCTCAAAGTATTCTTGATTTTCTTCATATACTTTTAAACGTGAAATTTCTGCCTGTAATTGAGCAATCTGCTCGTCGGTATTGCTTCCACTTGTTTTGTATTGCTCAATTTCTTTCTCAAGTTCTTTAATTCGCTCAATTGCCTCTGCAAGTGTCTTATATTTATTGCCATTTTCTTCAATAATTTCATCATCACTAGCATCTGGCAAAATCTTATTAATAACTGGAACATTTTTTAGAGCAGGTCTTAACATTGTGCCAATACCGCCAACATCCATTTTAATCAAAAGAGCAAATATGACAATCCATATCAATATAATAAGCAAAGCTAATAAAATGCCAACAATACCGCCGCTTTTTTCTTCTGCTTCTTCGCCATCTTTTCTATCTAAGTCCAAATCGTCATTCGATTTCTTTTTTTTCTTAGCCATTGTTAATCCTCTCTCCCACTCTTATCATTGTATGTAAAACTTACAAGTTGGTCAATTTCTTTCTTTTCTTCAACATTCAACTCAAGTTTAAATTCCTCAAATGCCTTTTCTTTTAATTTCTCATGTATTTTTCTGTCTTGAACCGCCTCATTAAGCTTTTCTCTACATTTCTCAAGATTTTTTTGAGCTATACGAAGAACCACTGCTTGTTGATTCATAAATTCTTCTATCGTTTTTATATATTCATTACTTCGCCTTACCAAAGCTACATTTAATCTGCCTGATGATAGACGCCTTACATCTTCTATATACGTATTCCTGCGTTCAATAAGCGCTCTCAATTTTTCTTCCTCGATTGAAACACGATTCATAGCCTCTGCAAATTCTGTCTTTGCTTGTGTTTCCAACCGCTCTTTAATATTTAGAACATTTTGCAGCTTATAAATAAACTTAGCCATATATGTCTCACTCCTGTGATGATTCTATATGTATGGACTTTTAATGAATTTTATTCTTCATAATCATTAAAGATGGATTCCAATATAGAAAGCTCTTCTTCAAATGAAAACTTTTCATCTGTTTGCTGCATCAAAAAACTATTGACTGCATCAATTTTAGAAATGGCGTAATCAATATTTTTATTACTACCCTTTTTATATGCTCCTATATTAATTAAATCTTCTGCTTCATTGTAGGTTGCCATAACATTTTTCAGACGACCTGCAATCTTTTTATGCTCTTTTGTCGAAATTTGACTCATACATCTTGA
Organism: uncultured Lachnospira sp.; assembly: GCA_910587485.1. Taxonomy (GTDB): domain Bacteria; phylum Bacillota; class Clostridia; order Lachnospirales; family Lachnospiraceae; genus Lachnospira. The sequence goes on from CAJUKN010000004.1 coordinate 145,994, forward strand.
TATACTCTGCAAGATATCAATCGCTGGATAATGATTCTTATGTCCTAACTTTCTGGATAAGATAATATGCCCATCAAGAATACTTCTGGCAGTATCTGTAATTGGTTCATTAAAATCATCACCATCAACCAAGACTGTATATAACCCTGTGATGGAGCCTTTTCTTGCCATTCCTGCTCGTTCAAGAAGTTTTGGCATCTCCGAATAAACACTTGGCGGATATCCTCTTGTCACTGGAGGCTCACCTGATGCAAGCCCAATCTCTCTTTGTGCCATCGAAAAACGTGTAAGAGAATCCATCATCAGAAGGACATCTTCTCCTTGGTCACGAAAATACTCAGCAATTGCTGTTGCTGTCTTTGCCGCTTTATTACGAATGAGTGCTGGTTTATCAGAAGTTGCCACTACTAAGACACTTCTTCGCATACCCTCTTCGCCTAAATCCCTCTCAACAAACTCTCGTACTTCTCTTCCTCGCTCACCTATAAGAGCAATCACATTAATATCAGCTCTTGTATTTCTTGCAAACATACCTAAAAGTGTACTTTTTCCAACGCCACTGCCAGCAAATATGCCAATTCTTTGTCCTTTTCCAACAGTCAAAAGCCCATCAACTGCCTTGACTCCAAGTGGTAATACTTGACTTATAATCTCTCTTGACATTGGGTCTGGCGGGGTTGCCTCAACAGGATACTCTTCTACTAATCCTAATTCTTCTCCATTAATAGGGTTTCCCAAGCCATCCAACGTGTGACCCAAAACCTCATATCCAACTTTAACGCCTAATGGTTTCTCTGTATTTTTAACAATACACCCCGGTCCAACACCATCTACTTTATCAAATGGCATCAATAAAACTCTGTTATCCTTAAATCCAACAACCTCTGCATACACAGGCATTGAATTATCTGGAACATAAATTTCACACAAATCATTCAGCTTGGCATCTGGTCCAATGGACTCTATGGTTAATCCAACAATCTTTGCAACCTTCCCAAGCTTATCATAAAAGGATTCCTGCATCAAATGTTCATATTTTAATTGGTTAATTACTGACATTTAAGCACTTCCTCCAAATCGCTTATTGTTTCTTATTCCAGACAGCTAAGTAATTTAATCTTCTTTGTTAAATTGTTTAATTCTGTATCAAGGCTGCAATCAAAAATGCCACTGTCTGTCTCTATAATACATTGATTATTTTCCATCGTGGAATCCTCAATGATATTTAATGATAACTCTTTTGTACTTGCACAAAAAATTTTCCCTTGATTCGCTGATACAAAAGGATAATCGTCACAAGATACCTTAATTAAAATCTCATCACTTTTATATGAATTGGCAAGTACGCCATTTATCAAATGTATAAGAATATCTTTGTTATCTTGTGCTAAAACAAGAGTAAACGACTGAAAGACCTCTAAAAGTGTTTCAACTAATTCCGACTCCATCTGCTTGCGCCTTTGTTCATATTCTGCTTCAAGCTGACTGCGCCTGTCTTGAATTTCATTTTCTAATTGTTCTTGTCTTAGCTCTAACTCCCTAGTTGCCTTTGTAATTCCTTCTTGATATCCTTGTTCTTTTGCTTGGCTCATAGACTCTTGTATCTCTCCTTGAGCCTCCTCTATTATCTTTTGTGCCTGTAAATTTGCATCCTCTATTATCTGAGCAGACTCTTGATTTGCCTCCTCAATCTTTCTTGCAATATCTTCTGGTGTAAATGTTTCTTCTTCATTCTCACCTTCACCTAAAATTGTATCTTCATCTGTTAATCGTTCCACAACATCTGCTGTAAGACCATTGACAAAACCATCTGGGTCTGCCACACCATTATAATCTTCTGATTCAATAAGATTTTTTAATTTTGCCCGAATCAGTTCATTATAATCAATGATACGCTCTTCTTTGGTGACCATTGAACTTCTTTTTAATAAATTAGACAATTATCTCGTCACCTCCGCCTCTTGCAATAACAATCTCAGCAGAATCTTCAAGTTTTCTAATAACATTAACAATCTTTTGTTGTGCCTCCTCAACATCTTTCATACGAACAGGTCCCATATATTCCATATCCTCTCTAATCATAACAGCAAGACGTTTAGAAAGGTTATTAAGAATAACATTTTGAACCTCCTCATTTGCACCCTTAAGCGCCAATGCAAGGTCTCCATTATCAACATCACGAAGAACTCTCTGAATTGCTCTGTCATCAAGAGTAAGGATATCCTCAAATACAAACATCTTCTTCCTGATTTCATCTGCTAATTCTGGTTCTTCGACCTCTAAGGTCTCCATAATATGCTTTTCTGTTCCTCTGTCAACCGAATTTAAAATACTAACAATGGCATCAACACCACCAACCATTGTGTAATCCTGATTAACAAGAGAGGACAGCTTTCTTTCAAGAATCTTTTCAACCTGCTTGATAACATCTGGTGATGTTCTGTCCATCTGCGCAATTCTCTTTGCAACATCTGCCTGCTTTTCTGGTGACAATGCTGAAACAACAAGAGAAGATTGTGCTGGTGGTAAATAAGACAAAATTAATGCGATTGTCTGTGGATGTTCATCTTGAATAAAGTTCAGCAACTGACTTGGGTCTGCTTTTCTAACAAATTCAAATGGTCGAACTTGAAGACTTGCTGTAAGCTTACCAATAACATCTCTCGCCTTTTCTTCACCAAGCGCTTTCTCTAAAAGCTCCTTAGCATAATTAATACCACCTTCAGCAATATATTGCTGAGCAAGACAAACTTCGTAAAACTCATTGAGTACAATTTCTTTCGTCTTTGGCGAAACGCTGCTTGTATTTGCAATCTCAAGAGTCAATTGTTCTATCTCATCTTCCTTTAAATGTTTAAATATCTGTGCAGATTTCTCTGGACCAAGCGCTATTAACAATGTAGCGGCTTTTTCAATCCCATCCATCTCCTTTTCTGCACTGGATGATTTAGCCATATCAAAACACCTCACTTATGTAACGGGCGCAATTTATTCCCAACCCTCATTTAACCAGTTGCGTAGCAATAATGCCACTGCTTCTGGATTTTCATCAACAAATTTCTCAATAGCCTTCCTTGTCTCAGATTTCTCATTTTCAATGATTTCCTCAACACTAGGCTGATTTTCTCTTGCTGTAGCCAACATTTCCTCCACAGACAACTCTGGTTCTGTCTCTTCCACTGTAAGAGGTCTTGCACTTCTGATAATAACAAATGCAAGCAATCCAAGAATAATTGCTGCAAGTGCAATCTGTAACCAGAATGTAACTGTGTTAGCCACATTGCTTGGAGGTGCATCCTCAAAAAATGGAACTTCATAGGCAATAACAGAAATATTATTTCTAGGAACACCTGTTCCTGCTGACAAAAAATCCAACCAAGTATCATCTACCTGCTGTGCTATTGATGCAGCATTATCAACCTTAAATTGTTCCCATGTTGTTCCTTCCAACAAACCAAGTGCTTCAACTTCATTTTCATTATATATTCTATTCCTTATAAAGGATACTGCTAATGTTGAATTTTCTTTAACAACACTACCTGGTTCTGTTGTTGTAGTTGTCACAAGAGTGTTTGGCAAATACTTATATTTCTTTACTGAATATGTAGATGTACTTCCATTACCGGTATCAATATCATATGTTGTATCATCATCATTGGATACTGTACCCGGCGCACCACTAGCTCCTGATGTTCCTTGTGATTCTTCCTCATAAGATTCCTCAAAAATTGATTGATCATCACCTTGTGTGGTATACTCTGTAGCAATTCTATTAACTTCATCCCAGTCAAGGTCTAAATCTAATGCCAAATATACCTCATTATATAATCCTGTTGCCAAAAGACCTCTTCTTAATTTATTTGTGGTTGTTTCTTCAATTTGAGCTTTATGCTTTAATTTACCAGCATAACTGACTCCAGAATTAGAAGAAGCATTGCTTGGACCAGAATATAATGTATTTCCTTTATTATCAATAATTGTTATATTATTTGTAGTACTATTTCCAACTGCAGTGGCAATAAAATTTGCCATTCCCTCTGACACATCATCCGATATTGATTTTGATGTATCCAAACAAACTGCAACAGATGTTTCTGCTGCAACTGCATAAAAAGAATTGGAAGCCTCTGGTATAGAGACTGTTACAGTAGCACTTTTCACACCATCTATCAATGATAAATCATTTGCAAATTTTGATTCAAGATAGTGCTGATACATCTTTGTCTTATCAGACTCTGTTGTGGTAAAGCTACTTTCCATTGCATCTTGAAATGTATAACCATCTGGCTGTACATCTGCTGATGCAATAAGCATTTTTGCATTTGTAAGATTATTTTTATCTACTTTAACGACTAATGTATTATCTTCAACTACACTTTGAATATTATTTTCATTGAGAAGTGAAATCACACTGTTTAATTCTGAATAATCTTTACATGTGGTTAATACCTGATAATTTGGTCTTGTCACAGCAAATACAATAATACCAATTGCTATAACAACCGCAGCAATTGTGCTGAGCAATACAGTCTTTTGTTTTTTTGTCCAGCTTTTCCAGGTCTCAACGATTTGGTTAGTTATACCTTTAAACCTCTCAGCCATTTATCTTAACGCTCCTTAAATCTGCATGTTCATTAGCTCTTTATAAGCTTCTATCGCTTTGTCTCTGACTGCAACCGTAAATTGTAATGCAATGTTAGCCTGTTGCTGATATGCACCCAACTCATGTGGATTTGTAAGCTTTCCTATCGCCCAATCAACCTGTGCCTGCTGTGCCTGCTGAATATATGTATTGGTACTCTCCACTAGCCCTGCTGCCGCATTAAAGATATCATCAAATGTGCCGCCTGTCGACTTACCAGAATTAATTGCTGCAGACTGTTTCATTGCATCTGTAACTTTATTTGCATAGTCTGTTCCTAAACCATTAATTGCCTGTGTTATATTCATTGTCATTCTGCTACTAAAAACATATACAAAAGTGTATATGATAGCTTTTCCTTTCCCAAATTTTAATATTATTTGCTCTTTGTTTTCAAGTCTTGACCATCATTATACTAAATCCATTATGCCTGACCAATACTCAAGCCTTTACTTGCCATCGCTTTACTTGCATTAAATGCAGATATGTTCGCCTCATAAGAACGTGAAGCATCAATTAAATCCGTCATTTCTTGAACAGGATTTACATTTGGATATATAACATAACCATTATCATCCGCATCTGGATGAGAAGGATCATAAACTATATTCATATCGGTTGATGTATCTTCATACACTGAGGTAACCTTTACACCATCACCTAATCTTCCTCCACACGCATTTTTTAAGACACTGGCAAAGGATGAGCCATTAGCATTTGCCCCCTGAATTGCTGTTGCTGCTGATAGTGTCTTTTCTGTAAACACTACCGACTTTCTTACATAAGGTGTGCCTTTTGATGTCCTAGTCGTATGGGAATTTGCTATATTCTCAGAAATAACATCTGTTCTTAACTGCTGCGCGGTCATTCCTGACGCGCTTATATTAAAAGCTGTAAACATAGACATGATTTTTTCCTCCAATTATTTCAATACCATTTTAAACCTGCTAAACTCATTGTTTATGCTATCAATAAGTGCATTATAGTTAATCTGTTCTGCCGCAAGCTCAGCATTTTCTGTTGATATATCTACATTATTGCCATCTAAACGATAGGATAATGTACTATTATCTGTGTATGTCCTATAAGTAACCATTGATGTATCTACATGATTCACTCTCTGTGTAAGCGTTGTGTATGGTCGTCCAGCCTGTTCTATAGCTGAATTAAGATATGACTTAAATTCAACATCTTTTCTTTTATATCCCGGTGTACTCCCATTAGAAATATTATTTACGAGTACTTCTTCTCTAGCCCAGCTTGCATTTGCAGCTGCGGTAAGGACATCTACATATCCAAAAATATTAGCGTTCATATTGACACCCCTTTCATACTAACTCAATATTATAGAATATTGTCAAGCAAAAATAAAGCCTTTTTTAAGATTACTTTAAGATTTCCATATAAAACCAATTTTTAAATCACCTAATTTATTGCTCATGGAAATAAATCAAGGAGGCAGCCGACACTGAGCAATGCTCAATTACGGAGACATCCTTAAACATAACCTATTCCATTTTTTAGAAACTAAATCATGTAGATAACACAGTTACTTTTCATCATACTTTTCCAGTTCTTGCAAAACAACATCATTAACAACTTTTATGTATGTTCCTTTCATACCTGATGATTTTGATTCAATCACCCCTGCACTTTCAAATTTTCTAAGCGCATTGACAATAACAGACCTTGTAATGCCAACTTTATCAGCTATCTTACTGGCAACTAATATTCCCTCCATACCATCTAATTCCTTAAATATATGTTTAATAGCTTCCAATTCTGATATTGATAACGTTTTAATTGCCGATTTAACAATCTGTTTTTTTCTGACAAACGCTGCATGTTCTTCATTGACTGAACGCAGCATTTCCAACCCAACTACGGTCGTCCCATACTCACACAATATAATATCATCAATTTCATATTGTGTATCTTTCTTATACATAAATAATGTTCCCAATCGCTCTCCTGCCATCTCAATTGGCGTCAAAAGTGCTTGGAATCTCTTTATGTTTTCATCAGCAAATCCTAAAGTTGAAAGGTTAACATTTTCTTTTGTAGATAATACGCTGAGTAATCGTTCATTAAGTATATTGTCAATAAATGTTCCTACCTTATTTAAAATAAGCTCACTTATAACCTCTATCCCCTTATAAAATCCTGTACCTAAAACCTTTCCTTTTTTACTGACCACAAGTATGTTTGATTCTAAAATACTACTTAAAACATCACATATATCAACAAATTCTACTCTATAAGAATTGTTATTGTGTAGTAATTTATTAATTTTTCTAGTCTTATCAAGTAATTGTACACTCATTTGTATATTTACCTCCACCTGTGTGCCATTACTCTTGCTTTATTACTTTAGCACATTTGTGTAAAAAATTCAATATTATGCACATTCTTTTCTGAATTTTTTATGACTTTATATACAATTTTTTGCAAATGCTTGTTTTTAGTCTTCATTATTTTTACTATTTTCACTATTTTTGACTTCAACATAGCCACAATTATTATCTGCACAAGCTAGTTTATTTCCTTTTTCTATCATGTAATTGCCACATTGAGGACATTTTTTATTGACTGGTTTTTGCCATGTCATAAAACCACATTCTGAATTATCTTCACATCCAAAATATCGTCTTCCTTTTTTTGTCTTTCTAAGGACAACTTCTTTACCACACAAAGGACATGAAACACCTATCTTTTCAAGATAAGGTTTGGTATTTCGACAATCTGGAAAATTTGGACAGCCAAGAAATTTACCATGTGGTCCATATTTGACAACCATATTACTTCCACACAATTCACACACAACATCACTGACTTCATCTGCAATCTTGACATTTTCCAACTCTTTTTCTGCACTAACAACAGCCTCATCTAAATCTGGATAAAAATTTCTTATAACCTCTTTCCATTTTATCTTTCCTTCTTCAACACTGTCTAAAAGTGTTTCCATATTTGCTGTAAAGTTTACATCAACAATTGATGTAAATGCTTTTTTCATAATATTGTTAACGGCTTCGCCAAGTTCTGTAACATATAAATTTTTATTTTCTTTTGCAACATAATGTCTGGAAATAATCGTTGTTATTGTAGGTGCATAAGTACTTGGTCTGCCTATTCCCAATTCTTCAAGCTGTTTTACTAATGAAGCTTCTGTGTAATGTGCAGGGGGTTGTGTAAAATGCTGTTCCCCTTGAATATCAATCAACTTTAACTCCGAATTTTCATCAAGTCTTTTTGTCAACAAACGATTTTGGTCTTGTTCATCAGGCTCCTTATATACCGACATAAATCCATCAAACTTTATTTTTGAAGAAGAAACACTAAAGCGATACAGCCCTGCTGCTATCTTTATAGTCATTGTCTCATAAACGGCACAACTCATCTGACTGGCAACAAATCTTTTCCATATCAGTTGATATAATCTCAACTGCTCACGCGATAAAGACTCTTTAATCATAGCAGGTGATAAAAATATATCTGTTGGTCTTATTGCCTCATGTGCGTCCTGAATTTTTTTTGTAGTTTTTACACTTTTCTTTGTATCTGGAAGGTATTGTTCACCATAATTTTCTTTAATATACTTGGCAGCCATACCAACTGCCTCATCCGAAATTCTTGTTGAATCTGTACGAAGATACGTTATAACACCAATCGTCCCATGTCCTTTAATATCAATACCTTCATAAAGCTGCTGCGCAATTCTCATCGTTTTTTGTGTAGAAAAATTCAATTGTTTTGCTGCTTCTTGTTGTAATGTACTTGTAGTAAATGGTAATGGTTCTTTTTTTACCCTCTCACCACGTTTTATACTATCTATTACAAATTCACAATCTCTTACAGCATCAACAATAGTCTGCATCTGTTCTTTATTCTTTATATCAATCTTTCCCTTTTCATCACCATAAAATTTAGCTACTAACGGTTTTTTTTCACCTTTCACTTTAAGGTTTGCATTGATCGTCCAATATTCATCTGGTATAAAAGAGTTAATTTCTTCTTCTCGGTCGCATATAATCCGAAGTGCAACGGACTGAACTCGTCCTGCACTCAATCCCCTCTTAACTTTTGCCCATAAAAGCGGACTTATCTTATAACCAACCATGCGGTCTAATACACGTCTTGACTGTTGTGCATCGACAAGGTTCATATCAATTTTCTTTGCATCTTTTAATGATGCTTTTACTGCATTTTTTGTTATCTCATTAAATGTTATCCTATAAATATCTTTATCTTCTAGTTTCAAAGCTTTTGCCAAATGCCATGAAATGGCTTCTCCCTCTCGGTCTGGGTCTGTTGCAAGGTAGACTTTATCTGCCTTTTTTGCATGTTTTCTCAATGTTGCAAGAATATCTCCCTTGCCTCTTATTGTTATATACTTTGGTTCAAAATCATTTTCTATATCAACGCCCATCTGACTTTTTGGCAAATCACGTACATGCCCTTGAGAAGCCATCACTTCATAATTAGTTCCAAGAAATTTTTTAATTGTTTTAACTTTTGCTGGAGATTCTACAATCACCAAATACTTTGCCATCTTTGTTTTTTCCTTCCACCAAGTTTACAAACTGTTTCTTATATAACGATTATGTCCAACCTCTTTAATATATCCATTTAACTGCAATTCAAGCAGAATTTCTATTGTACTTTGAATGTCAAGCCCTGATTTTCTAACAATTTCTTCAAGACTTATCGGACACAAGTCGAGTAAACTATACAACATATTTTTTTCACTTGCAAGAACATTTATTTTTTCATACTGATTTTTTATAGAATATTTCAAATCTGTTTTACCCATTTCACTGTTTTTTATCCATTTTGTTAAAAAACTACTAAATTTTATATCCTCTGGATTGGTGATAACCATCGCTCCCTGTTTGATAAGTTCATTACAGCCCTCGCTTAAAATATCCCCTATCCTACCGGGAACTGCCATCACTTCTTTATTTTGTTCTAGCGCCAAATCAACGGTTATCAAAGAACCACTTTTCTTTTTTGCTTCTACAACAACAACTATATCAGCCAATCCACTGATAATCCTATTTCTTACTGGGAAATTTGCTGATATTGGTTTTGTACCTAATGGATATTCTGAAAGAACACCACCATTGTGTATTATATTGGTAAACAACTCAATATTTTGACTTGGATAACAAATATCGACACCACAACCCAATACAGCATAAGTATATCCATCTCCTGCAAGACAGCCTTTATGACCTGCTGTATCAATTCCTGCTGCCATGCCGCTAATAACTTGTATTCCCATATGTGCAAAATGTTCTCCCAACATCGCTGCTACGCTTCGTCCATATTCTGTACAATTTCTAGCACCAATAATAGCAACCGATACTCTATTTTCACTTGGCAATTTGCCTCTCACATACAAACAGGGTGGAGAATCATATAATTGTTTTAATTTTGATGGATACTTATCATTTTTTATATGCACAAACTGTACATTTGTATGACACATTTTAACATACGCATTATATATATGAACATTATCTTTACTTTTTATAATTTTATCAACATCGCCATGATGTAAACCTTTAATATTACATAATACCGATTCACTGGCATTATATGCTGTTTTTGCATCATTTAAGCTGCCAATAATTGCTTTTATTTTCATACAACCAATGCCTGAAATATTGCAAAGCCAAAACCAATAAAAATCATCTTCCATCACATCACCCCTAAATGATTTCTATAAGAAATCGCTTCACTGATATGACTGGTCTGAATTTCACTGCTGTCTGCAATATCTGCAATCGTTCTTGCAACTTTCAGTATTTTATTATAACCCCTAGCCGTTAAATTGAGCTTATTATATGCTTTTTCTAATAATTGCTTTTCCTTTGTTCCTAATATACAATATTTTTTAATATCACTAACTTCCATTTGAGAATTAAAATAAATAGAACATTCTTTAAATCGTCTTTGCTGTATAGCATGTACTCTTTCTACAATCCCTCTCATATGTTTTGTTGTGTAAATATTTTTTTTAGAAATCATTTCCTCCTCACTTAAATCTTTAAAATCAATTGTTTCAAAATGGACATTCATATCAAATCGGTCCCATATTGGCTGACTAATACGACCTAAAAACCTTGCTATATCACGTTCTGAACAGTTACACCTTTTTCTATCTGGATAATAACCGCAGCGGCATGGATTAATAGCAGCTACAAGCATAAAATCAGATGGATATACATATTCTCTTGAAAGTCTTACTAACCGTATTGCTTTATCTTCTAATGGCTGTCTTAATGACTCTAAAATACAGGCGGGAAACTCTGTCAATTCATCTAAAAATAATACACCTGATGAGGCAAGCGTTATCTCGCCGGGCTTTGGAAAAGCACCGCCTCCTAAAAATGCTGTTTTTGTAATACTATGGTGAGGACTTCTAAACGGTCTTTTTTTTATGAAAGAATTTTTTGAAAGACAACCAGCTATACTATAAATTTTTGTAATTTGTAGTGCTTCTTCATATGTTAGTTCAGGAAGTATACCAGAAATCCGCTTTGCAAACATTGTCTTTCCACTGCCCGGCGCGCCAACATAAAGCAAATTGTGCATACCAGCAGCAGCCACTAACGTAGCTCGCTTTGCTACCATTTGCCCTTGAATATCCTTAAAATCTAAATAAGTGTCATCAAAGGCAGCAAAAATAGAATGATGTTCCCCCACTACATTATTAATCCTATCGGGAAATATACCATTATTTAAAAAAGAAAGTAATTCTTTTAAATTTTTTACGCCATATGTAGATATTCCCCTTATCAATTTTGCCTCATGTAAATTATCTACAGGAACAATACATATAGAATATCCCTTTTCTTTTGCGGCAATTACACTAGAAAGCACGCCACTGACAGCATTGACAGAACCATCAAGACTCAACTCTCCAACAATAACTATATCTTTTAATTTATCATTATTAATATATCCATTTGCCGCAAGAATCCCTACAGCAATTGGTAAATCAAACCCTGTTCCTGCTTTTTTTACATCAGCAGGAGAAATATTGACAAGGATGCGTTGTGGTCTTAACTCATATCCACTGTTCTTAATAGATACACGAACGCGCTCTTTTGCTTCTCTGACCTGTGCTGCCAGATAACCGCTCATCTCAAAAAATGGCAGACCATCTCCTGAATCAATTTCTACACTGACCACTAGCGCATCTAAACCAAAAATAGTTGTGCTAAAAACTTCACTATACATTCTCCTCCATTCTAGGAGAACAATCAGATTAATAGAATACTATATTTTTTATATATTTTATTGTATAGATATATTATCATAACTATTATTATATTTCAATAAAAATTTTTTATTTTTACTATCCTGAAAACAAATCAAAATATATATTACTTTGTCTAATATAAACTGTCTCAACTAAAAAAATCTAATTAAGGGTGGAATTTTTCCACCCTCATAAAAAACTAACAATCCTTTACATCATACATATCACTTTTACTTTCAACACACCTCTTATACATATCATCATACTGTATTGAACATATATAATCTTTTTTATAATTGTCTGTAATAATGTAAACCTCACCATCAAATGTCTTATATAGTTGTGTAAATTCAAAACCAAAATATACTTTATTGCTCTCCTCTTCATTGACAATATCTGCTTCACATAAAATATACAAAAAATTATTATTTAGTCCTTCTGCTGTATTTTTACGACTAAGAAATTTAGCCCCTATAACCGATACATTTTCTGCATATTCATTATTGGGCATATAAAGATAATCGTTGTGTCCAGTTGCCTTATACATCATTCGGAATGTTGTGTCTTTTGTCATATCAACAATCGCTTCTTCACACATCGTTTTCAATAAATCCAGCTTATTTTTATCTATATCTAAAACATCAGTCACATATGTGCTTAGCTTGTCCGCCTTATATTTTTGTTCGGTCTTATCTGTTATAAATCCATGTTTTCCCAATGTTTCAATATCGGCATCACACCGAACTGTAATAACATCATCTTTCGTGATGCCTGTTGATTTATCAACAGAAAATGATAATGTAGACAAATAAGCATCCTGCCAATTATTTTGAACAACTGCATAAGCCTGTGGGCTGATGCCAGCAAATGTAACTTCTATCATAGAAAAGATATCAATATTTTGACCTTCGTTAATTCCTTTTGCTTTGACAGAAAACTGCTTGCTTCCCAATTTTATTTTTGCATTTTTTACAAGCTCTTCTGAATATTCTAGTTTAACAAGTACCTTGTCCCCATTTGACAGCATATTGGGATTGTCAATATGGACTTTTATACTTTCGGATATATCTTTATATAATTTTAATTGTTCTAAATCCTTTTCATCGCCTGCCATATCCACATACAATTTTTCACGATTAATTTGGCAATTTGCTGTCGCATATCCATTCGCGCCCATATATTCAATAGTTATATAATCTTTCATATCAATATTACTTTTTCCTACTACCAAAAAAGCAATTATCAATAGAACACTAATACATACTACTCCTAAACTTATCCATTTTATTGTTTTGTTTTTCATAAACGACCTCTTGAATAACGATTTTTCCTTACAAATATATCAATTTGTAGGAAGCTGCCGATATATCCAAACGACAGCTTTTTGTAATCAAGCAGATATTTACTATCCACTTTACTACTTTTAGAGATTATTGTTATCCAATAAATGTTTTAGCTTCTCTAGCGCACGCTTTTCAATTCTACTGACATAGCTTCGACTAATCCCCATATCTTTGGCTATCTCATTTTGTGTCTTTTCATTATAATTAAAAAGCCCATATCGGTTAATAATGATATTATATTCTCGATATGTCAAAACATTTTGGATATATTTTTTGATTATTTTTATTCGTTCTAAATTAATATAATCTTCTACTATATCGGGCTCTTCATCGCTAATAATCTCAATAATACTAATTTCATTTCCCTCTTTATCTGTTCCTATTGGCTCATAAAGTGATACTTCTCTTGATTTCTTTTTCTCTGTACGCAACAGCATAAGAAGTTCATTGTCAATACATTTCGCTGCATAGGTTGCCAAACGTATTCCCTTTTCAGGCTTATATGAATTAATTGCTTTTATTAATCCAATAGTACCTACTGATATCAAATCTTGTATATCACGTTCTGGTGAAGCATATTTTTTTGTCATATGTGCTACCAATCTCATGTTCTTCTCAATCAGCAAATTTCTTGCCTGCAAGTCTCCTCTCCGGCATTTTTTCAGCATTATCTCCTCTTCTTGTGCAGACAATGGTTTTTCAAAACTTTTCAAAGAAAGGCACTCCAGACACATATTTATATATATTATGTATCCTAGTGCCTTTTATTGCCTTTCCAAAATTATTTATTTGTGCGAGTAATGAGACAAATTGAACTGCTTTTAAATATCTTCTTCTTTTCTTCTAAGTATATCATAATCATTTAATTCCATTCCAACATCAATATATAATTGCTGCTTTGGATGTGGTGCGCTTTCCATAGCAATGCCCTTTTCATCAACAATTTTCCTTACGGTTACTGTTAAATTTTCACCATTTGTTCTCATCACTTCTATTTCTTCACCAACGCTAAATTTATTACGCTGTTCAATATGATACAAGCCTTCACTATTTTTTCCATCAACAATCCCCAAATAAGTATACTCCTTAATATAGGTGTTTGTATCATAAATCTGTGTATTTTCATTTGGCTTTCCAAAAAAGAAACCTGTTGTATATTGTCTGTAGGTACATTTTCTAATCTCCGACTTATAAAAATCAAGATTACTCCTATACAAGTCTTCACTTTTAAGGAAGTCTTCGATAGCCATCTTATAAGTTCTGGCAACTGTAGCTACATAAAGAGCAGTCTTCATTCGACCTTCAATTTTAAAGCTGTCAATTCCTGCCTTGATTAACTCAGGGATATGTTCTATCATACACAAATCTTTTGAGTTAAAAATATATGTCCCTCTCTCGTTTTCATAAATTGGCATATATTCTCCCGGTCTTTGTTCCTCGACAACTGCATATTTCCACCTGCAAGGGTGCGTACATGCGCCTCTGTTGGCATCTTGACCAGCCATAAAACTGCTCAGCAGACATCTTCCAGAATACGATATACACATCGCTCCATGTATAAATGTCTCTATTTCCATCTTCTCATCAATATGTTCTCGAATTTGCCTAATCTCTTCAAGGGAAAGTTCTCTTGCAGTCACTACCCTTCTTGCACCTTGTTCCCACCAAAATTGATACGTCATATAATTGGTATTGTTTGCCTGTGTGCTAATATGAATATCCACTTCTGGCCATACTTTTTTTGCAATTTTAAACATACCCGGGTCTGAAATAATCAGTGCATCAGGCACTGCCTTCTTTAATTCTTCAAAATAAATGCCTGCCCCCTCTAAATCATAATTATGCGCAAGTATATTTGCAGTAACATAAACTTTGCACTGATATTGATGGGCAAATTTTACCCCTTCACATATATCATTTAATGTAAAATTTTTTGCCTTTGCCCGCAATCCAAATGCCTCGCCGCCAATATACACTGCATCAGCACCATACATGACAGCAACTTTTAACACCTCAAGATTGCTTGCTGGAACTAACAACTCAATCTTTCTGCCATTATATACATGTTCTGCTCTATTCATAACCTAATAACAAGCACAAAATACTGCCTTTAACAGCAGAACGTGCTATACCCCTTTCTTACCTTATAGGAAAGTTTAATCATTGTAAAAATTATTGTTTCACACTTAATGTAATTCCATCACCTATTGGAACAATTGATGTTACAACTTCTTTTGAATGTGTAAGCATATATAAATATTCTCTCATTCGCTCATGGATGGTTCTATTTCTTCTAGTAATGCTATATTTTGATTGTATAATTTCACCTTCTTGCAGTACATTATCCGAAATCAACAAACCACCTTTTGGCATCTTTTTTATAATTTCTGTAAAATAATAGAGATACTGTCCCTTTGCTGCATCGATGAAAACAAAATCATATTCTTCATTTAATGTTTTAAGAACGTCCATTGCATCACCCTCAATCAGTGTGATAACTTCTTCTTTGCCTGCTCTTTTAAAATTATTTCTGGCAACAGGTATTCTTTTATCATAATTTTCAATGGTAGTGATGGTGCAATGCTTTGGCATATGTTCACTCATAAGAATAGATGAGTAACCTACTGCTGTTCCAACTTCAAGTATTTTTGAAGGCTGTTTTAATGCTAAAAGGACTTTTAGTAGATTCCCCATCTCTTTTCTAATAATAGGCACATTATCAGCTAATGCCTCTTTTTCAATCAAATTACATATATCTGAATTACCCATGTCTAACGAATTGATATAAGACACAATTCTTGGTTCTACTATCATATCTTATCATTCCTATTATTCATTTTCTTCTGAAGCTTCTGAACACATTATTTGAAACATCTCTGAAGGTTTCATTCCCGTATTCAAATTGTATGTTCCACCTACAAATTTATCTTTATAGTCGGACAGTATAATCTGAAAATATATGATTTGCTCATCTTCAGCAAGTCCTAAATTATAAAGCTGTTTTGCAAGCGCTTTAGGTGCCACTTTATCCTCAATCGTAATCTCAACTTCTCTGGCATTTTCTGATGTACTTACAGCCTTTTCATCAAATATATTGCGACCAAAAGAATAGCCTGTCGTTGCCACAGAAAATATAATCCATGTTCCCAACACAATAATAACTGCATTGAGTGATATTGACACAATCATTCTTACACTCTTGTTATTCATAACTCTTTATTTCCTTCTGTCCATCAATCCTTTAGAAAGTCCATATCAAAATCAAGACAGCCAAAAAGTGATATACAAATCTCTTGCATCATACGACATAGACACATTTCAGCAGACAAATATCGGTCTACTTGAGGCTGTCTGCGTACATCTTTAAATCGTTCATTAAGATTTAATGTCTCATTGATAACATCACCAGTCTCATCCGAATACTGATACATAAAATTTAACTTTCTAAACTCATCTACAGCTCTCTTTAAATCGGGCTGTCTTTTCATATAATCTTCAAGGGACTTATATTCTTTATACTCTGGACTTTCCAATATAGCAATTTTTAATTGTTCTGTAAGTTCCTCTACTCTGTTCATAACATTCCTTTCATCAATGAATACCAAACAACACATTATAAATTATCTATTATAATTGTGTCTCCATAATAATTGGAAGAATCACTGGATTTCTCTTCATCTTCTTCCATAAATATTCACTTAAATCATCTCTAATTGTATTTTTAATTTTGCTCCAATCGCTAATATTTTTGTCCATACACAGTTGCACAGAATCCTCCACAATAGCTTTTGCCTCATCAAGCAATTCTTCAGCCTCTCTTACATAAACAAATCCTCTTGTCACAATATCGGGTCCTGCAACAAGTTGTCCACTATACTTTTCTAATGTCAAAACAACAATAATAATTCCATTTTCAGCAAGATTTTGCCTATCTCTTAGAACAATATTGCCCACATCGCCAACACCAAGTCCATCTACAAGAATGGAGCCTGTAGGAACTTTATCTGTAATTTCACCTTTATCTTGTGATAGTTGTATCACATCTCCAGATTTGGCTATAATAACATTTTCTTTATCATAACCCAAAGACATAACAATTTCTTTTTGAGCCACTAAATGTCGATACTCACCATGCACTGGTATTGCATATTTTGGTTTGGTAAGCGCATAGACAAGTTTAATTTCCTCCTGACATGCATGTCCCGAAACATGGGTGTCTTGAAAGATTACTTTAGCTCCTTTCATACCAAGCTCGTTAATCACTTTGGCAACTGATTTTTCATTGCCCGGTATTGGCGTAGACGAAAATACAACAGTATCACCCGGCATAATGGATACCTTTCGGTGAAGATTTGCCGCCATTCTTGAAAGAGCTGCCATGGATTCACCTTGACTGCCAGTTGTAATAAGAACAATCTGTTCTGGTGTGTAATCCTTCATAGCCTCTGTATCTATCAGTACACCTTCAGGAATTTTGAGGTATTCGAGGTTTTCAGCAACCTCAATAATATTTACCATACTGCGTCCTTCAACACACACTTTTCTTCCATATGCCACTGCTGAATTAATAATCTGTTGAACTCTATCCACATTAGAAGCAAATGTCGCAATGATTAATCGACTATTTTTATTATCAGAAAAAATCTTGTCAAATGTTGCTCCTACCGTCCTTTCAGACATCGTAAAACCAGCCCTCAACGCATTTGTACTGTCACACATAAGGGCAAGAACACCTTTTCTTCCCAGCTCACCAAATCGTTGAAGGTCTATTGGCTCCCCATATACTGGTGTATAATCCACTTTAAAATCGCCCGTGTGCATAACAATTCCTGCGGGTGTAAATATTGCCAATGCAGCAGCATCGGCAATACTGTGATTTGTTCTTATAAATTCTACGCGCATCTGTCCTAAGTTAATAGATTGTCCATACTTTACAACCTTACGCTTTACGGTCTTAAGCATACCATGTTCTTTTAACTTAGACTCTATCAGTCCCATTGTCAGCTTTGTTGCATAAATTGGTACATTAATCTCTTTAAACACATATGGAATAGCTCCTATATGGTCTTCATGACCATGTGTTATTACAAATCCTTTTACTTTTTCTATATTTTCTTTTAGAAAAGTAATATCTGGAATAACAAGGTCTATTCCTAACATCTCCTCCTCTGGGAATGATAAACCGCAATCAATAACGACAATATTATCATCATATTGAACTGCTGTAATATTCATTCCAATCTGTTCAAGACCTCCCAATGGAATAATCTTAACACAATCGTTATTGCTATTCTTCATACCCATCCTTTCATGTCATAAGCAACTTAACAACTGCTTATTTTTATTTTATATTATAAATACATAGCGCAAAAATACTCTATTTATTTTATTAAAATTTTTTATACTTCCGAATCTTCTAATAACTCTTCAAATATTTTCCCTATGCTATCTAGTTCTTCATCACTCTCAACAAACTCATAAACTGCTTCTTTATCTTCTTCCTTTGATAAATCTTTTAATATATAACAATCTGTCTCATCATTTTCTGATTCTGCCACCAACAGATAATGAATACCATTAATTTTCGTTTCCTCTAATACAAAAAACGCAAGTATCTCCCCATCGTCTGAAGTAAATTCCAAACTTTTCATAATTTTCCTCATTTCTACGCTGCTTTATTGCACAAAATAGAATCCTCGCAAAGCACGGATTCTATGGTTTTCAATCTTACTTCTCTTTACTCTGATTTGCCAAATAATCCAAATATCCTTGCAGAATAAAAACAGCCGCAATCTTATCGATTACCGCCTTCCTTTGTTCTCTTCTTACACCACTTTCTATTAGTACATTGTTTGCAGAAACGGTACTTAACCGCTCATCCCACATAACAACTTCAATACCTGTTCTTTGTTCAAGCCTTGCAGCAAACTCCTTGCAAGCTTCAGCTCTTTCTCCTATTGTATTATTCATATTTTTAGGAAGTCCAACAACAATCTTTGTAGCGTCATACTCTTTAATCAGTTCCTCAATTCTTGCCAACGTCTTTCTTAACTTGTTTTCTTCCTTCCTTGTTATTGTCTCTAATCCTTGTGCAGTTATTCCAAGCGCATCGCTAACTGCAACACCAACCGTCTTTGTGCCATAATCCAATCCAATAATTCTCATCTACAAACCTTTTCCTTCAATAAAGTACTTTAAGACTTCCTCTACCAGCTCGTCTCTCTCGACTTTCATAATAAGGCTTCTGGCATTATTATGACTGGTGATATAAGTTGGGTCACCAGACATAATATAGCCAACTATTTGATTTACCGGATTGTATCCTTTTTCTTTTAATGCAAGGTACACCTGTTCTAAAATTTTTTCAACAGATATAACCTTCTCTGGCTGTGTCTTAAAAAATTGTGTATTATTATCTGCCATAATCCCCACGTCCTTTTTGTATATGGTATCATATTACATTAATTTTTTCAATAAGACAAGTCTTTTATCATAATAAAATTCAGATTTTTAATTTAAAATACTCGCATCAACTTCTGCGATGCCTAATATAATATTAAAATTTCCATTTCTCATTCTCAATTCATCCATAAATGCTTTTTCATTCACATCTTTTTTCATATACACTTGATATGTAAGTTCATACATTGTTCCCATATTGGTTGTTTTTACTTTTATCAACTGTGATTTTGTTGTATATTTTTCAAGCAAATCATCAAATACATGATTAAAATTTAAATTTTCAGGAATCGTTATCTTTAACTGCCTATTTTCTGAGGAATGGTCTGCAAAATGGATAAAATTTAATAAAACCAATAAAAGTAATATTACAACAACAAATACTGCTGCAAATAAAACATAGCCAAGACCACATGCAAGACCGCTTGCCATTGCAAAAAACACAATTGCTATATCTTTGGCATTGCCCGGCGCACTTCTAAAACGTACCAGTGCAAATGCGCCAGCCATTGAAAATGCGCGCGCTACATTGCTTCCAATCAACAAAATAACAACGGACACAATAACAGGCAATATTACAAGCCCTATAATAAAATTTTTTCCATACCCTTCCTTTTTACACAGGTACATATATACAATTCCGATAATAAGTCCCAAAATAATTGCCGTTCCAACACTTAACATTGTAAAACCGATATGGATTGTATTATCTGCTGTAGTGGTAAAAATGGATTCAAACATATTTCTTCTTCCTTTCGACTTTTACTAAAATAACCATTATTTTTTATAATATATTTTTTATATTCGGTTCCATATTTTGAAAATGAAATGGGATAAATATTTAAACTGGACATAATCTGAGCAAACCATAATGGAACTGCCCTATTTATTTTAATTTCCATAAGATACATATTTTCAGACAAAAGCAGTTGTCCAAAACTTCCGTATTCAAGTCTAATATCTTCCCTTCTTGTCATTATATTAGTATCAAATGTTATTCTAAAATCCCCATCATTTTTTTCAAAATATGCCAATCTATCATAGGATAAATATACTTTTGGAACAACTTTATAAAAATTTTTATAATAATCAATTTCACCGAGCAATTGATTATTAATTTTACAATTATTTTGAGCAATATAACTTGCTGATACAGTTCCGCTCAAATAACGATATGCATCCTTTAATTGCATCTGTGTCCTTCTTTTATAGACAATGCCATCATATTTTTTCTTTATTTCTACAAAAACATAGTCTTCAACAGATGGAACACCATAACTTCTAATTCTCAATTTTTCTTTATACATCGGCTTATCAATACAAGTCCGAATAATATCGTTATTAACGGTATCATAATAGATATTACTTATCTTATAAAATTGTCCCTGTTTATTATAGGTATCCATCACCATATAATTACTTATTTTATCAAGCATTGTCTCATATTGTTCTTGATTTAATAAATACTTTTTTTCACACCTGTTAAATACTTCAATTGCCATAATTCTCCTTTCTTTTAACAATATTTTCCATTTTTTGTTATTTTACATATTTAGCAAGCATGTAGGCTGCTACCTATATATCTTTTCTCTTGCAGTCTTAGAATATCGAGAAAATGTGTTTAAATTATGTATAAAATGCGTAAAAAAAGTGACCAATTATTTCCATTGGTCACCTTTCGTTTTATTTCATTAAAAAATCTGTCACTTTGTCAAAACAGATATTTGCAATATGCTATGCTACCTGCTATATCTGTTTTTTATTTACAAATAGATTGCCTTTATTTTGCTTCCGATTTCATATATACATCAATTTGATGAAACGGAATTTCAATACCATTCTTGTCCAATTCTATTTTATATTTTTCTAAAAATAAAAACCTTGTATCCCAGTAATCCTCATATTTCACCCAACATCTTGTCTCTAATGTCACACAGTTGTCGTCAAGTGATTTTACAATTACTTGAATATCTTTTTCTTTGTCCACAGCAGGATAACATCTCATAATAGATTCTAATATCTGTTTGGATTTTGATATATCACTGCCATAGGCAATGCCAATTTCTATATCCAACCTTCTTATACCTGCTGCTCCAACATTAGTAATATTAGAATTTGCCAATGAACCATTTGGCATCATAATAATTTTATTGTCCGCTGTCTTTAATTTGGTATAGAGCATATCAATAGATACAACGGTTCCCTCACAGCCATTGGACAGCACATAATCACCAATTGTAAACGGCTTAAAAAGCATAATTAAAATGCCGCCTGCAAGGTTTGACAGACTCCCCTGCAAAGACATACTAAGCGCAAGTGCTGCTGAACCAAAAACAGCAATAATAGAAGCTGTCTGTATTCCCAGTATGTCTAGTATCGCTGTAAGAATAATTGCATAGGACACCATTCTTAAAATAGAGGATATAAACTTGATGACCCCTATATCAAAATCACCTTTGCTTAATGCTTTATCACTTATCTTTAACAGTAATTTAACAAGATACTTTCCTATTTTCCACACTAGCAAAGATAAGACCAATTTAAAAATAAAATTAAGTCCCCAATTTGCAATATCACCAATCAATTTATGGATATTTTCTGAAGAAAACAGAGAGCTTGTCTCTTCCACTGTATTCATTACATTTTCAATCGTTGTTTCCAGCAATACATTTTGAACCATATTTTACTCCACTGATTTCTCTGTAAGTTTTGACAGTTTTATATCGGATTCTTTTTTTATCTTATCATACAATTCTTTGGCTGCTTTTAAACTTTTTTCTGCATTAACACATTCTTTAGCTGTTTGTTTAGCTATTTTTACTGCCACTTTTTCTGCTTTCGCAGCAGTTTCTGCAAGAACTTTAGCCTCCTCAAAAGCCCTTTCTTTTTCTTTAATATCATCAAACGCCTTACTTAACGCAATATTCGTCTCTGATATAATTTTAATACGTTTCTTTTCTGATTCTGAAAATTCCACATAATCATATAAAGCAGCTTCCAACGGTTTAAGGTCAACAAGCAATGAATTTTCCTGTCCATTATAGGGTTCATTTGTCGTCCATAACGCTTCTTTTTTATCTAAGATATTACTGTATTTTCCTGGCTTTGATATCCCTAATCGAAAAGCTATCCTTTCTACTGGCGTAAAATTAATAACTGCTAATATCTGCTTTCCGCTGTTGTCAAATCTTGTATATGCAACAATGGTTTCTTCAGATGATGTTGTATCCACCCACTGAAATCCCTGTGCTTCTTGGTCTAACTCATACAGTGCCTTATTATTTTTGTATATATTATTTAATTGAACAATATCTTCTTCACAGCCATTGCACTGTGAAATATCTATACACTTTTTGCCAGGGTGCGTATATAGAAAGGTCAATGCTGTCATCATATGTTTCTGTACCATATCTTGCGACTGAGATTGTTCTTCAATTGATAAAACAGGTGCTGCTGCCCTTAGATTAAGTACCTTTGCATCAAACATTAATATATAATTTTCCGTATAATGATAGAGCATACTTAAAAACAAATTCTTATAATCGCCCTTTCTAAACAGAGGGTCTTTACAATAAAAACTTGCAAAATCTTTTTGAAAATTTAAATTTATTTTATAATCAAATCCAAGTCCTTCCTCGCTGACACCAGCTGTTACTTTTGACCATAAACTGTTTTCTTCCGCAATAAACAACACTTTTTCATTCAATTTTTTGATTTTATTGCTTAAATTTTTAATAAATTCTATGGCTTCAAGATTTTCATTGCCACCATATATATTTGGTATCCACTGTCCCGCTTCACAACCATAATCTCTATAAAGCATAACCGATACATCTTTTAACTTAATGCCATCTACATGAAACTGCTTTATCATATACATAACACTAGATAAAAGATAACTGACAACTTCTGGTTTATTGTAATCATATATAGCTGCCTTACCATTTGACACAGAATCAATAGAAGCTTCTCTTACATCATACAAATGTGTGCCATCATAATATTCAAAACTGCCATATCCTTGTTCCATATATGCACAGTTACACTCAACAATAACACCTATTCCTCTGCTGTGACAATCATTAATAAAACTCTTTAGTTTATCACTTCCAACATCTTGATTAATGCAAAAATTCCCCGCATACAACGCATTTTTTGCATCAATCGTTGACGTTATTTGGTCAATTTCAACATAATTAAAACCAAGCTGTTCTATCTTTTTAGCGTCAATATCCGCAACAATATCTTCTATATCAATTTTACATATTGCCATTGGTGATGTTACATTGGTATTATGCTGCCAATTATTTTCTGACCATATAAATTCGTATAAATCATTATTATCCGCCATATTATATGGGTCTGCCTTTTTAACCGTTGAGCCATCACGCAGCCTTACTTCATAACAGTATTTATCTTCTTTTACATTATTTGGAATAAATAAGGTAAATATGCCACTCTCTTTGTCTTTCATCATTGGATGCAGTCTGCCATCATAATTATTAAATGAACCGACAACACTCACACGTCTGGCATTTGGCGCCCATACTGCATAGGATACACCATCAACACCATTTATCTGTGTTTCATGGCTTCCCATAAACTGATAGGCATTTTCACATGTTCCACTGATAAATTTTTTTACATCGGTTGCCTTTAGTGTCACATGAAACGCGTATGGGTCTGATATGGTTGAAACAACACCTTTTACATTCTCAATTGACAAGGTGTAAGACAATTTTTTCTTTGATGGAATAAGCACAGCAAAATATCCAGATTCGTCAACTTTTTCCATAAGATATGTCTTTTTCATTGTTGCTACATTTACTTTAATTTCAACGGCATCTGGTCGAAATACTTGAATCAAAAAGCCTTCTTTTAGCAAACGCCCACCCAATAATTCGTTTGGCTCATCGCTTTCTGCATAAACAATTCCCTCAATTTCAGGCCAGTTCATCAAATTATAAAGTTTATTCCCCATTAAAAATCCCCTTTCTTGTTTAACTTACAAGTTTGAAAACAGACACAAACTTAAAAAATTTATATAAAAGCAAGGTTGTTAAGCCATGTATTAAAAAGGCTTGTCCATACACTTACTTCTGGACAGTAATGTTTACAATCTTTTGTGTCTGTCTCTTTTGTCCCAAGACCTAAACCATGCGCACCTGATGGGAAAATATGAAGTTCAAAATTAACATTTGCTTTTTTGTAAGCTGATGCTAACATCAACGAATTTTCAACAGGAACTGAATTATCTGTAAATGTATGCCATATAAAAGCTGGCGGTGCATCGGGTGTAACATTGCACTCAACCGATACCAACTTTAATATATCTTTATCAGTTACTTTATCCTGCAGCAGTCTCTCAAAAGACAACAAATGTGCTTTATCGCCAGAAGTAATAACTGGATAACCCAACATCAAACCATTTGGTTTAATATCATCATTATTTAACTGCATTAATTTCAAAAAATCATCCATAATTGGATTATTATACAATGTGCCAAGACAACCTGCTACATGTCCTCCTGCCGAAAATCCTGCCATAATAATTCTGCCAGGATTAATATCCCATTGTGTTGCATGTTTTCTTATATAATCTACTGCATAAGCCGCCTCATATAATTGACACGGAAAAATGTTTGGCATAAGACTGTATCTCAAAATGGCTGCATTATACCCCATATCCAACATTTTAATTGCAATTGCCTCTGCCTCTCTTGGAGAATGATGTTCATACCCCCCGCCTGGACAAATAATAACAAATGGTCTATAAAATTTATTTTGATAATCTGGAAACATATCTTTAATATAAGTAGTAATAGTTGCTTTATTGCCATTGTGATTTATTCCAAGCTTACTATAATCAATATCAATTTCTATCACTTCATGTATCATAATGCTATATCCCTTCTTTTATTTATAGTCAAGTGCTGTTAAATTTTATGTATAAATATTCCACTTCTAAGTTTTGGTTCAAACCAAGTTGATTTAGGAGGCATCAAAAGATTTGCATCAGAAACTGCAAACAATTCACCAATCGATGTTGCATACATTGAAAATGCTAAAACACAATCTTTATTGCAGCGTCTTTCAAGTTCTCCTAATCCGCGTATACCACCAACAAAATCAATGCGCTTATCCGTTTTAGGGTCATTGATGCCAAACAGTGGTGTTAATATATATTGTTGCAAAATTGCTACATCTAGCCCATCAACTGGGTGTGACTTTTGAATGTCTTTATGTGCTGTAAGTTTATACCATTTTCCCTCAAGATACATACCAAATTCACTTTTATTTTGAGGATTGACCTGCTCATTGGACAATGCAACATCAAAATATTGGGAAATTTGTTCAAGCAATGCAGCAGGCTTATATCCATTTAGGTCTTTAATAACACGATTATATGGAAGTATCATTAATTCTTCATCTGGAAATAATACCGAAAGAAAATAGTTAAATTCTTCATTTCCTGTATATCCTGGATTGGCATCACGTCTTTTTTGCCCCACCTTCACAGCTGAGGCAGCTCTATGGTGTCCATCTGCAATATAAATTGAATCAATCGTTTCAAACGCATGTTGAATTTTATCAATACTTTCTTTATCATCTATCTTCCAAACTTGATGTCGTATATCATCATTGGATACAAAATCATAAAGCGGCTCATTTTTCTTTGCTTTAGCCACCTCTTCTCTTATTGTGTCATTTGCCCTATAGGCAAGAAAAATAGGACCTGTCTGTGCGCTTAATGTATCAACATGTGTAATTCGGTCAACTTCTTTTTCAGCACGTGTATTTTCATGTTTTTTAATAACATTATTTTGATAATCATCAATCGATGCACAGGCAACAATACCTGTCTGTGTTCTTCCATTCATCGTAAGAGCATAGATATAGTAAGCCCGCTCCTTATCTGTTATATATGTTCCATCTGCCATTGCTTCTTCTAACAATTCCTTTGCTTTTGCATATACCTTTGGCGCATAGGTATCTACCGAATCATCAAATTGTGTCTCTGCTCTGTCAATTTTAAGAAATGACTTTGGCTCTCTTTTTACCTCAGCAACAGCCTCTTCCCTATTATATACATCATAAGGAAGTGCCGCAACCTGGTCAACACATGCAGCATCTGGTCTTATACACTCAAATGGTTTTATTGTAGCCATAATACTCCTTTCACGCTGATTTTATATACAGCTTTTATATTTTATAACATAATATTTATGCGCAAAATAGCCATTATTGTTTGACATAAGTTTATCCGTAAAGCGTGATAACTATTATTAAATTATCTATTCTGATATATGGAGCTGCTCTGTAAGCTCTTTCAAATCATCTACCATATCAACAAATTCCCTGACTGTCTTTGCATTATTCTCACTCGTTTCAAATGTGTCACTTGCATGGGCAGCTACTTCTTCTGAGATTGCAGAAATGGTAGCTACACTGTCAACAATTTTATCGTTGGCTTTTGAAAGTTCTTCAACAAATGATGCTAACTTATCAGAATTTGATGAAATATCATATGTATTGCTCTCAATAATTTTAAAACTAGCATCCGTATCGCTTGTCGCTTGTTTTTGACTAGATATATCGGTTACAATTTGATTCGTCACATTGACAACATTCTTTAACGCTTCTGATACATTACTTATCATCTCTGTAATATTTTCAGTGGCACTCTGCGTCTCATCAGCCATCTTAGAAATCTCGGTTGCAACAACAGCAAATCCTTTGCCTGCTTCTCCTGCTCTTGCAGCTTCAATACTTGCATTTAATGCTAAAAGACTCGTCTGTGAAGTAATATTTGTAATAATATCTACAACCGAATGCATCTTTACCATATCTTCGCTTAATTTGTTAAGTTGCTGTGTGGCAAGTTCTCCTGATTGAACCGATATATTCACTTTCTCAACTAGTGACAACATGGTTTCATTGCCATGACGAATCGCTTTCATGGTATTATCAACGCTATCAATAATCTGTGAAGAGCACTTCTTTACATCATACACTCTTTTTTGTATATTTTCAGTCATCTCAAGCTGCTTTTGTACTGCGTTTGCTGTATCTGTAGCTCCTGCATTCACTTCATTCATCGCACTGCTTGTTGACTCAGCAGCTTCATTTAAAATATTGATTTTATCACTAATAATGTCAATATCCGCTGTCATCTTTGTAGATACATTCATCGTTGTATCCAACATCTTTGCCGTTTTTTCACCCTGTTCTTTTATATGAGATAACTTTAAAGAGTTGTTTTTCTCTAATGATTTTGAGACATACATCGAATAAGCGCAAATAATTATTATAACAAGCACTTGAATTTCAACCGAAGCCAAATCTTTTGTTGTATAAACCTTACGAACAAAAAGCATTGTCACTTGTATGATATTAACAATAATAACACCAATATTAATAGGAATTGTATATTTATAATCATTATATACAGCTATTGCAACAAGCATAGGGATAACATATACAAACGCTAATAAATTATTAGTTGTAAATAATATAAAGGTGTAAAATACTAAAAAGCTATAAGAAACCATATATCGAATAGCCAATGCATCTGGTTTCTTTCTATATGCAATAATTCCAAGAACAGGACCAATAAGCCCAATTGCCATTGTAAGAAGAACATAGCCTAATGACCTTGCCCCTTTTACATACTCCATTATATATGCAATTGCAATAACAATGCACTCAATGGTTTGACATGTAACAGCCACCTTATTGTAATTCGCCATATCATTTATAAATTTATTTTCTTTTTCCATAAAACCTCCACTTTTACTTAATATAAAAATAAATCAATTCATAAAATAACGGATACTATATTCACAATCTATTCTTTTGTCAAACACAATAATACATAATACAATATTATATATTATTTATAGACAGAAGTAAAGGAAACGGTGTATTAAAACTACATACCGTTTCCTTTTTTCATCCTTATAAGTAAATTCATTTACATTTATTATAACATTCATTCTTGCCTAAAAAGAAGAACTATGTTGCTATAAATAATTAAACGACTACTCTTACTTTGATAACACCATCAATTGCTGACAACTTATCAACAACACTGTCTGATGCTGGCTCACTGATATCTAACATCGAATACGCATAATCGCCTCTTGACTTGTTTGACATCTCCTCAATGTTGATACCCTCATCCCCCATAACGGATGTAATCTTACTGATAACAGCAGGTACATTCTTATGACAAACAGCTACACGTCCAGCCGTTTTGCATGTTCCCATATCACAATTTGGATAATTGACCGAATTAATAATATTGCCGTTTTCAATATAATCAGCAATCTGCTTAACAGCCATCACTGCACAGTTATCTTCTGCTTCTTCTGTCGATGCACCGAGATGAGGAATCACAATAGCACCTTCCATACCTGCCGTTGTCGCATTTGGAAAATCGGTAACATATTTCTTAACTTTTCCAGACGCAATCGCTTCTTTAATAGCTGTCTCATCAACTAAAACATCTCTTGCACAGTTGATAATGACCGTACCATCCTGCATTATGTCAAATGCTTCTTTATTTACCATGCCCTTTGTGCTGTCCATAGCTGGCACATGAATGGTAATATAATTACATTCTTTGTAAATATCCTCAACATTGACAATATGTTTTACCTTGCTTGAAAGGTTCCATGCGGCATTGACTGAAAGATATGGGTCATATCCATACACTTCCATACCAAGTGCTATTGCAGCGTTTGCTACAAGCTGACCAATGGCACCAAGACCAATAACACCAAGTTTCTTGCCCTTAATCTCTTGACCTGCAAATGCCTTTTTTGCTTTTTCTGCAGACTTTGCTATATCTGCATCCTCTTTATTTTCCTGAACCCACTGATTACCGCCAAGAATATCTCTTGAAGCAAGTAACATTGCAGCAATCACATGTTCCTTAACCGCATTGGCATTGGCACCTGGCGTATTAAATACTACAATACCTGCATCAGCACATTTATCAAGAGGAATATTATTGACACCTGCACCTGCCCTTGCAATGGCAAGCAAATTATCAGAAAGTTCCATATCATGCATCTTTGCACTTCTCACAAGAATTGCCTGTGCATCCTCAAAACTGCTCTTTGTATTATAATCATCTGAGAATAAATCAAGACCAATTGTTGCTATATTATTAAGACAATGTACATTTACCATTATTTTACGTTCTCCTTTTCAAAGTTTCTCATAAACTCAACAAGCTTTTCTACACCTTCCACAGGCATAGCATTATAGATGGAAGCTCTCATACCGCCAACGCTTCTATGTCCTTTAAGATTGACAAACCCTGCCTTTGCAGCCTCTTCAATAAACTTTGCATCCAATTCTTTGTCACCTGTCACAAATGGAACATTCATAAGAGAACGGTCTTCTTTTACAACTGTACCTTTAAATAACTTACTCTCATCAAGAAAATCATAAAGGATTTTTGCTTTTTTCTCATTGTGTTCTTTCATTGCTAAAAGTCCACCCATCTTTTTAATCCACTTAAACACTTTGCCGCAGATATAAATATTATAACATGGAGGTGTGTTATAAAGTGAATCATTGTCAGCCTGTGTCTTCCATTTAAGCAATGTAGGAGTGCCAGGCAAAACGTCATCTGTAATTAAATCTTCTCTGATAATAGCAATAACAACACCTGCTGGTCCGATATTCTTTTGAACACCGCCAAAAATAACGCCATACTTTGAAACGTCAACAGGCTCTGATAAGAAACATGATGAAACATCAGCTACTAAAAGTTTTCCCTTTGTATCTGGAAGTTCTTTATACTTTGTTCCATAAATCGTATTGTTCTCACAGATATATACATAATCAGCATCTTCTGGAATATCAAGATTAGAACAGTCTGGAATATATGAGTATGTTTTATCCTCTGAAGATGCAACAGCAATCGCTTCACCATAAATCTTAGCTTCCTGAAAAGCTTTCTTAGCCCACTGTCCAGTGATAATATAAGCAGCTTTTTTGTTTTTCATAAGATTCATAGGAACTTCTGCAAAAAACTGTGAAGCGCCGCCTTGAAGGAATAATACCTTATAATTATCTGGAATATTCATCAGTTCTCTAAGGTCAGCCTCAGCCTCTTTAATAATTGCATCATACACTTTTGACCTGTGGCTCATCTCCATAACAGATTGACCACTTCCATTGTAATCTAACATCTCAGCAGCAGCTTCTTTTAACACTTCTTCTGGTAACACTGCCGGACCGGCACTAAAATTGTAAACTCTTGCCATTTCTCTTTTCCTCCTAACTGTTTACCGCCCATGCGGAAATACTGTAACATAACCTTAACTATTGTATGCCCATCAACTCATGTTGTCAAGAAAGTATATTTTTGGCTGAATAAATTTGCGACTAGAAAATTTATTCATCCTTTGCTTTTTTATCAAGGTCTTGTCTATCAAACGCTTCTGAAATTGCAGCTCCCGGCGATACCATAGGAAATACCTTATCTTCTCTGCTGATATCACATTCTATAACACAAGGTATATTTAACTCAATGGCTTCTTTAAGCGCTTTATTGAAAGACTCAATATCACTTACTTTATAACCCTTTGCTCCCATACCTTCAGAAACTTTTACAAAATCAACTACATCATCAAGGACTGTTGCAGAGTAACGCTGTCCATAAAATAAATCTTGCCATTGACGAACCATTCCCAATACATGATTATTAAATATTATTTCAATAATAGGGATATTATAACGGGTAGCTGTAGCAATTTCATTCATATTCATTCTAAAACAACCATCGCCTGCAACATTAATAACAACTTTATCCTTACAGCCAACTTTTGCTCCAATAGCAGCACCAAGTCCATATCCCATCGTTCCAAGTCCTCCTGATGTAAGCAATGTTCTTGGCTTCGTGTATGTATAATGTTGCGCTGCCCACATCTGATGCTGTCCAACATCGGTTGCAATAATAGCTTCCCCATTTGTTATATGATAGATATTTTCCATAATTAATGGACCATTCAGACAATCTTTATTATATCGCATCGGATATTTTTCTTTTAATTCTTTGATATGGTCTACCCATTCCTTGTGGTCAAGCTGCTCTAACTTTGCATTGATATGTTTTAATACCTCCAATGCATCTCCAATAACAACTGCATCGGTTTTAATATTTTTATTAATTTCAGCAGCATCAACATCCAGATGAATAATCTTTGCATGTTCTGCAAATTTAGCGGCATTGCCTGTCACTCTATCTGAAAATCTTGCACCAATTGTAATAAGTAAATCACATTTGGATACGCCAAAATTGGAAGCCTTCGTTCCGTGCATACCAAGCATACCTGTATACAATGAATCTGAACCATCAAACGCACCTTTTCCCATAAGTGAATCTGCAACAGGAGCATGAATTTTATGTACAAACTTTTTCAACTCATCAGACGCATCGGCTGCTATAACGCCGCCGCCGACAAACACAAATGGCTTCTTTGATTCTTTGATAAAAGAAACAACGCGCTCAACATCTTCTTCTTTAATGGTATCGGTCTTTCTCTCAATTGGCTTTGGTGTCTCTTTTATATATTCACATTCATTTGCTGTGGCATCTTTTGTCACATCAATTAAAACAGGACCTGGTCTTCCCTTTTTTGCAATCCGAAAAGCTTTGCGGATGGTATCAGCCAAATCTTCTACATTTTTAACAATATAATTATGCTTTGTTATTGGCATTGTTATGCCTTGAATATCTACTTCTTGAAAACTATCCTTTCCAAGCAATGGAACGGTTACATTGCATGTAATTGCAACAACAGGAATCGAATCCATATAAGCTGTGGCAATTCCTGTGACAAGATTCGTTGCACCAGGACCTGATGTAGCAAAGCAAACACCAACTTTTCCTGTTGCTCTTGCATAGCCATCAGCAGCATGTGCCGCCCCTTGTTCATGTGATGTAAGTATATGTGTTATCTCGTCTGAATGTTTATACAATGCATCATAAACATTGAGAATAGCACCACCCGGATACCCAAATACAGTATCTACACCTTGCTCTTTTAAACATTCTACGATGATTTCAGAACCGTTTAATTTCATAAATCATACTATCCTTTCCCAAAAAATTTATATTGTATCAGGTGTTTTAAGAATTGCACCTCTATTTCCTGATGTCACCATGGATGCATATCTTCTAAGATAACCTGTTGTCACTTTAGGCTCTCTTGGCTGCCATTTTGCTTTTCTTGCTGCCAATTCTTCCTCAGAAACTTTAAGCTCAAGCTTTAATTGTGGAATATTGATACTGATAATATCGCCTTCTTCCACTAATGCAATCGGACCACCCACAGCCGCCTCTGGTGATACATGCCCTATCGAAGCACCTCTGCTTGCACCTGAAAAACGTCCATCTGTTATAAGTGCTACCGTTGAGCCAAGTCCCATACCTGCAATAGCTGATGTAGGATTTAACATCTCTCTCATACCCGGTCCGCCCTTTGGTCCTTCATATCGTATTACAACAACATCTCCTGCTGCAATCTTTCCGCCCTTAATTGCCTCAATAGCATCCTCTTCACAATCAAATACTCTGGCTGGTCCTTCATGTACCATCATTTCATCGACAACTGCTGAACGCTTAACAACAGAACCATCTGGTGCAAGATTTCCTGAAAGTACAGCAAGACCGCCTGTTTTACTGTATGGATTATCAATTGGTCTTATTACTTCTGGATTCAAATTTATAGCATTTTCTATATTTTCGCCAACGGTTTTACCTGTGACGGTTATACAATCTCTGTGAAGAAGCCCTAATTTATCAAGCTCATTCATTACTGCATACACACCACCTGCCTCATTTAAATCCTCCATATAGGTTGGACCTGCTGGTGCAAGGTGACACAAATTTGGTGTCTTTTCGCTTATTTCATTGGCAAACTTAATATCAAAATCAAACCCCACTTCATGGGCAATGGCAGGAAGATGCAGCATACTATTTGTTGAACAGCCTAATGCCATATCTACTGTAAGCGCATTTAAAATGGCTTCTTTTGTCATAATATCCCTTGGTCGGATATCCTTTTTTAACATTTCCATAACAGCCATTCCTGCATGTTTAGCAAGTCTTATTCTATCGGAATATACCGCTGGAATCGTTCCATTTCCACGAAGCCCCATACCAAGCACTTCTGTCAGACAATTCATCGAATTGGCTGTATACATGCCAGAACAAGAACCGCATGTAGGACATGCCTTGCGCTCATATTCGCACACATCTTCTTCAGTCATAGTTCCTGCTGCATAAGAGCCTACCGCTTCAAACATTGAAGAAAGACTTGTTTTCTTTCCCTTTACATGACCTGCTAACATCGGTCCGCCGCTTACAAATACTGTTGGAACATTGATTCTTGCTGCTGCCATAAGAAGCCCCGGCACGTTTTTATCACAGTTTGGAACCATAACCAATGCATCAAACTGATGTGCCAACGCCATACACTCTGTTGAATCTGCAATCAAATCTCTTGTGACAAGCGAATATTTCATGCCAACATGTCCCATTGCAATACCATCACAAACTGCAATAGCTGGAAAAACAACTGGCACACCACCCGCCTCAGCAACACCAAGTTTTACTGCATTAACAATTTTATCAAGATTCATATGTCCCGGAACAATCTCATTATATGAACTAACAATACCAACTAATGGTTTATCCATCTCTTCACCTGTAAATCCAAGTGCATTAAACAGCGAGCGATGTGGTGCTTGCTGCATTCCTTTTTTTACATTATCACTTTTCATATTTAACCTCCATGCTGTGACTAATTTTTAGGAGCAATGAATGGCTCAAGTTTTGACAAGACTGTATAGCAGTCTTTTATGCACAGCAATCTTCTCCTCATTTTTATTTAATTCTCTCTGAAACAATATCTCCCATCTGTGTGGTAGAACATTGTGTCATACCTTCAGACATAATATCTATCGTTCTATAATTTTCCTTGATTGCCAAAGCAACTGCCGCCTCAATCGCATCAGCTTCTTTATCCAAATCAAGCGAATAACGAAGCAGCATTGCTGCACTAAGAATAGTTGCAAGTGGATTTGCAATATTTTTTCCTGCAATATCTGGTGCTGAACCATGACTAGGCTCATATAATCCAAGTTTTGTCTTACCAAGACTTGCACTTGATAACATACCAATTGAACCTGTTATCATACTTGCCTCATCGGAAAGAATATCACCAAACATATTCTCTGTAAGAATAACATCAAACTGTCCCGGATTCATTACAAGCTGCATAGCACAGTTATCCACAAGCATATTTTCAACTTCTACTTCCGGATAGTCCTTTGCCACCTCTGCAACAACCTTTCTCCATAACCTTGAGGAATCTAAAACATTTGCCTTATCCACACTCACCAATTTTTTGCGGCGTTTCATAGCAATCTCAAAACCTTTTATTGCAATTCTTCTAATTTCATTTTCATTATATGTAAGCGTATCTACAGCAGTCATAACGCCATCGACTTCTTTTGTCCATCGGTCGCCAAAATATAAGCCCCCTGTTAATTCTCTCATAATAACCATATCAAATCCATTGCCAATTATTTCATTTTTGAGAGGACAGGCTTCTTTTAACTCATTATATAAATACGCTGGGCGAATATTAGCAAATAATTCAAGCTCCCTGCGAATTTTTAAAAGTCCTGCTTCTGGTCTTAAATTAGGTGCTACATCATACCATTTTGAATTGCCGACATGACCACCAACAGCACCTAGTAAAACAGCATCAGACGCTTTTGCTGTCGCAATAGCTTCATCGGTTAAAGGCACACCACATGCATCAATAGAACAACCACCCATCAATATTTCTGTGTAATGAAAAGTATGACCATATTTTTTCCCAACACAGTCAAGCACTTTTCTTGCTTCTCTCACAATTTCTGGTCCAATTCCATCACCCGGAATCAATGTAATATTAAATTCCATAATTCACCTCTACTCCTTTCCCAATTCAATTCATAATCCTTGCTTTATGAATGTATTTATATCAATAATGTCTAATTCACTACATCATAACTTATTTTTTATTTTTTTTCAAGATATTAAAATTGTAAGTTTCCCATTTTTTCTGCCTTCAAATAAAAAATGAAAACTCTCAAAATCAATATAAACTTACACTTTAACAAAAGTACAAAATATTTTGTTTTTCAAATAACCAAAATGGTACATAATAACATTAATTTATATAAATAAAGAAGTTTTGATATGATTTCAGACACAGCCAATTTTTTTGAAAAAAATTATTACAGATGAACGATTACGCGAATGGGAAAAAGGATTTAAAAGAAAAACTCAAGCAGATAAAAAATAATTATACTTTTAACTATGATTCTTTATATATATTATTCCATTGATAAGATATTTTTTGTGATGATATAATAAGTTCACATTCTTTATGGTATGGCTCTTTATCAAACCATATCCAACAATCAAATTTAAAAGTCTGGTAACCAATGTAAGAATCAAGAAATTCAAGACTATATAATTTGTTATTCATTTGATGCATAAACTCCTCTATTGTAAGTTCTTCTCGAATAGTTTTTCCACTTTCTTCTGTAAATATATATATAGTTACAGCTACATCAGCAGAATACAAAAGTGTGAAATTTACTTGACCTTCATCTGTATAAAATAATTTGTCATTTGTACTATCCTTTTTTCTTACCCAAAATCCATCTGGAAAAGAAAAAGAAAGAAATTTGTCTTCTAATAAAATTTGAGTTGCCCTACAGTCGTGTAAGCTAATATTTATATCTTCTGTTATCATTTCTGTACTTATGTAATGACAATACCTATACATATAAATACTCCTTTCTATGTTGCTTTATTGCGCAAAAATAAATTATAGTATAAAAAATTTACTTATTGACAAAATTGAAAATTATGGTACAATTTAATAATTTAATTTTGTTAAATGGGCGGTCAGGGAATTTTATTATTGGAGGTACCTATTATGCACAATTTCATCTATGTAACAAAAAATGAAGCAAAACCTATTAAAAATGAATTATATCAAATTCTTTTTCAAGTACAAGATATTGTAAGAGATTCTTTTACATTTCAATTTACTCCTGTTGGCAGTTCAAGCAAAAATATGATTACTTATGATAAAACCTCAAATATAGGATTTGATTTTGACTTTAATATAGCTGTGATTTTGCAATAGTATATACTTGTAATGATGGAAAACAACAATATATAAGATTTAATAAAAAAAATAATAATTACACTTGGGAGTTTCGAGGCAAAGAATTTAATGGATTATCAAAAAAAATCAAATGGTTAAAAAATAATCACTATTGGGGAGAATTAAGAGGTTATTATCTTGAAAAGAAAAATCACAATAATAATTCTAACAAACATTCACGGTCAATTTTTGCAGAATCTATAAATGAAATGTATCAGAAAAAAAGAAAGCAATAGAAAGAAACTCATATGAAACTATTAGAAATAAATCAATTTTCAACATTATCAGAAGTGGATTGTATTCAAATACAACAAGAATTATCCAAATATGTTATAGAAAAAAACACCATTCCTTTAGAGGACATTCAAACCGTTGCTGGTGTTGATATTGCTTATTGGAAAAAAGAAGAAATCGAATGGGCTGTATGCTGTATTGTAGTTCTTGATATACATAACAAAACAATAATAGAAAATAAATATGTTGCTGATAAAATTAAATTTCCTTATATTCCAGGTTGTTTTGCCTTTCGTGAATTACCGCTTGTTATGCAAACTGCTGCTAAATTAACTTATAAACCCAATTTATTTTTATTTGATGGAAATGGGATACTGCATCCTAGAAAAATGGGATTAGCAACACATGCTTCCTTTTATTTAAAAGCGCCAACTATTGGAATTGCAAAACGATATTTTCAGGTGGAAGGCGCACAATATTGTATACCAAAAAACATGGCAGGCTCCTATACAGACATTATAAAAGAACAAAAAATATTAGGACGTGCCATCCGAACACATACCAATGTAAAACCAATCTTTGCTTCTGTAGGAAACTATATTGATATTGATACAGTAACAAAACTAGCGCTTCAATTAACTGATAAGGAAAGCCATATTCCTATTCCCACTCGATATGCCGATTTGGAAACTCATAAAAGGCGAACAGAACTATTGATTTAACCTCATCAGGGAGTTTATCGCTTCTTGCAATTTCAATAAAAAGGTTGTCACAAAATAAATGTTCCATACAAGATATCACTCATAAAATAATAGTTTCATAACTTGTAAGACTTTTTTATTTTGTAACAACCTTTTTTATTTTTCATTCATATTTTAATACAATTCCGTGAAATTAATCTGCTATTGGAGATAAAAATCTATTTTCTAAAACCTATTTACTATTTCTTGCAAAATATTTATCAACTAATTTACACATTACGATAAATATTGGAACTGCTCCTATCATCCAACATGCTGTTTGAATCATTTGATTCACATTAAGCGGATAAATAGCAAAGACATCTTTTAAAAATAAAACACTTAAAACAATTCCCACCGTCATCATAATACATATAGCAATACGAATCTTATCCATTGGCATACAAACTCGTATCAGTTCACACATACCTACAGCAAGTAAAATCAGTATAACAATGGTTGATAACTGTTCATGTGAAGTCTTTGTAATCTTTCCAATAACAACAAATATTGCCACTAAAAGAAAATCAGTAATTGCCGCTGGTAATGCTTTCATAATCACATTTCTTAAAAATCGACCTTTAATAAGGCTCTTACTTGGCTGTAATGCCAATAAAAATCCCGGCGCACCGATTGTAAATGCTCCAAGCAAAGACAACTGTGTAGGATACAACGGATAGCGATTTCCTGAAAGCATCGAAAACAAAGCCAAAAGAATAGAAAATATATTTTTAACAATAAATAGCGATGCGGTTCGTTGAATATTATTGACAACTCGTCTGCCTTCCAATACGACAGAAGGCATACATGAAAAGTTAGAATCCAACAAAACAATCTGAGCAACATTAGAAGCTGCCTCACTTCCTGAGCCAAAGGCAATACTGCAATCCGCACTTTTAAGTGCTAATACATCATTGACACCATCGCCTGTCATCGCCACAACATTACCAGCCTTTTTTAAGGCTTGCACCAATCGCTTTTTTTGGTCTGGCTGCACTCTTCCAAAAATAGTATATTTTGCTGCTGCCTCCTCAATCTGTTCATCTGTTTCAAGAGAAGATGCATCAATAAACATATCTGAATGTGCTATTCCTGCCTCTTTTGCAACACAAGAAACCGTCAATGGATTATCACCAGAAATAACCTTGATTTCAACACCTTGATTGGCAAAATATTTAAAGGTTTCTTTCGCCTCTTTTCTTATAGCATTGCCTATAATGACAATCGCCATTGGAACAATAGGTTTTTCTAATGGGTGTCCATCAAGCTGCCCATCGTATATGCCAAATATAAGTACACGCATACCACGTTTAGCATATTCTTCTATCTGTTTTTGATAATTACAATAATCGGTAAGTAAAACTCGCTCAGGCGCGCCAATAACATAATTTTGCCCATCCTCCATCTGAGCAGAGCTAAATTTTGTTTCCGACGAAAATCCAAAGGTTTTGATTGCTTTTAAACCTGTCGATTTTATAAAATACTCTTTTAGTGTATTCATTGTATTATTGTCATTATCAAGTACAGATACAAGATTTCCTATCTTATCAAAAACCACTTCTTTTGATAAATTGGTTCCTATAGGTACAACCTCATTTACAGACATTTTATTTTCAGTGATGGTTCCTGTCTTATCAACACATAACACATTAACTCTTGCAAGCGTTTCAACACAAGTCATCTCATGCACCAACACATTTTTTTTGCCAAGTCTCATAACGCTTACAACAAGCGCAACACTTGTAAGAAGATAAAGCCCTTCTGGAATCATACCAACAAGAGCTGCAATAATGGTAACAACACTTTGTTGAACATTGTGCTGCAACAAAAAATAAGTTTGACAAAACATCAAAATTCCTACAGGTATAATTGCTATACCAATTGTCTTTACCAACTTATCTAAGGAACTCATCATCTCTGTTTTTTGCTTTTTTCTGGAAGCCTTCGCCTCTAATGCAATCTTTGAAGCATACGAATCCAATCCTACATGCTCTAATACAGCCTTACACTCACCTGCGACAACAAAACTTCCTGACAATAGCTTATCGCCTATCTCCTTTGTTATCTCGTCTGCCTCTCCTGTAACCAGTGCTTCATTGACTCGAACACTTCCTTCTACAACTACAGCATCTGCACTTATCTGTTTGCCTGCACCAAGTATACATAAATCGCCAAGCACAAGCTCTTCGGACAATACTTTTTTCTCTTTCCCATCTCTTATTACTGTAGAATATGAGGCATTTAACAATGTCAATTTATCGAGAACCCTCTTTGTCCGAATCTCTTGTACAATTCCAATCAGCATATTAATAATAATAATAGGCAAAAATGTCATATTAATATAAGAATGCACTAAGACAAGCATAAGTGTAAATATAAAAAATATCAAATTAAAATACGTAAATAAATTGGTTGCTATAATCTGCCCTACTGTTTTGGACTGATTCTTAACAGGCTCATTATACAACCCTTCTTTGATACGTTTTTCTACCTGTTTAGAAGATAGACCTATATTAACATCTGTTTGTATATCCATAAGCAAAATTCCATCAATCTTCTACTGACACCGCTTTTTCCACCTGTGCAATTGCACTTTTTTGCATTGAGATACGACAATTTTTATTATTGCCAAACTCAACAATAACATCATCATCTGTAATATCTATGATAACTCCATAAAATCCACTGGTTGTAAGAATATAATCACCTTTTCCAATGGAATCCATCAGTGCTTGCTGCTGCTGTTTTTGCTTTTTTTGAGGCTTGATTGCAAGAAAATAAAATAGAGCAATCAATGCTGCCACATAAACGACGATAACTATTCCTTGTTGCATATAAAAATCTCCATTCCTGCGCTGCTTTTTTATTTAACTATAAAACTCATTCAACCATGACATTTATAAGTCATCTGAATATACTTTTTGTGCCAAGCAACGCATAGACACAAATTCATTTTTAGCCTTCCTACTAGACCAATTTTATTGAAAATTTAGTTTATGATAATAGAATCTTCACAAGGTGCAAGTTCTATTATTTTCAATGTTTATGCTCTGTCAACTTATTGTAAGGCTTAACTTTTTCCATAATATATTACATTAATTTTATCAGCCTGTCTAGTAAGTTCGATTATTTTATAATCTTTTAAGTTATTATTTATATAGTTAAATAAATATCTTTAATTTATCTTACTATTTTCTTATAATCTTATTACTATTCTATATTAATCTGCATTATATGTCTTCATCATTTCCAAACGCTCGGTCTTAAAAGAATGGTACTGCCCTTTTTCAATAGCAGCTCTTATATCTTCCATCAAATGATTATAATAATATAGGTTATGAATCACACAAAGCCTCATTCCAAGCATTTCTTTTGCCTTTAGTAAATGTCTGATATAAGCTCTTGAATACTGACACGCTTCACATGGACAGCTCTCCTCAATTGGATTATCATCTTTTTCATATTTTGCATTAAACAAATTGATTTTTCCAAACTTTGTATAGACATGTCCATGTCTGCCATTTCTTGAAGGATATACGCAATCAAAAAAATCCACACCACGCTCTACTGCCTCTAAAATATTAGCAGGAGTACCAACGCCCATAAGATATGTTGGTTTATCTTTTGGCAAATATGGAACGGTCTCATCAAGAATATGATACATTTCCTCATGGGTTTCTCCAACTGCCAAACCGCCTACTGCATACCCATCTAAATTCATATCTGCAATATATTTTGCATGTTCAATTCGTATATCTGAATACACTGCTCCTTGATTAATACCAAAAAGCAACTGATTTGGATTAATTGTATCAGACAGTGCATTTAGTCTTTTCATCTCATTTTTACAGCGTACCAGCCATCTTGCGGTTCGTTCAACCGAATTTTGCACATAGTCTCTATCCGCTTTTGCTGGCGCACATTCATCAAACGCCATAGCGATTGTAGAACCTAAATTTGACTGAATCTGCATACTTTCCTCTGGTCCCATAAAGATTTTATGACCATCAATATGACTGTTAAATGTGACACCTTCCTCTTTTATCTTTCTAAGACCTGCTAAAGAAAACACCTGAAATCCGCCAGAATCCGTAAGAATTGGCTTATTCCAATTCATAAATCGATGCAGTCCTCCCATCTGTTTAATTAATTTATCTCCTGTGCGTACATGAAGATGGTAT
This sequence comes from uncultured Lachnospira sp., assembly GCA_910587485.1. Classification (GTDB taxonomy): domain Bacteria; phylum Bacillota; class Clostridia; order Lachnospirales; family Lachnospiraceae; genus Lachnospira. Next base: position 188,118 of record CAJUKN010000004.1, read on the forward strand.
GTGTTTGATAACTCCACCTGTGTTCCTATTTTTTGTAAATCTATTGTTGATACAGCTCCCTTTATTGCTCCAACTGTTCCAACATTCATAAATACAGGGGTCTGGATTGTTCCATGCACCGTTTCCATAACTGCTCTTTTTGCACGTCCGTCTGTATTAATTATCTTGTACATAATAATCCTTTCATTGTGTTATTTACTAACACTTAATTTTACATATCAATTGTTTTCCCTAATCATTCATCTGCTTTTGTTATAATGTTTACCAATATCAAATCCTTTATCAAGAAAAGCTGATATGAACTATCATTTATTTTAATCTGAATAAATATACGGTATGTATTTTTCATTCAAGTGACAAACTTACAGCCCTTAATTTATTTTTTTTAAGTGTTCCCACTGTATAAAATCTGACATATAACAAACATTTTTATATACGATTGAAAAATAATAGTGACACAACTATTTCATAAGCTGAAAACAGAAGGAATCTTATAACCTGTTTTCTGTAAAATTTTTATTCCATCAATATATTGATATCTTTGCTTATATCCCGCTTATGAAACTTCTTCTTTATTCTTTCTGCAATACTGTATAATTTGTGAAACATACGAGGGTTTGTTTAAATTGATTACAATTTATTTTATCGATTATAAAACCAAGCAATCTTATCCATTGCTGATGTCATATTTTCTAGTATCAAATCAACAAGTGTGAGTGCTGCCATCGCCTCAACAACAACAACTGCTCTTGGCACAATCATTGGGTCATGGCGTCCCTTTATAGAAACCTGTATATTTTCACCTTGTTTGTTGACTGTATCTTGTATTGCAGATATAGAAGGCGTTGGCTTAATAGCTGCCCTAAAAACAATATCTGCTCCATCGCTCATGCCGCCTAATACACCACCAGAATGATTGGTCTTTTTTAAGATATTCTTTCCTTCCATCACAAATGCATCGTTGTTGGTAAGACCTGTTGCTTTTGAAGCCATAAATCCATCGCCAATTTCAAAACCTTTTACTGCCCCAATAGACATGACCGCCTTTGCAAGATTGGCATCCAACTTATCAAACACAGGCTCTCCAATGCCGGGCATAACACCACTTATCACACATTCGATAATACCACCAACAGAATCACCTTTTGACATCTGCTCTTTGGCAAAGGATTCAACCTTTTCTGCTGCCTGTTTATCAGGCATATTAAAAGGATTTAGGACAGCTTCTTCCATATTAAAGTGATTATAATTAATCGCTATCCCTCCAATTTCTTTAGAATATGTAGTCAATGTAATACCTAACTGATTTAATATCTTAACAGCAATCGCTCCTGCGGCAACCCTGCCTATAGTCTCTCTTCCAGAACTTCTGCCGCCACCGCGATAATCTCTAAATCCATACTTTTCATCAAATGTATAATCTGCATGTCCCGGTCTGTAATACGATGCAATTTCTGAATAATCTGACGACCGTTGTGTAGTGTTTAGTACCATCATTGAAATAGGCGTACCTGTTGTTTTTCCTTCAAACACACCAGATAATATTTGAACAGTGTCACTTTCCTTTCTTGGTGTAGTAAACTGTGATTGTCCGGGTTTTCTTCTATCTAAAAATACTTGAATATTCTCCTCTGAAAGTTCAACACCAGATGGACATCCATCCACAACAACTCCCAATGCTTTGCCATGTGACTCGCCCCATGTTGTAATTTTTAATATATTGCCATAAGTAGAACCTGCCATAAAATAACCATTCCTTTCTGTAACCTGCAAATTTGTTAAATAAATTTTATATATTTATACCATATTTTTCAAGGGTATACTGCATTTGTTCCACAGCTTGCCTAATTTGTTGTGCTTCCATTTCAGTAACCTTTTCTGGTGTCGTTTTTCCAATAGCTTTTGATAACATCGCACATGTTTCTTTTATATTTTTTCGCTTCTCTTTATCCCAATCCTTTTTATGCTCCTTTAACATTGCAGAAACTATTTTTATCATATTTTCAGCAGATATAACCATCTCAACCAATTCGCCTTTTGTCTCATCTTGCTTGCTATAAATATCTGCTTCCCATTTTGCTCTCTCAATCTCATCTTCACTCATATTGGAACTTGACGTTATCGTAACAGACTGTTCATTATTGGTATCTAAATCCTTAGCAGATACATTAACAATTCCATTGACATCAATGTCAAATGTCACTTCAATTTGAGGAATCCCCGCCATCGCTCGTCTAATACCTGAAAGTCTAAAATTTGCAATCAATTTATTATCTTTTGTAAACTTTCTTTCACCTTGATATACTTTAATATCAACAGATGTTTGAAAATTCCCCACTGTCGTAAATATTTGACTATGACGTGTAGGAATCGTTGTATTGCGCTCAATCAATCTACTGGCAATACCGCCAAAGGTTTCAATAGACAAAGATAATGGGGTGACATCCATTAAAATAATCTCAGAAGCAGTGGAACCCGGTATAAGCTGATTGCCTAATTTTCCTCCTTGTATAGCTGCTCCCATCGCAACACACTCATCTGGATTTAAATTTCTTGAAGGCTCTCTTCCCATAATCTCGCGTACTTTTTCCTGAACGGCGGGTATTCTCGTTGAACCACCAACCAATAATACCATATTAATATCATTTTTATTAAGTCCTGCATCCAACAAGGCATTTTCAACTGGAGCGACTGTTTTATTAATTAAATCCATTGTAATGGATTCAAATTGCTGTCTTGTAATATTGATATCCATATGATGTGGTTCACCTTTGCTTATCGCCAAAAATGGAAGGTTGATATTGGCATTTAGTGCTGAAGAAAGTTCTTTTTTTGCTTTTTTTTTTTCCTCTCGAACACGCTGTAATGCCACAATATCTTTTTCAATATTAATTCCTTCACTCTGTTTAAACTGTTCTACAAGATAATGGACAATTCTCTGGTCAAAATCATCACCACCTAAATGATTATCGCCTGATGTTGCAAGAACTTGAATCAGATTGTCGCCTATCTCTATAATAGACACATCAAATGTTCCGCCTCCTAAATCATACACCAAAATCTTTTGTGGTTGTCCATTATCCAATCCATATGCCAATGCGGCAGCAGTAGGCTCATTAATAATTCTTAATACATTTAATCCTGCAATCCTTCCTGCATCCTTTGTCGCCTGTCGTTGTGCATCACTAAAATAAGCAGGTACCGTAATCACAACATCGGTTACTTCCTCACCGACAAAGCTTTCTGCATCTTCTTTTAACTTGCGAAGTATCATTGCAGAAATTTCTTGTGGGGTATATTTTTTTCCATCTACCTTTTTACGATAGTCTGTACCCATATTTCGTTTAATAGAAAAAATAGTTCTATCTGCATTGACAGCCGCCTGCCTCTTTGCTGCATTTCCAACAATGCGCTCCCCTTCTTTAGAAAATGCAACAACAGAAGGGGTCGTCCTATAGCCTTCTTTATTGGCTATAACGGTTGGCTCATTTCCTTCCATTACAGCGATACAACTATTCGTTGTGCCTAAATCAATACCTATTATTTTGCCCATACGATTTCCCCATTCTTATATTTGTTCTCAAATTTTATCTATCTGTTACTATATCATAAGTTCATACCACTACTTTGCTGTGGTTGCTTTATTATAAAAATAACATGAATTTATGCAAAAAATTGCTTTGCAAACTTTTATACCACAGCTTTGCTGTGGTTATTATAATAGCGAATAATAAGTCTTAAATCCATTTACTTATTATTCGCTGTAACTATTATATCATAATATTAATAAAGAATATATCCTTCAAATATCAATATTAATAAAAAATATATAAATTTTTTGTAATCACTAAGAAAATATTTATATCAATGCTGATTATTGCTGCTATGAGGCAGTCTCACTCTAAAAATGCTTCTCTTTAATTTATTTGCATCAAATGGAATCAATGGATAAATATAACTCTTTCCTGAAATTGTCTTATTAAATACAATACTAAATAATCCTACAACAATCCCAATTACAAAACCATACACATTAAATATTGCTGTAAGACATAATGTCAATACTCGTATAAATTTCATGGCATATCCCATCTCAAAACTAGCCTGTGAGTACGTTCCAACTGTAACTACAGCCATATATAACAATGCCTCTGTATTAAACCAACCAGAACTTACCGCATATTCTCCAACAACAATACCAGCAACAATACTTAATGGTGTTGACAATAAAGTAGGTGTATTAACTGCTGCCATCTTTAATCCATCTACTGCCAATTCAAGAATTAAAAGCTGCCATATAATAGGAACTGTAATTTCATCAGAAACTGTAATAAAATCAAGCCATTGTGGAATCCAATGCGGGTTTTGAATCAATAAAAGCCATACAGGCGTAAGCATCATTGTTACCAATGTAAAAATAAATCTTGAAAGTCTAAGATATGTTCCTATAACTGGCGCAAAATTATAATCATCTGGTTCTTCTATCAAATCAAAAATAGAAGTTGGAACAATCATAACAGCAGGTGAATTATCTATCATAATAACAATATTGCCATCAAGAATTGCCGCCGCTGCTGTATCAGGTCTTTCTGAATATTTAAACTTTGGAAATGGGTCAATCCATTTATGTTGAAACATGCACTCTGCAAGACTTTCCAAATTCATTGTTAGTGACTCCACTTCCAAATTTGTTATAATATTGGTAATTCGATTTAACAATTTCTTATCTACTAAATCATCAATATAACAAATCGCCACATCGGACCTAGAACGTCTGCCAACATTATACATCTTCATAAAAAACTTGGTATCTCTTATTCTTCTGCGCAATAATGCGGCATTTGAAACTAAGGTCTCCACAAAACCATCTCTTGAACCGCGAAGGACTCTGTCTTTCCAAGGTTCCGTAACAGAACGCATAGGATATGTTCTGCAATCCAATAAGATACATTCATCAAACCCATCTATAAACATTACAGACACGCCTGATAAAAATGCGGTTATAACCTGTTCTAAATCGTTTGATTTCTCAACTTCTGTGTAAGGCATACCAACTTTTAAAAATGTATCCAAGTTCTGAACATCGGTTTTCTTCAACGAATAAAAAAATTGTATCAATTTTTCAACCATATCTTCTTGAACAAAACCATCAATAAAGAAGAATCCAGCTTCACGTTCACCAATTATAACATTTCTGTATAAAATGTCAAAATTGGAGTCCACTCTAAGCTGATTTTTAAGAAGTTGGATATTGTATTGAATATCTGTCTTAAAATCATTCATACTGCATGCAATCCTTTCTTTTATACTAATGTAATAGTTAAAGTGGGGACTTCTTTAATGGGGTTAAAATTCTGTATATTTTGCCCAAAATAACATATTACACTAGCTTCTCATGTTCAAAGCATTTCCAGATCATGAAAATTTATTCAATACAAGATTCTTATTTTTTGTATAATCATTATCACTTTTTATAAATTTACTTAACAAAAACGCAAAAAAAGACTGTTGCAAAAAATTCTTTCATACAAGATATTATCTTATAGAATCGCATTATTTTGCAACAATCTCTTTATAAAGAGTTGGCATACTATCTTCACTTTTTTATTATGAAGATAATATACACAACAAAACTACAACATATTCATTGTCAAGCTATTATTTTTCTGCTCTCTTAACAAGTGCTTCATATTTAGCCTTTGCATCGGCTTCAGCCGCACTAAAGAGTTTTTCTGCTCTCTCTGGATTTTGTTTCTTCAAGTTAATATAACGGCTCTCACCCATAATAAACTCTTGATAATCCTTTGTAGGAGCTTTACTGTCAAGAGTAAATGGATTTTCACCATTTGCTGCCTTTCTAGGGTCGAATCTAAACAGATGCCAGTAACCAGACTGAACAGCTAATTTTTCTTCTTCCATAGCCTTAGACATACCTTTACGGATACCATGATTGATACATGGAGCATAACCAATAATCAGTGATGGACCATTGTAGCTTTCAGCTTCCTGAATCGCCTTTACACACTGATTCATATCAGCACCCATAGCAATTTGTGCTACATAAATATAACCATAGCTCATAGCGATTGCTGCAAGGTCTTTCTTCTTAACATCCTTACCAGCAGCAGCAAACTGTGCAATAGCACCAAGATTTGTAGCCTTTGAAGCCTGTCCGCCTGTATTAGAATAAACTTCTGTATCAAATACAAATACATTGACATCTCTATTTGCAGCCAAAACATGGTCAAGTCCGCCGTATCCAATATCGTAAGCCCAGCCGTCGCCACCAAGAATCCACTGTGACTTTTTAGACAAAAATTCTTTTTCTGCAAGAACTTCTTTTGCCTTATCACAATCACAACCTGAAAGAACAGATATCAGCTTATCTGTAGCTATGCTGTTTGCTTCGCCATCTTCAAATGTATCATAATATTCTCCAATAGCTGCCTTGATATCTTCCTTATCTGTGCTTGCTAAAATCTCATCAAGCTTATTCTTAAGAGCTGCTCTATTTGAATCTTGAGCAAGTTTCATACCAAAACCATACTCTGCATTATCCTCAAATAATGAGTTACCCCAAGCAGGACCTTTGCCTTCTTTATTTACTGTATATGGTGTTGAAGGAGAAGAACCAGCCCAGATTGATGAACAACCTGTTGCATTAGCAATCAACATTCTATCACCACAAATTTGTGTAATCAATTTTGCATAAGGTGTTTCGCCACAACCTGCACAAGCACCTGAAAACTCAAGCAATGGTTGTTTAAACTGTGAACCTTTAACGGTTGTCTTCTTAAATTTCTCAAGAACTTCTGGCTTTTCTGGAATAGTACGACCAAAGTCAAAGTACTTCTGCTCTTCCATCTGTGACTCAAGAGACCTCATTCTCAATACATCATTCTTATTATTACCCGGACAGACATTTGCACAAGCACCACAACCTGTACAGTCAAGTACAGATACCGTTATGCTAAAGTAGTATCCTGGCATACCTGTCATAGGTGTAATCTTCATGCCTTCTGGTGCTTTTGCCTTTTCTTCTTCAGTCATAACAACTGGTCTTACTACAGCATGTGGACATACATATGAACATTGGTTACATTGTATACAGCCTTCTGGATTCCAACAAGGAACATCAACAGCAACACCACGTTTTTCATATGCAGCAGTACCTTGTGGGAATGTACCATCAATAATGTTCTTAAATGTAGAAACTGGAAGTTTATCACCTTGACAAGCATTAATTGGCTTTTGAATATTGTTAACAAAGTCAAGTACTTCAGGAGTTCCCTCTGTAGCCTTTGAGCCAAGCTCCTCATCAGCACAATTTTTCCATTCAGCAGGAACGGGAACTTCTACAACTTCACCAGCACCTCGCTCAATAGCTTGATAGTTCATCTGAACAATATCATCACCCTTCTTAGCATAAGAAGCAAGTGCTTTTTCTTTCATATATTGGATAGCTTCATCTTCTGGAATAATATTAGCCAACTTAAAGAATGCTGATTGAAGAACGGTATTGATACGTCCGCCAAGACCAATCTCTTTGCCAAGCTTAATACCATCAATAATATAGAACTTTACATTGTGTTCAGCCATATATCTCTTTGCTTGTCCCGGAATATGGTCTCCTACCTCATCAGCAGTCCACTCACAGTTAAGAAGGAATGTACCTCCATCTTTAACATCTTGAACCATATCATACTTATTCATATATGCTGGACAATGACATGCTACAAAATCTGCTTTCTCAATAAGATAAGTTGACTTAATTGGTGTCTTACCAAAACGAAGATGAGATGTTGTAACACCGCCTGATTTCTTAGAATCATAATCAAAATAAGCCTGTGCATACATATCTGTATGGTCACCAATAATCTTAATTGAGTTCTTGTTTGCACCAACTGTACCATCTGCACCAAGTCCCCAGAACTTACAAGATGTTGTTCCATCAGGTGCTGTGTTTGCTGTTTCTGTACGGTCAAGTGATGTATTAGTAACATCATCAACAATACCTACTGTAAAGTTTTTCTTTGACTCATTTGCATAAATAGCAAAAATATCTGCTGGTGTTGTATTCTTTGAACCAAGACCATAACGTCCATTAAGCACTGTTGTGTTCTCAAATTCTGTTCCCTTTAATGCTGCAACAACATCAAGATAAAGTGGCTCACCAACAGAACCCGGCTCTTTTGTTCTATCAATTACGCTGATGGTCTTAACCGTCTTAGGCATAACTGCAAGGAGATGCTTTGCTGAAAATGGTCTGTAAAGACGAACTTTAATTGCACCAACCTTCTCGCCCTTAGCTACCATATAGTCAATTGTCTCATCAATCGTTTCACAAACAGAACCCATTGCAATAATAACCTTTGTAGCATCTGGCGCACCAACATAGTTAAATGGCTTGTAGTCTGTGCCAATCTTTGCATTAACCTTGTCCATATACTTCTCAACCATATCTGGAACAGCATCATAATATGGATTGCAAGCCTCTCTTACTTGGAAGAAGATATCTGGGTTTTGAGCTGAACCATGAAGCACTGGATGCTCTGGGTTAAGCGCTCTCTTTTTAAATGCAGCAACTGCATCCATATCGCACATTTCTTTTAAGTCTTCATAATCCCATGTCTCAATTTTTTGAATCTCATGTGATGTACGGAAACCATCAAAGAAATGAAGGAATGGCACACGTCCTTCAATCGCAGCCAAGTGAGCAACTGCACCTAAATCCATAACTTCCTGTACACTATTGCTACAAATCATTGCAAAACCAGTTTGACGACAAGCATAGATATCCTGATGGTCGCCAAAAATTGAAAGTGCATGAGATGCTAACGCTCTGGCAGATACATCAATAACACCCGGAAGTAACTCTCCAGCCACCTTATACATATTAGGAATCATAAGAAGAAGACCTTGTGAAGCTGTATAAGTTGTAGTAAGCGCGCCAGCTGAAAGTGAACCATGAAAAGCACCTGAAGCACCACCCTCTGATTCAAGCTCAACAAGCTTAACTGTGTTACCAAAAATGTTCTTTCTTCCCTGTGTAGCCCACTGGTCTGTATAGTCAGCCATTGGTGAAGAAGGAGTAATAGGATAGATAGTAGCAACTTCTGTAAATGCGTATGACACATGTGCAGCAGCTGTATTACCATCCATAGTTTTCATTTTTCTTGCCATTAATGTATACCTCTCTTTGTAATAATTTTGGAGTGAATCGCTCCGCTAGTCTTATTTTAGACTTTTTTGCACTAAAAGTAAAGAAAATATTGGAAATTAACCATAAACTTTTATCATTTTTTTGTATTAAAATAGATGCAATTCTTTGATACTTTTATACATGTGTATCCATTAACTGAACCACTATCAGCAAAAGCCAGTCGGTTCGTTAGGCTGCTTCAGCAGCCTAAAGTTGACCAACCTCAAAGTTATCACCTTTCATCTTTTCTTCTATATCTTGATTTTTTATATATTCTTCTATAATTTCATCTATTATATTTCTACTACTTGCTGTAAAATATCCTCTCGCACACAAATACTGTCCCCAAAATTGTTTATTTAATTCTTTATACTCCATTTGTAATTTTCTTGATGTATTTCCTTTTATATATTGTACTAGTTTACTCACTGACAAATATGGTGGAACACTTACGAATAGATGAATATGGTCTTTTCCTACATATCCTGCTAATATTTCTACTTCATTTGTTTGACATATTCCTCTGATTAATTCTCTTGTTCTTAATACAATTTTTCCTGTTATTACTGGTTTTCGATATTTTGTTATCCATACTATATGATATTTTGCCTCATATGTGCAATGTGCAGATTTTGTATAATGTTCCATATTTTTATCATCTCAAGTATAGTATGTCTTGTTTTTATATTTTTATTTTTACTTGAAGTGTTTGATTAATCTAAAGGTTTCGCCTTAAGACGAGGTTTTAACCCCATTATACAGACAATAAAACTTTAACTATTTACATTTTTTACTTTCATATATTATAATAGATTTAACAAATGAATAATATTTAACTTCTTGAAATTAATATAATTCACAATACAAGAAATAGAAATTATACTACAATTCAAAGTCTATTAAATTAAAGGAAAACTATAAAAATTATGGGAATGGAAAGTTTTAATATAATGGCACTAGCTGATGAAGTTTATATTATAAGAAAAAATCAATATCGATATATCAATGGAACTAGTAATATACATTATAAAAATTTCAAATTGGAATTAGACCAATTAAGTAATATTACAAGAGATGATTTTAAATGGGTTCTAGATAATTGTATAGAGATACTTGGATATCATTCAAATGGATTTTTTCAAGGAATAGAATTAAGAGGTTGTTTTGCATATTTGGATGAAAGTATAGATTTATGTTTTAAACTTATAGATATTATTAGTAAAAAAATAGTACCATTAAAAATTTACATTCTTAATCAAGAAGTAAAAGCAGAAAATTCAAAGCAATTACGTGAATTTATAAGAAACATGTACAATGACAAAATAACTATTTTTCAAAAACAATATGGTCATGTTCAATTTAAAGTTACTTGTGGTGAATTTTATAAAGAAATAAAAAAGAGAAATAAATGGTACTATAAAATATTACATTCAAATAAATAAGCTAAATGACTTACAAAACAAAGAACTATCAACATAGTCTGCAAGTTATGTGGTTTTTGAAAATAAATCGAATACTGCGTGCTGCCCTAATGCAGCAGGACTTTGTGCTATTCTTTCAAAAACAGACGAATAATCAATGACACCAGATACATTATCTATATCATCAAATTGACTTTTTATTTCCATTTTAACCAAATCAGACTGATATAATTCCTCTCTTTGCTCTGTTGTATAAATTAAATTTTGCTGCTTTTCATGCACATCACACAAATAATCTATAATAAAACAATCAATATAAAGCAGCAAGAAAGCCTCTTCATTATTATCATCATCAATTAGACAAGTAAGCATTTCTTCAACATGTCCTGCAAAAATATTTGCATAGCTAAAATTGTATTCATTATATTTTTCTGCATATGGTATCGTTTTTTGTATTGCTTCATTTTCTGGTTTAAATGTTTCATGGTATTCCCAAACGGATTCATCAAGCAGTTGTTCTTTTAATATTGCATCCCAACATTTGTCAAGTAATATCCGATATTCTTGTTTTCTATTCCAGATTTTCTTATCTGCAAATTGACAATAGGATTTATATAGACGCTCCATGCCAAACATAGCAACTTTTCGTTTGTCCCACTTGCTTAATGTGGACATTTTATCATATATTATATCTTTATATTGTGTTGTAAAATCCATATTGAACCTCCATGCTGTGATTGATTTTTAAAAATAATGAACAGCTTGAAATTTTGTAAGAATATATAACAATTTTTTTGTATAATAACATCTCCATATTTTATTTTTCAGTGGGAGCTTGTACTCCCACTAAAATAAGCAAATCCCCACCCGCCACTTATGCCTCTGCAACATTGAAGTGAGGGACTTCCTTAATGAGGTTAAACAATTTCAAAAAGCCTCTTGCATTTTTTATAATAACCATAGAACCATAACTCATTATAATTACTCTATATTTATCTTAGAAAAATCAATCTCTAAATCATTATATATTCCTGCCTTAACAGTATCTGAAAAAGAATAATCTTTTATATCTTCATTTTCAAAATTATATACAGTAATGCAATCTTTTTGTTCATCTACAATCCAGTATTCACGCACGCCTGTCATATGATATTTGAAAAGTTTTCTGTAATAATCCATCTGCCTGCTTCCTGTTGAAACAATTTCTATAATCCAATCAGGAGCGCCATTGCAGCCTTTATCATTCAATTTGCTTTTATCACATATAACCGAAATATCGGGTTCTACATACGTTTTGTCATCTGCATTTAAAAAGACTGCAAACGGAGCTATATCAACCTCACATAAACCTCCTTTTTCATCAATATAATCTGCAATTTTCCTTAATAAAGCAAGACAAATTCGCTGATGTGTTCTGCTTGGTGCTGCCATCATATACATCTGTCCATCAATTAATTCTGCTCTCTGTCCATCAGGCAAAGCATAAATATCTTCAATTGTATACTCTGTTATAGCTTGTGGTAAACCCATAACATCACTCACTTTCTTTCTAATATTATATTTTTATTATAATTAATTTATGTTTATTCGTCAATAAAAAACTGCAAATAATTTAAAAATGATAATGTACACTATCTCATTGAATCATTAGATAATAATACAAATAATAAAATACAATAAATGTTATATACAAAAAAGAGTATATCATTAAAATTACTTTTAGAAACTCCTGATATACTCTTTTTTTCTGATTAAAACTATTAATTAAATATTGAGTAAAAAACTATTTATTCACTGCTTTTCCTAAATTCACAGACATACCCGCAAGATGTTTCATTAATATTACTGCATCACTAATATTTACACGACCATCACCATTAACATCACTAGCATCCATGTTAATATTTAATCCTTTTATATCTGCAAGATATTTCTTTAAAATAACTCCATCTTGTATATTGACTTCCCCATCTGAATTAACATCACCATATTTAAAACGAACTTTCTTTAAAACAGCCTTTATTGTTGCATTTTGATTTCCAACTATAATTTTTGTGTTGACATTGTTTATATCTTTAATTTGTATATTTCCAGATAGCACTTTCCAAGTATCCAATTCATAACCAATTGGTATATAAGCTGATATATCTAACATTTCATTTTCACATGCATCTAATGTATAACTAGGTACACCATTACTAAAAATTGTTCCTTGTTCAATAGAAATAGTATGTGTTGGTTTTTTATCTTTTGTATAAGAATCAAAATCTGCTTCTTTCTTTTCATTGTTACTGCTTACTATCGCATATTGTGCAGATTCCATAAACTTACCATTTTCATCAGAGTTATATGTTTCTCCTTTTGAAAGTACAATATTATTAAAAGTGGTATTTCTTAATATGGTATCGTTTGTATCACGTTCTAAAATTTCAATATCCATTACACCAGTGTCATTGCCAATATAAGTAAATGAATATTCTTCCCCCTCTGGCAAGTAAAATGTTTTTTCGTCATTTTCAACAACCACTGAAATTCCTGAAGTGCTAGGAATGTTATTAATTACAGAAGCAACTAATGTATTTTTGGAATCATAGACATAAACATCAACTGGACAATGTACTTTATATTCTTTTACTCTTTGTAGACTCTCATCTAATATTTTTTTATATTTATCATATTCTTCTGGGAAATCTTCTGGCAAATAATTCACCCAACTTGTCAAAATTCTTTCATGCTCTGAATACATACCACTTTCAAAACGGTCAATAGCTAATTTTACTGAACCATAATCTGAACCACAATTAAAAAAATTACATATTTTATTAATAGCAGCCGAATCCACACAATCTACATATTCATATGCACAACCACAATCATAAATAACAGCATTAGAAAGAATATCTATTGAACTTAAATATGCCTTTGCATTATCAACTGTTTGATTTTTCAAATATTTTTTCTCTAAAGATTCATATGTTTTACGGGTTACTTCATTCACTTGTGTTGCGGCAATCATTTTATAATATTTCTCAGCAGTTTCATCTGTATTAAACACAATATTTGTCAAATATTTTGAGGCTTTATAAGCTACTATAATAATAGCTGCATTTGGATATTTAATTTGTAATTCTGACATAATACACTCATCCCAATATTTTGAAATACATGATTTAACCACTTCTTTTCCAACAGCCTCAAAAGCACCATTAATCATTTGTTCTGCAAATTCATTATCAGAGGCTTCTATTATGTTCATACATTCTGAAAGAGCATCTGAAAATGCTTTATTATTTGATGGACAATTATTTTTCATTTCCTTTAATACAGTTTTTATAGAATCATTCAAACTTCTAATATTGACATATGAAACAACTTCCTCGACAAAACCTTCAACAGTATCTAAGTAATCCATAACATTTTCAAATTTATTTAACCAGCCTACTGCTTTTGGCACTTTCTTCTTATCAAAGTATTCCCCTGCCAATTCCATTGTTCTTAAGCGCATATCTTTAGTAAATGTTGAATTTTTTGTGTTTTCATAAATTTCTAATGAATATTCCAACTTTAAATTTGATTTTATTAACTGTAATAACTCATTTGTATCTTTAAGAATATCTGCATTTATTGTATCAATAACATCATATTTAGAAGCACTCTCCAATATATTTAGTATAATTGCATTGTAAATGTCTTTTTCTTCAAACATATAATCAACAAGTTTACTTGGGTCTAATGCGGCATCACAAGTTTTTGTTAATATGTTCCATGCAGTTATTAAATTAGCGCCTCCATTTTTTTGTAATTCCCTTACCATAATTTCACTTGGAGTATTTTTTATATATGTCATTTGTGATGGTATTGAAGTATCTGTTAAATGATTGGCACGGTATAGGTATTTGTTAAATACTTTAAATGTATTACTTTTCCCAAAAATCTTTACAGGTGTAAGTTGGTCTTCTCTTGTTCCATTTCCTACTTGTCCATAATAATTATTTCCCCAACAATATAAATCGCCATCTGTTGTAATTGCTGCATTATGACTACCATTTAATAAAAAAGTTTCTACATCGCTTAATACCTTAGCTGGACTTCTGTAGTCTCCTGTTTGTCCACAATAATCATAGCCCCAACAATATAAATCCCCACTTGTTGTAACTGCCGTACTCTGACCATAACCTA